>NZ_JBDIMF010000003.1:0-326289 GCF_039614825.1 Sphingomonas qilianensis | reverse complement strand
CCACCGCTGCGGTGACACCCCTCTAGGCCCGACCTCCAATACCGTCAAACCCTTTCTTGCATTTTTCCTACACTTTTTCCGAAAATCCCAGAATTCCGCGGGTTTTGGGGTCACGCATACGTCATCTCATGGGGGAACGAATACTGCGCGTCCCGAATCAACCGCTCGGCACTGCCGCGAGCGCTATGGCCAGTCGCTCCGCCCACTCTTGGCAGCCATCCGTCGTCCCGATCAGATCCTGTCGCACCTCGATCTCGGCATAAGGGCGTCGCTCGGCATAGCAGTGCCGCGGCACGGTATAATCGATCGTGTCCATGCTATACGGCTCGTTATCGCCGACGGTGAGGTCCCCTGCCCGCTCGAACGCAACAATCAGCGCCTTGGCAAAGCTCGTATCGCCGCGATCGTGCAGCACGCCGACCTGCCAAGGACGCACGGCCCCCTGCATCGCCGGCGTGAAACTGTGCAGCGACACCAGGATCGTCGCCATGCCCGCGGCATCGCGCCGCGCCAGCTCGGCGGCGATGGCATCCTGATACGGCACCTGGATCGCCGCCACGCGTGCCGCGCGCTGCACCGCCGTCAGCCCCGTATTCCCCGGTACGATCGTCAGGTCGCTCACTTCGGGCATCGCATCGGCGCGCGCCGGATCGCGATTGCAGTCGATCACCAGCCGCGAATAGGTCTGGCGGATGAATACCGCGTCCAGCGTCTCGGCCAGTAATGGCCCCAGCGCGCCGATGCCGATATCCCAGCCGATATGGCGCTCCAGCTCTGCGGCGGGCAAACCCAATGAATCCAGGCACTCAGGCACGAGATTTCCGGCATGATCGCCGATCAGCAGGAACGATGACGCGCCACCGGGGTTGATTATGCGAACCGGCGGTGGATCATAGGCCGAAAGCAACGTCTCGTCCGGGACGCTGTCGCTGCGAGTATCCGATGCCATTTCTCAACCTTTCGCACATTACGCGTTATACCTACCGCCAGCCGGTATCCTTTGGCGAGCATCGCATCATGGTGCGCCCGCGCGAAAGCTACGACCAGCATCTGATCGATGCCGAGCTGCGCATCGATCCCGCGCCCGCCGACATCCGTTGGCTGCAGGACGTGTTCGGCAATTCGGTGGCCATCGCCACGTTCAACAAGCCGGCACGCGAACTGATCATCGATAGCCAGGTCCGCGTCCAGCATACACCGGCGGAGCTGCAGCACGTCGATATCGAGGATTATGCACAACGCTATCCCTTCACCTATTCGAGCGAGGACATGCCCGATCTGCTGCGCTCGATCGAGCGCCAGCATCATGATCCGCGCCGCGAGATCGATCGCTGGGCCGATCGCTTCGTCAACAAGGACGGCCCGACCGACACGCTGAAGATGCTTTCCGACATGACGCGCGCGATCAAACGCGAGTTCACGTATGTCGGACGCCCCGAAAAGGGCACGCAGACACCGATCGAAACGCTCGCACGGCGCAAGGGCACGTGCCGCGATTATGCCATGCTGATGATCGAGGCTGTCCGCGCGCTGGGCTTCGCGGCGCGCTTCGTCTCCGGCTATGTCTATAACCCTACGTCGCGCGAGGCGCATATGGGCGGCGGCAATACGCATGCCTGGGTGCGCGTCTATCTGCCGGGGTCGGGCTGGGTCGAGTTCGATCCGACCAACGGCATCATCGGCAGCCGCGGGCTGATCCGCGTCGCCATCGCGCGCGACATCTATCAGGCGGTGCCGATCTCGGGCACGTGGGGCGGCTTCCCTGGCAGTTTTCTCGACATGACCGTGTCCGTCGACATCACCGTCGATCGCAACGTTTCCGATAAGCCGCGTTCCGCCGACCTCAAGCCAAGGGAAACACTCATATGCTGATCCGCACCGGCTTTGATATCCGTTATGAAACCGAGGTCGCCACGCCGCTGATGGCGATGCTGAGCCTGCATCCGTCGCGCAACGGCGATCTGCGCACGCCGCACCGCATCACCACCATGCCCGACGTGCCGATGCATGATTATGTCGATGCCTTTGGCAATGTCTGCACGCGGCTGACCGTGCCCGAAGGCGGGCTGACGCTCCGCTGCGATTTTATCGTCGATGATCCGTTCCAGAAGGACCCGCATAGCCCCGAGGCGATCCAGCACCGCGTCGAGGATTTACCTGACGAGGTGCTCGTCTATCTGCTCGGCAGCCGGTATTGCGAGACCGACCGGCTATCCGACGTGGCCTGGAGCCTGTTCGGCCATATCCCGCCCGGTTGGGTGCGCGTCCAGGCGATCGTCGGCTTCGTCCACAACCATATCGAATTCGGCTATCACCATGCCCGCCCGACCAAGACCGCCTGGGATGCCTATCAGGAGCAGCAGGGCGTGTGCCGCGATTACGCGCATCTCGCCATCGCCTTGTGCCGCTGCATGAACATCCCGGCGCGCTATTGCACCGGCTATCTTGGCGACATCGATATCCCGCCGATCCCCGGGCCGATGGATTTCTCCGCCTGGTTCGACGTGTATCTGGGCGATCGCTGGCACACGTTTGACGCGCGGCATAACAAAGCGCGCGCCGGACGCCTGCTGATGGCGCGCGGACGCGATGCCACCGATACGGCGCTGACCACCACGTTCGGTCCGGCGCGGCTCGTCGGGTTCCATGTGCACACCGATGCGGTGGAGACGTTCGATTTGGGCACAGCCCCCGTCGCGCGGTCGTGAAGCCCGTGGTAATCCCCGCCCCATGCGTCACCCCGGCAAAAGCTGGGGTCTCACGCGGCTCACGTTCCGCCCCTGCCGCTTGAGATCCCAGCTTCGGCTGGGATGACTCAATAATATAGCGGTCAAACCTCGGGATGGCATCTCGAGCACACGCAGCGCCAGCGCGCTGACCCAGGATAACCGAACATGACCCAGACCCTGCTCGCCCCCTCGCCGCTGCCGTTCGGCGCGCCGCGGTTCGATCGTATCGACACTGCGGACTATCTTCCGGCGATCCGCCAGGGCATCGCCGAGGCCAAGGCCGAGATCGCCGCGATCGTCGCCAATCCCGCCGCCCCCACGTTCGACAATACGATTGTCGCGATGGAGCGCGCCGGCGCGCGTCTGGCGCGTGCCCGCCGCATCTTCTGGACCATTTCCTCGGCACACGCTGATGCGACGATCCACGCCATCGAGCCCGAGATCGGTGCCTTGCTGACCGCGCACGCCACCGCGATCGGGCACGACCCGAAGCTGTTCGCGCGCGTAAATGCGGTGTGGGCGGCACGCGAGAGCGCTGGCCTGGACGAAGCGCAAACGCGCCTGCTCGACGCCAGCTATCGTGGCTTCGTCGATGGCGGCGCCTTGCTGGATGCCCCCAACAAGGCCCGCTTTGCCGCGATCGCCGCCGAGCTGTCGGCGCTCGGCACGCAGTTCGGCCAGAACGTGATGGCCGCCGCCGCCGACTGGGCCATGGTGCTCAACCCCGCCGATCTCGACGGACTGCCGCCAGCGCTGCGCAGTTCGAGCGCGCGTCGCGCGGAAGCGCAGGGCAAATTCGGCAAGCATTTGATCTCGCTCGATCGTGGCGATGCGGAAAATTTCCTGACCTTTTCGACGCGGCGCGATCTGCGCGAGACAGTGTGGCGCGCATTCACCACGCGCTGCGATGGTGGCCCGCATGACAATCGCGGCATCGTTGATCGCATGCTCGCGCTGCGCCACGAGCGCGCGATACTGCTCGGCTATAAGAGCCACGCCGATTATGCATTGGTCGACAGCATGGCCAAGACGCCCGACGCCGCCGAGGCACTGCTGATGCGGGTGTGGACACCGGCGCTGGCGCAGGTCGCCGCGGAACAGGCCGAGCTGCAGGCGGTCGCCGCAGCGGACGGCGAAACGTTCGACATCGCCCCGTGGGACTGGCGCTTTTATGCCGAGCGCGTGCGGCGCGATCGTTATGCGCTCGATGGCGCCGAGGTGAAGCATCATCTGACGCTCGATCGCGTTCGCGCAGCAGCCTTCGATTGTGCCGGGCGACTCTATGGACTGAGCTTCGATCGCCGCCCCGATCTTCCGGGCTGGCATCCGGACGTAGAAACCTGGGCCGTCTCCCGCGACGGTGTGGCGGTCGGGCTGCTCTACACCGATTATCTCGCGCGCACCGAAAAGCGCGGCGGGGCCTGGATGGGCAGCCTGCGCGTGCAGGAAAAGCTCGACATGCCGGTGCTGCCCATTGCCTATCTCGTCGCCAATTTCGCCAAGGCACCCCCCGGGGCCGACACCGCGCTGTCGATCAACGAAGCGCGCACGCTGTTCCACGAATTCGGCCACGCGCTGCACGCCTTGCTGTCGGAGGTCACCTATCCCAGCCAGGCCGGCACCGCCGTGGCGCGCGATTTCGTCGAATTCCCCTCCAAATTCATGGAGCACTGGATCGTCGCACCGCAAACGCTGCGCACGCTCGGGATGCCCGACGCGCTGATCGCTGCGATCGGGCACGCCGAGGAATTTGGCCAGGGGTTCGCCACGATCGAGCTGGTCGCGTCATCGCTGCTTGATCTCGCCGTCCACCGCAGCACGGATCCGACCCCCGATTCCGCCGCCATCGCGCGCGCGGCGCTGGAGCGCATCAGGATGCCGTGCGCCATCGCGCCACGCCACGGGCTGACGCATTTCACGCATATCTTCGATGGCGGTTATGCCGGCGCTTATTACAGCTATCTCTGGTCGGAGGTGCTCGACGCCGACGCCTTCGCCGCGTTCGACGACATTTTCGACGCCCCGTTGGCCGATCGCTTTCGCCGCGAAATCCTCGCCCCCGGCAATACGCGCGATCCGCTCGCCTCCTTCATTGCTTTTCGCGGTCGGGCGCCGGAGGAAGCTTGGCTCTTGAAAGACCGTCGTCTTGCTTGACATGTTTGAACTTTGGGTATGCAATCGTCGCATGGTTAGCCGTTGCGGCCGCGCGCTTGGCGCCGGATCGCCCGGCATCAAGGAGAGTGACGATGGGCTGTATTTCCGCGATCGATCATCCCACCCGCGTCGAGGTGCAGGAGCTGCTCGCGCGCTATTGCCAGTATCTCGATCATGATCGGGGCGAATGCTGGTCGCAATTGTTTACGGCCGACGGTGTGTACCAGGATAGCGACGGGCTGACGCTGCGCGGCCGCGATGAACTGCGTACCTTGCCCAGCATCGTGCGCCGCGATGGTGCCGGGCTGCTGCGTCACATTATGACCTCGATCATCGTGGATCGTTGCGACACGTCGCGCGATCTGGTCATTTCGGCCTATGGCCCCGTGGCCGATCTGCGCGCCTCGGGCGGCTTCTCGACCTTTTTCGATTATGAAATCCGCATCAATCGCACGCCCGGCTGGCACATCGCCAAGATTGTGGCGACGCGCGTCGGCGGGCTTCGCGCGGCGCTGCCGGGCCGCAGCTATGCCAACCTGCCGCTACACAGCTGATCTGACCATGTCTTGCCGAACGTGTCTCGGGAAGGAAGAGGCGCCCTCTTCCCTCACTCTCGCTGCGCGTTTACCAAGCGGCGTTCATGAACACCGTCCTCAACATCACGAAATCCATCCTCGGCCAGCCCTGGCGCTGGCGCGCGCTGGCCACTGACACGCGCGATCCGGGCTTCGCGCCCGACGATCTCGTCACCCAGCTGCTGCTTGCTCGCGGCTGCCCGCGTGAGGAGCTGGAGGCGCACAAGGCGCCGAGCATCCGCGCCTTCATGCCCGATCCTGCGATCTTCCGTGATATGGATCGCGCCGCCGAACGGCTTGCCGATGCGATCGCGGCGCAGCAATCGGTCACCATCTTCGGCGATTACGATGTCGATGGAGCGACCTCCGCCGCCTTGATGATCCTGCTGCTGCGCGATCTCGGATTGGACGCCAAAGCCTATATTCCCGATCGCCTGATGGAGGGCTATGGCCCCTCCGGCACCGCTCTGGTCAAGCTGAAGAACGAGGGCGCAGATCTGATCGTGACGGTCGATTGCGGCGCGCAGGCATTCGAGGCGCTGGAGGCCGCGCGCGATGCCGGGGTCGATGTCATCGTCGTCGATCACCACAAATGCGCGCTCGCGCTCCCCCATGCGCATGCCGTGGTCAATCCCAACCGGCTCGACGAGACGGACGGCGCCGCGCATGGCCATCTCGCGGCGGTCGGCGTCGCCTTCCTGCTCGGCGCCGCGCTCATCCGCGTGCTGCGCGCGCGCGGCGCGTTTCAGGACAGGCCCGAGCCGCGGCTGCTCGATCTGCTCGATATCGTCGCGCTGGGCACCGTGGCCGATGTCGCGCAGCTGCGCGGCCTCAATCGCGCCTTCGTCGCGCAGGGCCTCAAGGTCATGGCGCAGCGCCGCAATATCGGCCTCAACGCGCTGATCTCCGCTTCGCGGTTGACCCGCGCGCCGACCTGCACTGATCTGGGGTTTGCGCTGGGGCCGCGCATCAACGCCGGCGGCCGTGTCGGCAAGTCCGATCTGGGCGTCCGCCTGCTCACCACGCGCGACCCGCAGGAAGCCGCCGACATCGCTGCCGAGCTTGATCGGCTCAACGAAGAGCGCCGCGCGATCGAGGGCATCGTGCAGGAAGCCGCCGAGACGCTCGCGCAGGTGGCCAAGGAACGTGCCGTGCTGGTCGTCGCCGGGCATGGCTGGCATCCGGGCGTGATCGGCATCGTCGCCGGCCGCCTCAAGGAGAAATATGGCCGCCCGGCGATCGTCATCGCCGTTGATGAACACGGCATCGGCAAAGGTTCGGGTCGCTCGATCTCGGGCGTCGATCTCGGCGCCGCCGTGCTCTCGGCCAAGGATAGTGGATTGCTTGTCGCCGGTGGCGGCCACGCCATGGCCGCCGGGCTGACGATCGCCGAGGATCAGCTCGCCGCGTTCGGCGATTTCCTCGAATCGCGGCTGGCCGAGCCCGTGGCGCGCTCGATCGGCGATCGCGCCTTGTTGCTGGATGCGCTGCTCTCCCCCGGCGGCATCACTCCCGCTCTGGTCGAATCGATGGAGCTGGGCGGCCCCTACGGCATGGGCTGGCCGCAGCCCAGAATCGTTACGGGTCCGTTACGGATTATCAAAGCGGACATTGTCGGCAACGGTCACCTTCGTCTCATTGTGTCCGGCGACGACGGCCGCAGCTTCAAGGCCGTGGCTTTCCGGCAGGCGGAAAGCGCGCTCGGCGCCGCCTTGCTCGGCGCGCCACCGCACCGCAAACTATGGCTCGCCGGCCGCGCCAAGATCGACGATTGGGGCGCAAGGCCCGCCGCCGAACTGCATATCGACGATGCCGCATGGGCTGATTGAGCGTTTATCTGACGGAAACCGTGGATAACTTGATTGAGCGGGTTGACCGCGGCGCGTGCTTTGCCTAGTCGGCGCTTCCACCAACCGGCGCTTGCCGGCATGGCCCCTTCGTCTAGCGGTTAGGACGCGGCCCTTTCACGGCTGAAGCACGGGTTCGATTCCCGTAGGGGTCACCAGGCTCGCCTCATACGGCGAACGCGGCGGCAATCATATAATCGCAAAGCCTCGTTAGATCCCTCGCGCACAATCGGGAGATGGCGATCAGCCTTTTGCGACCGGAAAGGGTAATGTTCCGGTGCATCGATCACGACTATGCACGTACTCGGGTCCCTTCCGACTGAGCATGTCGATGTTCGGCGAGGCGCCCTGCAAAGCCTTTAAACGCAGCCCGCAAGCGCTGCATCCTCCCCCGCAAACGCCTGGACAAGGACAGGGACGACATCTCCCGGCATCGCACAATCGGGCAGCAGGATTGACGGCGTTCCCCCCGGGTCGTTGACCCGCAGCAGGAAATACGCCGTACCCGCCAGCCCGAGCATCAACGTAGGCGACATCGCCCCGCTCGAATCGACACCCGCCGGCCAGGATCGCGGCGCTTGCCCGAAGCGGCGGATGCCCGACGCAGCGATCTCTTCCGCTAAGCCGGCGGTGTCGAACAAAGTGCCCCCCTGGAGCAAGGCCTCGGCATTGCCGGCCAGCCCGTGGCACAGCGAATAATTGCCCGAATGGTTGGCGAGGTTCGCGCGCAGGCAATCGGCGGTCGTCGCCAGCGCGACCATTGCCTGCGCGCGCATCGCTTCGCTGCCGGTCAATGCCCATAGCCGTAAGCGTGTGAGCGCGATGCCGGGGGCGCCGTGACACCATGACATACTGCAGCTGCGCCGACCTCCGGCGTCGCGGCTTTCCGGTGAAAGGTCAGGCCAGTTGCGTGCCACCGCATCGAACCAGTGCTGCTCGTATGCAACTGCGCCAGCGGCCGCTTCGGCAAAACGCTTCGCCCCCGTCGCGGCGGCGAGTTCAGCCAATGCCCAGGCGATACCTGCAGCGCCGTGGGACAGCCCGCACAAGCCCACCGGTTCGTCGCGCGCGGGCCAATGCCAGCCCGTTGCCGAAACCTGCGCGGCCCCCACCAGGGCATCTCCCAAGTCCGACGCCCAGCCGATTAGTTGATCGTCCTCGAGCCGCCGTGCAAGTACGAGCGCACCGGCGATCCCCCCCGCCCAGCCCGCCATCAGATCGCTTCCGGAAAAGCCCCCGACGCCCTCCGACGCAAGCTGCCGCGCCAGCACACGCGCCGCATCCAAAGCCGCCGGGCGATCGAGCCACGCCCCGGCCATTGCGGCGGCGACCGCGATCCCGATACGGCCAACGAACAGCGCGCTGCACCGCGCCATTTCCGCCGCCTCTGCCTCAGCGAGCGCGTGGGCGATCGCGCCCGCCGCGGTGCGGGCGATCACACGTTCGCCGGTAACTGCCGAGAGCCGCGCCAGGAACAGTGCGATCCCCGCAGTGCCCGCATACAGGTCGCCGCCGCATGTTTGGTGCACGGTACGCCAGCCTTCGGGCGTCGACGCGATGTCGTCGGTGGTGAAGGTACAGCGCCCGTCCCACCACAAGGCGTCAGCGCACAAGGCATGGCCGATGCGCAGCGCCGCATCGATCGGGTCGGCGTCACGCGGCATCGGCAAAGCGCAGACAGCGCAGGCCAAAGGGATCGCTGTCGCTTGCCGACAAATGCGGTGCATTGCGATCGATACTGTGCTGCGCGAAGCTGTGGAGGATCGCAGCGCCGCGCGCGGCATCGTCGGCAGCGCCGCGGGCGTGCGCCGCGATGAGGCCGTAGGCGACCGCGCGCATCCGATGCCCGCCAAAGCTGTCACGCCCCGCCGGTTCCTCGGCAAAGGCGAGCCCGGGCGCCAGCAGCTCAGTGAAAATCGGCACAGGGGGGCGGAGATGCGGCGCGAGCCGGGGCAGCATCGCGCGGAGCACTCCGTGAACCAGCTGCGCGTGGCGCGCGCCGACATAGAGGACGCACGGGTCACGTCGCGCAAAGCCGCCCGCAGTATCGGCGCATTTGCACGCGAAGGGGATTGCGCGCGCACCGAACTCCTGTGTTATCAGCGCGACCACCGCCGGCGCGGCTGCGGCATCGATGTTGAAATAATAACGTACCGAGCGAAGTCGGTCGAAACCATCCTCCAGATCGCCGCCAAAGGCGTAACAGAATCCAGGCTGGAGCCCGGGCGCCGCATGCCGGAGACGGATCGCGAGCGCCGCCCCGCGCGTGACCCGGGCCGGCGCGGCGTCGGACAGGAACTCGCCGGGATTACAGCGCCGCGTGCGGCCCCATTTTTCCGCGACCACCGCGCCGCTCGCCAGCGTCTCGACCACCGACCAGCCTTCGTCGAGGCGGCTGCGGCCGCGATTGGCCGCCGAAAGGCGTTCGACGAAGGCCGCCCGCGCGCGCTTCCCGACATCGCCACCGCCCCCCGCGCACGCGTGGAAGACGCCGTACAGCCGACGATGGAGCGTGCGCATCAGCGGATCGGGATCGAAGAAGTCGTCATCAGGCGATGGCGGCGGCTGTCGCGCCGCATCGACCAGCGTGCCTTCGAAAGTGAAGCCGGTGGACGAGACGATCCGCACGGCGTCTAGGATCGGCTGCACTATGCCGAACCACGACGGGAGCGCCTCCGCGATCACGGCTCTATCCCCAGAACCTGCGCCGCCGCCTCTGCGGGATCCGCGAGCATGTTGGCGGCGAGTTGCAGCGCCAGCACCATGTGCCCGCTGATCAGCGCCTCGCCGCTGGTCGCCTCGAAAGCGGTCTGGACAATACGCGCCGCGGCATAACCAACCGACCGCGCCAGCAGCGCCGCCGTCGCACGCGGATCGAGATCGATCCGGTTCAAATAGGCGAAAAAGAAGGCGCGGGCTGCCGCCTGCACGCCATCCAGCGAGACCGTGGCGCTCGCGACGAGCGCGCCAACCCCATCCCCCGCTTGTCCCCGCGTCGATCGGACCCAGGCGAGAATGCACGACTGGAAAATGCCGCCGACATCCCAGGCGACGTCGCCACTGCCCGCCATCTCCCAGTCGATCAGCCGCACGGCGTGATCATCGGGGCCTGCCCCACCGGCCCCGATGAGGCAGTTCGCCCATTTCATGTCGCCATGGATTACGCCGTTGACGCGCCAGGCCGATGCCAGCGCGCGCAGCCGGTCAACGAGGTCCGGGTGCCGCTGCACGATCGCCACGACCTGCGCCTGGGCCGCGCTCTGGCTTACGGTGACATATGGATCGAGCAGGTCCGGCCGCAGGATCCACGCGCGGTGGCGCGGGAGCGCGGGAGCGGTGGCATCGGCGGTGCCGAAGCGCAGCACCTTGCCGAATTCGACATGGCACGTTGCGAGCGCACTACCCAGGGCAGCCGCTGCGGACACTGAGATATGCCCGGTGCGGCGTTGGTGTGCGCGCAGCGTTTCGGCTGGCTCAACCAGATCGAGCACCAAGATCTGATGGCTGGCGTCGAAGCTGCGCAGACGCGGGATCACCGCTTCGAGCCGATCGTTACCGGCCGCCATCCGATAGACCTGCGCCTCCGATTCAACCGTCGACCCTCTGTTCCAATGCCCCTCCTCAGGGCGGAACTGTTTGACGAACAACCCCGGCCCGCGCGCGTCGGACACCGCGAAGGCACGGTTGCGCGAGGTCCGCGATCCGACCTGGACGCGCCCCGCGACGATGCGGTCCAGGCCGAACAACTCGGCCTGGACCAGATAAGGCAGAACATTGTGCCGGGTGAGGATCATGCGCGTGCTCGCCTGTCAGCCGCGCAGCCCCGATCCCCGCACCTGTCCGGCTCAGATGACGAGCAGATCAAGCGCATGGCGCGTTTCGGCGGCGGGTTCGTCCTCATCCTCGCGGCAGCACGGGTTTCGTGTCGGCTTGCACGTCTTCGCCTTGGTCCCTTCAGGTTCTTCATGGCAGCACGGGTTGCGCGTTGGCTTGCACGTCTTCTCCTTGGTCGCCTCGGGCGCATCCTCGGCCCCGGTGGCGGTGCCGGCTGCGCCGAAGCCCGCGGCGTCGAACTCGGCGGCGAAGATCGTGCCTTGCAACAGCGCGCCGACCCGATCGATCCGGCGGGCCTCATCACCCGCGAGCATATGTTCGGTTTTCATTTTCCATCTCCTTCTTGGTGGGTCGGATGCATCCTTGCGGGCGGGGGCGCATCCGGGCGTGCGGCATCACATGGCCCGCGCCGCTGGTTCGCCCCAGCGCGTCATGCCGCCAGGCGACGATGACGCGTCGGGACAGACTTCCGACGTCATATTGATCTTGCGCCCGAGCGGGCACCCGCACAGGCCGCAGGTGCCAAGCTCCGGTGCGGTGCCGCCGACACGGTGCGGGCACGCCACGCAGGCCGCCTGCCGTCGCGCGCGGCGGTCCGGATCGACCGTCGCAAATCCCGTCGCCGCCCAGCGCCTAAGCGCGATGGTGGCCTTTAGCGCTAGTGCCGCACCCGACAGCCGGGGCGCGACGCCAGCGCGCGGCGGCGCGGCGACCAGCCGCTGGAGCAGCGCGGGGTGACGCCTGCTGGCCAGCAAATTGTCGGCGTAAGTGGCATCGGCCAGCGCAGCCTTCAGCGTCGCATCTGGCACCGGTCCGTCCAGCCCCAAAATCACGCCCAGATCACGGCGCAACCGGTCCCAGTGCTCGGTATCGCGCGGCCTGCACGCGCCATGATTATCGCGACCAGGCCACTCGTTGATCGTTTCGGCTTCCATCCGCCCGCCTCCTCCTACAAAGCCCCTGCACTGCCGACTAAGCGACCGTGAAAGTCGCGCTCGATCTGGCGGGATCCAGCGTCGATCCCTCCATCGACAGGACGTCGCTGACGCTCAGCGTGTAGGTCCCGGCCGGCGGATCGGGCAGGACGACGTTCAGTATTACCTGCTCGGGGCGATCCAGCCGCGCCCCAGCGACCAGCACCCCGGCGACAGGACGGATCTGGAAATTGACCACATTATTGGTCGAGCCGGGGTAGACCGCCTCGCTGAACGTCGCGACCACGGTGGGCACGCCCTCAAACGCGATGTACTCGGCTGTTTCGAGCGCCAGCGTGCCGATCGATGGCGCACCCGCACAATAGGGTAGCTCCTGCCCGGCGAGGGCTGCGTTAAGCGCATCGAGCCGGCACGCGATCGACGGGTTCATGCACCGGTCGGTGCCCGCCGCGTTCTCGGCGGAGATAAAGCCGAACAGCGTGCCGATCTCCTTCAACGCGGCGAGCCCCGCCTCGCTTGAGCGGCCGTACAGCACATCGATGAAGACATAGCCGATCCCGAAATAATCTGCCTGGCCCGTGCATGCCACGCCCCGCGCGCCGCCCGGGGGGGCGCCGATCAGCCGTCCGACGCCGTGCGCCATGAGGAACGCCAGACCATCGCGGCCGACGCACGTCGCGCGCAGCAGCGCACCCGAGACATAGACCAACTTCATCCCATTTTCGGTATAGGCGAACAGATTGGGGGTCTGGTCCTCCCAGTTCAGCCTGAAATAGATATCGGGGTAGAAGGCCGAGAATACCTTTCGCAGATACTCGAACTCAGCCTTGTTGGTGGCCTGGCCCAGGGGTCGGAAACTACCGTTCTTGCGGATGTCGGTGGCCTGCGCGGGCGTCACGAAGGCCGCGGCCCCCTTCGGCACCGGCGCGTTGGCGACCTCGGCCATCGCGACGAACCCGTCGCGAAAGGCGGTCTGAACGTCGCGTGCAACGCTGGCGAACTGGGTCGTCCCCTCGCCTCCCTGCGTCGCATATTCGACGCTGCCGATCACCGGCAACTCGTCATGCCCGGACGCGAAATAGGCGGCATATTCGTCGCTGGATTGCAGTACGCGCACGGTGTGATCGCCCGCCACGATGCCGTTGACGCTCAGCAGATGCCCGTCGAGCGTGTCGCCACCGGTATCGGCGGCGATATTGTGCAGCCCGATGTCCAGTTTGCCGAGCCACACCGAGTTGATCGTCACCGCTGTGCCGGAATCGTCGACCAGTTGATCCTCGACGGTCAGCCGATCGGCGCGCTTGAGCGTACCGTCGGGCATCAGGAACGGCTGGTCGGTCGTAACCACGATCTCACCGCCATCGCCATACTGCACGACGATTGCAATCTGGTCGGCCGCAGGCGACGTGCCGTCGCTGAACACGACTCGGCGCGGGGTCCATTCAAGCGTCCCGCTGGCGAGCGACCCGGTCAGGATGGTCTCTCCGATCCCGACCTCTTGGATTTCGCGCGTCTGCCCGGGACCGACGGCGAGCCGGGTTCCCCAAGCAAAGCACGAACAGCAGCAAAAGCAGGTGCGATTGCCCCAGTTCTTGTCGCGATCGCGCAGTTCGTCGCACGCCGTGGGTGTGATGTTGCGACGCTCGCCCGTCGCCTTGTTGTAGCATTCGGTGGTGGAGACCGGGAACGAATCCCCCTTCACCTCGCAATTGGGAATCTTGTTGCCTTTCCAGTCGAGGCAGTAGCAGACCCGCTTCATCGAAGACGTGTTCTGATAATTGTTGCAGTGCGTCTGGCTGCACAGCACCTCGTCGGGACCGATCGTCGTCTCACAATTGGTATAGGCCATGATTTCGCCTTTCTGGGTTGTTGCGTGATTAGGATTTGAAGACGGTTGCGCGGTAGTTGAGCACCAGCCCCACATCGAGGAACCGGGCGGGGTCCAGAAAGCCGGCGCTTAGCAACGCGGCGAGCTCGGGGACCTGCTTCATCGCTTCCAGGTCAACCGTGATCGCCCAGCTTCCGGCAAATTGCGCGAGCGGCGCCGCATTCGCGTCATACAGCCCCACCGCGCCCTTGAACGGGACGCTCGCGGCTGCCAGCTTTGCGGGCGCCAGTGTCAGGAAGGTCGAGGCCCCGGGAAGCGGATCGTCTGGATCTACCGTGATCCAGAGATCGACGCTGTCGAGCAGATAGTCGCTCAGATTGGGCACAAGCCGGGTGCGATCGATCTCGACCGTCAGCACTTGCGCGACGGGATCGCCATGATCCTCCATAAATGCCGCCCAGTCCGCTTCGAAGGCGGTCGCCAGGCTCAGGAAGGCAGTGCCGGCGAACACCGGGCCCGCCAACGCCGTTTCAACCTGCTTGCGGAAGATGGGGCCGCCGTCGAGCGCGCTATAGCGCAGCGTCACCGCGACATCCTCGATCGTCGAGAAATCGAAGCGGTTGGTCGCAAGCGGCATCGCCATATCGAAACTACAAACAGCGCCCGTCCCCTCGAACGGATAGAGCCGGTCGTCGATGCCCAGGATCAGTTCCCACAGCCCCGACCCCAGCGACGACGCGGACGCCGCGATCACCTGGTTTGCTTGCCAGTTACTCCGCACTGACAGCGGCTGATCGCCGCCCCCGCCCAGCATATAATCGAGGCCGGCCTTGTCCGCGCGGACCAGAATTTGGTTGCGCGTCTGGAGGATGGTCGCATGGATCTCGAAGCCCGATTCCGCCTCGATCGTCGAGACAAGCGAGAATTCGGCGGTCTTGATCCGCCGGCAATACTGGCCGGGAAAGTCGAAATCGTACAGCGCCTCGCTCAGATCGATCGTGCAGCGCCCCTCGCTGCGCAGCCGCAGCAATTCGGTCGGTGCGATCTGCGCGAGCGAGACTGTCTTGGTAATCTCCAGCCGCCGCGTGTTGGACCGCACATAGGCTTGATCCATCTGATCGAGCGCCATGTTCAGCGTCTCGCCGGAGAGGAGCCCGCTATGGCGCTCGTCCCACGACGCGAAGTTTACGAAGACGTCGTCACTGTTGAGTTCGTACTGATAGGCCGCCTGTGCGGCGAGTGTCGCCTCCAGCGCGGCGCGGTAGGTCTGGTAGAACAGGCTCGACAGCCGCCCCGCCATCCACGCAAACAGCTCGTAATTATCGAATTTGCGCAGTAGGAAATCGCTGTAATCCTGTGCTTGCGCGATCGTGCGCTGATGGATTTCCAGGTCGCGCGTCGCACCCGCAATCTGCGTCTGTGCCGCCAAGATCTGCGCCTCGGTCTGCGCCAGATCGAACACGGACTGGTCGATCTCGCGCTGCCAATCCTGCGCGCGCCGCTGATAGCCCGCGACTGTCAGTGACGTTTGCGCGCCGAATTCGAGCACCTTGGTGGCCGATTCCAGCGCGGCCGCCCATTTGGACGCGCTGTTGCCGAGCTGTATGCCGCCATAGGTCATTGCCGTCGGGGCGCCGACCTGCGGCACAGCATAGGCGATCGCCGCGACCGTCTGCGCGATGCCCGCGCCGATGCTTGTCAGCAACGCAGTGCCCGACAGCGCGATGTTGGCTATCTCGCCCGGCGACATGAACTCGCGGATCAGCCCGGCGTAGAAGTTCTGCCGGCTCTGGATCGCCGCCCTGGACTGCTCCAGCGCAGCGAGCCCGGCGCGCGCCTCGTCCACCTGGAGCGTCTTCATCCGCGTCGTCAGGTTAAGGATCGCCAGCTCCTGCGACGCACGCAGGCGGAACAACGTCTCGTTGTCGCGCTCGGCCAGTGCGTTTGACAGAGCGCTGCCGAGAATCGCCGCGCTCGACACGATGGTGCGCGCCTGCATCATCAGAAAGCTGTAGCGATACGATGGCACCGCGGCCTGCCCCTGCGGGTTCGCGGTTAGCCCGCTTGTCCCGGCGGCAGCGGCACGGACAAGCGCCAGGGCATCGATCGGCGGCGCGAACAACGGCAGATCGAGTGAATTTCCTTCGAGATCCAGGCAGTTGCGCAGCTTGAACAAGCGGTCCGCCAGCCTGTCCCAATAGGCCAGCATCTTCTCGTTCTCGGGTACGCAGAACAACGCCTCGACATCGTTGAACGGCTGCCCGAGCAGTTCGGGCGAGGCCGCCGCCTGGTCGCCCGAAACCACGTTTTCAAGCTCGATCAGGAACGGCGGGATGCCGCCGGGCACGTCGGCATAGCGCGCCGCGATTTGGGCATAGCTTGCCGGCTGTTCGATCTTGCACGGCCCTTCGTCGACCGGGCGGGCACCGAGCAGTTCGTCGGCATAGAGATAAAGCATCGTCGCTGCGGTCAGCGCTTCGCGCGTCTTCTGCGCGTACAGCGCGTCACCCCAGTCGATCAGCACATCGAGATAGCGCATCACCGTCGCTTTCTCGAACGCGCCGATCCGCATCCGCGCGATCGCATAGGGGTCGAACGGATCATTCTCGTAGAGCGCGATCGTCACCGGGTCGGTCAAGGTCTCGACCAGGCCGGCAAGCGTCTGGTTGCGGAACGGCATGAACCGCCAGAAGCGCGAGGTCGGCGCGGCCATCAGCGCGTTTGTGAGAACGTTGCGCACCTCCCGGATCATCTGCTGGCGCGTCAACGGATCGGCAACCGCGGGAAAAAGGAACGACAGGTCCGTCTGCGTACCGAACCCGGCCGCGACCATCCCGTCGGGCAGAATGATCCCCTGCGCGCACAGCGCGGCATAGCCGCTCTCGGCATCGGCCTCGTCGATATCGGCGGTAATAAAGTCGGCCGGGATCAGCGGATCGGGGCGCACGGTCGGGTTGAAGATATATTGCAGCCAGGCGATCGCCGCGTCGTGGCGGCCGCTGCGCATCAGCGTCGCGGCGACCAGCTCTGGGGTGAAATAGAACAGCTCCCAATAATACAGGCCATATGGCCCGTCGAAATCGACCTGTGCGCCATCGAACAGCTTGGGTTCGATCACCTTACGCGTCGGCAAATACGCGGAGAACGGCACCAGCGGGACAACCGGCGCCTGCTGCGACGTGAGCGCCAGCAGCGCTTCAACGCCCCCGGAGGCAAGCGAGGCGTTGAGCCGCGGGACCGCCGCGGTCGTCAGCCGTTCGAAGGCGAAGCGCACGTCCTGGATGGCGCGTTGCCAGGTCGTAGCGAAGAACCGACGCAGGATCGCGCGCGTGCCCGCGATCAGCAAGGCACGCCGGTCGCCGGTATCGGCGTAGAGATAGGACAGATCGGTATCTGGCCCGTAGCTGCGGCTGACGCCCCCAATTGCGCTGACGACCGCATGGACGACAAGCGCGGCGAGCGCAGCATCGGCCGCGGCTTGGCCAATGCCGAGCGGCAGCAACGCGGCGGCCGTGAACACGGTGTTCTCGTCCTCGTGAAAATAAGACAAGGCAGTGATGGTTGGCAGGTTGAGCAGAACCGCGCGCACTTCGGCGGACATGATCATGCGTTCGCGCAGCGGCGCATTGGCGAACAGGAAGCTCAGGTCGGTCGACGGGCCGAAGCCGATCTCAAGTTGTCCGTTTGCATCGACCACGCCGTGGCCGACGAGATCTTCATATGCCTGCATCGACAGGGCAGAATCGATATCGGTCATGATGAAGCTGTCGGCCGATATGATGTGCGCCGACGGCACCTCCTTCACGCGCATATTGGCCGACAGCATCGGCAGTTGCATATCGGTGACCACGACCTTGAAGGCTTCATTGCCAGCATTGATCAAGAACCAATCGGGCTGGTTTTTTGTCACGATCGTCGCCGCATTGCGCCGGCTGATCGACCCCAGCAGCAGCGGGTCTGCCATGAGCCGGAAAAGCACGCGCTGCACCTCGTAGATCAGGCGCGCCTGTTCCTCGGGGGGAGCGCCTCCAAAGAGAAACGAAAGATCGGTTCGCGAACTGAAAGCCGGATCGACTCGGTCGGCCCCGTCGAGCACGCCGTTGCCCCGAAGGTCGATGAGCACCTGGGCGGCGAGCGGCGCGTCGATCGCGGTTAGCAGGAACGAATCGCCCTGTACGGGCAGCCCGCGTGCCTTGAGGTTGAGCAGGATGTTCTGGATTTCGGCGACCAGGATCGCGCGATTGTGGAACTGCTCGCCGCCGAACAGGAAATCCAGATTGGTGTCGGTCGTGAAGATCGGCTCGATTACGCCCAAGTGATCGATGACGCCGTGGCCCAGCAGATCGTCATACACCCCCTGCGAGCGGGCAGCGTCGAGCCCGTCGACGACAAAGGCGTCCGCGGTCGCGCGGATCGCCTGCGTCGCGCTCTGGATCGGCGAGGTCCAGTCGCCATAGTAATTCGATCGCAGCACGTTGAACGTGTCGCCGACGTAAAGTGCGCTGGTCGCGACGTCGATGACCGGCTTGATCGCCGGTGGCACGCCGGGCGAGCGACTTTCGAGCAGCAGACGGAACTCGGAGCCACGCATGAGGAAATCGAGATGCAGATCGCGGTTCAGCACGCGCGCAGATTGCAGCGCAATATCGCCACGCGCCGTGCTGGCGATCGCCTGGTTGATCATGCCCGAGCGTGTGTAGACGTTAAGATCGAAGACGTAGCGCGCAGGATCCTGTGCCCGCATCGCCGGGTCCGGTCGGGGGCCGACTTTCAGCGCCGATGGCGGGTCCTGATCGTTTTCGAGGAACGGGCCGTAGAAGATCACGATCTTCTCGTCGCGCCCGGTGGCCAGCGGCGGCGCCAGCAGCCGCTCTCCCGGAACCGTCAGCGCGCTGCATTTGCGCCAGAACAACGCGTCCATGTCGAACAGGCCGTAACCCGATTCGCTGTTGAACGGCGGCTCGGCAGTAGTGACATAGACCACCTCATTGTCGATCAGCGACTGCGCGGGCGACCAGCCCCCCGTCGAAGTCTGAAACGTGAAGTGGATCGACGCCGTATAGGTCGAGCTGTTCTCGGACATGCTGCCAACCAAGGGATCAGCGCGGATCTTTATCTCGCGGACGACTTTCAGCTCGACCCAGAAGACGAACAGCCGGCCAAAGGCATAAGCGGGGGTGATAAACGGCGCGGGAATCGACGCGTCGATCCTGCGCCACTCCGACCAGACGGCCCCCAACTCCTGCCGCGCGACGTAGAATTCGTACGGCTCGGCCAGCGTGCGCGCGAAGACGAACAACGTCTCGACAGGTGCCCGCTTGCGATCGTCGACAATGCAGCGCAGCGAATCGACGTAGATCAGCGTGGCGAGCGCATCGAGCCGCTCGAAATAAGTGCCATAGGCCTTGGTCACCGTCTCATCGGTCACGTTGGTCTGGAGCAACGACTCCTCGAGCTCCTTGAACACTTCGGTGCGCGAACTGCGCAGCGTCGGCTCCATGTAATTTTCCGGGTACAGGAAGATCCTGCGGTTCGCCTCCCACACTCGGTAATTGTTCATCCACTGCCACTGCGCCTCGGGCACACGGAGCTGGTCGACACCCGGCTCGAGATTCAGGCGGCAGCGCTGCAGATAGAGTTGCACCGCGCCGATCGCCTCGGCGACTCGCGACGTCATCGCGCAGCCGCTCATATCGACGTCGATCAACAGGAAGCCGTAGAGCTGACGGCGATCGACGATCCACGGGTGGACACGACCGAGCTGCCAGACGACGATGGGCTCCAGCGCATCGCGCCGCGCCACGTTCATTTGCGAGACGATGGTCGCGTAGCTCTGGTCCCATGCCGCGCCCAGCTTGCCGGCTATCGTGCCGTGTGTTGCCGCTGCGGTGTCGCGATAGGTCTCCCAGTTGGCGTGGCTCGCGTCCGGACCGTCGGCAGGCAACGTGCGCAGCGCGAGCAGCCGGGCGGCGAAACCGGGGTCGAAGCCGCCCGCCGCGAACAATGCGAAGATCGGCGATAGCCGTGTGATGCCAGCGACGGTATCGATCAACGCAATCGTCGCGCCGATCTGATCCAGTATCGCGAGGATCTGCGCCTCCGGCCAGTACGTTAGCGCCGCGAGGCAGGTAAGCTTAGCCTGCTGCTCCGCGTTGGTCGCTGCCGGCATCCCGAAATAGGCGAGCCAGGCGTCACCTGAATTATCGGACGCGGCGACGAGCGCATTGTACGCCGAGATACACCGCAGATCGTCGAGCGTCGGTCGTGCCAAATTGGCAATTCCGAACACTGCGGGCATCTGTGGGAGCGCGGCCAGCGTTGGCGCGTCGATCTGCAGCGTCGCCGCCGCGACGAGCAACCGCGTATAGCGCGCGAACACGTTCTCGATAGCCTGCCACCCCGGGTCGTCGCCCGTGGGCGCAGGCAGCGGCACCAGCAGCGTCGTCAGCAAAGCCGTCGGCGTACCGATCGCCGTCGCGATATAAAGCGATGCTGCATCGACCATCTCGACGCCCGCGCCCAGCATCGCTGCCAGCTGGTTCGCCAGCATCTCTCCCTGCGCGACGAAAGCTGCATTGACCGCATCAACGACCACGTCGATCTGCCGCGCGCTAAAGCCGAGATCGGTTGCGAGGAACGCCAGGTCGTTGGTGGTGACCTCCGCCAGCACCATCGCAATGTCGTCCTGCCCCGGGCCGAAGACGCGCGCATAGTCGGCACCGAGCGAGCGGACGCGCGCCGGCGCAGTCTGCGCCACCAACACCGCATAGGCCGCGGCGGACTGATCGGGGGTAATTGTGTCAGCGATGAACGATCGCGGCGTAACGTAGCCCGGCCGTGCGAGCAGCCACAGCGCGCGCATCTGCGCATATCGCGAGTCTGGCGCGGTCGGCAGCGGCGGCACCACGTCGGCGAGCACGAAGGAAAGCGTCTCGGACGATAGCCGCGCCGCGCTCATCCACCGCGCCGCGGCCACAAGGCGGCTCAGCTCCAGCGGGAGGATTGGCGCGGTCGGGGACAGGCCGAGCCGCAGCAATAGCGCCTCGTAGCCGGCGACGTCGAGTTGAGTCAGCCGGAGCAGGACGGTGGTGCGGTACAGCAGGGTCAGGTTGCCGACGTCGAGCGGCACAGCTGCCTCGCCGAACAACAGCTGGCCGATCGCGGTTAGCTCCGCGTCTGAAACGCGCAAGCCGGCAACCAGCCGGCTGCGGCCGAACCCCCCGCCCCCATCCCCGGTCGTCACCCCAGTCGCGACGTCCCAAGTGACGACAGCGTCGACGAACAGCGGATTGGCCGGATAGAGCGGGCGGTAAACGCCGCCATCGGCCAGCAGTGAAATGGGGTTCCAGACGCGGTCGAACAGGTCGGCGGGCTGCTCGCCGTCGCCGCGCCCGATGGTCTTCATGTCCGCCCACAAGGCGGTGAGTGTATCCAGCGGCAGCCCGGTCAGCGCCTTGGCCTGCAGCGCATCGGCGATCTCGATCAGCGTGCCCTCACTGATCTGCGTCTCACCCGCGGCGGCGATCAGCCAGTCAAGATCGGCGAAGGACAGACCGGTCCACCGCGCCAATCGGACGAAGCGGCCGATCCGATCGAGGGTCGGCGCGTCGAGCGGCGCAAGCGTCTCTACACCGAGATCGCCAGTGACGAGAGCGACATAGCCGCCAGAACCAAGTGCGCCGTTGATGAACAGGCCGTGCGCCAACCCAGCCGCGATCTCACTATCGTCGAAGTCCTCAAACAGCAGCGTACGCAGCGTGACCGGATCGAAATCGGTGTGGCGCAGGAACATCGGAACCTGCGCCAGCGCCGCCAGACCCGTCCCGCCCGGCAGCCCGTAGAGCGCCTCGAGCGCCGCGGGATCGACCACCGGCGTCGCCACCAACGCGGCCTGCTCGAGAGAAAGCCCCAGCGCCTCGCGCGCCACCGGCCACGCTTGCCACGCGACAACGCACAGTGAGTCTGCCGTCGCCGCCACGGCCCACGCCGCGCCGACCGTGGCGATGCGCGTCTGCACATCGTACGCTGTGATTTGGCGCGCCTGCCCCGTCCCCGGTCCGGCGACGATCCTGAGGACCGCGCCGACCATCGTGGCGTCACCTGGCGGCGCTTCGGCGAGCGTGATCGACGCGGGCGTCGCCGCGCTAACGTGGGTGGTGAATGCGGCGGGCTCGAACGCGGTGTAGACCTGCGGCAGCGACAGTCCTGCAGACGCCAACAACAGTCGCGTTTCCACCAACGGCAGATTCCGCGGCAGATTCAAAGGGTAGTTGGCGGTCGCCAGAAACCGCTCCGGCGCATCGGTGTGCAGCAGCTTCTCGACCCAATCGGCCAGCACGCCGTTGGCGATCACCAGATGCGGCACCAGATCGTTGGTGGCTGCGCAGCTGAGTGCGTCGGTGAACAGCTGCGGTCGCCGTTGTTCGAGCGTCAGGTCCGGCGGGATCGTCGCGCGGTTGGGATCGGTGACGTAGCGCTGGGTCAGCCGCATCAGGTCAACGAAGTAGGCGGCCGGGCCGAAGATTGACTGGCAGTGCGGGCAAGCGCAATAATCCTGGTTGCCGAACAGCGCTTGGTAGCTCGGCAATCCCGAAAAAACCTCGCCGGGCGCCGTGCCGACCGAACTGACTGGGGAGTGGCGTAGCAGCGGCGACTTGGCCAGCACCGCTGCGTTCGCCCATAGATGGATTGCCTGCCCCTTGATGGCGCGGGCGCGGGAATGGATCACCCCGGCAAGACCGGTATCCCCGCCCAGTGCGTCAGCGCTGATTGCGACAAAATGGCCTTCCTCCAGCGCCGCCACCTCCGCCGCCGAACCAAAGCCCAGCTGCCTCAGCGCCCCCAGCACCGCGCCGCTCGGCGCGATCCGCGCCAGCCGCTGGCATTCCATGAGCACGTCACGCAGCGGGTCGCTTGCCTTTAGTGGAGCGTCCGAGTCACCCGGTCCGACATCGGCGAGGAAATCGTGCCGCAGGATGTCGAAGTCAGGCCGATCGCGCGCGAAGGCGGCGAGTTCAGGAACCACAGCTGCCAGTTCATCGACGTCCATGACCCATTTTTTCCAATGTCCAGGTGCGGTCAATGCGGTCTAGGTGGCGGGTCCGCGCGCCGATACGGCATCGCTCGGAAACGGACATATCGGTGCCGGCACGTCCCTGAGCCTATGTCCGGAATGGTTCAAATGGCTCGGGGCTGCAGATCGCGGGCGGACACCGGTCGCCTACGCGCCGGATTCGGCGATGCGCTTGACGCACCCCCGGCAAAGTCCTGATGACAATGCGCCGTTCATCGCCACGCCGATCGGCGCGATCGCGAGTATCTCAGGCGGGGCCCCTGATCGCAACTTCGGCAATGCGCGCTGAGGTCGCGTCGGCAGATCGCTCAGCGCACCAATTGCGGGCTTTGCATACTGCACCACAATAAGCTGCCCAGGCTGGTAAACCCGCCGGCCCCGTTACCGATGCTAGGCGACACTCGCCCAGGCGCTGGCCGCCGCGGCGCGATTATCGCTCGGATAGGGAATTTGCGCGCGGAACGCGTCGTTGAATATGCCATCGACACGGATGCTGAACGACAATTCGCCGCTGGCATCGGCACCGTGGAACTGGTTGACCGTATCAAACCATGCCGCGTGCCCCGCGACGTAATCGCGCGCGCCAGTGGCGGGATCGAGCATGTAGAAGGGCTTGCCGAGATTAGTGCGAAACCAGATGAATTCGTGGCACAGATCGATGCTGTCGTGATCCTTGTGCGCGGGGACGGCGCGACCATCCGGATCGTACATGATCAGCATCCGCCCCGTGGCCGCGAACGGCAGCGTGGCGATAAACGCCATTAGCGGCGCGAATTCCGCTGCCTCGGGGCTCGGTTCCCATATCTCGGTGCGATCGAGATCATAATAATTTTCCGGCTCGCGCGATTGAGCCAGCTCGATCATCCGCGATCCCGGTCGATCGGGCGCATCCTCCTCAAGCAAAAACGGCCCGGTATAGAATGGCCGGTCTGCCGCCAACCGATCCCGCAGACGCTGGGTGATGAACCCGTCCAAAGCACGGAGTCGCGTGACATCGATAAAGGCGTCGACGTCTTTATAACTCGGATATTGCGCGCTGGTCATAATAATAAATATCTTAAATATTGCCGCCCGTACCCAACATCGTTTTCTATTTATTTTGTGCAACCTAAATCGCTTTGGCCGCGTTATTATAATTAGCTTAACCAAGCAGGCGAGTTCTCCCCCTCTGCAGCAAAAGTAGTTCGCTTGCATCTGTGCTGGCGGTAGCGTCTGCTATTATTCTGGAATCTGAATGAAAATCTATGTGAGCGGGCTGTACGCCGGCGGAAATCCGCAGCCGGGGGTCGGCATCGTCCGCTCGCTACGTCAGGGGTACCCCGACGCTACCATCGTTGGCGTCGAATATTCGAACCGCGTCTCGGGCATCCATTTCGATGAACTCGATGAACTGTGGATCCAGCGCCCGTGGGGCGAGCTCGATCTCGACGCCTATGGCGTTCAGGTGCGTGGCGCGCTCGACGCCGGTGGGCTGTGGATTTCGGGCAGCGATCTTGAGGCGATGTGGCTGGCCAGCGTGTTTCCCGATGGTCACCCCAATCTGCTCGCGCCGCCGATGGCGGGGATCAAGCGCATCACCAAGCCGGTGGTGGAAGCGGCCTCCGGGCTACCGATCAATATCCCGACCTATCTGTCGACCGAGCATAGCGACTGGGAACTGCATGCTTTCTGCCGCCTGCATAATTGGCGCGTGTGGCTCAAAGGCCCGTATTACGATGCTTCGCGCACGCCGACCTGGGATAGCTTCACCGCAGTGCGCAACGCGCTGAGCAAGGTCTGGTCGACCGAGAAACTGTTCCTGCAGGCGCATGTCAGCGGTTATGAGGAATCGGTCATGCTTACCGCCTACAAGGGCGAGTTGCTTGGCGCGGTCAGCATGCGCAAGCGCGATGTCACTGCCGAGGGCAAGACCTGGGCCGGTGACGTTTCCGAAGTGCCCCCCGCCTTCCTCGAACCGCTGCGGCAGATGGTGCGCGACACCAACTGGACCGGCGGCGGCGAGCTCGAAATGGTGCGCGATGCCGCCGATACGTTGTGGCTGATCGAAATGAACCCGCGCTTTCCCGCCTGGGTCCACGGCGCGACGATCGCCGGGCACAATCTGCCCGCCTTACTGGTGCAGGCGGCCACCGGCGTCGCCGCGCAGGCGGTGCCGGCGCAGGCCGCCGAGTTCACGCGCATCGTGCTCGAAGTGCCGGTGCGCGCGGATTACCCGCTGCCGCCCCTGCCGGAGCCGTTCGCCGGCGCGGTTGGTCATTCGATGAAGCATCCCTCGGGGCTGACCGCGCTCGCCGCGCGGCTGCACAAAATCGATCCCGACATGCTGGATGTCGCGCTGGCACCGGAAGGCTCCGCGCCCCCCAGCGCGGTCGCGGCATTGCCCGAAACCTTCGTCGCGGACATCGCGGCGCAGGATTTCGATACGATGCAGACGCCGCAATACATTTACATGGAGAGCACGGCGGAAACGCTGTTCAAACAGGCCGCCGATCGCGCGCATCGGCTCAGCACCAACGATGTCGAGGTGATCAGCGGCTATTCGATCAAGACCAATCCGGACAAAAGGCTGATCAAGCTTGCGCTCGATAACGGCTTCTATGCCGAGGCGATCAGCCTGGGCGAAGTGCAATCGGCGCTCGCCGTCGGCTTCCGCGCCGATCAGGTGATCCTCAACGGCCCCGGCAAATGGTGGCCCGAGGGGCTGATGCCGCGCGAGCGCATGCACGCGGTATTCTGCGACAGCATCGCCGATCTCGATCGTGTCGTCGCGGCGGTCGCCGCCGGCGAAATGTCTGCTAAGCATATCGGCATTCGCATCCGCACGCCGAACATCACCTCGCGCTTCGGCATCCCGCTCGACAGCCCGACGACGTTCGGCAAGCTGATCGACGCGGTCAAGCGCCTGCCCACCGGCAGCGCGTTCGGCGTGCATTTCCATATGGCCAGCAGCCATGTCGGCGTCGCGCAATGGTGGCACTTGTTCGAATCCATGCTGCGCTGGTGTCGCTCGATCGAACGGTTGAGCGGACGCACGATCGAGATGCTCGATATGGGCGGGGGCTGGTATCCCGACGATTGGCATGCCGACGAGACATCCAAGATCGCGCAGGCGGCCGAGCTGGTCCGCACCATGTTGCCCGGGGTGCGCCAGATCGCATCGGAGCCCGGCAAGGCGATGGCGCAGCCATCGATGGCGCTCGCGATGCGCATCCTGGAGATTCAGGAGCATGAAGACGACATGATCGAGGCGGTGGTGGATGCCTCGATCGCCGAGATCCCGATGCACTTCTGGCAACCCCACCGCATGGTCCGACAATGCGGCGAGACGGGCGAACTGCAGCCGATCGGCCGAGGCAAAACCTATCTGATGGGGCGATTGTGCATGGAGCACGACATCATCGCTTCCAACGTTCAACTCCCCGAAGGGACCCGCGCCGGCGACCTTCTGATTTTTTGTGATGCCGGCGGTTATGACAGGAGCATGTCCTATGTATTTGGCCGCGGATAACAAGAAAATTGTCGCCTCGAAGACCGAGCGCGCGGCCACCGGATCGTTCATGCTGGCCGGCGGCACGCCCGTGGCCTCGCCCGGCGGCAAATGGGAATTCTTCCCCAACAGCCATATCTCGCATCACGGCACGGCGTGTTGCGACATCGCGCATGAATGGCTGATCGCCTTCGATTACGCGCAGCTGAACGGCGGCGACAAGCTATCCGGCCCGCGCTGGATGCGCGAGCATTCGGCCTGGGGCCCGACGCCGTGGCCAATCCATTGGTGCGAGGCAGTCGATGCCAAGAAGGTCGATTGCGGCGTCCACGCAGCGATTGCGCACGAGGCATTCGTCGCGCGCGGCGTGCCGGCATACCGCGCGCAATTCATTCAACGCTACAGCGCCGATGCGGCGCGATCCTGGCGCGATAGCTGGGGCAAGGAAAGCGTGTCGGATCATTGGATCGACGGCGATGCCATCTATCATGAGGGCAATGCCGTACAGGTCGGCACGAATGAGGTGAAGCTGTGGGACGGATCGGCCGGCTGGTGG
This sequence comes from Sphingomonas qilianensis, assembly GCF_039614825.1. NCBI lineage: Bacteria > Pseudomonadati > Pseudomonadota > Alphaproteobacteria > Sphingomonadales > Sphingomonadaceae > Sphingomonas > Sphingomonas qilianensis. Next base: position 299,271 of record NZ_JBDIMF010000003.1, on the reverse strand, counting down.
ATCAACCCGCGCGGCGACGGCGGCTATGGCAGCCTTGCCGCGGCCCGGATCGAGGCTGCAGTGGATGATTTTCCCGATGGCTTGCACTGGGGCGATCGCCGCATCAAGCTCAACCAATGGACCAAGATCTGATCGCTCCCCCGCGGCTCGTTATTCCCGATACGCCGCGGGACGAGGATCGTGCCGCGATCCTGGCCGGCTTGGCCGCGTTCAATCGCGATCATGCCGCGCCCGGATCCACCGGCGCGCTGGCCGTGTTGCTCGCCGATGATGCGGGCCGGACGATCGGCGGATTATGGGGCCGGACGCTGTTCAGCTGGTTGCAGATCGAATTGCTGTTCGTGCCCGAGCAACAACGGGGCCAGGCGGTGGGATCCGCCGTGTTGCGCCGGGCCGAGGCGCTGGCGCTGGCGCGCGGCTGTATAGGCGCATCGCTCGATACCTACAGCTTCCAGGCCCGCGGCTTTTACGAAAAGCTCGGCTATAGCCTTGTCGGCACGATTACCGATTGCCCGCCCGGCGGCGCGCGGCACTTTCTCCACAAGCGCTTCGCACCCGCTTGAGCTAATTGTGCTTCTTGTGCGCCTGCGCCCGACGCAGCCGCCGCCGCACGCGCGCATCGCGCAGCAACGACACTGGCACGGCGGTTGCATCGCGCAGCCCGGCCACACTCGAGATATTGCGGATGCTGCGCAACGTCTCGGCCAGCACCTGCCCCATCATCTCGCGCCGCTCGATCTCGCCGCGCTCCTCCACCAGCGTCAGGCGGTGGATGGCATAGAGCCCAAGCAGGCCGGCAATGAGGAAATAGAAATCCCAGCTTGTGAGCCCGATCGGCAGCGTCGAGACGCCATTGGGGTTGGACCAGCGCACCAGCAGTTCGAGCTTCCGTCGGGCAAAGAAATCGGCCAGCAGCCCGCCCATGATCGGCGCCAGCCCCGCCGCCACCGCGGTGACCGTTGCGCTCGCCGCAACATAGGCGGTGGCGCTGCCGCGCGGCGACAGCTTCAGCGCAATGTTGGTCGAGGTCAGCGTGACCCCCGCCACCGAGGCGCCCATCAGGAGATGAAGCATCACCAGCCACGCCTTCATCATCTCGCGATCGGCGAATTGCGAAGCGCCGATCATGCCGACGATCGCCAGGATATAGACGGGGGCGCACACCGCGAGCACCGATTTGTTGGCGAAGCGATCACTCAGTGCGCCCCAGGACCGCAGGGCAAAGATGTTGGCGATCTGGCTGACCACGCTCAGCACCATCACGAAGCTGATAGGCAGCCCCAATTGGCGCACGATGAACACGGTGAAAAATGGTGTCGCGAGATTGACGGCGAATTGCCAGCTGCCGACGAACACCAGCAGCCGCACGAAATTCAGATCGCGCAGCGGCTGGCGCAGTAACTCGCCCAGCCGCACGCTGCCTATAGGCGGCGGCATCAGCGGCTCGGGCATGCCACTGACGACGCGTGCGCTGATCAACCCGGTAACGCAGCCGGCAGCGAACATCGCCGCGAAAACTGTGTTGCGCGAGGACGAACCCTCCCCGGTAAGATCGAGCGCGAGCGCGGCGACCAGCCCGAGCAGTAAGTTGATTGCAGTCAGCCACACGGTGCGCCTCGCGAAGACCTGCCCCAGCCGATCTTCCGGCGCGAGATCACGCAGCCAAGAATTCCACGCGCAGGTGCCGATCGCACCAAGGCCGCACAGTGTGAATTGTGCGGCCAGGAACACCCACAACGCCGCCGATCCCGTATAATAGGCCGCCACCGCCATCACTGCGAGCATCAGCCGCCCGGCGATGCTGGTGAACACCGCGATGCGCTTGCGCTGGCGCACCCGCTCGACCAGCAGGATGGCCGGCAATTGCAGCAGTTGCGCGAGAAACGGGGCGCTGGCCAGGATGCCCACCATCACGTTCGACGCGCCGAGATGCAGCGCGAAGGCGGTGAGGATCACGCCGGTCGTAAGCGCGGTCGCCCCGCCCGAGAACGCTGCCTCGATCACCAGCAGCCGAAGCCCGCGCTCGCACTCCGCCGCGCTGAGATGTGGTTGGGGGCTGAGCGTATAGATGGACGGCGCCCCCGGCATCCGCCGTCAGCGCGCCATCACGAAAGGGAAGGCGGCACCCGGCACGCTGAGTGGCGTGCCAGGGGGTGACAATGTGCCGTCTTCCCGCAGCGCGAGAATTGTAACCGTCCCGTCCTGCTCGTTGGCCAGCAGCATCTGGCGCTCGCTCTCGAGCAATACGAATGCGCGCGGCGAGGCGCCGCCGCTCGGCACATGTTGGAGCGGCGTGAGAATGCCGGCCTCGTTCCAGCCGAAGACCGCCACGCTATCGTGTCCCCGATTGGTGACATAGGCGCGGTCGCCCGCAGCATTGAGCGACAGATGGCCGCAGATATTGCGCGTCTCATGACTCGCGGGGAGCGTGGAGACCGTCTGCCGCGCGATCAGCCGGCCCTCCGCCACCTGCAGCACGGTCAGCGTGCTGGCGAGTTCGCTGGCGAGCAGCGCGAGCGGGAGCACCGGATGGAAGACGAGGTGCCGTGGCCCGCTGCCCGGTGGTGCGGCGAAAGCGATGCATGGCGCGCCGATCGATCGCGTGGCGGGATCGATCGGATAGGCCAGGATTTGATCCGTGCCGAGATCGACATGAAACAACCAGCGATCATCGGGGCTGAAGCAGACGCAATGCGCGTGTGGCCCCTCCTGCCGCTCGGCAACCGGCCCGCGGCCCGCATTCCGGCGCATCTCAGGCGGATCGACCGGCAGCCCCGTTGTCGCGTCGAGCCTGAACAGCGCGATATCGCCGCTGCCATAATTGGCCACCGCCAGCAGGTCTTCGCGGCGATCCAGCGAGATGTAGCAAGGATCGACGCCGTGCGTTGCCACGCGCGCCAGCCGCTCCAGCCCGCCCGCCCCGTCACGGTAGCAGCCGATAGCCCCTGCCGGCTGCTCATCGACAAAGTAATAAAGCCCGTGCCGCGGCGAATACGTACCGAACGAGGCATTGGGGACGCCCGCATCCGCCGGTCCGACGCTCCAGCCGCCATCGGCAAGGTCGAGGACGCTCAGCCCTGCCCCGCCCGCATTTGCATAAGTTCCGATGCGAAAACGCGATGTCACGAGATCGTGATCGCGACGAACACCGCCCCGGTATGCTCCTTGGCGGCGGCGGTTTCGAACGCGTCGTTGATATGATCAAGATCGAAGCGGTGCGTGATCAATTTACTGGCGTTCAATTTCCCGCTGGCCAGCAGGTCCAACACAGTGCCCTGTTCGGGATAGATATCGTGATAGGCAAAGCTCGCGCTCATGAGGATGCGGATTTCGGACATCTGGATGCGCTGCCATTCGAGCGGGATGGCAATTTCGCCCTTGTCGAACCCGCCGACCACGACCACCGCGCCGCCCCGCCGCACACACCGCGTCGCCAGTGGCAAGGTTTCCGGCATGTGCTCGCCGCCGACGCATTCGAACACCACGTCGGCGCCGCGCCCGCCAGTAAACGCCATCACCCGCGCGACGAGATCGTCGCTGCCATTGTCGACGGTCTCAGCAGCACCAAGCTCGCGCGCCAGATCAAGCGAGCTTTGGACAGGATCGGCGATCAGCACATCGGCCCCGGCCAGCCTGGCAAGCTGCAACTGGCCAAGTCCAATCGGCCCCGCCCCGATCACCACGATCTTCTGGTTGAGCTCGACGCCCGCGTGATGATGCGCGTGGAGGCACACCGAAAAGGTGTCGATCAACGCGGCTTCCTCGAAGCTGACATGATCGGGCAAATGATAGAATTTGGACTCCGGGCCGCAGACGAACTCCCCATAGGCGCGCGAGACATATTTGGTCCGCACGTCATAAAGATGCTCGCAGATATTGTAGCGTTGAATCTTGCAATATTCGCAGACGTCGTCGCCCATCACCGTTTCGATCACGACGCGGTCGCCCGGCTTGAAGCGCGATACGGCCTCCCCCACCTCGACCACTTCGCCGGCCAGTTCATGCCCCACGATATGGCATTCAAGCTCGGGCTCGGCCTTTTGCCAATGCCGCAGATCGGTCCCGCAAATTCCCGCCACGCGCACCCGCGCCAGCACGAAATCCCGCGACGGGATGATCGGACGCTCGACCTCGGTCACCTCGAACCTGCCGCCCGCGGTCTTGAGTGCTGCTTTCATCGGGACATGCCTTGTATCGAGAGGAGTGCTCAGCTGGTCTTCTGGCGCACGGGTTCGATCCTGAGATTGACGATGTCGGCGCGTTCCGATCGCGTGGCGGCAAACAAGATTGCTTCTGCGACCTCATCGGCAAAGAGCATTTCGTGATCGGCGATCGCCTGCGCTTTTTCGTCGTCGCTGCATTGCTGCATCGGCGTCGATACCGAACCCGGCTGGATCACGCTGACCTTGATGTTTTTGTCGGCAACTTCCTTGTGCAGCGTCTCGGCAAAAGCCTGGATGCCCGCCTTGGTCGCGGCATAGACGCTTTCGCCGGGCTTCTTGATATCGACGCTGATCGAACCGACCAGGATCAGATGCCCGCCGCCCTGCGCCGCCATGCGCGGGATGGCGCGGCGCGCGGCGGCGAGCGTGCCGATCAGATTGGTTTCGATCACCTGCCGCCAATCATCCTCGGCCATTTCGTGCAACGGCTCCGCGCCGATCGCGGCGCAGGTCACCAGCAGATCGATTCCGCCGAGCTGCGCATCCACCGCGGCGAACACGCGGTCCATATCGTCCTTGCTCGCGACATCGGCGATCAGCCCGGCGGCGCTGCCGCTTCCGCCCGCCGCATCGGCAAGCGACTCATCGAGGGTCGCCTGGTGACGCCCGAAGGTCAGCACCTGCGCGCCACCCTTGGCGAGCATCGCGACGGTCGCACGCCCGATCCCGGCGGTGCCACCGGTGACGAGGACCCGCTTGCCGGCTAAGGTATCACGTTCGATCATGATTATTCCCAGGTCAGAATGAGGCGGCCACTGGCGGGCACGTGATAATCGAAGCGATCGTCGGACGAGGAATGCGGGCGCAGCGCATCGCCGCCCGCGGTGATCAGCCGCAGCTTGGTCAGCTTGCGGCGCTTCAGCCGCACGATGCTGAGCCCCGCGGTGCAGGTGTCCCCGCCATCCAGCGTCAGCGTCAGCGCGCGATCCCCGGTGCGCTCCATGCTGCGCACGAAATGATCGCAATACAGCTGAAAGGGTGCACCCTCGACCGGATGGAAGGCGCGCGTGGCGAAAATAAAAGCGGCACCGGCACCATACACCTCTTGCCCGACCTGCCCGGCCTGCTGGCCGTCTACGTAAAGATCCTCGAGCGGGAAGCATAGTTTGCGATCGATATGGCCGTTGCTCTCCCGCTGCTCGGGCGACACCGCCTCGGGCGGGAGCGCATCGGGATAGAAAAACCACGCGCGGTGCAGCGCGTATCGGCAATATTCCGAGATCAGCATCCGCGCGGCAGGCTCGAGCGCGGGACCGCTATCGTCGAGATAGCATTGGAACGCGACGAACGAATCGAAACATTCGTAGATCGCCATGTACGGCGCATCCTGCAGGCAGGTGACGCCGAGGAAATTGCTATACTGCGCGGCATGCTCGATCTCGCTCTCCCACATCGCGCAATTGTGGAAGAAGCTAGCGAGATAGACGTAGCTTTGCTCAAGATAGACGCAGCGATTGGTGATGCGCCACAGCCGCATGCATGCAGCGGCGCCCCAGGCAGTGAGATTGGCCTGATAATTGACGTCGAAGCGCAGGCCCATCGCGGCGTCGATCGCGGCGCGCGCCTCGTCCAGATACATCTTGTCGTCGGTCAGTTCGAACGCCTGCAGCATCGACCAGGCATAGATGCCGCCGACATCGGTCTGCCCCCGGTCGTCGGCGCCGGCGACTTCGGTGATGACCGAAAAGTCGGTGATTTTATACTGGACCGGCCACTCATAGTTGAAGTGATGGGCCGCCTTGATGCCAAAGCAGATCGATTTGAGCAGCAGCGCGCGCGCATCCGCGTCGCCATCGAGCGCGAGACGGCCGAGATTGATCATCGGGTGATAGAGATACCAGCTGTCGACCGCATCGGCATCCTTGTCGGCGCCGACATTGGGCAGATAGCGCCGCAATGACTTGAGCTTGGGATCGTAGAATTTCTCCAGCCCGGCCTTGAACGCCGCCTCCAGCGGATGCGGCACGCCCGACCATTTGCCCCAATCATGGATCGTGGCGATGAGCGACATCTGCACCATGATGTCGGGATATTCCGCCGCGGTGTAGGGGTGCACGTACCGATGGCCGTAATGCGCGATCGTAGCCTCGGGCGCTTGATCGAGATCGCGCAAGGTGCGTTCGGCGCGGTCGATCCAGTCGCGATACCCGACATGCGGCAGTTCGAGCATGCGATAGGCGACGCCCAACATCTGCAGGAATTGCCGTGCGGATTCGCGCTCGTGCGGGGGCGCATCGTGGCGGAAAACGAGAATCGCGTCGGACAGCGTCACCATCTCGCCGGCAGGCAGTGGATGATCGGGCGACGTGGCCGGCGGCGGGAGATAGCCTAGCTCGGGCCATTCGCCGCCGACGACGCTTTCGGGCGTGGTCCTGGTGGCGACGAAATAATCGTTCAGCGCGGTCAGGTTCTGCAGGTACAGCACGTTGCCAAAGGCGGGCTGGTCGAGCCGGAAATAGACGAAGGCGGTGTTCAGCCGGCGCTGCGTCGCCTCGATCGTGCCGTGCGCACCGAGCGGATCATCCTGCACGTCGAGCGGATACAGATCGCGCGGCACGAATGGCAGCAGCAGTGGTGCGGCGGGGGTGAGAGTTACCGTGACGCGCAGATGTTCGAGCGTATCATTGCTGGTGCGCAGGATCACCACATGCGCGCCAAGCGCACTCGACAGCGTGACCCGGGCGAGTTCGCCGGGTGCCGCACGTGCCTTCTTCCACGTGAAAGGGCCGGCGAGATAGGCGGCGCGCAATGCCACGCCGCCCTTGCCCGGGCGCCGGACGAACACCCACAGCGAGTCGTCACCGGCGCACAGCTCGACATCGAGCTCGCCCACGACGACGTGGGCCACACGCTGCGTCCGACCCGCCCGCGCCGCCCGCTGGACGCCAAGGAGGTGCGGGCTCAACGCCACATCATCGCGCGCCACTGTCGCCATCAAGACACCCTTATTCTACGCTGTTATCACCACGGTTAACCGCGGACCACGCCGCGGGTTCCGTGGCGGGCTGCGGGCGCGCGTTGCACTGCAGCGCACCCTGCCAGGATCAATAATCCGGGCGGGGGGCGAGTACGGGCTGCTCGGCGCGCGCCTTGCGCACGCTGCCGATCACCGCGAGCGTCGCCGCAAACAGGCCGAACACGACCGCCTTGTTGGCGAGACCGATCTTGTTGTGCTGCCACGCCGATCGCATGCCCATTTCGGCAGGTATATTGGGCACCTTGCCGCGCCCGAAATCCTCGATCACCCCTTCGACGACGTTGATGCGATCCGCGCCCATCAGCATTAGCCAGTGCAGCCAATCGGATTCACTGCGCGCAAAGGCGAAGCGCCGGATCACGCCGCTGACCCCGCTGGGGGGCGCGGAAGTGCCGACCACCGCCGGGCGATGATTATATTCGATCGATTCGAGAATTTCGACATCCGCCTGCTGCCGCGCCGGCCGCTTCCAGGTGTCGCCGCGGGTTTGATCCTCGATGCGCCGCATTGGATACGTCGGATCATTTTCCGGATCGACATCGATTCCCCAGCCGGGGACGGTCGATGGATCCACACGCATGGTGTTCATGGGTTTTCCTTACAGACCATTGGGGAGCAAGACGGGCTTGATGCAGCCATCGAGCTTGTTCCAGAAGATGTGATAGGCATCGGCCACGTCCTCCAGCGGCACACGGTGCGTGATCATTTCGCTCGGCTTCAACACGCCGGTGCGGACATGCTCGATCAGCTTGGGCAGCAGGCGTTTGACCGAGGCCTGATTGGCGCGGATCGTGATGCCCTTGTTGACGACATTGCCCATCGGCACGATGTTTCCGGTCGGGCCGTAGACGCCGACGATCGAGACGATGCCGCCCTTCTTGACCGAATTGATCGCCCAATGCAGCGGAATGGCGTTGCCCGCGACCAGCTTGAGCCGCTTGCCCAGCACCCATTGCGCACCGTTGCCATTGGCATCACCGCCGACCGCATCGATACACACATCGGCGCCCAAACCATCGGTCTGCTTCTTCATGAAGACGGCCATGTCGTCGATCTCACGGAAGTTATACACTTCGGCAGGGCAGAATTTTCGCGCGAATTCGAGGCGGTAGTCGACTTCGTCGAACACGATCACACGGCCCGCGCCGAACAACCAGGCGGCTTTGGCCGCCATCAAGCCAACCGGCCCCGCGCCGAACACCGCAACCGTATCGCCCGGCGTGATGCCGCCCATTTCTGCCGCCTGATACCCCGTCGGCACCACATCGGTGAGCAGCACCGCATCGTCCGGATCCATCCAGTCGGGGATTACCGTTGGCCCGACATCGGCATAGGGCACACGGACATACTGCGCCTGACCACCATCATAGCCGCCCGCCGTGTGCGAATAGCCGAAGATGCCGCCCACCGCGGTCGCCTGCGCGTTGGATTCGTGGCAATTGCCAAACAGCCCCTGCTGGCAGAAATGGCACCGCCCGCAGGCGATGTTGAACGGCACCAGCACATGATCGCCGACCTTCAGGTGTTCGATCGCCGGGCCGACCTGCTCGACGATGCCGCAGAATTCGTGTCCGAAGGTCATGCCCACCCGCGTATCGGGCACCATGCCGTGGTACAGGTGCAAATCCGATCCGCAGATGCAGGAACGCGTCACGCGCACGATTGCATCTTCGGGGTGCAGGATCGTGGGCATCGGCTTTTCGTCGGCGCGGACCCGATAGGGGCCGCGATAGTTCATCGCTAGCATGCAAAATTCCTGAAATGCTCTTCTGGGTAAGCCCTCGCTGTCCTCCGGTGCGGGCAGCGAGAGATCAACGCGCGGATCGGCAATCCGTTACATGCGCGGCATCGAGCCCGTTTTACCGCCTTGTTGCAGCTTCATCGCCATTGACAGATGCTGCTTGACGATCGGCGAGGCGGCGCGCGCCGAGCCGCGCAACGCCGGCGCATCGCCACCCGACGCATAGCGCTGATGAAGATCAAGTGCCGCTTGATGCGCAGGGATTTGCTGGCCGATATACAGCCGATCAAAATCGGCGGTGCTGGCGGTCTGAAGCTCGTTGACTGAGGTCATCGCCTCCGGGTCGAGCATCGGCGCGGCCGGACTGAGGCCAGCGCGCCGCGCCGCTTTCATGGTCGCCGCCGTGGTCTTTTGATGATGCTTTATCAACATCGATGCGAACTTGCGGATGTGCGGATTTTGCGACTTTTGCAGCGCCACCTGACTCGAATTGATCTCGTAAAGATCGCTCATGCCAGCCGCCATCACATACGGGGCGGCAGACGATTTGGCTTCGGCAGGCGGCGGCGGGGGCGGGGTTTGCGCGCTTGCCATGCCTGAACCGATCAGCGCCGCTGCGAACATCATGGATTGTACTGTCATGGTTTCTTCCTCTGGACCGATATCAGGGCGAACCAGCCGACATTACCGATGTTCCGAATTTAATTTCGGTCGCAAACATAGATCAGGGAGAAATATCGACGCGCAGCGGTTCTATTATTGTGCCTGAGCTTCCCAGCGTATCGTAAACTTCATGGGAAGCGCGTTGACGGACCTTTATCCTTCCCCAGTATTCGGTTCCGCGGTGCGCGGGATTGGTTACTTGCGTTTTGTTATCGGAATTTCTGCATGGCATTTCAGACCGTTGCTCGGCTCGCGCCACGATCGTGCGCGCCGTGATCGAACGGCATCTCACCAAGTTGCGTGCCCGCGACTTTGTATCGCCCGATCATGAGAACGCGATCCGGGAGTCGATTCGCGACTATCGTGACATTCCCGCAGATCGCACGGTGATCCGCGCCAATGTCAGACTCGATCACTGCACGCTGCTGGTGGATGGCGTGCTCTGCCGCTACAAGGACGTGAGAAGCGGTGAGCGACAGATAACAGAGCTGCACCTTCCCGGCGATTTCGTCGATCTGCATAGCTTTACGCTCAAGCGGCTCGATCAGCCGGTCATGTCGCTGACCCCGTGCCGCGTCGCTTCCATCCCGCACGATAAATTGCGACTGCTGACGGAACGACATCCGCATCTGGCGCGCCTTTATTGGTTCGCCACCAATCTCGATGCCGCGATCCATCGCGAGTGGGAAGTCTCGCTTGGGCGACGCACAGCGCGGGCTAAGCTCTCGGCGCTGTTTTGCGAACTGCTGATGCGGCTGCAGGTCGTCGGGCTGGCCGATGAATCTGGCTATGATCTGCCGCTCACGCAGGCCGATCTGGGCGATTGTACCGGGCTGACCGCCGTACACGTCAATCGCACGCTCAAGGAATTGCGCGGCGACCAGTTGATCACGTTTCAGAACAACCGCGTGACAATCCACGATCTTGCCGGCTTGCGCCGCGCGGGAGAGTTCGATGCCACCTATCTGTATCTTGAACGGCAGCACTGCTGATCCGCAGCGCATGCGCGCGACTTGCCTATCGCGAGACCAATTGTGGGAAAGCGGGGCGCGCGTGCGCTTTGATGTAATCGGCATAGCGATCGGCGAGTTGATGATGGATGGCCGCGATATGCGGCGCGGCCGCGCGCGCTGCCAAGCCACGCTGGCGCTCTTCGCGACGCGCATAATAAGCGATGTTGTTCTGTTCCGACACGCCTGTCCTCCTGCTTATCCGCGCTACTGTGACGGATTGATCGCCGATCACCGATAACCTGCGTTATCGGCGAGATCACAATGGCTGGCCCGCCTGGCAGCGTTCCAATTCCACCGGATCGTGCGCGCAGGTTACCGTCAGCTCGTCGCGTCGCTCACACGACAATTGCCGAAGGCGATCCTGATTGCGCATCCGGCTATCCGCATCGACCTCCATCAGGCGCTGATAAGCGCGCAATCCGGGCGTGCAGCGGCGCCGCGCGCTGCGCATTTCGCCGCGGTAGAAATAGGCATCGCCGGCGTGCAGCAGCCAGCGCCCGTCATCGCCCCGGATGGCCACCCCGGCATGGCCCCAGGTGTGACCGGGCAGCGGCACGAGCAGGATCTCCGGCGGCAGCCCTTGCAGATCACGCACCGCATCGAAGCCGAACCACGGCTCCCCGCGCGCGCCGTATAGCCGCCAGTCCTGCACGTCGCGCAATTGCGGCTGGCGCCAGCGATTGCGCGCGACGATGCCGGCATGCGGCCCGGTCGCATCATCATATTCGCGCTGCAGAACATGCACGGCCGCGTTGGGAAAATCCTCCAGCCCGCCGGCATGATCGAAATCGAGATGCGTGAGCACGATATGCCGTACTTCTGCGGCGTGGAACCCCAGCGCCTCGATTTGGCGAATGGCGGTTTCCGCTTCGCGCAGCTGGATGTTGAGCATCATCCGCCACGGCAGCGTAATCCGCGGCGCGGGATAACGATGGGGATGCGCAACATCGCGCAGGCCATAGCCTGTATCGACCAGTACCAGCCCGTGCGCGTCGGTCTCGATCAGCAGGCAGTGGCAGACGAGATGGCCAAGCAACCCCGAACTGCGCCCGTCAAACAATGCGCCGCCCACCGGACAATCACTGCCGCAATTCAGATGATGGATGCGCAAAGGCCCTGCTCCCGTGGATGAATACCTGCTTCGCGGGACATCCCCGCTGCTGGCACTACAACGGACGCACGGCCGCGAAGTCGTTGCCGATGCGACACAACCAGGGCTTTTGTTAGTAACCTGGGTTAGTCGACAGGGGCGACGCGGGCTCAGGCCAACGTAAAGTCGCCGGACACCCCCTCGGCCTGCGCGGACGGCGCGATCCACACGCGGAAGCGGCCCGGCTCTACGGTTGGCTTCAGCGCGACCCCGACGAACAGCAAGTCGGAGCGCCGGATGGTGAACGTCACGACGGTACTTTGACCGGGCGTTAGGGCGATTTTGCGAAACGCCTTCAGTTCGCGCACCGGGCGAGTAATGCTGGCGGCGACATCGCGCACATAGAGCTGGACAACCTCTTCCGCCGCGTGCGTGCCGCTATTGGTGACGGTCGCCGACACGGTCAGCGTGCCATCCGCCGCCAGGACGCCGCCGCCGAGATCGAGCGCGGAATAGGTGATCTTGCCGTAGGTCAGGCCATGACCGAAGGGGAACAACGCGTCATTGGGGAATTCCCGATAATGCGCCTTATATTCGGCGAGCGGCCCTGGCCCATTGGGCCGGCCGGTATTCTTATGCCCATAATGATACGGCTGCTGCCCGGTGGCGTGCGGGAAACTGACCGGTAGCCGTGCGGACGGCGCCACGACGCCGAACAGGACATCGGCAATCGCGCGACCTGCCTCGGAGCCGAGGAACCAGGTGACCAGGATCGCCGGTGCACCCAGCACCGCCCCGGACAGCGCCAAGCCCCGTCCCGTGCTCAACAATACCACCACCGGTTTGCCCGTTGCCACCACCGCGGCGACCAGCGCCTGCTGCGCCGCGGGAATGACGATATCGCTGCGGCTCTGCGCTTCGCCCGACATACGCTGGCTTTCGCCGATCGCCAGCACGACGATATCGGCCGCGCGCGCCGCCGCCACAGCGGCGTCGATTCCGCCGGGCAAGGGCGCGTCGATGCCCGCCCCCTCCACCACGGTAACGAGGGCGGCGTCCTTCACCGCCTCGCGCACGCCAGAGAGCAGATCGACCGCTTCGGCATCCGTGCCATAGACGTTCCACGGGCCGATCAGATCGTGCTGCCCCTGCGCAAACGGCCCGATCAGCGCGATGCGCTGCCCCGCGCGCGGCAGCGGCAGCAGATCACCATCATTCTTGAGCATCACGATCGACTTGGTGGCGGCTTCGCGCGCCAGCGCGAGCGTGGTTTTGGTGCGGACCTGGGTCTTTTCGCGCCGCGCATCGATGCGCCGGAACGGATCATCGAACAGGCCAAGCGCGACCTTGAGCGCGAGCACGCGGCGCACCGCCTGATCGAGCCGCGCCATCGGCACCTCGCCCGCCGCCACCAGATCGGGCAGGTGCTTGATATAGAAGCCCGATTGCATGCTCATATCGACGCCGGCGAGGAAGGCGAGCCGGGTCGCCTCGCGCGCGTCGGCGGCGAAGCCGTGCGCGATCAGCTCCTCGTCGCCGGTATAATCGGACACCACCAGCCCGCCGAACTGCCATTCATCGTGCAGCACTTCGCGCAGCAGCCACGGATTGGCGGTGGCGGGAACGCCGGCAATCTCGTTGAACGAGGCCATCACGGTGGGCACGCCGGCGGCCAGTGCCGCCTGAAACGGCGGGAAATAGATCTCGCGCAGCGTGCGTTCGGAAATGTCCACGGTATTGTAATCGAGCCCGCCCTCGCCCGCGCCATAAGCGGCGAAATGCTTGGCGCAGGCGGCCACGGCATCGCGCGCCGCCAGGCCGCGCGTGCCCTGGAAACCCTGCACCCGTGCGGTGGCCATCAGCCGGCTGAGCAGCACATCCTCCCCCGCGCCCTCGACGCCGCGGCCCCAGCGCTGATCGCGCGCAATGTCGACCATCGGCGCAAACGTCCAGTCGATCCCCGAGGCCGCCGCCTCGGCGCCCGCGGCACGCGCGGTGCGCCGGGCGAGATCAGGATCGAAGCTGCCCGCCTCGGCAAGCGGCACGGGGAAGACGGTGCGGAAGCCGTGGATGATGTCCGCAGCGAACAGCAACGGGATGTTGCGCGGCGCCTCGGTCATGGCAACGGTCTGCATGCGCTTGGCCATGGCCACGCCATTGCCGTTGAACACGCCGGTCAGCCGACCGCGCCGCACCTCGTCCAACTGGCCGTCGAAATTGGCCGCGGCCCCCGCCGGGTTGAGCGCGGTCGCCGCGCCGCCTGCCCAGGCGGCGGCCATCAGGGTGAGCTGCCCGGCCTTTTCCGCCGGGGTCAGCTGCGCGAGCAGTGCCTCCACGTTGCGGGGCAGCGGCGCCGGTGCGATCTGCGCCAGCAACGCGCGTGCCGGCGAGGCCGCCCAGGCCACCGCCGCGCCAGCGCCAAGCAGCATGGCACGTCTTGATACGTGTCGCTGATCGTCACCCAAAGTGCTCATCTAACGGTCCTAATATCTATCAATAATCCATTTGAATGGCGTTGTAGGTTCCGGTAACGGTTCGTATCAAGCGAAATGACCCGGCAGCCAACCGGGCGGCGCGATCGCAACGACATAGGGACGAGGAGGATGCCGCACGCCACGGTTCAACACGCCGTCCGCGACGCCGCAGTGTCGGCGGCACGCCCGCTGAAGCAATCCGACGGGGTTTGTTCGGCACTCGGCCCGACCCGATCCGCGCGCTTCCTACGCCACACCGGCCATCATCCAAGCCTCAACAAGGGGCAGACCACAGGGGACTACCAATGACCAGGACCATGAAGCTCGCGCTCGCGAGCGCGACGATGCTCGCCAGCGGCGCCATCGCCATCGCGCCGGCTGCTGCGCAGACCACTACCGCATCCGCGCGCGGCCAGGTGCGCGATGCCAGCGGCGCGGGCATCGGCGGTGCCGTTGTCACCGCCGTGAATGCCGGGACCAACCAGACGGTGCGCGCGCAAGCGGACGCGGCGGGCAACTTCACGCTTAATGGCCTGCGCCCGGCACAATATACGGTGACGGCCACTGCGGCCGACGGCCGCACGGTCAGCCAGAAAGTGGCCATATCGATCGGCCAGGCCTTGACCTTGAACCTCGTGCTCGGCGCGACCGATACCGCGGCGGCGGCCGGCGATGCGGCGGCGGAGCCAGATGCCGGGGGGGGCGACGACATCGTCGTCACCGCCAACCGGCTGATCGAAACGCGCACCAGCGAAATCGCCACCAACGTGTCGCAGCAGCAATTGCGCACGCTGCCGCAGACCGATCGCAACTTCCTGAGCTTCGCCGCGCTGGCACCGGGCGTGCGTTACAATGATAGCGAAACTGACAAGGGCATCCAGTCGGGCGGCTCGACCGCCAGCCAGGTCAACGTCTTCATCGATGGCGTCAGCCTGAAGAACAAGCTGCGCGAGGGCGGCATCGCCGGGCAGCAGAACAGCCGTGGCAATCCGTTCGGCCAGCTCGCCGTCCAGGAATTCCGCGTGCTGACGCAGAACTACAAGGCGGAATATGAGCAGGCGGGCTCGGCGATCATCACCGCGGTGACCAAAACGGGCACCAACGAATTCCACGGCGAGGTGTTCGGCCAATATACCGATCGCAGCCTGACCGAACGCAGCTTCCTCGACAAGCGCAACAACCGCGCGAAGCCGGCATTCGAGCGCAAGCAATATGGCATCGCGCTGGGCGGGCCGATCATCAAGGACAAATTGTTCTTCTTCGCCACCTATGAAGGCAATGATCAGGATCGTGCATTCATCGTCGATTCGAGTGGCTCGGCCACCAATGTCGCAGCCTTCGAGGCCGCTTCAGGGCGTCGGCTGAGCGAATTCGAAGGAAATTTCGTCAGCCCATTCCGCGGCGATTTCTACTTCGGCAAACTGACCTTCACGCCTGACGAGCGGCAGACCTTCGATCTGTCGTACAGCCGCCGCGAAGAGACGGACGTTCAGGGATTCGGCGGCAACACGTCGTACGAGTTCGCAGAGAACAAGGTCAACGTCGTGGATACCTATCTCGCCAAATGGACGTATCGTGGAGATAATTTCATCAACGAGGTGAATATCAATTACCTCAATTACCTATTTAACCCGACGTCGCTCAATCCCAACAGCCCGAGCTTCAATTACGATACGGTCATTCTGATCGGCGGTCGTGATTCAACGCGCAAGGAACTGCAGCAGAGCTACACATTACGCGACGATTTCACCTATACCGGGCTTGAGCGACACGCGATCAAGTTTGGTGGGCGCGTCGAAATCACCGATATCGAATTCTCCAACCTGTCGTTTATCCAGCCGGGCTACACATTCCGCATCGACACGGTGGAAAACCCCAACACCAATCTCGGTAACGACACCGATTTCAGCTTTCCCGCCGAAGCACGGCTGGGCCTGGGCAACGGCACGGTGCGTGGATCGAACACGCAGCTGGGCTTCTACATCCAGGACGATTGGGATGTGACCGACAAGCTACAGCTCAATCTCGGGCTGCGCTGGGATTACGAGACCAACGGCAACAATAACGAGTTCAGGACCGACGCCAACGCCGCAGCGGCGCTGCGCGCGCTGCCGCGCACGGCCTATTTCGATCCCGAGGATTACATCAGCACAGGCAAGAACCGCAAACCCTTCGCCGGAGCGTTCGCGCCGCGCGTCGGCTTCTCGTTCGACGTCAATGACGACGAGCAGACCGTGATCTTCGGCGGGTTCGGGCGCTATTACGATCGCAACAATTTCAACAATACGATCGACGAGCAATCGCGCACGATCAACCCGATCGGCGTGTTTCGTTTTTCGCGCGATGGGCAGCCGCGCAACGGTCTGGCCACCACGATGTGGGATCCGCGCTATCTGACTCGGGACGGGTTGCTCGCGCTGCGCGCTACCTCGACCAGCGGCCAGCCGGAATTGTTCGCGGTGAAGAACGATACCAAGCCGCCGGTGAACGATCAGGTCAGCCTGGGCGTGCGCCAGCAGCTTGGCCCGGTGCAGCTGTCGGTCACCGGTTCGTATCAGCGCGGGCGCAACGGCTATACCAACCTGTTCGCCACGCGGCGCAATGGCGGCCAGGGGCCATGCTGCGACACCGCGCCGCTCACGCCCTTCGGCTACGCCAACGCGCTCATCGGGTTCGACGGGCTCGATACGCGGTACAAGGCGTTGTTCGTTACGGCCGACAAGCCCTACAACAAGAGCAGCGGCTGGGGCGTCAACGTCGCCTATACGCTGTCCAAGGGCGAGCAGAATGGCGGCGATCTGTTCAGCCTCGATGCGCCGACGCCGGATCAATATGGCTGGCGCCCGCGCAATGGCGATGAACGGCATCGCCTGGTGCTGTCAGGCATCGTTGATCTGCCGCTTGGCTTCCAGTTCTCGACGCTGAGCACGCTCGGCAGCGGGCAGGCGTTCCGCGTCACCGATGGCACTACCGGCGCGACCTCGGGGCAGAACACCTTCGGCGCATCCTATCCGGAAAAGAACTGCATCGGGGGCGTCTTCGCATTCTGCGAGGTCAACCTCACTCTCAAAAACACGGTGCGCATTCTGGGCGGCGAGGCCGAAGTGGCCGTCGACCTGCTCAACGCGTTCAACAACAAGAACTTCTCCGGGTTCGATGACTTCTTCAACAACCAGATCAATCCGGCCACGGGGCAGATCGTGGATCCGCTCGACCGCGCGGATATCGGTCGCGATCTGTTGACGCTGCCGCGGCGCGTCCAGTTCCGCATCGGTTATCGCTTCTAATCCTTCCTCCCCCCCGGAGCGGCGGCGTGCCGCCGCTCCGGCATTGTTGCATGAGCTTATGTTGATCGATCGACGTCAATTCCTCGGCACCGCGACGCTCGCGGCCGCCGGCATCGCCGCCCCCGCCTCCGCCGTGCCCAAAGCCGCCCGCCGCACCGCCGCCGAGCGCTTGATCGATGATGTGCAGCAGCGCAGCTTTCGGTTCTTCTGGGAAACGACCGATCCCATCACTGGCCTGGTGCCGGATCGCTGGCCAACGCCGTCCTTCGCCTCGATCGCGGCAGTGGGCTTCGCGCTGACCAGCTATCCGATCGGGGTGGCGCATGGCTGGATCACTCGCGCCGCGGCGCGCGCCCGCACGCTGGCGACATTGCGCTTCTTCGCCGCGGCACCGCAGGGCGCGGCAGCCAGCGGCACGAGCGGGCACAAGGGCTTCTTCTACCATTTCCTCGATCCGCGTACGGGCACGCGCTTCGGACGGACGGAGCTGTCGACCGTCGACACCGCCTTGCTGATGGCGGGCATATTGTTCGCGCAGAGCTGGTATGACCGCGATGATCCGGAGGAGCGCGAGATCCGCGGCCTGGCCGAGCAACTATATCGCGCGGTCGATTGGCGCTGGGCGGTGCGCAACGCGCCGTTGCTGTCGATGGGCTGGCACCCGGAGAGCGGCTTCATCAGCTCCGACTGGGATATCTATAACGAGGGCATGCTGCTCTATATCCTGGGGCTAGGCTCGCCCACGCATGCGCTGTCCGATGGCACCTGGGAGGCGTGGTCGGCACGGTTCGAACCGAGCTGGGAAGCGCAAGGCGCGCGCTCCTATCTGCGTTTCCCGCCGTTGTTCGGGCATCAATACAGCCAGATGTGGATCGATTTCCGTGGCATCCGCGATTCCTATATCGCCGCCAAGGGCATCGACTATTTCGAGAATAGCCGCCGCGCGACCTATGCACAGCAGGCCTATGCCATCGCCAACAAGGGCGGTTGGAAAGGCTATGCCGCGGATTGCTGGGGGCTGACCGCATGCGACGGTCCGGGCGATTTCGCCATGGCGGTCGGCGGCCGCACGCGGCAATTCTACTCCTATTCGGCGCGCGGGCCCGGTGACCGCGACGATGGCACGATCGCGCCGACCGCCGCCTTGGGCTCGATCGCCTTTGCGCCCGAAATCGTCGTGCCGACGGCCGCGGCGATGCATCGCCGTTATGGACGCGGCATATACGGCCAATACGGCTTTCTGGATTCGTTCAACCCGACGCTGACCGATCCCGCCGCGCCGCTGCGCCATGGCAAGATCGTGCCCGGGATCGGCTGGGTCGCCGGCGATTATCTTGGCATCGATCAGGGGCCGATCGTCGGCGGGATCGAGAATCATCGTACCGGGCTGATCTGGCGGACGATGCGCGGCAACGCGCATCTGCGTCGCGGGCTGCAGCGCGCAGGCTTTAGCGGCGGCTGGCTGGCGTGATGCTGGCGCTCGCCCTGGCGCTGGCCGCGCAGTGGGCCGGATCGGCCTCGGACGGGGTGACGGCGCAGGTCGTCGTGCGGGATGACAGCATCCGGCTCGGTTATGATTTCGCCGCGGTGTCGGGCTATGCCGTCGCGCGGCGGACACTTGCGCGTGATTGGCCGGCGAACTTCGTGCTGCGCTTGCAGGTGCGGGGCAGCGGCGGCGTCAACGATCTGCAGATCAAGTTCAGCGATGCGACAGGCAAGAATGTGTGGTGGGCGCAACGGCGCAACTTCCGCCCCTCGGCCGAATGGCAGACGATCGAGATCCGTCCGCGTGATATCAGCTTCGCCTGGGGGCCGACGACCGACAAGACGCTGCGCCGGACGGCAACGATGGAGATCGTGCTGGTACGCGGGCGCGATGGCGGCGCCGGCCAGATCGAATTTGCCGAGCCGGTATTTACCGCCCTGCCCCCGCCCATGCCGCTGCCGGCGCCGCGCGCCAGCGACGGTCGGGCGCTGGAGGCGCGCCGCACGCTCACCCGCCCGCTGACGATCGACTTCGGCGGCGCGCGCGATCTTGGCGGGCTGATGCTGCGCTGGGGGCAACGCTTTGCTTCGCGCTACACGATCGACGCCTCGGATGATGGCCGGCGCTGGCGCACGCTGCGCACCGTAGCCGCGGGCGACGGCGGGACGGATCCGATCGCGCTGCCCGATCTGGCCACGCGCTATGTGCGCCTGACCGCAGCCGGACGACCGGAGCTTGGCGGGATCGAACTGATGCCGAGCGCCTGGGGCGCCACGCCCAATGCGATGATCACCGCGCTTGCCAAGGCCGCACCGCGCGGCAGCTATCCGCGCGGGTTCAGCGAGCAATCCTATTGGACCTTGGTGGCCAGCGACGGGGGCGCTGCCTCCGGGTTGATCGGGGAGGATGGCGCAATCGAGGTGGCCAAGGGCGGTTTTTCGATCGAGCCGTTTGTCAGCGTCGATGGCAGCAGCTTTTCCTGGGCCGACGTCACACCGACGCAATCATTACGCGATGGGTATCTGCCGATGCCGGGTGTCGAATGGCGCGGCGACGGCTGGACCTTGCGCACCACGCTTGCCGCTGGCCCGGCCTCGCCCCGGCTGCTGGCGCGGTGGCGGCTGACCAATACCAGCGCCCGGCCCCGCATGGTGCGGCTCGCGCTCGGCGTGCGGCCGTTTCAGGTCAATCCCGTGGCGCAATTTCTCAGCCAGCAAGGCGGCGTCAGCCCGATTTCACGCATCGCTTGGGATGACACACGCCTGGCGGTAACCACGCCGCCCGAGATTGCCGGCGATCCCGCCATCACGCGGGCGCTGTTTCCTGTCATCACGCCCATGCATGTCGCCGCCCGACCGTTCGACCAGGGCGCGCTCGTTCCCGCCAGCAGCGGCGCCCGTTCGGTCGACGATCCTACGCTGCTCGCCTCCGCCACGCTCGATTGGAGCGCAAGGCTGGCGCCCGGCGAGACGCTCGACGTGCCGATGGTGATCGGAGGTACCGCGCCGCTGGCGCGCGCCGCGTTCGACGCTGCGGAGCAGCAAGCGGCGGCCTATTGGCGGCGCACGCTGGGCACCGTGACGATCACCGCGCCCCCGCCCAAACAAGCGGTGGCCGACACGCTCAAGACTGCGCTGGCGCATATCCTGATGAGCCGCGACGGGCCGGCGCTGAAACCTGGCACACGATCTTATGATCGAAGTTGGATCCGCGACGGCGCGATGATGGGCGATACGTTGCTCAGGCTGGGGCAGCCAGCGCCAGTGCGCGCCTTTGCCGATTGGTATGGCACCAAGCTGTTCGCCAACGGCAAGGTGCCGTGCTGCGTCGACGCCCGCGGGCCCGATCCGGTGCCGGAAAATGACAGCCAGGGCGAGTATATCCATCTCGTCACGCAGCTGTACCGCTTCACGGGCGACCGCGCCGCGCTGGCGCGCGACTGGCCCAGGCTCGATGCCGCACGTCGTTATATGGAAGCGCAGCGCCAATCCGAGCGCAGCGCCGCCAATCTGACGCCCGAACGGCGCCACCTTTACGGGCTGCTACCCGCATCGATCAGCCACGAAGCCTATTCCGCCGAGGCGCAATACAGCCTGTGGGACGATTTCTGGGGCCTGACCGGCTATAAAGACGCGGTCTTTGCCGCGGGCGTGCTGAGCCGCCCCGAACGCGCCCAAATCACCGGCCAACGCGACCAGTTTGCCGCCAATATCCATGCCGCGATCATGGCCTCGACCAAGCGCTTCGGGATCGATTTCATCCCCGGCGCGGCCAGCCTGGGCGATTTCGACGCCACCTCGACAACGATAGCACTGGACCCGGCGGGCGAAGGCGCAAGGCTCGACCGGACATTGCTGAGCAATACATTCGCCAAGCAATATGCGCGCGTGATGGCGCGCGCCGCGCCGGGCGCGACATGGCCCGATTATACGCCATACGAACTGCGCAACGTCTCCGCGCTGGTCCGGCTGGGCCAGCGCGACCGCGCCAATGATCTGCTCACCGCCTATATGGCCGATCGGCGCCCGACGGCATGGAATGGCTGGGCCGAAGTGATCGGTCGCGATCCGCGCGAGATTCGCTTCATCGGCGATATGCCGCACGCCTGGGTCGCCTCCGACTTCATTCGCGCCGCGCTCGATCTGTTCGCCTATGTCCGCGGTGACGATGCGGCGATCGTGCTCGGCGGCGGGCTCGACGCGGGCTGGCTGGCGGGGAGTGGCGCGGCGATCCGCGGGCTGCGCACGCCCTACGGCACGATCGATCTTGCCGCGCGGAACGACGCCGGCACGTTGCGCGTCGATCTGACCGGCAGCGCCCGGCCACCCGGGGGCTTTCTCATTGCCTGGCCGTTCGCCGGCGCGCCCGGCACCGCCACGATCGACGGCACGCGCCAGCGCGTCACGGGGCGCCAACTACAGGTACCGGTCGGCGCGCGCCGCATCGTCTGGCAGCCGGCGCGGTAAGGCGGCGGGGAACGACGCGCACCCCTTCCCCCCGCCCCACCCCCTTGCTAAGGCACCCCGACTCTAGCCATTTCGCCCCGGCCAGACGCGCGCCATGCGGCCCCCCGCTTCCCCGCCGCGCCTCCGTCCCGGGCACCATCAGGGAAGGACCCTCAGCCCATGACCGCCATCGGCCAGGATACACTCGGCACCCGCGCCACGCTCGACGTGAACGGCAAGCAATACGATTATTACTCCCTGGCCGCCGCGGCGGAAAAGTTCGGCGATATCAGCCGCCTGCCTTTCTCGATGAAGGTGCTGCTGGAGAATCTGCTGCGTTTCGAGGACGGCAAGACCGTTACCACTGAGGACGTGCAGGCGATCGTCGACTGGCAGCAGGAGCAGCGCTCAAACCGCGAAATCCAGTATCGCCCCGCGCGCGTGCTGATGCAGGATTTCACCGGCGTGCCCTGCGTGGTCGATCTCGCGGCGATGCGCGATGCGATCACCAAATTGGGCGGCGATGCGGCCAAGATCAACCCGCTCGTCCCCGTCCATCTGGTCATCGATCACTCGGTGATGGTCGATGAATTCGGCACCCCCAAGGCGTTCGAGGATAACGTCGATCTCGAATATGAGCGCAATTTCGAGCGCTACGAGTTCCTCAAATGGGGCAGCAAGGCGCTGGACAATTTCCAGGTCGTGCCGCCGGGCACCGGCATCTGCCATCAGGTCAATCTGGAATATATCGGCCAGGGCATCTGGTCGGCCGAAAGCAGCGGCGACAATGCCGATGGCCGCATGGTCGCCTATCCCGACACGCTGGTCGGCACCGATAGCCACACGACGATGGTCAACGGCATGGGCGTGCTCGGCTGGGGCGTCGGCGGGATCGAGGCCGAGGCCGCGATGCTCGGCCAGCCCGTGTCGATGCTGATCCCCGAAGTGGTCGGCTTCAAGCTCACCGGCCAGATGGCCGAGGGCATCACCGCCACCGATCTGGTGCTTACCGTCACGCAGATGCTGCGCGCCAAGGGCGTGGTCGGCCGCTTCGTCGAATTCTACGGCCCCGGCCTCGACACGATGACGCTCGCCGATCGCGCGACCATTGCCAACATGGCGCCGGAATATGGCGCAACCTGCGGCTTCTTCCCGATCGACGCCAAGACGATCGAGTATCTGCGCCTCACCGCGCGTTCGGAAGAAACCGTCGCTTTGGTCGAGGCATATTGCAAGGCGCAGGGCCTGTGGCACGACGAGAACAGCGTCGATCCGGTGTTCACCGACACGCTCGAGCTCGACATGGGCACCGTCGTCCCGTCGCTCGCCGGCCCCAAGCGCCCGCAGGACAAGGTCGCGCTGTCGAAGGTCGACGAAGTGTTCAACGGCGATCTGTTCAAACTGTATAACAAGGATCGCCCGACGCGCGTCGCAGTCGAAGGCCGCGAGCATGATCTGGGCGACGGCGACGTCGTGATCGCTGCGATCACCAGCTGCACCAACACGTCGAACCCGTCGGTGCTGGTCGCCGCTGGCCTGGTCGCGCGGAAAGCCAATGCGCTCGGCCTGAAGAGCAAGCCGTGGGTCAAGACCTCGCTGGCGCCGGGTTCGCAGGTCGTTACCGATTACCTCGACAAGGCCGGGCTCACCACCGATCTCAACGCGATGGGCTTCAACCTGGTCGGCTATGGCTGCACCACCTGCATCGGCAACTCGGGGCCGCTCGCCACCGAGCTTTCCGCGGCCATCAACGAGAATGATCTGGTCGCCGCCTCGGTCTTGTCGGGCAACCGTAACTTCGAGGGCCGCGTCTCGCCCGACGTGCGCGCCAACTTCCTCGCCTCGCCGCCGCTCGTCGTTGCCTATGCGATCAAGGGCAGCGTCACGACCGACATGGTCGAGACCCCGCTTGGACAGGGCTCGGATGGGCAGGACGTGTATCTGCGCGACATCTGGCCGTCGAACGCCGAAATCGCCTCGGTGATGACCGCCAACATCGACGACAGCATGTTCCGTAACCGCTACGGCAACGTCTACGCGGGCGACAGCAAATGGCAGGCGATCCAGGTCGAAGGCTCGGACACCTATACGTGGCGCGCGGGCAGCACCTATGTCGCCAACCCACCATACTTCGACGGCATGACGATGACGCCTGCCCCGGTGCAGGACATTATCGACGCGCGGCCGCTGGCGATCCTCGGCGATTCGATCACCACCGATCACATCAGCCCAGCCGGCAGCATCAAGGCCGATTCGCCGGCGGGCAAGTTCCTGCAGGAGCATCAGGTTAGCCGCGCCGACTTCAACAGCTATGGCGCGCGCCGCGGCAACCATGACGTGATGATGCGCGGCACCTTCGCCAATATCCGCATCAAGAACGAGATGGTCCCCGGCGTCGAAGGCGGCATGTCGTCGTACAAGGGCGAGACGATGGCGATCTATGATGCCGCGATGCGCTTCAAGGCCGATGGCACACCGCTCGTCGTCATCGCGGGCAAGGAATATGGCACCGGATCGAGCCGTGACTGGGCGGCCAAGGGCACCAACCTGCTCGGCGTCCGCGCGGTCATCACCGAAAGCTTCGAGCGTATCCACCGCTCGAACCTGGTCGGCATGGGCGTGTTGCCACTGCAGTTCGCCGATGGCATCACGCGCCAGACGCTGGGGCTGGACGGGTCGGAAAGCTTCACCATCACCGGTGTCGCCGAGATCCGCCCGCGCCAGGACGTGACCGTCACGATGACCCGCGCCGATGGCTCGACCGAAACGTTTGAAACGCGGTGCCGCATCGATACCGTCAACGAGCTGGAATATTTCCTCAACGGCGGCATCCTGCACTACGTGCTGCGCAAGCTCGCCGCCTGACTAAACGGGGCCGCGCGCGACGCGGCCCCGTTACCTGCAGAGGAGACATGCCTCGCTCCTGCTGTTCAACAAGCCGTATGGCGTGCTTTGCCAGTTCACCGATCGCGGCACGGCCGGATCGCAGCGCCCAACCTTGTCCGCATTTATCGACGTGCCCGGCGTCTACCCGGCGGGCCGGCTCGATCTCGATAGCGAGGGGCTGCTGCTGCTGACCGATGACGGCCGGCTGCAGGCGCGCATCGCCGATCCCAAATATAAATTGCCCAAGACGTATCTCGTGCAGGTCGAGGGCGATGTGCCGGATGTTGCGCTGGACCAGCTGTGCAAGGGTGTGCTGCTCAAGGATGGCATGACGCGACCCGCCGAGGTCGAGCGCATCGCTGCCCCCGATCTGTGGCCCCGCTATCCGCCAGTGCGTTTTCGCAAGAACGTACCCGATGGCTGGATCAAGCTCACGCTCCGCGAAGGCCGCAACCGCCAAGTCCGCCGCATGACGGCCGCCGTCGGCCATCCCACGCTGCGACTGGTGCGCTGGGGCATCGGCGAATGGTCACTGGACGATCTCGCCCCCGGCGCGTGGCGCGAAGGGCAGGCATGACCAAACGCAGGCAACGCTCCCGCGGCGCGACCGAGTATTGATTTGGATCAATATTTGTCTACCGCCTGGGTATATCGTGGATCATTGTCGGTAAACGAACCCAGGCGCCGGCGGCTGAGAGACGATGATTGTCCTCGCCTGCTTAAGATTGGTCCTCAATGAACGATGCATCACTCCAAGGCGGGCTGCTTGCCGCCGTGCCGACATTGCTCGAACCCGACGCGTACGGCCAAGCGGCATTGTTGCTGGCCGAAAGCATTCTGCATGCCTTGGTGGAGATCAAGACGCTGACGCCTGACGAGGCGCTCTCTGTGATCGACACCGCCTGTGACGTTAAGATCGAACTAGCAGCCGACTCGGGAGAGTCGTCGCGCCGCATGAGGGAGTCGCTGGGCCTGCTGCAGGCGATTGCCGCCACCTTTAGCCACGATGTGGATGGTGGCCAGCCGCGGGTCTAAACGTGAGCCGATACCACCCAGATTCCACCTCGCCGGTGGTGTCGTGAAACTGCGGCACTGATGCTGCCCCGCGAAACAACACCACATGCCTAGCCCTACGCGTAGCAAATATTCTGATTGTGGATTGGCTGGGGCGGCAGGGTTCCCAGCCAAATAACCAGTCAGCTAAGTGATTGAAATCACTGGCGTGCAGGAAATGCCCTGCGCGACTGTTGCTACAATGCGTTGGCACACTCGGCAACGCTTAAATCGTGACTGATTGAAGCCCGGTTTGCAGCGCCGTAGGTTTGCTATTGGCGCTATGTCAAAGCGTTCGGCGGCAGAGAGGGCGCGAAATGCGTGATCATGCCGCCAGCGGGATCTCAGTCACCTCAAACTGCCCGGCGACGCAGACACCGCGTGCAACGAGCTTGCGCACCTGAGCCTCGGCACGAGCGATGCCAGCCTCGACATCGTCTGGCTTGCGTTCGACGTGAATGATCTCGCCAGGGGCAAGGCGGAAGTGCCCCCGAACGTTTGCTTGAGGCAGCAGAACCGCGCGCGAGCCGAATTTGCTGAGATACAAGCGGCAGCTGGGTTGACCAAAGCATAAGCCGTTGCGCACCATAACGATGAAGATGCTGGACAGGCAAAACCCGTCCGCCGTGTCGGCAAATTGCAAGTGAACGAGATCAGCGTCCGCCTCGCGTGCAACCTGCGCAATCTGAAGCCGTCCGGCGATGTCGAGCTGGTCGCCTGCGGTGATTGCGGTGCCCGGCTTAAGGAGGCGGCTGCCGAGCAACATGCTGGTCACGGCTGCGGTATGCTTGCGAACGATGGTGATCTGGTCGGTGGTTAGGGTCACGGTCTTCTTCTCCATTTCATCCCCGCATCGGGGACCACCTTTCCACCCAAACTTTATTGGCCACGGCCACCTCCACTTCCTCTCGGCTTCATCCTCCGGCTCTCCCGTCGAGATTCAGCGCGGCGCCAAGACACGCGACATCCAGGCAGCTCCCTGATCGAGACCTTCGCGATATTCATGCAGGCCGGCCCACGGCGCTGCAGCGGAACGCATGGTGGCATCATGCAGCTCGAAACATTCGTGGCGCACCGCAACATGGTAAGGATCCGGCACCAGCCAAAGTGGCCGGCGCGAGCGATGCCAGAGCGTCATGGGCATATACCACTGGTTCTCGGTGAGCTTCCACTGCCCCAGCGCCAGTTCGATCTTGTCGGGGTGACCATTGACCGCCCGGATGATGAGCGCGTCGCTGCGCGCTTGTCGCATGGCACGATCGGCGACAGCCATCGCCCGCGGCAGCGCCGATGACGTCGGGATCAGCAATAACTGGGCCCGATCGACATAAAGGTAGTTTGCGACAGGCAGGTCGAGCACTGGACCGACGCGGCCGATCGACCAGCGTGCCTGACCAGCAATAGCAAGGGTAGCGGTCAGGGCGCGGATCTCCGCCGCCCGCCGCACGTCAGGGTTATAATTCATTTCAATATCCTAGAAAAAGAGCATGGCTGACCGCGTGTCGCGAGCCAAATTGAGGTGCCGGCTAAGTGTCGTTCACCCCGTCCAGCTTGCCTCGAACTCGCGGAATGCCGCCACGATTACGTCACGCCCCTTATCGCCGCAGAGTATCGGCACGTATTCCTTCAACCCCAAGCTGCCGACGACACGGCCGATCAGCAGGTGAACATGCGGCAAATTGCTGCTCGCCGCGCGATGGGGCGCGTGCTGAACCATCAGGACGCCGACGCCGTAAGCGCGCACCAGCGCCGACATCGCAAAGGCGCGGACAAGCTCATATTGCTGATGCAACCGTGCTGTCGGGAAGGTGATGGTCACGTAGGTCAGGATCACCGGCTTGCCAGGGGGCTGTTCCTGATCATGTGTTTCCATCAGCGCCTGGGGTGAAAGCAGGCGATCATCTGAATCGCCCGGCAGCAGAACCTCGCAACGAGTAGCGGTCATGGCCCAGGGGTCGCCGCCTTTATCAGGCACCGGCTGGACCTTTGCCTTGGCAAAGGCTGCCGCAGTGTTCCCCCACCCCCTGAAGGTCGGTCGTAATACCCCGTAGAGAATTCGGGTGCCCTCCCGATCGGGCGAGTCGCCGACCAAGACGAGCCAGGAGTGGGGGTTACGCGCGTCGGGTTCGCGGTCGGCGTTGATGATGACGCCCTGCGGGCTAACAATCTTCTTCGCCATCACCGCGCCTCCGTCATCGGCAGGAGGCTCGCGACATCTGCCGCGGCACGCAGAATGCCGGCGGAACGCTCGGCCAGTGTGTTATACGGCGGCAGCAGTTCCAGGCTGAAGCCATCCGATGTCAGCGAGATGGCCGGGCAAAATCCTTCTGGAACAAACCACGTGTCGCCTGTGCGCCCAGTCCACAATTCGAGGTCGTGCATCGCCCACGGCTCACACGGCAACAGACCTAGCGTGAGGTCGATGGAAAGGCGGATGAAGTCGCGATCTTGTCCGGTGATACGCACCAGCGCGACATCGTAGCGCAGGTCTTGCGCAAAGGCATTGATGACGTCCCGCAATTTCGGTGCCGGGGCGGCGGTGACGCAAATTACGGCGCCGCGATCCTCCACGAGGATGGCAGCGTCCGGGAATTCGTTTCCCCGGACATAAGCATAGCGCCCCTTGGCAGACAACGCGTGTAACATGTAGCCCAGTGAGACGCCGGCAACGTCGGTGGATCGGGTATAGTTGGTAATCATTCAGGTCAGGCCTTGTGCTTCGTTGTCGCGGACCTTGTGGTCCGGACAAGCCCTTCCGAATTTCATTCCTCCTTCCGGGCTCAAAAGCCCCATTTCACTGCATCAACTTTGTCAGCAGCCGTCTAGGCGGCTCCGTTCCACCTCTCCCGGAGCTTGTGCACAGTCGTGCAGTTGCTATATCTGCTCAATGGCCCGCCCTAACTCCACTGATCCAGATGGTACACGTAAGCGCGTGCTGAAGGCCGTGCGCGATATCGCGACACGCGATGGCATGGGCCACCTGTCCGCGCGGCATGTCGCGGAGGAGGCTGACGTTGGTGCATCGACGGTGTCTGCGAAGTTTAGCGGAATGTTCAAACTACGCGCGAAATTGATCGAGGCAGCGTTCGGGCCCCTAATCCATGCTTTCGAACTGGCCGACAATAACGCTGGGCTATCGGCGTTCGAGATCGCGACGGCGCCCTTGCGCGCTGAAGCGTCCCTCCCGGTGCTGGTGACACAAGTTGCAGCCTATATAGGCCTGCGTGATGGCGAACAGCGAGCTTTCGCGCTATTGCTCGATCGGTCTTGGCGAATTGCACGTGATCACATTGCCTCCTTCGAGATCCCAAATAGCCAGTTGCGCCACTTCGACGATGCGGGCGCCGTCGCAGATCGCATCATGTCGTGGTATTTCGCTGCCGCGCTCCAGCTCGCGCGTAATCCCAATGTTACGCCTGACCAACTGCAAAAGATCGTCCGCGGCCCCTGAAGTCTGCCACCGTGTCAGCGGCCGCGCTTCGGTGGTAGCGGTGAGAGATCTGGCTCCGGCGCGAAAGGGCGCTTGCTTTCGACAATGGGTCTCTGCCCCACTTCGGCTGCTTGCTCAAACAATCTTCCCCGCCTCGCGTTACCGCGCTCTTTTACCGCCTCCTTGCCGACCGACGAATTTGCCGCCGGCCTGATGGGATCGCTTTGAGACGCCGGCTCGGCGGGATCCGGCGTGAACACACTGTCGGGCTTGTGAACAACCGTGCGCAAGCTGGCCCCGGCGTTGCGAAGGTCTCCAGATTTAAGCGGCCCCCGCACGGGCAGCACAATAGGGCTGTTGGGCGGCGGTGGAGCGATCCGGCCGGCGGAATGCTCATCCGCCGACATGCGCAAGTCGGTTTTGTGCCGTGCAATGAAGTCGGCATCGGTGAACACATGGCTGAGACCATTAGCCTGCCCGATTGCGTAGATGCGGTCACGCGCCACGGCGTCGCCCCGAACCGCTATCTTGCCATCGAACTTCAATATTGCGACCCGCAAGGCAGCAAGCACCACTTCATCATCGCTCAACACGACATCGATGCGATCGCCACGGTCGATGAAAGCCGTCGGCTCCTCCGGCCCACGCGCATAGCGGGTGCCATTTGAACAGGGGTAACCGATAAAGCCATCGACCTCGGCCGGTAAAACCACGCCATCACGCTTCGCGCCCGCGAGCGCTGCCAGCTCTGCTGCGTTCTTCCGGTCGCGCCACCTTTTGGCGAACTCCCCTTCTCGCTTCCAGTAATACCAACTTTCCAAGTCGGGTGGCGGCCGCTTTAAGGGCTCAGGCGTCGCCTCGGCCCGCAAAAGTGCAGCAGCGCGCGCTGTACCCATATGCGTTGTCGGCCCCGCCGCCTCGGCGGCGCGGAGCCCGGCCGCCTTCCGCTTGCCTTCCTGAAACGTTTTCCATTGTTCGCACTGAATACGATATTCGTCCGCGCGAAATGCCCCTTTCAGCCGGTCGTCATCTACCGGCCGTGCCGCGACAATAAGGGTGGGGTCGCGTGGTTCGAACGTCTGCTTGAAGCGCTTTTCCAGCCGCATACGCGTAATGCTCCGGGCAACGCTCGACGCTTTTACGCGCTGCTCTCTCACGCTGATCGTTACGCCGTTCGTTCCGGTCAGGTCATAGGTCATCCCTGCCGCTGCCAGCGAGGCATGGAGTTCAGCCCATGACCTTGCAGCTGTAATCAGAGGCAGGGCTTCGTCTTGCGCGATCCGCTGCCCAGAACTGTAGCCAGTGCGATTTTCGGCAGCCGCCGCTGCCGCGCGGATCGGCTCCCGGCCTTCTTCGATGCGAGCCTTCGCGCTGGCGGTTAAAATAGCTCGGTTGCCTGAGGCTTCATAGCGGGCATCGGCCTCCGCCTGCCATCCAAAGCGATCGACGATCAGCGCAACCGCCTGATGGGCTGCTTCGAGCGTAAAGCCGTCGTTGATTTCGATCATTCGCTCCGCCAGCGGATCGTATCGGTTCAGGGCAACATGGACATGCCGATTGTGCGTGTCGCCGTGGCAGGCGTAGATGCAGGGCTGGTCGGCTACCCCGAGGTGCTCAACGAACATGGCGACCGTCTGATCGACCTGCTCGGCAGTTGGCAATTCACCCTCGCGCCAGCTCAACAACCAATGATCGACAGGATTGGGGCTGCGATTAGCGAGCTGTGCGATTGCGATCATTTCGGCCCGCTGCTCTGCAATCGTTTCGCTGACGAAACCACGGCCACCGATATGGAACAGTCGTTCGCCAGATGTATCGCCGAGTTTTTGTCCCAGCATGTAATCGACCATATAGGTCTTCTCGGCGCTCTGTTTCTCGGGCAGACGAAGGTAATCGATCAAACGACGAGCGTGCTCAGCGCGCTCAATTGTGGCGTCGCCACCGGCGGGGCGCGCCGGAATTTTCTTAATGATCATGCCGCGAGTTCGTCGCTATCGGCTTGGCGTTCGACGCCAGCCTTTCTCATCGATAGTCGTGCGATCGCCGCCCGCACATCCGCTAGCGTAGCTGCAATCTCAGCGGATTCTGTAGCGGGGTGAGCGGTAAGTAGTTGCAAGCGACGCCCGACGACATGGAGCGCGCCGATCAAGCTCAGCCGATCGATCTTGGGGATATTGCCGTCGAAAAGGCGCGCGCGAACGTATTCCGAAATGTTCCTGCCGCCGGCCTCTAACTCAAGCCGCCCCCATTGTTCGTCGTTTAACCGAACGACTATTTTCTTGCCTGCGTCATCCCTGGCTGTGCGCTTCCCACGCGGTTGTCGCTTTGGTCTGTCGTTCCGCTCGTCAGACATTTCCCGCTCCCTGCGACAAGCCCCCGGCGCGGAGCAGGTCTGCGATAGCAGCTTGTGGTGTCATACACCACCCATCCTGCTACACTTCTACTCCTGCTGAGCTTTTACTCAGGACTAACAATGTTATTTTTCTTCGCCGAACTGCAGCACCTCCGTCATCAGCGGTTCGGATCAAGGCGCGGTCAGTTGGCGGCGCGGCGCAACGCTATATCGAAAACCAGTTGCGATTAGTCCGGCGGGCGACGTGCTCGCGTGCGATATCGAACGCATCGAGTTGTGCTTTGCGGAGAGGAGAGCGACGGCGGTCCGCCTCGGCGCCAATTTGCTGGAGAGAGTCAACGAGGGCTTCCAGAGCGGAGTGCCGCTCCCCCGCTGACCCGTCCCGGCATCGCGCAAGGCACTTAGCAACCAGTGCGGGAACGTGCTTGCGGATAAAAACAGCCCATTCGACGGTCTCGACTTCGAGCGCGTATTCGCCGGCAGTTTCTAGGAACGCACGACAGCTCCTGCGTGCAATCGCGACCTCGCTCTCTAACCAGTGCGCCTCCCGAGCGGCCGTCGCCCAAGCGGCTTCCAACTGCTGGTCTGACTTTGCTAATTCAGCCTGATAACTAGGCCGCGATAGCCACCCGCGGCTTTTCGGTGCGGTCGGCTCGGCAGCATGCAGGGCGGCCCCCTCAACTGAAACAGTAACAATCCTTTCCCGTGATATCAGGTTAGCAGCGCCAGCCCCATCGCGAGATCTTTGCACCAGCAACATTGGGAACAGCAACAGCCCCCCCGCAACTCCTGCTACCTTGGCCAGGTCATCATCTACGTAACCACAGATGTAATAGAGGATTGCTCCCCCGATCAGGGCGCCGAAGGCCGCCGTGAAGAACCGCTCAATAGCACGCTTCAAGGCTTGCCACGCTCGACTGGCTAAGCGATTTTGCCGGACAGATCGCATAAAAGTAACGGTCAAAGCAAGGATAGCGAGCCCGGAAAAGCCAATTAAAAGCAAACGCGTCAAGTTCACCCCTCACTATCAGCATTCAAGAACATCAGCGGTTCCGTCGTTTCGTGCCGCGCGGCCTCAAGCCATTTGCGCCCGGATATGCCAGCCTTCTCTAAACGACGCAGAGTGAACGGCGTTGAGCTAGCAGCCGCCTCTCGGTCGCGATATGAGGCAGCGACGGCACTTGCATCGACTTGGAGTTGTTCAGCCCTTGATGCGTACCGCGCGTCTCCAGGCAAAATACCTTCGGCACGCAGACGCTCCGCCAAGATGTCTGCGGCGCCGATTGGTTCGAGGACCTCTCGAAACTCCCGAGCAAAGCTTTCGCTTGCCTGAAGTGAAGCTTCGTTATCCCCCGCTGCCAAGCGGCTCGATACCCGGGCGGCGCCGGCCATAGCGAAAGCTTCGACGAAGGGTTCAACAGTCGCAATCTCATCTGTTTCCGCCACGATCCGCCGCACGCGTCGCGAAAAACGATTTTGCAGACCGTGCAATTCCTGCGCCGCCGACCGCCATTGCCGCTCAGGTGTTGATAAACTCCACGCCTCGTCCATCTGCTCGCACGCGGTGCGCAACCGGTCGAAATCTTCCTGAACAGGCTCCCGCCGGAGATCGTCGATGCTTTTGGCCATTTGCTCGAGGCGGGTATCAAGGGCCTTCACTTGATCGCTCACGCGGCCGATCTTCTGCGAAAGAATTGCAAATCCTGCTACGGACACTCCTATTCCAATGCCGCTTACGACCAGCGATGCCATCTGGAGTGATTGTAAGGTCCCTAAGGCAGCCTTGATCTGCTCACCCTGTCGGATCGCGACCGCCTGCATCCCAAGCCCCGCCGACTTGGTCAGGGCTGCCAAGACCATGCCCGGAGGACCAGAGGCAAGGCTAGCGATAGTGCCAGATTGCGATAACACCCCTTTGAAGAGCTCTGACGTAACTTGCTGCACGGCCGCTGTTTCGTTGAGATGTGCGATGATGCCGGGCTTTCCCCTGCGGAAGAGCAAGGTCCCGACCCGATATACTGTCCCGGCCGCGAACTCCTTTTTCCATTCGTCGGGAACCCCCATTTGAATTGCGTCAGTGAGCATTATCAATCCCCTCCAGCGCTGCTACAGCAGCGGCGCGAATAACGGCCTGTAACTGCGCCACAACCGAGACATCCGCTTGTTCCCGTCCGGTTTCAAACACGGCGGTGTTCATGTGCTGGCGTATACGTGTCCGGAGCCGCTCAGTATGATTTTCCCTAATGCGGCTTGTTTGCAGCACCCCGGTGGCAATCCCCACCCCGGCGATGGCGATACCAGAAAGCAATATCGGCGCACTGATCGCGCTCGTGGCGATCAGCCCGAAAGCCACCGACCCCGAGATGACTGCCGCGCTCGGTAAAGCGGCCGCAAGCCCAATACCGCCTAAGATGGGCGCTAGGCCGATGACCATGTCGAGGCGACCAGCCAGCGGATCGGCATCTGCTGGCACGCCAACCAAGATCGCCTTTAAAGCCAGCTGGTGCTCCACGATGCGATAAAGTTCATCTTGCGCTTGAATGATCACGCGCTGCGCAGCCGGATTGACGGCTTCCGCGATGATAGGATCGATCTCACGCGTCACATACGCGTCCGCCTCGGTCAGCACGCTTCGCCAAGTGATGGCACTCAGTTTTTCTTCAACTATTGGCCACGCATCTTGGCAGGCTCGATTAATCGCAACCACAGTGGCGATCAGATGGCGATCCCGCCATTCAAGCACGTTGCGACGTCCCTCTATCGCAGCGGCCGCAAAATTCATGTTCATTAACGGCTCATTTTTCATCAGCCCGTCTTCGGGCGACGGTTTGACTATGTCCAGTTAGGAAATTTGCCCACGACCAATCCTGTCGCATTAGCTTGGATCGGATTCACTCAAGTGAATGCCGTCAGCAGTTGACAAGGGCTGGCGGTGTCCTCTCCTAAGGGCGGCAAGTCGGCCGGTCGATCCAGGAACCAGCCGAAACTATGGTAGTGTCTCAGTTTGAAATTAATGCCTGACGCACGATGGCGTCGAACATGTCGCGAGCGAGACGCTTTTGGCTGCGCCAGATGATGTATTGCATCCCCGCCTCGACCAGCATCGCGTCTACTTCCGCCTCGGTGAGCGGCCGGTTCAGAGCACATCTCTGCATGCGCTTGAACGCGGCGCGGGGTCATGCCCCCGCTTCCTATACGGCCCACGCTTAGCAGGAGCGGGCGCGTCCGCGTCAATGCGCGCCAGCGCCAAGCAAGATTCCCCAGCGTGTTCCAGTTATTTCGTTACCGTGTTGATCGATACATCGGCAACGCGGCTGATCGAACGCATGGACAAACCTTCGCAGATCATCGCAAGGATTTGTGCGCGTTTGGCGAGATGGAGCTTGCCCATATGCATTTGATATGAACTTTCATGCTTAACTCAAGCGTCGTTTTCGGGATCGAGCATATCCCACTGATGGCCGATTGGTGTAGCCTCGGGGAACGCCTTATAGAAGTTGCGCTTGAACTGGTCCTTTCCATTCGAGACGCTTCCGATGCCAATGACTTGCCAAAGATGCTGGCGCAGAGCTGGAAGCCCAATTTGTTCCGTGAGGAACTGAATGAACTTATATCTTCTGCCGCCGTTTGTATAGACGACCGGATTTTTCCTATCTAATTCCTCCAAAAGGGCTCCTTTGCTATGAGCTAGCGGAGCGTAAATATACTTTCTGGTAAACTTGCCAAAGAACCTTGGTGTTCTAGTCGTATCGGGGCTTATTTGTCTCAAGCCGTATATCTTGTAGATCATATCCAGATATTTGCGAGGGAACTCCTGCTCCCATTCCCTACACTCATCGAGAATAAATTTCTCAAAGAGCGCTTGATATTCGCCTTTGCGATGATCTGGAACGTAATTTACCGCTGCATCAACGAGCGCAGTAATGCCGAGTTTTGCAGCAGCGCGCATGATGACTTCTGCGCGAACATAGAGAAAGTGCTGAGCGCCGTGTAACTTGTTGGCCTGTTGGGCTGCTACGATGGCTTTACAGCAATCGATCAAAGTGGCCGCTTCGTACCCGTCAGCAGTGCTCCCCGTCTCGCTTTTCGAATCGGGGTCTAATATCTTAAAATATATAGGATTTTCGATCTGTTGCCACGTGTCGGCCGGCATTTCGGATCGGACCCCTGGGCGGCTCATGGAGCGCAGGAAGGCATTGCCGCCAGCGCTCTTCAAGCCAAGGATGTCGGCCATTCCCTTTTTCGATATGACCCTACGCCCATCCTTAAGGCGATAGGCGTCCACCGTGATCTCCCCGACCGTAAGTGGTCCTCGGTGGCTAGCGGCGGGCAGGACGCTGGGGTCTCTTATTTTGTCCCAACGTGCTTTCGCCGCTTTAACGGCAATCTCTCGGCGCTGCTCGGTATTGAGCGATTTTGCGCGGGCTTCCCCACCTTGCGACTGAACTGAACGCGCCACGACTCACCTCCATGCTTGCTACACAGAGCGTATAAAGATGCTTGCAGAATCCTGCAAGCACCGTGGTTCTAAACCTCGCTGCTATGCTTGCTCGTCCAGCGCTTGGCTGCAGGCGCCTTCGCTATCTCCAACCGACGCTCCTGCGTCATGTTCGCCGCGCGCTTCTGCCCGCCCTCAGGCGCCGGGGAAGGGAGTTGAGGTCGGTTGGGCGTCGCTCGGCCTTGCTGAGCGTTGCCGGTCCCCGATCCTGCCTCCGCCGCAGCACTCCGAGCCAGCCAAAACCCGGGCACCAGTTCGGCATATCGATTCCTCTGCTTGGTCGTTGCGCCAAGTGTCAGGAGCATAAGGGAAAACGGCGTGTGCTGGCCTTTTCCCCGTGAATCAAGAAATCGTACACGTCCCTGCAGTAGGTAAAACTCCGCGTCGGTGCTCAAAACGTCGTGGAACCAGGCTGAGTCGGTGCGAACCGGGATGAGGCACACGACAGTCTCGACCTTGCCTGCGCGCCATTGATCGTGAGCACGGCGCAGCCATTTGAGCAGCTCGGAATAGGGCGGATTAACGAACGCAACGCGGCCCGACCAATCGTCCGCAAGTCCGTCACCGCCCTCATTCAGAAAAATTCGCCGATGCGCAACAACCGGGCTCAGGAGATGGGCACAGGGGTCGAGGTCGATCTCGCCGAAGGCCGCGTAAACACTCGCCATGAAGTCGGTCGGGGTGAAGCGGCTATCCCGATCAGCCTTGTCGCCTTGCCCCCAATACGATCGCTCGGGCGCGCGGCGGCGAGCGCGTGGCGCAAGCACCGCCAACAAGCGCAGCAGGCTGGCGACGGAACCCCCGCCCCGCTCAAGACTGGCGATGGTCGTCCGCGAAAGGCCCGTCTCCATCGCTACTGCCTCCAGCGTCATTGACCGTGCGCGGCGCCGACTGCGTAACTGCTCGGGCAATGTTTTGCCGGGTCCCAAGCCGGTGAGATTAAAGTCGAGTGCCGTCATCACCGCGATCAGAGTCGACACCGACCCGATGCTACTCTCCAACCTCTTGACGGTTTGCGCCTCCACCCCGATCCGGCGCGCCAAGGTGATCTGCGACCAGCCGGCCGACCGTCGGGCTTTGCGTAATTCATCGATCAATATCTGATCCTGCTTGGGTTCACATTCTGATCAGATATCTGAAGATCATTGGATTGGCCAATAGCGACCTTTCGTCAGGATGCAGCTCGGTTCCTCGCGCGGCGAGGTAACCGCACATTCCACTCGCGTTGGGCCTACGCAGGACCTGGTCGTCAGTGGGCAGGATCTAGCTGGAATCATGCATGCTCTGCGTTGGAAAAGTCTGCCGCAGCCTGCCCGTTACGCCCAAGCGCTGCCGGTAGAAGCCAATGCGGCGGCGGAAGTCGTCAAACGGTTTTGAACCAGTAACGCGCGCCCCTGTCAAAACCCGTAGCGCGTGCGGTGCCACGCGAGACGCAGGCGGTGACCATCGGTAAAGGCAACCGTCGGCACCGTTCCGATCGCTAGCGCTGCCCGCGACACGGCGTCGAGGCGGGCCGTAACCAATGCG
This sequence comes from Sphingomonas qilianensis, assembly GCF_039614825.1. Taxonomy (NCBI): domain Bacteria; kingdom Pseudomonadati; phylum Pseudomonadota; class Alphaproteobacteria; order Sphingomonadales; family Sphingomonadaceae; genus Sphingomonas; species Sphingomonas qilianensis. The sequence continues at coordinate 261,625 of NZ_JBDIMF010000003.1, read as the reverse complement.
CGACCTTCGTCAGTAAAGCTCACCAGCCCAGCGTCGAACGCTGCATCCCACAGCGACGAAAGCAGCAAGCCATTATGCACGTCGAGCCGCTCGGCATCGCTACCGCATTCCGCCCAAGGGATGATATGGGAGCCGCGCAGCAGCGCCGGGTCAGTGATCCCGGTAAGCGGGCAGCCGGCCGGCCAGTATCGCATCAGCGCGGCGCGGAAGATGTCCTGGCCGACGCGCTGGCGCGTGATCCGTGCGATCTCAGTGTTGCCTAGCTGAGCAACCTCCTCCTCGAACCGGGCGAGCGGCAGCGACGGAAGGCTGACGGCGAGTTGATAGGCACGATGCAGCGCGGCGCGCATCTCACCCTGCGTGGCGAAGGCAAACGCAGCGTGGCAATTGCCCGGTGCCGGCTCAGCACGCGGAGCAGCGAGCTCAGCTGCCACGCCGCCATGCTCTACGGCGAGGAACCACGCGCCACCGCCGTCCGCCACCGCCAGCGCAACCTCTCCGGGCACGCCTTCCTGCGAAGCGAAGAACAGCCAGCCGTCGGATTCGCCGCGCGCCCCCCGATAGCCATGATTTGATGCTGCCTCGACCAGCTCGGAATGCAGCGCGAATGGGATCATGCGCAGGCGAGCGCTTGTACTCAAAGCCATAGCGGCCGCGCCTGCCAATCAGTCGGGAAACCCATCGCGGCTCGCTCGTCAGGCAACCTGGTGCCAAGCGCCGCTACAAGATCATCTCGCCAAGGCGATGATGGGGCAATCTGGCGAACAAGATAGATGAGCAGCACAAGGGAATTGTAGAGCGTCCCCGCGGCATGGCCAACTCGCGCGGTGTCGAGTGACGCGCCAAGGTCGCGCGGCCGGTGCGGCAATCGAGGCGGGCTTCGAAATCCGCGGTTCCACAACCGGCCATGGTGTGCGCAGATGTTGCGGACATCGACCAGGTGCTTAACGATCGATACGAACAATTCTTCGCGCAATCCTAACGGTGCTGCGATGGCCGTCCGCAAGTCGGGAGCCGCGACCAGCGAATACCAGCGTGAAAGCCGGCCGAAACTCATCATCTCTGCGACCATCCAGACCGCGGGCAATGCAGGTGCGTCGTATTGATCGCGGTAGCGGCGGATATACGTCTCCGCCGATCGGCCGGTGTCGGTGGCGACCTTGCCGAGCAAACCATGGAAGGTGCCCCGATCGCTGTAAAGCGCGGCGTCAAGATATCCGTGTGGACCACCCCGATGCGCAAGTGCGTAGGCCCAGCTGCCGCGGAGCGCGACCTCGACATGCTCAACCGCCCGTCCGACCACCGCGCGCAGTTCGCGGTCGAATTCATAAAGGGAGCAAGCACGATCGAAATCGGTGCCCGCACGAAAACGCGTCACGTCGGCGACGCTGCGATCCTTCCAAATATGCCAATAGCCGCTCAGGCGGTAGTAGCTGACGTGAGTGAGCCAATGCGTGGCGCGCGCATCGTCCGCGACGGTCATACCGCTCGCCCGGAGGTGACTGATCTGCTCGGGGATAGTGAGCGAGGGTTTGGCGAAGGATCGCGTCATCGCGCCGTTGATAGGAAACGGAAACAAAAAGGCCCGCCAAGTGTGCGTGCCCCGAGGGGCAGAGGCCTGGCGAGCGCGATTGAGCGTGAGATAGTGGAAAATTTCCTACAAATCAATAACGGTGATCGCCGATCCAGCTCGGTGGCTTGAGCGCGCGCGTATGCTGCGGCCGGTTGTGTCGCAACGGCCGCCTTGCGCTCTGCTTCGACGCGCGAAAACCAGCCGGAATGAGGCGTCGCCAAATGCGCTTCGCGGCAGATGCGCTCCGCGGCGGCACGCATTACGCGAAGGTCGATCTGCCGCTGTTGATTCCCAAGCATCCGCGCCTGCTCACCCAAGTTTACCAGCGAAACCGGGCAGCCGGTGCCGGTAATGATCGCAGCCATCTCGCCGACGGTGCCGGCGATCCACTCGGCTTCAATCTCGCGCGCCACGGAAGGCAGGGCGCGGCGGTCGGTCCAATCGCCCACATGACTCGGGCCAAGATGACCACAATAGAGATGCGCCAGTTCGTGCGCGAGGGTAATGAAGCGTTCTGCCGGCCGGTGCCGGATGTTGAGCCGGATGCGCCAGCCATAGCCCTCCGCGCCGGTGAGGCCGCGCACGAACGCACTGAGCGGGTGCGCGATCTGCACTAGCGCCTGTGCGTCCCCGCCCGTTGCGTCGTCGAGGATCGTAGTCAGGACCTCAATGCGGTCGCGCCGATCGCGTATCGAAATTGCCGTGATCAGCTGATCGAGCAGTCGGTCGTCGAAATTGCCGAGCGCCGCGAAAGTATCACGCCGCGGGTCGCGCGGGGTTGCGCCCTCGGCACGCGCCCGATCTAGCCAACGATCGTGGAATGATGCGGCCCCGCGCCTTACCATGAATCGGCCAAGCCCAGCGTAACGCCCTCCAGTTCCGTCGGAAGCGCGACGTCATGGCAGGCCAGACCGAGAAATGTCGCAGCGCGGGTGGCACCAACGTATACATACCGGTCAAACAGGCCCGGCGTGCCATCGCGAAGGCCATCGATATCCATCAGGAAGACCGCTTCGAACTCGAGGCCTTTGATGTGTTCGACCTCAAAGATCCGAATATCGCCCGCCTGACCCTTCACCATGCCCCGAGGACAAGCCACCGCGCGGATGTTGGTGTCTGCGATCTCTTCGCTGAGCGCTTCGGCCAGCGGCTCCAGGCTGGCTAGGGTAGGCATCAGCACCGCAATCGTCGGCATCGCGCCTTCGGTGAGGCGGATGATGTCGCGGATGCGGGCCGACAACCACTTCGCCTGAGCATCGAGGGAGTCCAGCGATGCACCAAAGACGGGTTTCCAGCCGATATTGACGAGGTCGTCAGGGGCCCGATCACTAACCTCATATCCCTGGTGAAGCGCCAGCTTCCGCGCGAAATCCGCCAGTTCCCGGCTTTGCCGATAGGAAACGTCGATCCGCTCGATTTGCAAGGAAGGGCAGGCCCACAGAAGATCCTGATCGGATCGGCTGCCTGTGGTGGTCAGGCGCTGGTTATAGTCGCCGGATAGAAAAAACGAACCCGTGCTCGGATGCGCGAGGCTGCGCATGCAGGCGAGTTGCACGGGCGAAAAGTCCGTCGCTTCGTCTACCAGCACCTGATGCCGTCGCAACCGGGCAATGTCGTCCAGGATCGCGGGCCGGCGCTCCGCGAGGCGCTGTGTCAACAAGCGGTCGCTTGCCATCGCGGCGGAGGATCGGAGCATCGTGAGGATGATGACATCGACCTCGGCCGGGTGAACGTCGGACGATTTGGCACGGGCCGCGCCATACCACTGGCCTTCCTCGCGCATCGCGCGGCGGAACCGCCGGTAGCGTAAGGAGATGCGACGCAGATAGTCCACAGGCGCTCGCACCAGTCGCGCCGCGGCACGCTGAACCAGCAATTGGCGACCGACGCCCCGCAAATCGGGCAGTTCCAGTCCACGCTCGCCTAACCAGCCCAGCAGTCGACCCGAGCGGCTGGTCGGCGCGACCGATCGACCGCTCGCTTGCGCCACGGCGCGGTTGCGCATTGCTTTCACGAAGATGTCTTCGGCGAGCTTGGAGCCCCGCATGGTCGGTGCCTGCTCTTCGTCAAGATCGTCGTCCTCGTCGTCAATGTCGTCGGGCTCATCGCTGTCGAGCGTCTCGGTAAAGCGCACGAGCGCGTTGAGGAATTCCGGTTGCCGGCGCGCATAGCCACGCAGCGGTTCTTGCAGCGCGCCACGGATCTGATTGCGCTGGGCTCCTGCGACCGCCTGCAGCCGCGCGTGCAGGCCGGCAAGCTCGCCGAGAAGCTGAAGCGGGCGGTCGCCGCTGCGTGCGATGGCGGCAGTGATCTGCTGGCCGAGGGCTGCCGCGCCCGCATCGTCCGCTTCGACAAGGCGTGTCGCTTCCGCCGCGAGCTGTTCGACGAAATCCGCCTTCTGGAATGCGTCGAACGCTTCATACCAGGAAGTCTGGTCGAGCAGCGTCTCCGGCAGCAGCAGCGCATCGTCGCGCTTCAGCACCAGCCCGCCACCACGTCCTGTGCTCAGGATGCGCAGGGCACCCTTCCCGATCTCGCGGCGGTGATCGTCCCAGGTGCGCAGGCGCGCGTCGTGCACCGGCACGCCTTCCTTCCCGAACGCTTCCTTGACGTAAAGCCGCAGCAGCTCGGTCGGCGTGAACATCAGCCAGCTGTCGGCGTGCGCGAGGCCGGCATCGTCGGGATCCTCGACCCGCTCGCGTTCCTCCTCTTCGAGATACGCGAAGTCGACCTTCTGGCGCAGTCGGCGCACCAGCGTGGTCGTCTTGCCCGTTCCCGGCGGGCCGAGCACCGCGATCTGGCTGTCGATCGGCAAGCGGAAGATGCGGTCCTGGAATTCGTCGAGGATCGGGGCGACGCGTAGCTCCATCGCGGTCAGCGCGTCGCGCCGCAGCCCTTCACTGATATTACCGTCGTCGGCCGACGCGCCGTCATTGTGCCAGGCCTCAAGCTCGTCGATCTCGGCATCGCTATAGCCATCCTCGCGAAGTAAATCGCGCAGCGAGCGGATCGTGAGCGGGGCTTGCTTGTCGCGAAACTTGACCGCGGGCTGCGCATCCCATTCGCCACGTTCGTCGGACGGCTTGAAGGTGATCTTGTCGATCACCTCGAACGCCTGCGCGCCCCCCGGCAAGGCAATCTTGCGATAGTCGCCGATGGCGAGCGGCGCGAGCCGGCCTTTCGGGCTCATATAGCTGCACAGCCGCACCTTGCCCTGCGTCACTGTGCCGCTGTTGCTGATGTAGATCGTTTCGCGCTGGTCGTCCTCGTCGGCGATCACCAGCCGTGCGATAGCGGGTTCGCGACGCAAGCGCTGGCTGTCGTCGATCCGCTGGCCGGTCATCTCGCGCATCTGCTTGGCGGTAGCCTCGGCGGTCGCCTGGTTGACGACGGCGAGGTCGGCCAGCGTCATGCCGCGACGGCGCAGATCGGCGTGCGCCGCATCGGCGATGGTGGCGAAGGCGTCGAGCGCTTCGGCGGCGACGGCGCGCAGTTCCAAGTCTTGGTTCGTGCCGGAATCGATCGTGTCGGTCATGGAATTCGCGTCCTCCCGTATTATCGTTTTTTAGCAGTCCCGCCCCTTAGCGATACCCCTCGGTGCGCGCGCGCATGCCGCCCGCGACGAGCGCGTCATAGGCGGCGAGGACGAGGCGGCGGGTGCGGTATTCGCCGTATTTGGCGGTCTCGTTCTTCTGCAGGACGCGGAAGGTTTCGCTCGGATAATCGGCGCCCATCACGTCCTTGGGGTCGAGCACGTAGCGCAGCTCGTCGCGGGTGAGGCCGTAGGCGGGCGCGTACCAGCCATCGAGCTCGGCGCGGAGCTGTGCGCGGCGGTCCTCATCCCAGCCGAACGGCGCGCCGTGATAACCGAGATTGTCCGCGAAGCGCGCAACGGCACACGAGGTATAGCCGCGGCCCATTCCTAGGGCATCACGACCAGAGTATCTGCTCCGACCGAAGTGATGTACTCGACGTCAATAGGATCACGATGGTGTCGACCCAAGTTTACGAACCCAGAAGGATCGACAATGACGTATCCCTGCGACGCAAAGCCGCCGGACTGGCGGACGTTGCCGGTGTAAGTCAAAACAAAGGTCCTTGCAGGGAATACTATCGGGGCCGAGTATCCAGTAGCATTGAGCCAAACGACGTTTACCAGTCTTGAGTATGGTGGGGGCGGCGTGGTAGCTAACGCTGCATGATTTAGGTAGGCCGCCAGGTCAGCGTATGCACCTGCAAGGTCCATTCCGGTGACTTTGCTTTTGAGCCTATTTAGCTCCTGCGTATCTCGAACGCGGATCCCCATCGTGTTGCCATCGTTTCCCTGATCCCAAACTTTAAATCTATTCGACATTTTTAACCTCCTTCATTATTCCCGATGGGACATCGAGATTGATTAAGAACCCCTTCTTCATCGTAACGGCACCTCCACCTAGAGCATTCCCTCCTAATTGATCTCTCAATTGCATGAACACCTCGTTACTAAGAAGGTAATTGAGTAATTTCTCAAGATTCTGCATATTATCTAACTTGTCAAAGATGGAAAATGTAGCCACGGCACCGATGTCTCTACCATTATCGTCGAGATACGCCTCTAGTATAGAAGAGAGACCCGCGACAATGATCTTAGGCCTACGCGATGATATAATCCTTTTGTTTAGACTATCGGAGAACTCCAAGCTTGGTGATAGTCTAGGATGATAATAGTTATTTTTCAGATACCTACATTCCTTTATGCCCCAGTGGCATTCCCGCGGATCGATGAGCCCAGTAGTTATTAGTCTTTGACCATCTCCATGCTCGTCATCAGAAATAGCCCCATTAATCTCGTAAGCGTCGGCGGTTGTCATACTTCCCGAAACGTCGAAAACTATTCCTAGTTTTATTCCGATCTTTGCTGATATCTTTCGGTCAGCCCATACGGATGAAACGATTGTCCACCAGTTATCATGCCATTCGGAAGTGGCTTTCCAGGATATCTCTCCTATGCCGCTTCTACTAATTTTAACATTTGATTGGTTAGATAAACATATAAGAGCAATGTCTATAATTGCTCCGTGGAATAGGTTTCTCTCGGGAGGGCAGTATATCATGGATGGCCGTAAAGAGGTATTAAGTCTAGTTCTCAACTCATCGGTTGTTGTGCTGTTTAAAATCATCCTGGGAAGAACCAAACCAACAGCACCATTCCGGTGGGGTAGCTCTGACGATAAACTTAGGAACCTTGCAGAATAATCAGCAGCCCCTTTGACCCCGAAACTTCGGAACTTAATCGCCTCGAAGTCTCTAGAATGCGAGAGCTCATTCTCAATGGCGTTTGCGAAGGGCGGGTTGCCCAACACCACGTCGAACCCACCCCGCCCGACCATCACGTCGGGAAATTCGATCGGCCAGTGGAACGCGCGCGCACCCCAGGCTGCGCCGTCGATCGCGGCGGCGAGCTGACCCTGCACCGCGCCCGTGCCCAGCATCGTGCTGCCCGACAGGATATCGCGGATATGCCGCGTGGTCGGCACCAGCGGCCTCGCCTGCGGGCTCGGCAATGCGGGCTTGGGCAGGATGAAGGCGGCGACATAGGCGTCGCACGCCTGGCGAAGCGCCACCCAATCGGGCGAGTGGCGAATACGCTCATATTCGCTCGCACGCGCCGCGACCTCGCGCGGCGTGTTCTCGGGCATGGCGTGGAAGCGTTGAAACGCGCTCGCCAGTTTGTCGGGCTGCGCCGCGAGGCGCAGCAGCCCAGCGTCGCGCTCGGCCTTGTTGAGCTTCTTCAGCCCGTTCGCGGCCCCCCTGTCGTCGCCAGTCAGCGGCTTGTAGGCATCGTCGGGAATCCCATCGGCCAGCGCATCGAGCGAGAAGATGCCGAGCAGCGCATCGCCGCAGCGGATATTGGCATCGAGAAAGCCGAGCGGTTGCCCCGGGGAAACGCTCTCGATCCACAAGGCGACCTTGGCGAGCTCGACCGCCATCGGGTTACGATCGACGCCGTGGATGCAGCGGCTGACGACATCGCGCAAAGCCGCCTGTTCGTCGTCGCGCCCGGCATCCGGGTTGCGCAGCCGCGCCAACCGCCCCGCCATGCGCCGCGCGGCGCCCAGCAGGAAATGCCCCGATCCGCACGCCGGATCGATTACCTTGAGGTTAAGGATCGCGGCCTCGCCCTCGGCTTCCGCGCGCTCCAGCACGGGGTCGAGCGCACTGTCGAGCAGCGTCTCGACCAGACTGTCAGGCGTATAATAGCTGCCGCTGGTCTTGCGGGCATTGCCCTTGGCCCCGCCCTCGAGCACGAAATCGCCATTGGGCATCAGCACCGGGCGGATCTCGAGCAGGCTTTCATAGACGCTGCCCAGCTCCTCGGTCTTCATGTCGCGCCAGTTGATCCGCGTCTGGCGGCTTTCGACGGTGATGAAGCCGAGGCTGTAAATTGCCGAAAGGAAGCGTTTGTTCGGGATGCGCGCTGCGTTCAGGATCGGCGTGCCGCCCTTGGCGAACAGGCCGCCGAGCGGGGGAAGGCCAAGCAACGCCTCGCCCTGTTCGAGCGCGCCGAGCGTGACGAGCATCCCCGACCACGCGTCGTGATGCCCGTCATAGGCGGCGCGGCGCGCGGATCGATCGCGCCAGAAGCCGAACGAATATCCGTCGCGATAGAGGGCGCGCGGCCCTTGCGGCACGGCGCGGCCGTGGAGCAGATCGCGGTCCTCGGCGACGGCGAGGAAGATCAGCCGGTAGACAGTGCGCAGCAGTTCCTCGAACAACGCGGGAAGCGCAATGCGCCCCGTGGCGACGCCATCGCGCAGTTCGGCATTCGCCTCGATCAGCCCCTGTCCAAGCTCGGCGATCGCGGTCTCGACGCCCTCGCGCAACCGTTCGCGCGCGGCAGTGCCCTGGCTTAAGCCCGCCTCGCGCCATTGCTCCAGCGGTGACGAGGACGGCGGGGTGCCCGCTGCACCGAACCGGCTGGCATGCGTCAGCAGCCACCAGGCGGTGAAGTCGGCGAACATCTCGTCACGGAACATCGCCGCGAGATCTGCCTCGATCCAGGCCGGCCGGGTGAGGCTGGCGTTGTCGCGCATCAACCGCACGCGGTCACCTGCGAAGACGAGACCCCACAAGGCAGCGTCGCTACCGTTGAGCCAGTCCTGCAACAGCACGACCGGACTGCGTTTCGCCCGCCCCTCGCTGCCGTCGCCGAACTCGGGCATCGCCTTGGCAAAGCCGTCGCCCGGGGTCGAGACCGGTGCCGCGACGACGATCGGCACGCGCCCGTCCTTCGCCTCCCACGCCAGGCGATAGCGCCGCGTGCCCTGATGGCGATCGGTCGGGCCGATCAGATCGGTAAAGCCAAACGCTTCGCTCAGCAGATCGTGCGCGAACTTCGCCGTCTGCGTCGTGGTCGGCTGCTCGATGCGGCTATACGCTTGCCAGTGCGCCTGGCCGATACGGAAATAGCGCGAGATTTCGTCGCCGAGATTGGTGCCCTTGGGACAATCATAGTCGGTCGCGGTGCGGGGATTGCGGTCGGTCGCGGCGATTTTGGCGACCTGCTCGGGCGCGATCAGCCCGCCTTCGATCTGGATCGCGTCGAGCCCGAGGGACGCGGCGCGGGTCGGATGTCGGGCCATCAGCGTGCCTCCGGAATGAGGACGTAGAGGCCGATGATATCGGCGGGCAGCACGGGTTGAACGTCGGTGGTCGCGCCCCCGCCTGCCGCCTTGGTCACGCGCTGGTGATCGCTACGCAGCACACCCGCGCGCTCCTGGGCATAGGCCCGGATCGCAACGTCGTAACCGGGCACACGCTCGATCGCGGCGGCGACGCGGCGCGCGATCACGGTGCGCTCAATATTGCCGCTCGCCTCCGCCTCGAGAAGCGCGAGCGCCTTGGGGCCGCTGGCGACGTCGCCATCTTCGGTAAAGGCGAGCGCTGTGGCTTCCTCGGCGAGCAGCGTATTGTTGGCGCGTCCGCTCGTTACCATCGTGAAGCGCAACCGCATCAGCAACAGCGTCGTTGCCTTTTCGACACCATGTGTCAGCCACGCGCCGGCGCGGCCGAGCGGCGCATCGCCATCACGCCCGCCCGGATCGAGCGCGCCCTCGGCCATGTTCTCCGCCAGCATCGCGACGAGCGGGTGGACCCGCCCGACATGCGCGACGTTCGCGCGGGGTTTGTCGGCAAAGTCGATCGCGCGCGCGCCGGTCAGGCCGCGTGCTTTCAAGCGCTCGCCGAGCTGCTCGGGCAGACGGTCATAATGGACCCGCCAATATCGCCCTTCCTGCCCCAGCGGCGCGCCGACACGGTCGAGCGCACGCTTGGTAAAGCGCTCCACTTCCTCCGGCCCGCCGGTCAGTGCCCGCATTCCCTGCCACTCAGGCAACACTTCTTCGGGCTTGAGGGCACCCTGTGCGAAGATCGCGCGGCTTTTCTTGGCGTTGGCCTCGGCATCGCGCCATTCGGTCTCGAGCTGCGCCTCGGCCTGGCCGAAATCGAATGTTCCCTGAGCGCGTGGTCGGTTCGATCGCAGCAGCATCGCCTGCATCAATGCGCTCGTCACGCTAGCGGAATCTTCCGGAATCGGCACCGTCACGCCGGTCTCCTTGGCGATACGCCGCGCCTTCTCGGTAATGACCTGGATGACCGCGCCGTCGATCATCGAATTTGCGCCGAACATCATCACCGACCAGACATGTTCGGATGGCTGGCCAAAGCGATCGACGCGGCCCTCCCGCTGCTGATGCCGAGTCGGGTTCCAGTTGAGATCGAAGTGCAGGACTGCGTCGAACAATTCCTGCAAATTAATGCCTTCCGATAGGCAATCGGTAGCGACCAAAATGCGTTGCGGGTGATCGTGCATCGCCGCGACCCGCGCGCGCCGCTCCTCGGGCGTTAGGCGGCCGGTGACGGTCTCGACCCTGTGTTTCCTGAAGGCGGCTGCGAGCGCTACACCGACCGCTTCGGCGGTGGTGATGAAACGGCAAAACACCACCGGCCGAGCGCCCTTGTCGATCAGGCCCTTCAATTGCCGGATCAGTTCGCGGAATTTGGGATCCTCGCCGGTCCTCGCGGCGAGCGCGTCGGCACGAGCAATCAGGTCCTGCAGCGCTTGGGTCTCCTCATCTTCGGCTGCGGTTGCCGGTTCGACATCGGTGTCGCTCAGCGTGCCTTCGTCCTCGTCGAACAGGATCGGCTCCAACGCCGACTCCTCTGCCATTCCGCCAAGCCGATTGCGCAGTGCGGCGGCCGCGGCGGCGGGCGACGAGCCGACGCAACGCATCAGCGCGAGCGTGCCCCAGAACGCCAGCCGTCGCGCCCGCTCGCCATCAGCGCGAGTAGCGATGCCGACGCAATAATCGAGCACGTCCTCCTGAAACGCCAGGAAATCGCCGGTCAACGTATAGGGAGCATCGGCGGCGAGTGCCTTGGCAAACGCGCTAGCGTCGCCCCATTGCGCCTCGATATCGGGGCGCCGACGCTGCACGAAGTGCCCCGCAAGCCGGCGACGATACCGCGCGACCGCGTTGGGATCAGGCGAATCCGGGCCGCCTGCCAGATCGGTGTGGAGCAAGCGCAGCAGTCGCGCGTAGGCGTCCTGATTGCCGCTATGCGGCGTCGCGGTGAGCAGCAGCAAGTGGCGCTCCGCGTCCTCGGCCAGCCGTTCGAGCAAAGCGTAGCGTTGCTGGTTGCCGCGATCACCGCCACCGACACAGCTATGTGCTTCATCGACGATGACGAATTTCGGGCAAGCGCGCGCAAATTCGTCGCGTCGCCCTTCGGCCTTGATATAATCGAGGCTGACGACGGTATAGGGATATGCCGTGAAGATGCTGTCGGAGAGTGCAAGCCCGCGCTCGAGCGAGCGTGCCCGCGCCGAGGTGACGGCTTCCGCGTCGATGTCGAACTTCTCGGCAAGTTCGCCCACCCACTGCTCGACAAGGTGCGGCGGACACAGCACGGTGAACCGATCGATTTCGCCGCGATCGATCATCTCGCGCAGGATCATCCCTGCCTCGATTGTCTTGCCGATCCCGACATCGTCCGCGATCAGCAGTCGCTTGATGTCCAGCCGGAGCGCCATGAGTAGCGGCACGAGTTGATACGCACGCGGCTCGACGCCGAGATGCGCGGCACTGCGGAAAGGCCCCGCTCCGCGCCGCAGCGACAGGCGCAGCGCGTCGGCTAGCAAACGCGCTGCGTCCTGCGAGTCGAGCTGTTCGGCCGAGGGTAGGCCGAACGATGCGCTTTCGACGGGCTCCCGCTCTAGCGCGGGGGCCAGCGTCACAGCATCTTCCTCGGAGCCGGACAACGGACGCACGCGCAGCAACCCTTCGTCGGGTCGCGCCAGCACGATCCATTCGCGGCCCCGCGCCCGCACGAGGTCACCTGTCTGCAATTGCGCCAAAGTCATGCGGTCACTCCAAGCGCGCGTGCAAGTTCGGTCGGCATCGTCGCGCCCGGCACCAATGGTAATTCGATTAAATCACGATCTTTTTCCCGGCACCATGCCACGATTTCCGGCGCAGGCGGACCAGCCACCGCCATGACCAGCAAGTCAGGCCAGTAGAGGGGATAACGAACATCCGCCACGACCGTGGCTTGCGGGGCCGGGGCGCCCCACGTTCCTAGCGCAATCGACCAGGGACAATGCGCATCATCGGCAAATTGATCGGCGCGATCACACCGGGATAGCTGATCGAGCGCTGCCCGAACACGCTCGTCGCGGCGGTCGATGAGGTCGTGATCGGGCTGATTGTAGTAAGAGAGCAGACAGCGATAGCACCCAGCTACGCAGGGTGCCTCTGCATCGATCAAACTGCCGTCATTACGCTTAAGGTGCATTAGGTCGATCGCCACCTCCGCCAGCCTGCGCCATCGGTCGGGTCCGTCCATCAACCGTTTCAAAACGCCAGCGCCGCCTTCGCTCGCCTCGTAGAGAAGGATGGCGTTGCGGCTGTCGCGGGTCGGCAGCGGTTCGCCGAGCAATTCGCCGGTTTCCAGCACATGCTCCGCTTCAATGGCGCGAACCAGCGCGTGCTGAAGCGTTGCCATCTGGGCTGCGTCGAGGGCGAGCGATGCGTGGAATTGCACCAGCATGGCGTTCTTGCTGTCCTGGACGAGCGGCACAACCGACTGGCTGCGGGCACCGCGAGGATCCTCGCCCTCCTCCTCGCCCTTCGCCTCGTTCTTGAGCCACCGCCCCGTCACGGTATCAATGTCGAACCCATGTACTTCGGGATTCTTGCGTCGGCGCAAGCCCAGATTGACGCGGGAAAGCGAGGTGCGCGGTCCATAGCGAACCGTCACAAGAGGCTCGCCATCCGCAATAAGCGTCAGCGCCTGTTGCCCCGAGCCCTGCCACTGAAAGATCGTGCGGATCTCAAACCCGCGCCGCTGACGATCCTCATCGTTCGCCGTGATGCGCGCGCCTGGCACGGCATCGACATTGTCGATCCGGAACAGCTTCTCCAGCGGGGTGACCCCCGCAAGCGACGTGGTGCAGACGACACACCGCTCCTGGGTTTTCTCTTCATGCGCCGCACCGCACGACGGGCAGCAGACAAGTGACGTCGTTGCGAGCAGGCCCTGTTCGCCCCGCGATCCGGCCGGAATTTTGGCGCGGTGGCAGCGATAGGCCTTGCCCTCATGATAGACGAGACTGTTAGGTCCGAATTCTGCGATCGCCAGAAAGCGTGGACGCTGCAACACGGTCGACGACTTCTCGGCATCGATAAACGCATACAGCGGCAGGCGTGGGAAATTGTAGCCTGGCAGGAATCCCTCGGTCGCGAGATACCGATAGGCATAAAAATCCGAACCCGAAGAAGACGTGCCGGTTTCAAGCAATTGCACCTGCCGATCGGCGGCATCGTAGCGTTGGCGCGCATCCTTCCGATCGGCTGCCGAAAGACCGGTCCTGCGCCCGATCGCGGCGGCGGCTTCGCGTTCTTCGTGGGCCGAGCGGTATAGCGTCCGCCAGCGTTCAAACGCCGTGTCGAATGCCGCAGCCGATGCAGGCCAGCGATTTGCTATGAATTCAGCAGGATCGCCGATCTCCTCGGCACCCTCGGGCGGCAACGCGGACCGGATCACGCGTATCGCCCGGTCTCGCGCCGCCGCATCCGCGCTTGCGTGCGCGAACGCCCCGACCAAGTGTTCGGCGACGGGCAATCCGGCAACGTCCATCGCCAGATTTTCCGGGATCGATTTGCCAAGCGGCTCTTTGCAGGCCGCCAGCCATTCGGCTCGCACGTGAGCGGCAAGCAGATCGGGATTAACGAGATCGATCGCCGGCGGCCGGACAATGCCGGCGACGAGCTCGGTGCGGCGTTTGAAATAATACTGATCGTGCGGGCTCTGCGCCGCGCAATAAGTCACGATGAGCGCTGCCTGCCCGCTGCGCCCCGCGCGCCCTGCACGTTGTGCATAGTTCGCCGGAGTTGGTGGCGCATTACGGAGAAAGACCAGATTGAGCTGCGAGATATCGACCCCAAGCTCCATAGTTGGCGAACAGAACAGCAGTGGCAGGAAATCGGTCCGTTCCCGTCCCTGCATCGCCGCTTGCGCCGCAATGAGCCGAGCCTTGTCGTTCGTTCCATAGCGGAACCTGTCCTCGCGCCATTGACGAACGACACTGTCGACCTGTGCTGTATGTTCGCGCGCTTCGAACGCGAATGGGAGCTGACCAGCGTCGCCCAACCGCTCGGCAATGTCGGCGTAGAGACCGGAGAAGAACGCATTATCCTGCCCTGGCTTCGGCTCTTCCGTGCCCGCGTACAGTCGAAGCGCGTTGGGTGCCAAACGCCAGCCGGTCAGCGCCCCCGAGGTCGTTCGGCGAACGATCTGATGCCGCTCGGCGGCGTTTAGCATCGCCTCGATCAACGGCTGACGATCCGTCATCGCGACATCCGCGCCGAGTGCCTTGCGTAGCGCTTTGGCCAGCCCGCTGCGCGCCGTCGCCTTGATCGTTGCGGCATCATCGGCAGCCCGCGCCTCGCGCCGCAACGGAGCTTCGACAATCAGGATGCCTTGCCGGGCAAGGTCGCGCTCCTGCTCCTCGCGCCCGATCGACCACGGCGCCTTGGTCGCAGCACGGGAGCGCTCGGCGATCTGCTCCAAGCCGACACGATCCAGCGCATCGACTTCGATCGCGAGGCCTTGCCGCATTGTATCGAACAAACATTCGAACATGCGGGCCCGCGTCTCGATGGGCGTGCCTGCCAGGATTGGGTTCTTTGCGACAACCTCGTCGTCGGCGGCCAGCATCGCCACTCCTGGGTAGCGCACCGCGATCAGCGCGAGCTGGTCGAGGTTGGGGTTGGTGTAGCGCCAGCCACGCCGGAGATCGTTCCAAAGCCGATGGGCAAGGACTTGATTGATCGCGCGCTTGGCGTCGTCGATCGCTGCGAAGCCGCGCGGTTCTGGATCCAGCATCCATTCCTGCCGCCGCGCTCGATTATCAGGGTCGAAACCGAGCGCGCGTCGCAGCGCGTCGCCGAACTGCTCATGGCTGAGACCGTCCGGACCTGCACGACGAACCGCGCGCAGCATTGCCGCGCGGAGCAACGTAACAAAGATGAAGTCGTTAAAGTGGCCGGATTGCAGAGCCGCATCCTGGCGGTTGTCCGAAAAACCGAGGAGCTTTCGGCGTTCTGTCTCAACCGGGTTGTTGCCCCGGTCCATCCAATCCAACGCCGCGGCGGTGATCAGCGTGGTCGCAGAACTTCGCCCTTCTGCCGACAAACTCGCCAGCTTGTTGATATCGCGCGCGCCCGGTGCCGGTTCATAGCGGCAATTGGGGCAAAAGCGGAACTTGCCCGGGAAAAACCAGGTCACAACGCCATCACATGCCGCGTTGCCGTCTGGGGCCAGCCGCATATGGCGCGCCTCATGCTTGCCGCGATGGCTCGCCTTGAGACGCAGACCGCCCCGCGGCGCCTCCTCGAGCCAGTCATCAGGATAATCATCGACGTCGCCCGAGAACGCGAGATCGCCGGCAGCGTCCGGCACTAGAAAACCGTGCTGTATCCCATTGTCATCCGCTTCATCGCGTGGTGTCATGTCGATGGAGCGTGCCACCACGGTTCCCCCCCGTTCGATCGACACGCTGTGCACTTCCTGTCCGCATTCGCGGCAGAAGAAGAGCGGGTAGAGCCGCGCGTCTGGTTTTTCCCGATCGAACTTTTCCGCATCGAGTTGCACGCTGCGCTCGGCAACGGATTCGAGCGTGGCGTGTGCATGCCCGGCACCGGAAAGAAAACGGTGCAGCTTGAACGCCATGAAGGCCTGCCCTTGGTCGTCCATGCACCCGCTCATCGCCACGAGCCGACACTCCAGGGCCAGTCGGCACAGCGCCTCGGGCAATCTGCTCTGCTCGTGCAGCATGGCCGTGGCTTCGGTCATTGTCATCGGCGTTCGGCGACGCAGCACCTCGCCCGCCTGAAGTCCGACATTGAGTTCGATCCAGACCGCGAGCGCGTCTCCTGCATAGGCTTCGGCAGTATCGGCAACGGACGTCGGGTGTTCAATCGCCGCCTTGAGCGCGGCGTCAAATGCGGCTGTACCGCCCCCGAAGTTCGTTCGCCGCGTCAGCGTCTCGGTAATTACGTCGTCTGCATCGACGGCACTGCCGAATAGTGCTGTGCCGACTTTGGCCACTTCGCGTCGGCCAGCGTCTTCGTCACCCGACGCCATCGTCGCCGAAGTACCGATGCAAAGCATTGCCGGCGAGCCCACCCGCTCCCGAACGCGACGCACCAGCATCGCGACGTCAGCGCCCTGCCGACCGCGATACGTGTGTAACTCGTCGAGGACGAGAAATTCGAGGCCGGCCATATTGCCAATCACCGCCTGATCAGTTTCATCCTGCCGCGTCATCAGCAGTTCGAGCATCATGAAATTGGTGAGGATGATGTCGGGCGCCTCTGCCGCAATCGCCTTGCGCTCGCTCTCGTTTTCCTGCCCGGTATAGCGGCGGAAGGTCGGCTTGAGCCGCGACGACAGGCCGCTCCCGCCAATATAGCGCTCCAGCTCTTCGCGCTGCGAATTGGCCAGCGCGTTCATCGGATAGATGATGACAGCCCGAGTCCGCTGCGGCTCCCCCGCATCTTTCGCTTTCAAGATACGATCGACAATCGGAACAAAGAAGCACAGCGACTTGCCCGATCCGGTGCCGGTCGTCACGATGTAGTTCTTAGCCAGCTTTGCTTTGGCCAGAGCTCGGTGCTGGTGATCGTGAAGCGTGATCGGGGCGCGCGGCTCCCCCGCCGCGAAGATCTGCGTCATCGCAGCGTCGATGTGGCCACGCGATGCCAGCGCCTCGATCGAGTCCCCCGCCTTATAGTGCGGGTTAAGCCCGATCAGCGGCTCGGGCCAGAAATGGCCGCGATCATAGATTGCGTCGATCTGTCGCCTGAGGTCCGGCGACCGAATATCCGTGAAGGAGCGCGCGAAGGATTCGTATCGACCGATCAGATCGGCATCGAGATCAAAGACATTCATGCGATCTTAACCTCAGCAAGACCACGCTTAAACGAAGAGGTCGTCATTCGAGATGATCGCAGTCTATTCATAGATGTGGTGCGGCTAAGCTGCAAAACGAGGCTGGTCAGTTGGCCCTTGACGTCCCGGTTGCAATGCCGCTCTTGCTCGGCAGCGCGCGGACTGAGGATCGGGGAGTTCAGGAGGACGTCGCTCAAGCCACTCCTCCCCGCACCCGACCCGCAATACCGTGCATCTGATCGACCAACGCCGCGAATCTCTCCAGCGCTGGCCCCGGTATACGCCCCGCGAAGGCTTGGGCGAGCGCGTCGTAATACCATAATGTGCCGTCCCGCCCGCCCGTAAAACGCGACCACAAGACGTCGCCGTGCACTGCCAGATCGGCAACGATCGCACCTGCATTGTGAGTCTTGTCGGCCAGGCTGACCTGGAGCGAAGCGATCGGCTTATTCGCGAGGCTGGCAATATAGGCCGCCTTGCGCGGGTGCCATGCCGGTTTGGGATCTACGTCCGCATCAGTGCAATGATCGACGATTTCCGCCACGCGGTCTCCAAAGCGATTGCGAATTTCGAGCAGCCGAGGCGCGCCGCCCTGATCTTCGACCGCATCATGCAGCAGGGCGGCAATTGCCTGGTCCTCGTCCCCGCCATTCTCCAACGCGATTGAGGCAACGCCAAGGAGATGCGCGACATAAGGAATCGCTGTGCTTTTGCGCCGCTGCTCGCGGTGCAGGCGGCTGGCGTAGGACAACGCTTCATCGAAACGATCAGTCAGCATATTGTTTTTTCCGTGCGTCGATCGTTTGGAACAGCGAGAGCTTTACTGACCAACATGGACGTTCATGTCGCCATACCCCGAAGCCACCAAAATGCGCCGAATGTTCAGTTCCTGCGCATCCGCCGCCGCTTTTTGCGCCGCCAATACCAGGAACGGCATTTTTGCTCGTAAATAAAGCTGCTTGAGCGCCATGCTACTGTTAGCGACGCGCAATCGCTCACTAACACTGGTCAGGCTGGACCATATACCGCCATTAAAGATTTGCACCTGACTAGTATCGATATTAGGCCGCTCGATCATCAGCTTTGGACTCGCGACGTAGACGTCTTTACCTTCAATCCTAATCGAATCTTTATTCAAACTATCTAGTTCTATGTAATAATTAACATAAGCTGGTGTTAGCATCGTCTGATTTGTTTGGGTTAAAGGTCCAGTTTCGCGCGTTTTCGTGGTCGCTGTCACATAAGCTTGGAAAACAACGAGTCTATTTAGGCGACGAATGCTGTTAAGCAATTCACCGACCGCAACCGTCTCACTTTTGCGGAATATGCCGCCGTCTATTTTTGATGGCGGTTCGTCCTTCGCGACGGTCGGGTCTGGTTGGCGCTGCTGCAAGAGATAGCCACCGCCTGCCATCACGACGAGCCCGGCTAGAAAGGCCAATATTAATTTTTTCATGCCATTCGCTCCCAAATGCAAATCGCTTCGTGCCGTATCGTCGCAAGAAGTCCGATCACCCCAGCGCCCGCTGCCCTGCAGCCAGTCGCTCGTGCATCACTGCGCGCAGAGCCTCCGGTCCCTCGATCACCACTTCGCCGCCCCAACTGAATACATGCTCGGCAATTTCCCGCAGCCCCCCGGCGCGGAAACGAATGACGAGGCTACCGTTTTCTTCATCTATGCTTTGCGCTGGGTGAAAGCGCCATGTGCGGGCTCGCTCGACGCCTTGCGGCAGCACGCGCAACGCGACGTCGTGATCATCCTCACGCCAGATGCCGAAGCTTTGAGCCATCCAGCCGTCTAGATCCCAATCATCGGGCGCACAGCCGGACATATCGCTGAAGTGCACCTCGCTCATTCGGTCGAGTCGGTAATAGACCGGCGGCGCGTCGTGGCCGGGCATCTTTCCAACGAGATAGGTGACCGCGCCGTGGACGAGGCCATAAGGCACGACGCGACGCCATTTCGGTTCGGCGCTCTCTTCGGCGCGGTAGTGGAACTCCAGACAGCAACCGGCAAGAATCGCGCCCTGCGCGACGGCCAGCACCCCCGGCGCGGGGGTTGTGGCGGGGCCAGCTGGAACCATTGTGCGCTGGAGCCGTGCCAACGCCTCCAGATCGGGGTCGAGCCGGCGCTTCTCGCGGTCGTCGAGCGCCGCCTTCACCTTGGCGAGCAGGCTCGCCAGAGGCTGCGCGCGGGCCTCCTGTCCGGCGACCACCCGGCCATCGACCTCGGCCTGCAAAGCGGCAATCTCGGCGGCGGTCGGGCGGGTATAAACGCGGCGCAGAGCATCGCGGATGCGGAAACGCTTGTGACGATCGTCCTGCAGTTCCTCGAGGTCGAAATGCAGCGCGATCACATCGCGCAAGCGCTCGGCCGTGCGGCGGTTGACGTCGAGGTCAGCCGCCATCTGGTCGAGCGTTAACCCCTCTCCACTATCTGCAAGAATATGCACCAGCCGCAAGATGCGGTCGAGCTTGGCCATCCGCTCGGTCATTGTGGCTGCCCCCCGCTGCCAATCTCTCCAGTCGCCCCCCTGCCCGATCGCGGGGGTTCGGGAAAGCGCCATGATTCAATTCGATACGGATCAACCATGGGCGCGCTCAATACTTCGGTCGCAGTAAGCACGGTGGTGCCGATGACCAATTGCCGATTGGCGTAGTCCAACGTCACCCTCCGGTCCGAGAAGTGCCGGCGCCAGCGCATGTCGCATCGCGCCCGCTAATCGGATCGGCGACGGCCAGTCACTTCGCGCGGCGACGTCGAACGTAGCGTCGCCCGACCGAACAATAGGTCCGGCGGCCCCGCCACGACGATCAGCGGCAACGCTTTGCGGTCGGCCCGCCGCTCGCGCCACGTTGTTACCGCCCGAGCGCCGTCGCACGCTGCGACGAGATCGGCCTCGGTCAGCGTCATCTGCCAGACGCGCATCGCTCACTGCTCGCGCGCGACGCGGAAGCGGAAGGGATAGGTCTCGCCCTGCCAGGCGACCGTCACCGTAACATCGCGCGGCCAGTTCTTGCCTGGGAGCTTTGCCGCGACGACCTTGCCGCCCCAGGCGGTGCTCGAATCGATCGTCGTGGTCTGCAACATCTCCTCGTTGAGACCCGCCAGCGTGGCGTTGAGCGTATTGCGAATACCGATCATGCCGGCGGTCGTTCCCGCCGTCGCCGCGGCCGTGCCGAGCGCGGCCGCCGTCGGATCATAGGTCTGCGCGGTGTAGCGATAGACCCGGCCGCCCGGCGTCGTCATCGAGCCGTTGGCGGTGCGGTAGGCGTTCTGGTTGGCCGCGACTGCCGCCGACGCCCCCACCATCGCCACCGCGATCGCCGCCCAGGTGGCACGGTTCTTCGCTTGCCGCACCAACGCATCATGAGTGAAGACGCGGACTGGCGTGCCGGCGCCGTCCATGACGGTGATGTTTTCGGTCCCGAACGTCACAGCCTGCCCGCTGGTGTTGAGCGCGGCGACCGCGAAGACCAGCCGGCCGTCGCCGGCGACACTGACGGGGGTTACTTTGACCGAACCGAGCCGCTTGATCTGGTCGGTGGTCGCGCGACCCTGGTCGTAGCGCACGGTCTGTCCGGCCTCGGCCAGCGGCGTCATTGAATATGTCGTGGCGCACCCCGGAAGGGTGGTGGTGGCGAGTAGCACCGCGCTCGTGATCTTAATGTTCATGGCCCTGTTCCCCTTTGCCCCAGCCGAGTCGCGGGGTGACGGGTCAGGGGTGGGCGGCAGATGCGACAGATTCGGGCGCGGCTGCGGGATCGCAGCCGGCCGCACACAAACGTGCGAGGCGGGCCTCGATCTCGCTGCGCTGGGAAACGTCGATCGTCGCGGTGATCAGCTCGTCGGCACAGCCCGTCACGCGGTATCGGCCGGTTTCCCCGGCCGCGCGCAAGCCGCCATGATGCGGATAGAGCAGCATCAGCTGCGCGCAGCCGTAAAGCCGACCATAGGCCATCATCTGATAGACATCGGCCTGCGACACGCCTTGCTTCGGATCGTCGATCCGCGCCGCAATGCGCTTCCACTTGGTGTCGATCACCATGACCGTTTCATCGCCGCGCCGCACGAGGATATCCGGCCGCACTTGGAACCGGCGTGCCCCCTCAGGTTCAGTCAGGCAATATAGCCGCCGATCCTGCGCCACGACATGCAGCTCGCTGCCCTTCAATGCCCGCGCGAGCATCCGCGCGACATAGGCCTCGAACAAATCGTTCATTGCGAACAACAGCGAAAAACCGGGCGCGCGGCCGTGCGAGGTCGTCTGATAGTCCCCGCGCAAAAGCAGCCGCGCCAGATCGCGCAACCCGCGCCAGCGCGCATTGGTGCGATCGAGCACGATGTCGTCCCAGCGCAGCGCGCTGACCGGTACCGCGGTGACATAGGCATAGATGTGCGCGAGCTCGCGCAAGCGCCGCTGGTTAGCGACCGATCCTGCGACCTGCGCGAGCCTGGTCACGGCTACCTTCATCACTCGGTTGAGCGCGATATCGCTCGACAGCGCGTCGAAGCGGCAAGCAAGCCGCTGCGGACTGGCGGCGAGCGTGGTAAACTGGCGCTGCACGTCGAGCCGCCCGCGCAGCGTAGGCAAATCCTCCTCATGTCCGACATAGCGTCGCGGCATACCGTGGCGCAGCGCTTCGGTGAGCTTGGTGCAGAACAAGCCGATCAGCACTTCAAGCAAGTGGCTGTTCTGCACGCCGAGCGCCGTCATCTGCCCGCTCGAGACGTCGAGGTCGTGCGCGACCGCCAGCATGTGGATCAGCCGTTCGCGGACTTGGGTACGGCTGACTTCATCCTCGCCGGACCCTAATCCCTCGATCTTGGGCAGGATCTCGCACGTCACACCAGCGGCGGCGATGACGCCGACGACCTGCTGCGCGCGCAGCTTGCTGTGGTGATCGGTCAGGATCCCCGTCCCGTCCTCACCGCCCAGTGTCGCGGCGCGCGCTACCGCGATCAAGCGGTCGGCATGGGCACGCGTGAACGCGCCCTCCCCCACCGGCTCGATCGGCAGATACTTCCATTCGCTGACGGTGCGGTGAATCATGCTAGGCCGGCATAGGCATCGATGCCAAAGGAGTCGGTGTCGCGTTCCGGCTTGCGCACGCTCCAGCGATAGCGCTCGCCGCCATATTCGGTTTCCAGCCCGTCGGGGGCGGCCAGCAGCGTGCGCTTTAAGAAACGTTCGCCTTTCGCATCGCCCAGCACCGCGGCGATCTTGCCCCAATCCTCGTGGAAATATTCGGCGAGCAGCGGCAGCACCTTGCGCCGCATCACACCATCGACATCGGCGCGGGTTTTGCAGCCCATGAAGAAGGCGTGCCCGACCTGGTGCTCGCGATCGAAGAGATATTCGATCCGCTCGTTGAGGCGGGTGAGCAGCGCGGAGAGGTTTATCCCTGTGACGGCGGGCAAGATCGATGCGTCCGGCATCATTTCTCGAAAATCGAACCGCCGTCGCAGTGCCGTATCGAGCAACGCGATCGATCGGTCCGCGGTGTTCATTGTGCCAATGATGTGGAGGTTGGCGGGAACGCCGAATAGATCGCGCGAGTAGGGCAACCTCACTCGCAGCGCGTTCTCCGCGCCGAGGCGCTTATCGGGTTCCAGCAAGGTGATGAGTTCGCCAAACACCTTGGAAATGTTGGCACGGTTGATCTCATCGATAATGAGAACGTGCGGTGCGCCGACTCCACTCGACACGCCATCGCTGGGATAAACGATATCGTCGAGGGCATCCCAGTCGATTGCCTTCGCCGATAATTGGTAGGTCGAGTGGCGCCGGAACTGACGCGGATAGAAGCGTTCGCGCGGCACGCCAGAAGGTTTCTGCCACAGCCATTTTACGGTCCTGCGGTGTGGATGAAAGTCGGCAGCCGGGTCGTAGAAATATTCACCCGTAATCTCTGCAACCGCCCGAACGATGTCGCGTCCGTCGGAGAGAATGACATAGTCTCCAGGTCGCATCGCCGCACGGAAAGTGTACATCATTTCGATATTTGGATCTTTGCCCGTGGCTGCCGGATCAACCTTATCCAGCCACTCGCGCCTGATCGGTTCGAAGGTGTCGAATTGCTCGCCCGACCAGTCCATCGTTCCGCCCCAGCCGAGATGGATAAGCCCCTGCTGCAGCCCCTCGTCGATGCGGTTCTCCTCTTCGCCCCGGCGTCCAAGCGCAATTTTGAAGACCGAACGCCTGCGATCGAGATGCCGAGGAGCGTCGGACACCTCGGACAGCCGCGCCCGCTCACTGATCTGCTTGAAAATTCCATCCTGCGGCTCAAGACGAAAGCCGCCGGAAGAAACCTCTCCGATATCCGCCCCAGTCTCCGAATTGCCAGACGTGGTCGGTCGTAACCCTTCGACAAATTCCTCGTATGCCATCGATTGATGGAACGTAACGAACTCGATCCGCCCGGCATCGAGCAGACGTCGGTATGCGAGCATCAACTCATCGCGGTCATCGGGCGGGATTTCCCCACACAACAGGACCGCTTCGCGCGCCGTCGCGTGTGTTTTGCCCGTTCCGGGCGGGCCGTAGAGGATAAGGTTGGTCGGCGAAGGCATAGCGGGTTCCCTGATTGGCATTGGGGCTGCTTCGGCAAAAGCAGGATCGACATTACGGTCGGCGCAGGTGGCGAGGATGAACCCGTGCACATCCCACAAATCACGCGGTTTCCAGCCCCAACCGACAAGCGCCATGCGGATTTGATCGGCAAGCGCCAACACTGCTCGATATTCGTCCGCTGTCATTGGCTTGTTCGCAAACAGGCTGCGGTCGTTCAGAAGGCGCTCGGCATTGCTGTAGAGCTGATAGCGCACACTGATTGCCCGATCGGGTGCCAACGCAGCCAGGACCGTGGAGGGGATGACCCGGGTATCGCGGAACGTATTTGGCTCGCCGATGGCGCTCAGTGCAGGCCAAAAAACCTCATTGAACGCGCTGATTGCTATGGGAGGATCTCCCGCACCCTGCGTGAGTGCGTCAAGCGCACGATCGAACGCAACCGGATTGGCGTCACGCGCTCGCGGTGTTCGCCAATTCACGTCACCGTCGAAAAATGGCGGCAAAGCCCCACGTCCTGTTTGCGACGCTCTCAGGATATCCTGCAAAACGGCCCAACCGTCGGCGGCGTGCGTCGCAGCTACCGATAACAGCGCATCGACGCGCGAACGGTACGCGGCGTAATAAGCACCGGAGGTGGCGGCGAAACCTCCAATATCTTCAAAGTCCGCATAGGCGGAAAGGAAACGCGTGCGAAGCCCCTCAAGCTGAGGCGTGCCAGCCGCTGGAGCCGGGGCTCCCGAGCGCGCCGGTATTCCCAACTGCTCCGCGATCGCGGGGCTAAGTTCGTAGCTTGCGAGCGTGTCAGCGCCAAACCGCAGCACACTGACCGGACCGCCGCTGAACGCTTTTACGCGCGCCGCCAGTCCGTCCACGAGCATCGCCCTGGCGATTTCCTCGATGGTATCGACTTCCAGAAAGTCCTCGGTTCGGTTCGACGCGCCGCGTGGTTTCACCCGATAGGCTGATCGGCCCGTCGCTCGATTGAAGTGTTTGACCGGCTGGAACCGAGCGCCCTTTTCGTCATAGAAGATCAGATCGCGGTCACTCATATTCCATCCCCCGTCACGGCGCTCAGCCACGCCAACGTATTCACCAACCGCAGATGCTCGACCGATTTCGCGTCGAGTTCCAGCAACTTCGGGTTCGCCAGCACGATCGCGAGCGTGCGCGCCCGGCTTATCGCGACGTTGAGGCGGTTCTTCGAATAGAAGAAATCGACATGCCGCGGCAGATCGTCGGGCGTCGAGGTCGCGAGGCTCACGATCACGACCTCGGCCTCCTGCCCTTGGAACTTATCGACCGTGCCAACGCGGGCACCGTCGGGCAAGCGCAGCTTCAGCGCGTTGACCTGAAGATTGTACGGCGCGACCACGAGGATGTTGCCGAGGCCGATTATCCCCTCCCGCCCCCGTCGGTCGATGAAGCGTTGGCCGATCAAACTGGTGACCAGCTCAGCGGTGAGCAACACCTCCTCCTGGCTCGATTGCGCGCAACCGGTGTGGTGCATCGCCACCATGCGGATGCCGCTCGGCTGCAACAGCCGATGCGCGGTATCATCGAGCAGCAAGGTCTGCCGCGCGCAATCGGGGTGCGCATTGAGGCGGCCATCATACACTGCTTCCGAAATGAAACCTTGGATCGACGGATGCATCCGCCAGCTGGTGTCGAGCAGAATGCCCCGATCGGGCGCGATCGTCGCAGCACCTTCCAGCAGATAGTCGAGTACCGAGAAACCGCTGTCGCCGGGGTGCGCGCCCTGGATCGGCTGGCTTAGCTGCATCTGGTCCCCGACCAGGATGATGTTCTTCGCTGCTGCGCCCATTGCCAGCAAATGCCCGAGCGACACCTGTCCAGCCTCGTCGATGAAGAGATAATCGAACGCCGCATCCATAGCTTCGCGCGCAAACAGCCAAGCGGTGCCACCGACGAGCTGATGGAGATGCAATTCGATGACCGCGTTGTCGGCAATGTCCTCGATCAGCGTGCCGTTGAGATACGTTTCGGGGTCGCTGGCCGTCACCTTCTTGGCGCCATCGAACCGGAAGCCCTGTTCTGCTGCGACCTGCTCGACTTTGGCGAGCAGGTTGTTGACCGCCTTGTGGCTGTTCGAGGATACGCCGACGCGTTTACCCGCGCGCAGCAAGGCGCAGATGACGTGCGCGCTGGTGTGGGTCTTGCCGGTACCGGGCGGCCCCTGGATGAACAGCGTTGAATGGTCGAGCGCCATCGCGCGCGCGGTCGCCGCTTCGATCAGCGTCTCGCCCGGCTGGACCAGATCGCCGCCTCCCCAGCCCTTGAGGCGCGGCGGAGCGCGTTCGATCAGATCGACCAGTGCTTGATAGGCAGCGCCGGGCCCTTGCGACAGCGTTGATGCGACACGCCCGACGGCCCCGGCCAAAACGCTGGTATCGATCGGCCAGCTCGGCATTATTGACCCGCCCTCGGGATACTCATCACCCGCCTTTAGCTGCCGCTGCACTTCAACCCAGCCGGCGACGCGATCGATCGCGTGGATGGTGCCGAGCGACATGCGGGTTGGCGCGTGGAGCACTGCCGCACCTTCGCGCAGCTTGGTTTCCTGGTCCGGAAAGCCGTAGCGCGCAACGGTCGAGCGCTTTTCGGTACGCAGCCATTGCACGCCGAACGGCTGGATCACGCCGATGCATTCGCCATCATCGATCAGCTCGTCGGGGTCGCGTTCGCTGCGATCATAGATCGCCCAAAACGCCGGCTTGTCGGCGCGCGCGTGGAAGTCGATGAGATGCGCGACCAGCTCGCGGCCCTCCGCCGATAACCTTGTCGCGCCGGCGCGAACGGCGGCGCGCAAAGCGGCCTTGGCAGCCTCGCGCGCGATCGCGTCGGCAGTCTTGGCCGGATCGGGCCCCGGGCCGGGCTTGGTCCACCACGGCATCGCCGGCCGCAAGGTTAGCAACCAGTCGCGGAGGCCCTCGGTATTCTCGCAATCCACGCGGTTATAGGCGAGCAGCGCATCGAGGATCGCCGCATCGCCAGTGTCACGCCAGCGGTGATATTCGACGATCGACTGATCGGCTTTCTTCACATCCTCGAGCCGCTTTTCGGCAAAGAAGATTTCGAGCGTCTTGAGGCTGAGATTGGGTTCGGATGTGCGGATGGCGGCGCGCGCGACGGCGTAAAGATCGACCAGCTTCTCGGCACGCAGCAGCGCATCGACAGCATCCTCGCGGCTGGCAAAGGCTGTCGAGAGACGCCGCAGCACGGTCACTTCATAGGCGGCGTAGTGATAAATGTGCGCGCCGGGATGGGCGGTAAGATGTGCCGTCATCCAGTCGACCATGCTCTCGAACGCGGCGCGTTCGGCCGCGCGATCGTGGCCCCAGGCAAAATGGAACACCGGCACCGCGCGAGCGTCGCGATAATGCACGCCCCACAGATACTCGAGACCATCGGGGTGGAGCGGGTCGCCCTCGAGGTCGAAGAACAGATCGGCCGGATGCGGCTCGGGCAGACGCGCGAACCCCCTGCACGGCTCCAGCGGGAGCGGCTTGGCGACCGGAGCGCCCGTAATCCGCGCGACCTGCATCGCAGCCTGATCGCGCAATCGCTCGAATGTTATCGGCGCGAGCTTCGCCACCCTCGTGCCGGGTGAAAGCGCGGCAAGCGCGGCCATCGTATCGATGCCATGCGCGCGCAGCTTGGCGATCTGGCCCGCCTGGATGCCGGCGACACGGTGGAGATGGTCGGCCGCTTCCCATTCGGCCGCGCAATGCTCGCGCCAGCCACACAGCGTGCAGGTCGCGCATGGCTCACCGACTGAGCCATTGGCGCCAGTGGCGATGAAATCGAGATAGCGCGCCTTGGCGGCATCGAGCGTGTGGCGGAACTCGACCGGACGGAATGCGGCTTCCTTGCCGTCACCCAGCACGACGTGCATCGCATGCGGCCGGACACCCTGAACCGCGGCGATTAGGTCCGAATACAGCCCGAGCTGGAGCACATGGCCCGGCTTGGCGGTGCGCGCAAGCTTGGTGTCGACCGCCTCATAGCTCCACGCCCCGAGCGCCGAGGGGGTCTCCACGCGCCGCAGGAAATCGGCGAAACCGTGCCACGGCGCGCCGAGGAAGGCCGCCTGATAGATGACGCTTGCGCCGGCGCGCATCGCCGCCTCGGTTGCCGCGGCCCGGCGCTCGAGCGAACCGAAGGTCGCGACTTCGGCCACATCGCCCTCATCTTTCAACTGCGCGAGATAGACCGCTTCATGGGCATGGCCGGCATCCTGGATCAACGCGGCACCCTCATCATCAACCGCCCTGTCGGGCAGACTGGCGGGGTCGCGCAGCTTGCGCAGATTCAGCGCGGCCGCATGGGCACAGCCGAGGAAGGCGTTGAGGTCCGACGCAGAGTGTAGGAGCGAATTGTGATGGGTGCGCATAGGAACCTGCTTGAGCATGCGAACGACAATTTCGGACGCATTATGGGTTGGGAGTGATTGGTTTCGATTGGCGCTCACGCGATAGTCTAACTTCGCCAAGGGCCACTACGAAACCTTCGCACGGCTGCGGCCAGTCGGGGGTTTAGCGAACTGGACGAGAGCGATGGCTGGCGAGGGAGTCTTTCGTCACCCGCACATTCCGCTCAAGAAGGAGTCGCCACGAACCGGCCAGCGTTGGTGTAACGCTTCCGCGCAAATCAAATGGTATCAACGTATTGCTAAGTGACACCGCGTCCGCCGCGACCTTGCCCACGACTATAGCGCGACCTTTGGGCCTTGCTCTCGTTGTGGCCTTGCCCGACGCATTGCGTCTGGAAGCAATCGAATTTGACATTGATCGGGCAGATGACCTGTCACTACCGGTATCTTTTGGACCACTTCTTTGAGCCGCAATAGGGAAGCTGCCGACGGATAGCGATTTTCTCCTTCCCCCTTTCCCTTATGGCCAAGGAAATCATTGCGAAACTCAATGAAGACGCTCTGGTCCTTCAGCTCGTCGGCAACCATGTGCCGTGCCGAGTGCATCGCTTGTCCCCGTTTCAGGTCCGGAACCATCGGCTTGATGTATATCCACCAAAGTTTGTAGAAAACATCGCCAAGCTTTCGCTTCGTGGCGTTGCCGGGCATCAATTCGGGAAATAGCAATGTCTCGCCAGCGGCTCGCATGGCTTCGACGTATCGCATAAATCCTAAGCGCAGGAGCTCATTGCTCAACACGACGACCCGTTTTGCAGAGTTATTTTTCACCCGCCCCGTTTGGGTCGCGCGGATGAGTAAATACGGGGTCTCGCTGCGTTCTTCGATATCATTCAGCATTAACTTACATAGCTCTTCTCGACGAGCGCCAGTATACCAGACAAGTAGCAATACAAAAAACAAGCCGTCGTGAATGACTGTGTTGCCGCTCGTGAGGCGATCGCTCTCGCCAATACACCCGGTCCAAGGCGGCAAGGAAAATATCGCCACACCCTGTTCTACAGTGTATCGCTGCCGCGCCTCGCGCTCGTCTTTATCGATAGGCACAGTAAAGGCGTTGAAATCGAGCGCATTGCCATCCTTTACTGATTTACGCATAAACGCGTAAATCTGGTCGAGCTTGTTGAAGTGCTTGTTCGTTGTCCCGCTCGACAAGCCTATGTTCTCTGGCGGAAGTGTTCCCTCGCCTACCTCGTTGGTTGCTTTCGCAACAGCATCGGCCAGCGTCGTGCTCGGTTCCCGGTCCGCTGGGGATTTGCCGAATGAGATCGGCAACTGATCAAAATACGAATCGAGCTGCTTGATGTCACCCTCCGTTACCTTCCACATTGGTGTCGCTGGCGGCAGCGATTTCTCCAATAGCGTGGCAGCCCAGCGAATTTGCCGCAGAGTTTGCTCTCCGACTTGCTCACGCGCACGCTTACCTCCTTGCCTGTGCAGAAAGAGCTTGGGTGTCTCAGCAATCATTCGCTCGGCGGCCTGCAGTGGCGTGCAATGTAACCATTCAACAGGAATTGCAGGATCAGTGGCTGCCGGCGCCGTCGACGCTTGAGGATGCACAACCTCGTTGGCGGTCTGCTGCGCTTGGCGAATTGCGACTGGCGGCGCGAAAACACGACCAGCTTGCAGCTGTATTTCAGCCTGAAGACACGCGTCGCGATAAGCAGGATAAAGCGTGCGCTCCACCATTCGACGGAGACCGTCGTGCGGCTCGTAACCCAGATCCCGAAGGTGGTGGTCAACGAAACGCCTGCTGATCGGCGGATTCCCCGCCATCACGTGTGCGATCGCTTCGCGCAGACCTTCGATCCGTTGCCTGTCCCAGCCCATGATCGCCCAAGCACGGTCCTCATGCGCTACCATCGGGATTTGGCCGCCGTTGCGCACGAGACGATCGTAATAGTCTGCCCAGGTCCGGTTGCCGATACTGTGCGAGACAGCGAGGTGTGGGGTGTGACGCTGGTCGTCACAGAATTGCCCGAGCCGCTCGCCATAGGCGGTGCGGGCGATAGCCTGAAGCTCGTCCTCGGTTGGCCGCGCATCGGCCGCTTTCATGCGCTCGTTCAACATGTCCACCACGTGCCGGGTCGATGCCGTGAGAGCCGCAGCCCTATTGCGCGCCTCCAGACGATCGACTGTCCTTAAGGATACACGCACATCAAGGCACAAACCATCGAACAATCGGTGAACGCGGCGCCACCAAAATATGTGCCCGCGCCGGTAGGCGTGCTGAAGCGAGGCCAAGGCCGATCCCTTTCCGGCCAGCCCATTGGCACACTCTGATGCACAATGATTCTGGCCAATCAGTGGTTGGCCAGCAACTTCAACAACTTAGCAGAGAATTGGCTGGGGCGGCAGGGTTCGAACCTGCGAATGGCGGCATCAAAAGCCGCTGCCTTACCACTTGGCGACGCCCCAACGAAGGCGGCCTTATAACGACGCGCCCCTTATAGAAAAGCCCTGAAAGTCAGGTTTAATCGAGACGATGCAACCAGCCGTTGGTATCCGGCGCCGTGCCGCGCTGGATCGCGACAAGCGCGTCCCGCATCCGTAGCGTCAATTGCCCGGGTCCGCCGCCGCCGATCTCGAACCGCCCCTGCGGCTCCGCCACGCTGCCGATCGGCGTAACCACCGCCGCGGTGCCGCAAGCGAACGCCTCGACCAGCCGGCCGCTTGCTGCATCCGCGCGCCACTGATCGATCGCATAAGGCTCCTCGCGCACGGTGATGCCTTGCGCGCGCGCGATCGTCAGGATCGAATCGCGCGTGATGCCGGGCAGAATCGTGCCGCGGAGCGGCGGCGTGGCCATGCTGCCGTCATCGAACACGAAAAACACGTTCATGCCACCCAGTTCCTCCACATAGCGGCGCTCGACCGCATCGAGGAACACGACCTGATCGCAACCGTTGCGGATCGCTTCGGCCTGCGCGACCAGGCTGGTGGCGTAATTGCCGCCGCATTTGGCTTCGCCCGTTCCGCCCGGCGCGGCGCGCGTATAATCTTGGCTCACCCAAATCGACACGGTGGGGGCGCCGCCCTTGAAATAAGCGCCCACTGAGGAAGCCAGCACCATATAAAGGTATTCCGCGCTGGGCTTGACGCCCAGGAACACCTCGCTGGCGATCATGAATGGGCGCAGATACAACGCGCCCTCGTCGCTGGTCGGGATCCAGTCGCGATCAATCTCGACCAGTCGCTCGATCGATTCGAGGAACAGATGCTCGGGCAATTCCGCCATCGCCATCCGGCGGGCAGAGGCCTGAAAGCGCCGCGCATTGGCTTCGGGGCGGAACAAGGCGGTGCCCCCATCTGCCAGCCGATACGCCTTCATGCCCTCGAAAATTTCCTGCGCGTAATGCAGCACGGAAGAGGCTGGATCCATCGACAGCGGCGCGCGCGCGGTAATCCTGGCGTCGTGCCAGCCCTTGTCATCGCTATAGCGGATCATCGCCATGTGATCGGTGAACACGCGGCCGAATTGCGGCGCGACCAGCCGCGCGGCGCGTTCGTTGGCCGCAACGGGCGTGGCATTAGGCTCATACGCGAAAGTCAGGCTGGGCTCGGCAGTCATCGCGTCCTCTGGGCTAGATGGCCAAAGCACGATTTGCGCGGCCAAGGCGGTTGCGGACGCGTAAGGCCGATGGCAAACGCGGTCAACATGGCCTCCCCCACTCCCTCCGCCTCGCCGCTGTTCCTGCGTGAAACCGAAATCCGCCGCGGCGTCGAGCTGCTCTATTTCGGCAACAGCCACCTCACTCGGGCGATCGACCAGGGACTGGCCGCGAAGGGCCTGGGCCGCGCGCATCACCGCGCGCTGTATTTCATCGCGCGCCAGCCCAATCTGACGGTCAGCCAGTTGCTCGGGCTGCTGGCCATCACCAAACAGTCGTTGGGCCGCGTGATCAACGAGCTGACCGAACGCGACCTGATCGAGATGCGCCCGGGCGACAAGGATCGGCGCCAGCGGCTGTTGCGGCTGACGCCCGAGGGCAAGGCGTTCGAAAGCGAATTGTTCGAAGCGCTACGAGAACGCTTGTCGGCGGCCTATGCCAGCGCCGGCCAGGGCGCGGTCGGCGGCTTCTGGGCGGTGCTCGAGGGACTGATCCCGGCGGAAGAGCGGCCGCGCGTGGAGAGCCTGCGGGAGTAGTCGCTTTCGCTTTCGTCCATCTCAGCGCGCCGCGGCCGCCATCTCGGCATTGCGCCGCTCCGCCGCGGCCAGTGTGTCGCGCAGCAACCCCGCCAGCGCGTCTTCTTGATCGAGCACGTTGAGACCCGCCCGCGTCGAGCCGCCCGGGCTGGCCACCCGCTCCGCCAGCTCTGCCACATCATGATCGGACGCCGCCGCCATCAGCCCCGCGCCCTCGACCGTCGCCAGCGCCAGGCGCTGCGCCTGCTCCGCCCCGAGCCCGAGCGACACGCCCGCCGCCCCCAGCGCATCGATAAAGCGATAGAGAAAAGCAGGGCCACTGCCGGCCAGGGCGGTAATTGCATCGAACTGCTTGGCCTCGACCCACTCGACCAACCCGAGCGGCGCCATCAGCGCAGCCACCGCGGCGCGCGCGTCCGGACCAGCGCTGTCAGACTGCAACGCGACCACTCCTTTGCCGATGGCGACAGGCAGATTGGGCATCGCCCGCACCACCGCACCGGCGCTGAACCGTGCGGCAAGGGTCATCTCCTCCACGCCGGCCAGGATCGAAACCAGTATCGGGACGCCAGCGATCCGCCCGGCAAAACGCTGCACGATCTCGTCGATCTGTTGGGGCTTCATCCCGAGCATGACGAGATCGGGCAGCGGGCCCTCGGGCAGATCGCGCGCCTGGCGCACGCCATCGGGCAAGGCGCGATCGGCACGGTTGACGACATCGACGTCAACCGCCGCCACCACGCCGCTGTCGATCCAACGGCGCAGCATCGCGCCGGCCATGTTACCGCAGCCGATCAGCCACAGCCGCATCAGGCTTCGCCCTGCGTCTCAGTCATCGCGGCGGCCAGCGCTTCCTTGGGGCTTTTGCCGCCCCACATGACGAACTGGAACACGGGATAGAAACGCTCGCATTCGTCGATCGCGGATTCGACCAGCAATTCCGCGGCGCCAAGCGACAGGGTGCCGCCGTCGCCCTCGCCCTCGATCATCGCGGCGTGCCGGTAGAGCAGGATGCCGCTCGACGACCACAGTTCGAAATGCCCGACCCACAATTGCTCGTTGATCAGCCCGATCGCTTCGTAGATCGCCGATCGCCGTTCCTCCGACACGCGAATGTCCGGAAAGGCGAGGAATTGCAGCACGCTATCCTCGTCGCGCCACAAGGCGCGCAGCTCATAGGTCGTCCAGCTGCCTTTGACCTTGGCAATGACTTCATCATCGAGGCGCTCATGTTCCCAGCCATGCGCCGAGAAATAGCTTTCGAGCATGTCGATCGGCGCCGCATCATCCCGGTCGTCTTCTGCATCGAGCATCATGCGCGCCCCTCCGCTATCCATACCAGGCCAAAGGGAGTGCCCGGAGTGGCGGATATCCGCAACAGGGGGGTGGACAAGACTGTTAATAAAGCTGTGGAAAAGATGCTCAGGCCCCCGTCGTCGTCGCCTGCGCCGCTTTGGCTTCGAGCATGTCGATGCGCGCGCGCAGCACGTCCGCTTCGTCGCGCGCAGCCGCAGCCATGGCCTTGACCGCGTCGAATTCCTCCCGGCTGACAAAATCGAGCCCGCCGATCCATTCCTTGGCGCGGCTGCGCGCACCCGCTTCCGCTTCGCGACCAACGCCGGCCAGCGTCCCGGCGGCACCGTTCACGAACTTCACGAAATCGTCGAAAATCTTGTTGTCGGCCTGCATGTCGTCTCTTCCCGTCGATCAATATCAGAGTGGTATTTGGGTGGTACGCGAAGATGGCACAAGGGTTGCCGCCTCCGGGTTCATCCGGTGGATCTCGAAATTGAGCATGCCGGCATATACCAGCCAGACGAGATACGGCACCAACAGCCATGCCGCTGCCGCGCGAATGCGCCCGAACAGCAAGGTGGTGGCCAACGCCGCGGCGAACATCAACACGATAACGATCAATGCGGCGAAGACCTGATGCGCGCCAAAGAATAACGGGCTCCAGATCAGGTTGATTACCAATTGCACCACGAACAAGCCGATCGCTGCTCCGCGCAAGGCAGATCCGCGCGCGTTGATCACCATCGCCAACGCCAAGCCGAGCAAGATATAGATTGCGGTCCACGCGACGGGAAACAGCCAATCGGGCGGCGTGGCCGCCGGCTTGGCCAAGGCGGCATACCAGAGATTGTTCGCGCCCATCGGCGCCAGCCGTGCGGAGGCGAAGCCCAGCAACAAGATCAACGGCACAGTGATGATCGCCCAGCGCCAATAGGCCAAGCGCAACTGATGCTTCGATACAATATCCTGCAATGTACATCCTTCCAAACGCCGCGCGATCTGGTCGACGATCAAGCCACCATGATTGGTACGCAATACACTGCCCGAATGGGACACAAATATTACTTGACCACCGCGATGGGTGATCAGTCAGGCGGTTGCTTGATTGCGGCGATCAAGAACTCGATATTGCCCTCTGGCCCCGTGATCGGGCTTTCCACCACGCCCTGAACCGCCCATCCGACCGCTGCCAGCCACGCGGCAGCTTCCGCACAAACGCGCGCGTGAATCAGTGGATCGCGCACTACCCCGCCCTTGCCCACTTCCTCACGCCCAGCTTCGAACTGCGGCTTGATCAGCGCCAACAGCCGCGCGCCCGGCCCGGCGAAGTCGAGTGGCACGGCCAGCACCTTGGCCAGCCCGATGAAGCTCGCATCGCACACCACCAGATCAATGCGCTCTGGGATGTGCGCCGCGGTCAGGATCCGCGCGCTGGTCTGTTCGTGCACCACCACGCGCGCGTCCTGGCGGAGCTTCCAGGCCAGCTGGTTGGTGCCGCTATCAACCGCATAGACTCGCGCCGCGCCGCGCGAGAGCAGCACGTCGGTAAATCCGCCGGTGGAGGATCCGACATCAATCGCTACCGCGCCCCCGACGGTCCAGGCAAAATGGTCGAGCCCGTGCGCCAACTTGATCCCGCCGCGCGACACCCAGGGGTGATCGCGCCCGCGCACGTCGAGCACGATGTCGTCGGCAATGGTTTGCCCCGGCTTGTCGATCTTGCGCGTGTCGGCAAACACCAGCCCGGCCATGATCAGGGCCTGTGCGCGCGTCCGGCTTTCCGCCAGGCCACGCTCCACCAGCAATTGATCAACCCGCATCTTCGCCATGTAATCCTCGATTCGCGGCGCAGTATACGCCTGACCCAGATCGCATCATCGCCGCAGAGGCTTCATTACGACGTCGGCGCAGGCGCACTAGCTGGGGAGAAAGGGCTGATAGCCTCGACTTTGCTGCTTTGGCAGCAGTTGCGGCTTCACGTGCAAGCCCGTGAAACTTTCCTTCAGGCCCGTGCGCCTTCCGCCACGCCGGCGTCGTTGTGGCGCAGCGCCTTCAGCACCGTCTCGACGATGCCATCGGCGTCCAGCCCGGCGGCGGCATATTGCAGGTCCGGCTTGTCCTGGTCCTGGAACGTGTCGGGCAACCGCATGGTGCGGATCTTGAGCCCACCATCGGTCAGCCCCTCGTCCGACGCCAGCGTCAGCACATGCGCGCCGAGCCCGCCGACGGCGCCTTCCTCGATCGTCACCGCGACTTCGTGCGTGGTCAGCAGGCGACGGATCAGCGCTTCATCAAGTGGCTTGGCGAAGCGCAGATCGGCGACCGTGGTGCTCAGTCCCTTGGCATCGAGCGCATCCGCCGCCTTGAGTGCTTCGGCCAGGCGGGTGCCGAGCGACAGGATGGCGACCTTCTTGCCTTCGCGCACGACCCGGCCTTTGCCGATCTCCAGCCGCTCGGGCACTGCGGGCAGAGCGATGCCGATGCCGTTGCCGCGCGGATAGCGCACGGCGATCGGGCCGCTGTCATGCAGCACGCAGGTGTGCGTCATGTGCACCAGTTCCGCTTCGTCCGCTGCGGCCATGACGACGAAGTTGGGCAGCGTCGCCAGATAGGTCACGTCGAACGAGCCGGCGTGCGTCGCGCCGTCAGCGCCGACCAGACCGGCGCGGTCGATGGCGAAGCGGACGGGCAGGTTCTGGATCGCCACGTCATGCACCACCTGATCATAGGCCCGCTGCAGGAAGGTGGAATAGATCGCGCAGAACGGACGCATGCCCTGCGCCGCCAGCCCGGCGGCGAAGGTTACCGCATGCTGCTCGGCGATGCCGACATCGAAGAAACGCTCGGGATAATTCCTGGCGAAGGCATCGAGCCCGGTGCCCGAGGGCATCGCCGCGGTGATCGCCACGATGCGCTCGTCGGTAGCGGCTTCCTTAACCAGCTGCGCGCCGAACACGTTCTGATATTGCGGCGGCCCCGGGGGCGCCTTGGCCTGCGTGCCGGTGATCACATCGAACGTCTGCACGCCGTGATATTTGTCCGCCGCGGCCTCGGCCGGGGCATAGCCCTTGCCCTTCTTGGTCACGACATGGATCAGCACCGGGCCTTCCTTGGCGTCGCGGACATTCTCCAGCACCGGGATCAGATGCTCGAGATTATGGCCGTCGATCGGGCCGACATAATAGAAGCCCAGCTCCTCGAACAAGGTGCCGCCGGTGGCCAGGCCGCGGGCGAATTCCTCGGCCTTGGCGGCAGCGCTGTGCACCCGGGGGGACAGCTTGCGCGCGACCTTCTTGGCGAGGCTGCGGAACCCCATATATTCGGACGACGACACCATCCGGGCGAGATAGGCCGACAGCCCGCCGACCGGCGGCGCGATCGACATGTCGTTATCGTTGAGGATCACGACCAGGCGGCTGCCCGCCGCCTGGGCATTGTTCATCGCCTCATAGGCCATGCCCGCCGACATCGCGCCATCGCCGATCACGGCAATGCCCTTGCCCGGCGTACCGGCCAGCTTGTTGGCCACGGCAAAACCCAAGGCGGCCGAGATCGAAGTCGACGAATGCGCCGCGCCGAATGGGTCGTACTCGCTTTCGCTGCGCTTGGTGAAGCCCGACAGGCCGCCGCCGGTGCGCAAGGTGCGGATGCGGCTGCGCCGTCCGGTAAGGATCTTGTGCGGATAGCATTGATGGCCGACATCCCAGACGAGCTTATCGTTCGGCGTATCGAACACATAATGGATCGCCACGGTCAGCTCGACCACGCCGAGCCCGGAGCCGAGATGGCCGCCGGTGACCCCGACCGCCGAAATCGTCTCCGCGCGAAGCTCATCGGCAAGCTGGCGTAACTGGGCGGGAGCGAGCTTGCGCAGGTCCTCGGGCGTATCGACCGTATCGAGCAACGGCGTTTGGGTAACGTCAGACATTGATAGGGTTTAGCGAAAGCACCAACGCGTGTCGATTGGTCTAGTCAGATGCCGCGTCTTGACGTCGCCGCTACGGTATGGGGAGATTGGCGCATGATTTCGCTCTCGCACCGCATCGCCACCCCGGTCGACGCGCCCGCCATCGCCGCGCTGATGGAGCGGGCGATCGAATCGCTGCAGCAGGCTTTTCTGACGCCGGCGGAAATTGCGGCGAGCCGGCTGAGCATGGGGCTGGATACGCAATTGATCGATGACGGCACCTATTTCCTGGTCGAGTCCGGCGGCGCGCTGGCCGGGTGCGGCGGATGGAGCAGGCGCGCGACGCTGTATGGCGGCAATCACAGCGCGGCGCTGCGCGATGATCGGCTGCTTGACCCCGCGACGGAACCGGCGCGGATCCGCGCCATGTATACCGATCCGGCGTTCGTGCGGCGCGGCGTGGGGCGGCTGATCCTGACGCTGGCCGAGGCGGCGGCGCAGGACGCGGGATTTGCCCGCGCCGAGATGATGGCGACGCTGGCGGGCGAGCCGCTATATGCGGCGTGCGGCTATGCGCCGATCGAACGGGTGACGCGGATGTCGGCGCAAGGCGCGCCGGTGCCCGGGGTACGGATGGGCAAGATCCTGACACGATGACCGCTGGCTTGCGGCGAATGTTGACAATGTTGAGGCGCTGGCACGGGTTTGGCCAGCCGACTCGGCCGACGCGACGGCGATGCACTACGAGGCGCCGCCAACGCGGCACTGACGCGCCACTGACGTCCCTGATGCGCAACGGCGCGCACCGAGTCCGCAACGGCGCGCAACAGCAAATATCGACGGCAGCAATGTCAAAGAACCATCCTAGGTTCTCAGACAAAATCCAACATTACAAGTGTTTGCCGCCAATACGGGTCAGTTCGCCGCGGTGCAGTCCTCGCACGTGCCACGCACTTCGATCACCGGGCGGACCGGCGAGAATCCCGTTGCCGACGCGGCCGAGCGCACGCCGCTGGTGATCACATCATCATCGATATGCACGGTGCTGCCGCAGCTGTCGCAGACCAGAAAGATGCAGTCGTGCAGGCAATCGGGATGCGCGTTGGCGACATAGGCGTTGGCGCTCTCGACTTTCCGCGCGAGGTTTGAGGCCACGAACAGATCGAGGATGCGGTACACGCTGTTGGCGGCGACGCGACGCCCCTCCGATTTGGAAACTGCCTCGGCAATGTCATAAGCGGAGGCGGGCTTATCGAACCCGGCCAGCGCCTTGTAGATCTGCGCGCGCATCACCGTCCATTGCTCGCCGGATTTCTCCAGCGTGGCCTGCGCCGCGGTGGCGAGATCGGCGCCGGAAGGTTCGTGATGATGATGCGATGCCATGCGCTTCAGATAAGACGCGGGCAGCCCCGGGGCAAGCGCCCGGCCCCGACGCGCACGCTGCTCAGTAAGTGGCGCGGCGGTTCAGATCATGGCCAAGCGCGAGCAGGCCGACGCCGACCAACGTCCAGATCGTCTCCAGCCCGCTGCCATCATGCGGCAACGACATCGCGCCGGCCATGATGCCCAGCCCCATGGCGCCGACCGACGCCGGCATCATATAGCCATGCGAGGCGATGCCGCGACCGAGCGCGAGGATGCCGAAGCCGATCGCGATGGTCAGCCCGATTTCGTGGAACAGCGGATTGAGCAACAGCCCCCCCGCGGTCGACAGCAAGGCCAGCAGCACCGCGCTGGCCAGGCAATGCACCATGCACAGGCCCGACAGCCCGATCGCCAGGCGATCGGCATGCGACTCGATCCAGCCGAGCGGGGTGGTGCGGAGGTGCGTCGTCATCGTGGGCGCTATATGGCAGCGGCGGGGCCGGGTTACAATATATCATGGAGTAAATTTGTGCGATGGGGGCGCTGTGGTGCCGGTGGGGGGATGCAGGAAGCAACGATGGCTCCCGGATCCCCTCACCACTCAGGCTATGCTCGGCTCGGCTGCGCTAGCTTTCCGTATCCTCTCCTCTCGGAAGTGGGATTGTGGTGCTCGTGCCAGGATCGCGCCGTGGCGTGCGTGCGCACGAAGTCTTCCAGCCAGCAATCGCACCTTTGCGCAAAACGGCAGCTTCCGCCCAATTGCAGACATAGAGGTGACGGGTTAGCCTCGACATATGGATGATGACGACGACGCCAAGCCCCTTCCCAGGTGGCTGTTCATTCCAACAGGCGCTCTTGGAATATTAGTTACGTATCTTCTGAATAAAATATCTTTTTTCGCAATGGCCGAAGCTGCAGGATTTTCCACTGCTATCTTGACTGCCGCCGCAGTAGCAATGTGGCCGCTACGCCGCGAAGTTTCCACCCAGATATTTGCGGCTGTTGCTGTGTTGGCTACCATAACAGGTCTGATCTTTATCCCTTGGCCAGAACACCACCAGTTTGAAAAATCTGACGCGATCTATGTCTGGCTATATTCACTCTCACTGGTTGGCGGCGGATTGCTGGTGGACCGCCTTACGCGCTTGCTTAGACGCGGGAGAGCCGTCAGGCGGTGGTGGCCACGCGGAGGAGTCGTAGAACATGCCGAAAAGAATATCAGAAACGCGGCGACGTTTCTCGCGCGATTTGCGTTCGCGTGCATGCCGCAGCGACTGCAATTTCGGGGCGGAAGCGACACCGGGCAGCATAGCGTCGAAGCGCGCATTCCATTGACCTTCACGGCCATATAGATGCACCGTCACACTGAGGAGCCCCGTGATGCGCATCCTGCCCCTGCTTGCCGCCCTGCTTGCCATGCCCGCCGTGCTGCCCGCGCAGCAAGTGCCGCCTGCGCTCTATACCGATCCTGCGCCGGACAAGGCGCACCCCGCCGGCATGACCGTGCTGCATGTGCCGAGCGGCGGGGTGACGATCAACGGCATCGCTTATCGGCCGGGCGGCGCCGGGCCGCATCCGGTGGTGATCATCGCGCACGGCCTGCCCGGCAACGAGAAGAACCTCGATCTGGCGCAGGCGTTGCGCCGCGCGGGCTGGATCGCGGTAACGTTCAATTATCGTGGCTCCTGGGGCAGCGCGGGCACGTTCCGCTTCGCGCATAATCCCGAGGATGCCGCCGCGGTGGTGGCGTGGGTGCGCCGCAATGCCGCCAGCATCGGCGCGGATCCGTCGCGTATCGCGCTGATCGGGCACAGCATGGGCGGCTGGGTCGCGGCCAAAACGATCGCGCGCGATCCCGGCCTGCTCGGCGCAGCGCTGATCTCCGCCCCCGATCTTGGCGCGGTCGGCGCGCAACCGCGCGCGGCGGTCCAGGCGCTGATGGCGGACAATCGCGAAACGCTCGCCGCCACTGCGGACGAGATGGCGGACGAAGTGATCGCCCATGCCGCGCGCTTCGCGCTGACGCCCGATGCGCCCGCGCTGGCCAAGGCCAGGCTGCTCGTGCTGACTTCGGACGACGGCCTTGCCCCCGGCATGGATGCGCTTGTCGGCGCGATCCGCCGGGCCGGGGGCTTGCAGGTCAAGACGCGCCACGTCGCCACCGATCATGGCTGGTCGGATCATCGCATCGCGCTGCAGGCGGCGATCATGGACTGGTTGGCCACGCTCTAGTAAGAGGCGCCATGCTCCAGGCCACCACCAAACCCGATACCGCCCGCCCCCGCGCCATCGCGCTGTGGCTGTTCATCGTCGCCGCCATGATCCTGGCGATCGTTGCGGTCGGCGGGATCACGCGGCTGACCGAATCGGGCCTCTCGATCACCGAGTGGAAACCGATCAGCGGGATCATCCCGCCGCTCAATGACACACAGTGGCAGGCCGAGTTCGCCGCCTACCAGCAGATCCCCGAATATACGCAGATCAACAGCGGCATGACGCTGGCCGGGTTCAAGACGATCTTCTTCTGGGAATATCTGCACCGTGTGCTGGCGCGGGTGATCGGGCTGGTGTTCGCGCTGCCGCTTTTGTGGTTCGCGCTGCGGCGGCAGATCCCGCGCGGCTATGGCTGGCGGCTGGTGGCGATCCTGGCGCTGGGCGCGCTGCAGGGCGCGATCGGCTGGTGGATGGTCAAATCGGGGCTGAGCGAGCGCACCGATGTCAGCCACCTGCGGCTCGCCACGCATCTCACCACCGCGTTGATCACGCTGGCCGGGACGGTGTGGACCGCGCTCGATCTGCGCGCGCTGCACCGCGATCGTTTCGCCCGCCCGGCGCGGCTGCTGCCGGTGGCGACGATCGCCCTGCTGGCGCTGTTCGTGCAGATCATCCTCGGCGCGTTCACCGCCGGGCTCGATGCGGGCTATGCCTTTTCGAGCTGGCCGCTGATGGGCGATGCGTGGTTCCCGGCGGGCGGCTGGCATGTCGGCTGGTCGACGGCGCGCAACGCGATCGACAATCCCATCGTCGTGCAGTTCATCCACCGCTGGATAGCGTTCATCACCGCCGCGGCGGTGATCTGGCTGGCGGTGCGATCGTCGCGCATCGGCAGCAGCGGGCCGGGCCATGCCATCATCACGCTGGTGGTGCTGCAGATCATGCTCGGCATCGCCACGCTGATGAGCGGCGTGCAGATCGCGGTGGCGGTGGCGCACCAGGTGAATGCCGCGCTGCTGCTGATCGCGGTAACGGTGGCGGCACATCAGGTGGGGCGGCGGGCCAGATAACCGCTGATCGTCACCCCGGACTTGGTCCGGGGCGACGATCAGGGCGCATGGTATCATAATACCCGTCAGCAAAGCCGCGCAAAGCTTGACTTTGCGCGCCCCTCGCAGCATTAGCCTCGTCATTCGC
Source organism: Sphingomonas qilianensis (assembly GCF_039614825.1). NCBI lineage: Bacteria > Pseudomonadati > Pseudomonadota > Alphaproteobacteria > Sphingomonadales > Sphingomonadaceae > Sphingomonas > Sphingomonas qilianensis. Next base: position 219,412 of record NZ_JBDIMF010000003.1, on the reverse strand, counting down.
GCTGCCCGGGCCCGTGGTTCCCATGAAAGTATTACTTTCATGGGTGCCCATCCGGCGGCGCGTTATCGTTTAACACTGGAAGGTCTGCCATGAAGGCGCTGATGAAGACCACCAAGTCGGCCAAGCCGTACGAGGTGGAGAAGAAATGGCATATTATCGATGCCGATGGGCTGGTCGTCGGCCGGATGGCCTCGATCGTCGCGAACATCCTGCGCGGCAAGCACAAGCCGAGCTATACCCCGCACGTCGATTGCGGTGACAATGTCATCATCATCAACGCCGACAAGGTTCGGTTCACGGGCAACAAGCTCAAGGACAAGATCTATTATCGCCACACCGGTTATCCGGGCGGCATCAAGGGCGTGGCCGCGGGCAAGATCCTCGAGGGTCGCTTCCCCGAGCGGATCATCGAAAAGGCGATCGAGCGGATGATCCCGCGCGGTCCGTTGGGTCGTGATCAGATGCGCAACCTGCGCGTCTTCGCCGGCACCGAGCATCCGCACGAAGCGCAGGACCCGCAGGTCCTCGACATCGGCAGCATGAACCGCAAGAACAAGGTGGGCGCATAATGTCCGACAACCGCCAGTCGCTTTCCGACCTCGCCGGCCTGACCAACCAGGAGCCGGCCACGCAGAATAACGGCGTCAGCACGCCGGTCCTCGCCGGTGACGAATATGCACCGTCGGCGCCGGTGATCGAGCGCGAGCCGATGCCGCTGCGCGAGCAGATCATCGACAAGCAGGGCCGCGCCTATGCTACCGGTCGCCGCAAGGACGCGGTCGCCCGCGTGTGGATCAAGCCGGGTTCGGGCAAGATCACCATCAACGGCCGCGATCAGGAAACCTATTTCGCACGCCCCACGCTTCGTCTGGTGATCAACCAGCCGTTCGGCATCGCCGAGCGTGACGGCGCCTATGACGTGATCTGCACCGTCAAGGGTGGTGGACTTTCGGGCCAGGCCGGCGCGGTCAAGCACGGCATCAGCCAGGCGCTGACCAAGTACGAGCCGGTGCTGCGCGCCGCCGTCAAGGCAGCGGGCTTCCTGACCCGCGACAGCCGCGCGGTCGAGCGTAAGAAGTACGGCAAGGCGAAGGCGCGCAAGAGCTTCCAGTTCTCGAAGCGCTAAGCTTTTCCACGTCGCGATACACGAAGGGGCGGTCCGGGAACGGGCCGCCCTTTTCGTTTGGCCGGCGTGTCAGGCCGTGGTGGTTTCCTTGGGCAGCACGACATCCGGCTTGGCCCCGAAATTGCGCAGCACGACATCGAATGCGCCGTCCGCCACGCGCACCTCGTTGAACGACGGCGGCAGCGCGCGGGTGCGCTGCGAGAGCGTGCCCGCGCCGATCATGCGCATCTTGTGATCGCCCGCCTCGTGCAGAATATCGAACGCATCGTGGACGTGCCCGGTCAGCACCGCATGCGCGCCCGCCGCGGCCAGCGCAGCGAAAGCCTTCTCGCCGTGCCGCGTTTCCGAGGTCGCCTGGGTATCCGCCTCGATCAACGGATGGTGGCAGGCGATGAACACCAAGGCGTCCTTGGGCGCCGCCTCGACCTGCGCCAGCGTCTCCTCCAGATTGCGCTTGGCGACATAGCCTTTCGACCAATCGAGCCGCCACTGGAACCGCGCGGTCGTGACCAGCGGCACGATCACCACGCCGGGCAGATCGAGCGGCTGTTCGACCATCCGCTCGACCTTGTGATAGCGATGATAAGGCCGCAAGAAGCGCCGCAGCGGATTGAACAGCGGCAGATCGTGATTGCCGACCTCGACCGTGACGGGCACGCCGAGCCGCTGCAGCCAGGCCAGCCCGGCATCGAATTCGGCGCTTTTGGCACGCATCGTCAGATCGCCCGTCATGATCACCGCATCGGGCTTTTCCTGGCGCACCGTTTCCTCGAACCACGCCACCGCGGCTTCGTCCTCGCGCCCGAAATGCACGTCGCTGACGTGGAACAACCGAATCATGCCATCTCTTTCTTAGTCTGAAGGAACATCTTGCGCGTCGTGCCGCCGCTGATCGTTACGCCCGGATCGAGCATCACCGGCTCGCCATCGAACAAGGCGAGCGTCGGCTTGCGCCCGGCGATGCCGAATGACGTGACATGGACCTGCGTGATGGCGGGTGAGGCGATCCAGTCGCCGGTCAGCCAATCCCAGCCCAAGGCCAAGATCGCGCGCCATTCGCGCGCATCCACGCCGCGTAGATCGAGCGCGCCCTGATCGGGCATGACGAAGATCGCCTGCTGGCGATGATGCATTGCGGGCACACGCTCCAGACGGATGCCGCGCGTGAAGGTCTTCGCCCATGCGTGGCGCACCGCGCGGAGCAGGCCGCGCACGCGCCGCCCGCGCACCAGTTCACGCGCGCGCACCCAGCTCGCCGCCGGCCCGAGGATCACGCCGACCAGCGCGCGGTGCGGCCCGGCCTGGACGATCGGCAACGCGATCGTCTCGCCGCCTTCGTGCGCGGCATGGATGATCGCGGCAGCATCGGCATCGCCGTGCAGCGTTTTGGCGAGCAGGTTCATCGTGCCGCCGGGCAGGATCAGGATCGCCCCGCCCCACTGGGCCAGCGCGGCGACGGCGGCGTTGATCGTGCCATCCCCGGCGAACAGCACCGCAGTATCCACGCCCACCGCATCGAGCGCCGCGGGCGTGGGCAGATCATCTTGCGGAAAGATGGTACGCTTGATCAGATCAAGCCCGCGCTCGGCGAAGACCGCCTCGATCGCATCGCATTTGGCCTGCGTGGTCGAGCCCGACGACGGGTTGGTGATGAACCAGAGCTTCTTCATGGCCCGCGAACGCATGACCCGCGGGAAAGGTGCGCGCGGGCGACACAATGGGTGTGCTGGGTCAGCCCATATGCGGCCAAACACCGTCATTCCAGCGCAAGCTGGGATCTCGCGGTGAACGTCCCGCGCAGACCTCTAGAGACCCCGGCGTTCGCTGGGGTTACGGGTGGGATCAGAACGCTGCGTCCGCTTTGCTATGCTCGGTCGCGCGATCGAACATCCTATCGCGCTCCTGAATGCGGCGCAGCGCGGCTTGCGCCGCCGCATTGGCGGTGTCGCATGTCGCCGCCTTTATTACCGCGAGAATCTCGTCTCGGCCCTCATAACCGTGGCGCAGATGCGTCCGTTCATGCGCCACCAGCTGCGCCAGATAGGCGGCCCAATCTGCGCGCACGCGGGGTGCCACGATCGCCGGGTCGGCCAGGCGCGGCAACGTCACCGTGGCAGCAAAGCGAACGGCGGCATCGGGCAAGCGGCACGCGCCATTCTCGATCGGCCACGACCAGCGTAACACGACGCGGGTTAGCGCATCGACGCGCTGCCCGTCATTCGGATCCGTCGGTCGAGCCTTGCGCATTGCCGCCCGGATCGCCGCGCGATCGCCGCCGTGAACGTCATAATAGCTGATCGTAACATCGGGGAACGCAGCAAATGGCGACGCCTGTGCACAGGCGGCACCCGCCGCGAGCGCCAGCACGATCGCGACGGCCTTCAGACCTCGGCCCATCGCCGCAACAGATTGTGATAGACGCCGGTCAGTTGCACCACCGCCGCATCCCCTTGCCCCTGGGTCGTCGCCACGCTCTGCACCGCCTGGTCGAGATCGAACAGGATGCGCCGCGCGCCATCATCGCGGACCATCGACTGGATCCAGAAGAACGATGCCGTGCGCGTGCCGCGCTTTACCGGCTCCACGCGATGGAGGCTGGAGGCGGGATAGAGCAGCAGTTGCCCGGCGGGCAATTTGACCGACTGCACGCCGAACGTGTCCTCGATAATCAGCTCGCCGCCGTCATAGGCTTCGGGCGGCTCGAGAAATAAGGTGGCCGAAAGATCGCTGCGGATGCGGAAATCGCTGCCGCGCTGCATCCGGATCGCATTGTCGATATGCGTGCCGAACGCCTGCCCGCCGGCATAGCGATTGAACAAGGGCGGAAACACCTTGGCCGGCAAGGCGGCGGCGACGAACAGGGGCACGCGGCCCAGCGCATCGAGCACGATGCCGCCCGCCTCGCGCGCCGCGGCGCTTTCCTCGGGCAATTGTTCGTTGCGTTTGGCCAGCGCGCTTTGCGCGCCCGAGGTGACGTTGCCATCCACCCACTGCGCGGCATCGATCAGCGCGCGCACCCGCGCGACCGATGCCGCATCCAGAACATCGGGGATCGCGGTCAACATCGATAAAACTTTCGGGTCATGAGCGGAGTGTGCCGCGATCGGGCGGGCAGCACCAGCCCGATCGCGCGCGTGTCAGAAGCTGTAGTACAGGCTGAATACCGCCGAGCGATCCTCGCCCGGCACCGCCCAGCCATTGTTGCGGATGCCGGTGAAATAGCGCGTGTTGGTGAAGTTCTGCACGTTGACCTGCGCCGTCAGCCCCGGCGTGACCGGATAAGACAGGAAGGCGCGGTGGGTCAGGTAATCCTCGCTGCGGAATACCGGGGTCAGCGTGGTGCCGTTAGCCAGGCCATTGCCGCCCGCCACCAGCGGCGCCGCCAGCGCGCGGGTGTTGAGCCCGAAATCGCCCTGATGAGTAAGGCCGTACCCCAGCTGCAGCCCGAACGGCAGCGTATAGGTGGTGAACAGGCTGCCCGAATGTTTCGGCGTGTTGGCCAGTTCCTGCCCGGCCTGCGGATCGAGCACCGCCGTGCTGTTGCCGCACGGATTGGTAATCGTGGTCGTCGTGCCACTCGTGGTGCTGACAAGGCGGCCCGGATTGCCCAGGCAATAGTTGGACACGCTCTGCTTAATCTCACCCTTGAGATAGGTGTAATTGGCGAAAATGCTCCACGCCTTGGTGATGTTGCCGCTGGCCCCCAGCGCGATGCCATCGACGCGCGAGCGGCCGTCATTCACCGGCAGCGTGGCGACGATCGGATCGTTGGTGGCGACGCGGTAATTGGTGCGATCGTTGCGGAACACGGCGGCGGTCAGCTGCAGCTTGTGCCCGAACAGATCGGCCTTGGCGCCGATCTCGTAATTGACCGCCTTTTCGGGCTGTACGTCGCACGGATCGCGCGCGCCCGAGGGGGCGGCAATGACGGTACCGCAGCTCAGCCGCACCGTGGCCGAGGTCGGCGTGGTCGAATTGCCATAGGCGGCATACAGGCTGACCGTCTCGATCGGCTTGAAATTCAGCCCGAAGCGATAGGAGAAAAGCGTCTCGTCGCTCGATTGGTCGGCGCCCCGCGTATAGGCGCCCAACGTTGCCGCGGCGGTGGCATAGCTATCGGTGCGAAATGTCGCCTTGGCGTGTTCATAGCGCAGCCCGACATTGGCCTCCAGTTGCGGCACGATCTTCACCGTATCGAACAGATAGACCGCGGCATTGGTGCTATCGCCCTGCGCGCGGCTGGCCTGAATGAAGTTGACGGGGCCGGTATAGGTCGTGTTCGGATCGAACAGATTGATATTGGGCTGCGCCACCGTGCTGCCATCGGGGTTGCGCAGCAGATTGCCGCTGACCAGCTGATAATCCTCCTGGGCGAAGGACGCGCCGAGCACGGCGGTATGCTCCAGCCCGAACGTGTCGAACACCGCGCGCAGATCGGTCTGGTTGTAGAGCAGCTGGTTCTCCTGGTTGCGCACGAACCCGCGCGGCCCGCTCGGCACATAGAAGCCCGGCGTCGCGCAGGATGCGCCAAGCCCGCTGATGCCGCTGCCCGCGGTCGCGCCGGGCAGACAATAGGTGCCCTGGGGGGCGCTGGTGGCCGAATCCTGGCTCACGCGCTGCCAGCGCGTCAGGTTGCGGATCGAGACCTTGTCGCTGAACGCATGCGTGAAGCGCATTGTCGCCTGATCGACCAGGATATCCTGCGCATCGAGATTCTCAATGCCGTAATAATCGCTGTCGTCGACGCCCGGCAACGGCCCGCCAAAGGTGGCGTTGCGATAATAAGGCACGCCGTAGACGGGGATATTATCGTCTTTCTGGTGCAGATACTGGAAGGTCAGGTTGGTCGGGCTGTCGATGCCGATGGTCAGCGACGGGGCCACCGCCCAGCGCTTGTTCTGTTCGACGTCACGGCCCGGAATATCATTGCGGTGATACACCGCGTTGAGCCGTACCGCGACGAGATCGCTGACCCGCGCATTGCTGTCGATCGTGCCGCGATAATAATTGTCCGTGCCGACGCCGGCCTGCACGATCGTCAGATTCTCGCGCTGCGGCACCTTGGTGACGAGGTTGATCGTCCCCCCGATCGAGCCCGCGCCGCTGAACACGCTGTTGGCACCGTTATAGACCTCGATCTGCTGCAGGTTGAACGTCTCGTTGCGGCTATATTGCGCGCTGTCGCGGACGCCATCGATGGTGATGTCGTTATTGGCCGAATAACCGCGCAGATTGATGCTGTCGCCATAGCCGCCGCCACCTTCGCCCGCACCGAACGTGATCCCGGGAATGGTTTGCAGCGCATCACGCAGCGTCAGCAGGTTCTGCTTGCGGATCGTCTGATCGCCGATGACGGTGATGGTCTGCGGCGTATCGAGCAACGGGCGCGTGGCCTTGGGGCTTTCGAGCTGCTTTTCGCGCGCGCCGTTGACGATGATGTCGTCCGCCCGCTGCGTTTCATCGGCATCGCTCGCCGCCGCGAGCGGCACGTCGATCGGGTCAGCGTGCGCCGGCGCGGTCATGAGGGCGCCAACGCAGGACAGCGCCAAAAAGGCGGGCGTCGCGCTGGTGCGGCGGGTGGTCGTGTCGGATTGCATATGTCCCCCTTTGGTGTTGGAGCCCGGCTATTGCGAGTCACTCGCATTGTCAATGCTATTGAGAGTTGTTCGCATTTTCATGCGTCGCTTGCCGCCGGCAGGACGGCTCAGTAGGTCGCAGAGATGACCACGCTTCCCACCCGTCCGCTCGGCCCCCTCACGGTTTCGGCGATCGGCCTCGGCTGCATGAACCTCAACCACGCCTATGGCGTGCCACCGGAGGAGCGCGACGCGATCGCGGTGCTGCACCGCGCGGTCGATCTCGGCGTCACCCTGTTCGATACGGCGGCGCTGTATGGCCTCGGCGATAACGAGCGGCTGGTCGCCACGGCGCTGCGCAGCCGCACCGAACCGGTCACGCTGACCAGCAAATGCGTGCTCGATTTCGTCGATGGCAAGCGCTCGCTTAACGGCACGCCTGCGGCGATCACGCGCACCGTCGAAGGCTCGCTACAACGGCTCGGCACCGATCATATCGCGCTCGTCTATCTCCACCGGCTCGACCGGAACGTGCCGATCGAGGAGTCGGTCGGCGCACTCGTGCGGCTCAGGGAAGCGGGCAAGATCGGCGCGATCGGGCTGTCGGAAATGTCCGCCGCGACGATCCGGCGCGCCCACGCCGTGCATCCGATCGCCGCGGTGCAGAGCGAATATTCGCCCGTCGTGCGCAATCCCGAGATCGCCGTGCTCGATGCCTGCCGCGAGCTCGGCATCGCTTTCGTCGCCTTCTCGCCGGTCGCGCGCGGATTGCTCGCCGGGGCGGTGCGCAGCGCGGACTATGCCCAACACGACATCCGCGCGCAGATGCCGCGCTTCACCGAGCCCAACCTGGCGCACAATCTGCGCGCGGTGGATGCCTATGATGCGCTGGCCGCCGCGCACGGCATGACGCCCGCGCAGCTGTCGATCGCCTGGACGCTGGCCCGGGGCGAGCACATCATCCCGATCCCCGGCACGCGCAGCATCCACCATCTCGAGGAAGACGTCGCCGCCGCGACGATGACCTTGCCCGACGAGATTTTCGACCAGATCGACGCGATCTTCGCGCCCGGCGCGATCCGCGGCGCGCGTTATGCCGCGGCGATGCAGGCGCAGATCGACACCGAGACGCTGCCGCACGAGGAGCTCGCCTGATGGAGTTGGATATCCTGCTGGCGCATTATTTCGGCACCACCGATCTCACCACGCTCGACGATGCCGGGTTCGAGCGCGGCGTGGAGAAACTGGGCACCGCATTCGGCGTCGAGAAGGAGCCCGGCCGCCGCTTTGCGCTATGGTCACTGCTCCACGCACTGGGCGATGCGCCCGACCCGGCGGTGGCGTTCAAGAACCCCGCCGAGCGCCGCGCGGCGGAAGACTATGCCCATGCCGCCGACCGCGCGGCTTACCGGGCCGAGCATTCCTGAGCACGACGCTGTCTCCGGCGCAGGCGCGGCGCATCGCGCTCGCCGCGCAAGGCTTCGGTCGGCCGCATCCGGGGCGCGTGGATGCGGGGCAGATGCGCCGCACGATCGAGCGGCTGTCGCTGCACCAGATCGACAGCGTCAACGTACTCGCGCGGGCGCATTATCTGCCCGCCTTTTCGCGCCTCGGCAGTTACGACCGCACTTTGCTCGATCGCGCCGCGTGGGGCCGCAAGAGCGAGCGCCGGCTGTTCGAATATTGGGCGCACGAAGCCTCGCTGCTGCCGCTCGACCTCCATCCGCTGCTGCGCTGGCGCATGGCGCGCGCGGATCGCGGCGACTATGGCTGGGCGGCGATGCGGCGCTATGCGACTGAGGGCCGCGCCGAGGCGCAGGCGGTCCTCGAGCGCATCCGCGCCGACGGTCCGCTCGCCGCCTCCGATTTCGAGGAGGGCAAAAGCAGCACCGGCTGGTGGGCCTGGGGCGATACCAAGCGCGCGCTGGAATGGCTGTTCTGGGCCGGGCACATCACCACGGCGACCAGGCGACGCAGCTTCGAGCGCGTCTATGATCTGACTGAGCGCGTGATCCCGCCCCATATCATGGCGCTGCCGACGCCACCGGAGGATGACGCGCACCGCGCGCTGGTCGCGCGGGCCGCCGCGGCGATGGGCGTCGCGACGGAAACCGACCTGCGCGATTATTTCCGGCTTGGCGTCATCGAAGCCCGAACCGCGATTGCCGAATTGGTCGAACAGGGCGTGCTGCTGCCAATCCAGGTCGCAGGGTGGCCCAAGACTGCCTATCTGCACCGTGATGCCCGGCACCCCCGCCGCATCGAGGGCGCGGCGCTGCTCGCCCCGTTCGACCCGCTCATCTGGGAACGCGACCGCGCCGAACGCCTGTTCGGCTTTCGCTACCGCATCGAGATCTACGTGCCGGCGGAGAAGCGTGTGCACGGTTACTACGTGCTGCCCTTCCTGCTCGACGATGCGCTGGTCGCACGCGTCGATCTCAAGGCGGATCGGCAGAACGGGCGGCTGCTGGCGCAGCGCATCCACCTGGAACCGGATGCCCCGCCGGAAACGCGCGGGCGACTGGCGATCGAGCTTACCCGGATGGCCGGCTGGCTGGCGCTCGATGGCGTCGTGATGCCGGCGGGCTAGCAGGTCTCAAAATATAAAATCCTCCCCCGCCAGGGGGAGGTGGCGCCAAAGGCGTCGGAGGGGGGGTAAGCGGTGTCCTTACCAAACAGAGCGCACCGCGTACCGCCCCCTCCGTCACGCGGTGCGTGCCACCTCCCTTCGCGGGGGAGGATAGCATTGCTCAACGAAGATCGATCGTCCTAGCCCCCTCACGCCGCCAGGAACGCCTCCACCGGCAGCGCCATCAGCGACTCGCTGCCGCCCTCGATCTTGCGACGCAGCGCGCCGGCATCGGGCAGGATGCGCTCGGCGAAGAAGCGCGCGGTCATCAGCTTGGCGTCGAGGAAGGCGGCATCGCCCTCGCCCGCCGCCTTCAGCTTCACCGCCGCGGAGGCCATGCGCAGCCACATCAGCCCGGTCGAAACCAGCCCCATGATCTGCATATAGCTGTAGGCGCCGGCGCCGACATTGTCGGGGTTTTGCATGCCGTTCTGCATGAACCACATGGTTGCCGCCTGCAGCTGACCATTAGCCTTCTCCAGTGCCTCGGCGAGCGCCGCTGTTTCGGGCACGGCCTTGGCGGCAGCGACATCCTCGGCCACCAGCTTGAAGAACGCCTGCACCGCGCGGCCACCGTTGGAGGCGAGCTTGCGCCCGACCAGATCCATCGCCTGCACGCCGTTCGTGCCTTCGTAGATCATCGCGATGCGGGCATCGCGGACGTATTGCTCCATGCCCCATTCGGCGATGTAGCCATGCCCGCCATAAACCTGCTGCGCGTTGGTGGCGATTTCATAGCCCTTGTCGGTGCCGTAACCCTTGATCACCGGGGTGAGCAGGCCGAGCAGATCGCCCGCGAGCTGCTTCTCCTCATCGGTCGCCGCGGCATGCTCGAGATCGGCCTGCAGCGCGCCCCACAGGCACAAAGCACGAAGCCCTTCGGTCATTGCTTTGGCTTCCATCAGCATGCGACGTACGTCCGGATGTACGAACAGCGTGTCGGCCTTTTCGGTCGGCTCCTTGGGACCGGTGAGCGCGCGGCCCTGGCGGCGATCCTGGGCATATTGTACCGCGTTCTGATAGGCGACTTCGGCGACGCCCAGACCCTGTAGCCCCACGCCAAGGCGCGCCGCGTTCATCATGATGAACATGGCGGCCAGGCCCTTCATCTCCTCGCCGACCAGCCAGCCGGTCGCGCCGTCATAGTTCATCACGCAGGTCGAATTGGCGTGGATGCCCATCTTGTGCTCGATCGAGCCGCAGCTGACCGCGTTGCGCGCGCCGAGCGAGCCATCCTCGTTGACGATGAACTTGGGCACGACGAACAGCGAAATGCCCTTCGAGCTGTCCGGTGCGCCCGGCGTCTTGGCCAGCACGAGATGGATGATGTTCTCGGTCAGATCATGCTCGCCGGACGAGATGAAGATCTTGGTGCCGGTGATGGCATAGCTGCCATCGGCCTGCGGCTCGGCGCGGGTGCGGATCAGGCCCAGATCGGTGCCGCACTGCGGCTCGGTGAGGTTCATCGTGCCGCCCCATTTGCCGCTGACCATGTTGGGAACGTACATCGTCTTCTGCGCGTCCGTGCCCTTGACCAGCAGCGCCGCGGTGGCGCCGTGCGTCAGGCCCGGATACATCGCGAAGGCCATGTTGGCCGAGATCAGATATTCCGAAAACGCCGTCGAGATGACATGCGGCATGCCCTGCCCGCCATATTCTTCGGGACCCGACAGCGTGCCCCAGCCCGATTCAACGAACTGGGCATAGGCCTGCTTGAAGCCCTTGGGCGTCGTCACCGAGCCATCCTCGTGGCGCATGCACCCTTCCTGATCGCCCGTCGCATTGAGCGGGAACAGCACTTCGGCAACGAACTTGCCGCCTTCGTCGAGCACCGCATCGACCACGTCAGGCGTGGCGTTCTGGAAACCGGGCAAATTGGCGTAATTCTGCAGGCCGACGACATGGTCGAGGATGAAGCGCGTATCGCGCACGGGCGGGGTGAACTGGGGCATGATGATTCCTTCAGGCGTGCTGTGATTGGGCGATGACGGCGATGAAATCGGTAAGCTCGGCGATCGCGGCATCGATATCGCGCTTCTGCGCCTCGAGCAGCGCGACGCGATCCTGGCAGCGTTCGATCGTGACCTGGCGCTGCGCCTTGCGGCCGTCGCCGAGATCGTAAAGATCGATCATCTCGCGGATTTCGGTAAGCGAAAAACCCACGCGCTTGCCGCGCAGGATCCACGCCAGCCGCGCGCGATCACGATGCGAGTAAATCCGCGCGGTGCCGCGCCGCTCGGGCGCGATCAGCCCTTCGTCCTCGTAGAAGCGCAGCGCGCGCGCGGTGACGTCGAACTCGGCCGACAGATCGGAGATCGTGAAATGCTCGCGATCGTCGCTTGGCGGGACGACGACATAAGCAGGGGCGTAATCCGTGTTCGACATGACCTTCTATGTAATTCCGTTTACGTGAACGTCAACCACTGCCACCGCATAGCAGTCGCCCTTTGGTATCGCGCAACGCCGACGCTTCGGAGGCCGAGTCGCTCAGCCGATCGACGCTGAGCGCGGCGATCGACGCGCGCGCACGGCACAGCGCGCGGCAAGCGTCCGGCACCTGCCCCGGAAAGACGATTCGGTCCGCATCGAAACGCGCCGCAAAGCTGCATCCGGGCGCGGCCGGGAAATCGACCGCAAGCGCATCCCCGGTCCTGGCCACCGTCCCGCTGCCGTCGCACGCCGGACCGTCGCCATGATCGATCGACACACCGATACGATAATCGGTGGCGGCGGGCACAATGCACACGCGATCGGAATCGCGCGCATACAGGCCGGTGATGTCGTTGCTGGCCGGATCGGTGATCAGTCCCGCCTCGATGGCCGCGGCTTCCAGCCCTGCGGCCGGGGTCGGCGTGGCGGACGGCGTTGGCGCGGAGGGCGGGGTGCACCCTGCCAGCAGCAGCAACCCGACCAGCACAGTCCTCATGCAACCGCGCTCAATCGATCCCCATCGATGCGACGGAAGAAGCAGCTGCGCGCGCCGGTATGGCAGGCCGGGCCGGCCGCATCGACGATCAGCCATACCGCATCCTGATCGCAATCGATGCGGATTTCGGCGACGTGCAGCACGTGCCCCGAACTTTCGCCCTTCTTCCATAATGCGCCCCGGCTGCGCGACCAGAAATGCGCCTCGCTGGTGGCGATCGTTGCCGCCAGCGCCTCGGCATTCATATGCGCCAGCATGAGGATTTCACCAGTGGCGCGATCGGTGGCGACGGCAGTGATCAGGCCGGCGGCGTCGTATTTCGGGTTCAGCACCAGGCCGGTGTCGCGAGGGTTGGTCATGCTTTACCTTAGCCGCCCCGTCACCCCAGCGGAAGCTGGGGTCTTGATGGGGGCAACGCAGCGACAGCCACGTAAAGATCCCAGCGCTCCGCTGGGATGACGGGAGGGCCTGCTCTTCCTCCCCCCTCCCAACGGGGCAGCAGTCACCCCTTCCGGATCGCCTTCACCAACGCCGCCTTGTCCATCGTCGAGCGGCCGGCGATGCCGATCTCTTTGGCTTCCTTCAGCAGATCCGCCTTCGTGCGCTGCTCCAGCTTGCCGCCCCCCGCCTGCAAGGTGCCCGCCGCCTGGGCATTGGCGATTCGCGCGGCCTTTTCCGGCGAGGCGCCATCGGCGCGCAAATCCTCGTAGAGCTTGTCGTTTTTGATCGCCGGTCCGTGATTTTTCGCCATCGCCCGTCTCCTTGAATCCTCCAAAAACGGCCATCGTGATGGTTCGCTCCGGGTAAATCTTACAAAAGCGCGACAAACCCGCATCGCCTCCCTATATGCCTGCGCGACGCTACCCACCCCCCGAAGGGCGCCATGCTGACAACTAATCCGTTCGACGTCGCCGATGGCGACAAGCTGCACGAAGAGTGCGGCGTATTTGGTGTTTCCGGCAGCGAAGGCGCCGCCGCGCTCGTTGCGCTGGGGCTGCACGCGCTGCAGCATCGTGGCCAGGAGGCCGCGGGCATCACCAGCTTCGATGGCCACGAGTTCCACACGCATCGCGCGATGGGCCATGTCGCGGGCAATTTCGATCGCGACGACGTGATCTTTGCTTTGCGCGGCAACGTCGCCTGCGGCCATGTGCGCTATTCGACCACCGGTGAAACGGCGCTGCGCAACGTGCAGCCGCTTTATGCCGATCTGGCCAGCGGCGGTTTCGCCATCGCGCATAACGGCAATATCTCGAATGCGATGCGCATTCGCCGCGATCTCGTGCGGCGCGGCTCGATCTTCCAATCGACCAGCGATACCGAGACGATCATCCATCTCGTCGCGACGAGCAATTATCGCACGGTGGTCGACAAGTTCATCGACGCGCTGAAGCAGGTCGAAGGCGCCTATTCGCTGATCGTGATGACGCCCGAGGGCATGATCGCCTGCCGCGATCCGCTCGGCATTCGTCCGCTGGTGATGGGCAAATTGGGTGATGCGGTGATCTTTGCGTCGGAAACGGTCGCGCTCGACGTGTGCGGCGCGGAATTCGTCCGCTCGATCGATCCGGGCGAGCTGGTCATCGTCAAGGGCGACCAGATCACCTCGCACCGCCCGTTCGGCAATGTCGCGCCGCGGCCGTGCATCTTCGAATATGTCTATTTCTCGCGCCCCGATTCGATCTCCGAGGACCGCAGCGTGTATACGGTGCGTAAGGCGATCGGCGCGCAGCTGGCGATCGAAAGCCCGGTCGATGCCGATCTGGTCATCCCTGTGCCCGATTCGGGCACGCCCGCCGCGCTCGGTTATGCGCAGCAATCGGGCATCCCGTTCGAGCTTGGCATCATCCGCTCGCATTATGTCGGCCGCACTTTCATCCAGCCCTCGAGCGAGGTTCGCCATCTCGGCGTCAAGCTCAAGCACAACGCCAACCGGGCGCTGATCAAGGGCAAGAAGATCGTGCTGATCGATGATTCGATCGTGCGCGGCACGACCTCCTTAAAGATCGTGCAGATGATGCGCGATGCCGGCGCGGCGGAAGTGCATATGCGCATCGCCAGCCCGCCAACGCGACATTCGTGCTTCTACGGTGTCGATACGCCGGAGCGCGGCAAGCTGCTCGCCGCCAACATGAACATCGAGGAAATGAACACCTACATCCAGGCCGACAGCCTGGCGTTCGTGTCGATCGACGGGCTGTACAAGGCGCTCGGCGAACCCTGCCGCGCGGATATCCGCCCGAGCCATTGCGACGCCTGCTTCACCGGCGATTACCCGACGAAGCTGACCGATCAGGACGATGTCGTGCAGATCGATCAGTTCGCGCTGCTCGCCGAGCGGATGGTTTAATCCCGCACCGTCATGCCGGACTTGTTCCGGCATCCACCGTGGTGCAAACGCGCCATCGCTTTTGCGGCACGGTGGACCCCGGACTAAATCCGGGGTGACGAAGGAAGAACGATGACCGACCTCCCCCTCCACAACCAGATCGCGCTCGTCACCGGCGCCAGCCGTGGCATCGGCGCCGCCACCGCCAAGGCGCTGGCCGCCGCCGGCGCGCATGTCGTGCTCACCGCGCGGACGGCCAGGGATCTCGAAGACGTCGAATCGGCGATCTTCGATGCCGGTGGTTCGGCCACCATCGCGCCGCTCGATCTCACCGAAACCGACAGCATTGCACGGCTGGGCCTCGCGATCGGCGAGCGCTGGCCGCAGCTCGATATCATGGTGCTCAACGCGGGCATGCTCGGCAGCCTGACGCCGGTGCCGTCGATCGACGCCAAGGAACTGGCGCAGGTGCTGACGCTCAACGTCAGCGCGCAGGCCGCGCTGATCGCGGCATTCGATCCGATGCTGCGCCAGTCGAAGCGGGCACGGGTGATCGGGATCACCTCCAGCGTCGGGCGCACGCCGCGCGCGTATTGGGGCCTGTACGGCGCGTCCAAGGCGGCGTTCGAGGTGCTGATCGCCGCTTATGGCGAGGAAATGGAGCGCATCAGCACCATCCGCACCGCGATCCTCGATCCCGGTGCCACACGCACCAAGATGCGCGAGCGCGCCTATCCGGGCGAGGATCCCGCCTCGGTCAAGGAACCCCGCGTGGT
This sequence comes from Sphingomonas qilianensis, assembly GCF_039614825.1. Classification (NCBI taxonomy): domain Bacteria; kingdom Pseudomonadati; phylum Pseudomonadota; class Alphaproteobacteria; order Sphingomonadales; family Sphingomonadaceae; genus Sphingomonas; species Sphingomonas qilianensis. The sequence goes on along the minus strand of NZ_JBDIMF010000003.1, from coordinate 204,050 downwards.
GGCCGAGCGGATCGTCGCGCTGGTCCAGGAAGATTTCGCCACGGGGCATTTCGAGCGGGTAGCGTAGCCATAATCGTCATCCCGGACCAAGTCCGGGATGACGGGTTACGTGGCGGTCCGCTTCCTCATCACCTTTTCACCAGCGTCACCTGCGCGACATCGATGCCGCCGCCCCTGAACCCGCCCTCGCAATACATCAGATAATAGCGCCACAGGTTGACGAAATGCGCGTCAAACTCCGGCGGCAATTTCCCGGCATCGACCGCGTCATCGAACGCCACCCGCCAGCGGCGCAGCGTTTCGGCATAATCCAGCCCGAAGCCGACGCGATCGTGCCAGCTCAGGCCATTTTCCTCGGCCAGCGCGCGGAACCGGCTTTCGGATAGCAGCATGCCGCCGGGAAAAACGTACCGCTGGATGAAATCCACGTTGCGCGCATACGAATCGAAGATGGCATCGTCGATCAGGATATACTGGATCGCCGCGCGCCCGCCGGGCTTCAGCGCCCCGGCCACCGCCTGCAGATAGGCCGGCCAGTATCGCTGTCCCACCGCCTCGACCATCTCGATGCTGACCACCGCATCATACTGCCCGGCGATATCGCGATAATCGGTCAGCGCCACGGTCACGTCGCCCAGCCCCGCCGCCGCCATGCGCGCGTCCACCGCCGCCTTCTGCTCGGCGGAGAGCGTGACGCCGTGCACCGTGCGACCGGCGCGCGCGGCGGTTTCGGCGAACGAGCCCCAGCCGCAGCCGAGCTCCAGGATCGTGTCGCCGGGCCTGGTCGCGGTGCGCGCCAGCATCGCTGCCAGCTTGGCGGCCTGCGCATCCTCGAGCGACTGGGTCGGGGTGGCGAACATGGCGCTCGAATAGGTCATGCCGGGATCGAGCCAGAGCGCATAGAAATCGTTGCCGAGATCGTAGTGAAACTCGATATTGCGCCGCGAGCCATTCTTGTGGTTGCGCCGCAGCCAGTGCGTCACGCGCCCGACGAGCCGCTTGACGCCGCCGGACCGCGCCGTTTCGCCGAGCGACACGGCGTTGCGCATGAACAGATCGAACAATGGCACCGGATCGGGGCTGGACCAGTCGCCGTCCGCCCAGGCGCGATACCAGCCGGCCGATCCACCGGTCACCAGCCGCACCAGCGCGCGCCAGCTCGACATGTCGACGATGACCCCGGGCCCCGGCGCGCGCCCGCCAAGCAACCGGCTGGTCCCATCCGGCAGCGTCGCCTCGATCGAGCCGCTCGCCAGCCCGGCATCGATGCGATCGAGAATGCGGTGGAACAGCCGGCCAAAGCGGTTGAGCAGCCAATCGCCGCGGCGCATGCGGCGGCGTCGGGCGGGGCCGAAGCGGCGCCCTCTATTGGGTGTGATCGCGTTCATCTGGCGCGTCTAATGCACGGCGCACGGCGTCGCGAACAGCTATTATCACCGCGTCCGCTGCAGCGCTGCCAGCGCGCGCTCGCGCCCCTCGCGATGGCCGATGATCTTGGCGGGATAGTCACGGGGCCGCCGGCCGAACGCGTCCGGATCGTGGATCGTCTCGTCGCTGAGCCCTGCCAATTCCGGCACCCACTCGCGGATATAGCCGGCGGCGTCGAATTTTACCGATTGCGTCAGCGGCGCCATGATGCGGCTGAACATGTTGGCGTCGATCCCCGTCCCCGCCACCCATTGCCAGTTGACCGTGTTCGACCCGTAATCGGCATCGACCAGGCAATCCCAGAACCATTGCTCGCCGCGCCGCCAATCGATCAGCAGATGCTTGATCAGGAACGAGGCGGTGATCATACGCACGCGATTGTGCAGCCAGCCGCTGGTCCACAGCTGGCGCATCCCGGCATCGACGATCGGGTAACCGGTGCGCCCCTGCTGCCACGCGGCCAGATCGGCGTCCGCCTCCGGCCCGCTGCGCCATGCCAGCGTATCGAGACTGGGGCGGCCATTGGCGCGGCCATAATCGGGATATTGCTGGATCACGTTCTGCGCATAATCGCGCCAGGCGATCTCCTTGAGATAGACGGTCGCATCGCCCTTTGCGGCCAATATGCCGTGCCACACCGTGGCGGGCGAGATTTCGCCGAAATGCAGGTGCGGCGAGAGGCGCGAGGTCAGTTCGTCGGACGGCAGGTTGCGCCCGGTGTCGTAGCCGCCGGCATGCGGCAGGAAATCGGCCAGCCGCTCCTGCGCGCCCGCCTCGCCCGGGGCCCATTCCTGGGCGAAGCCCGGTGCCCAATCGGGCTTGGTCGGCAGCAGCTGCCAATGGGCCAGCGTGTCGCTTGCCGGCCAGTGCGCCGGCGCGGGGATCGTATCGGGCGCGGGCGCCGGCGGCGGGGGCGGCATCTGATCGCTCAGCGCGCGCCAGAACGGTGTGTAGATCTTGTACGGCTGGCCTGCGCCAGTGGTGATCGACCCCGGGGGCTCAAGATAATTGCCGTCATGGCAGACCAGATCGAGCGTCTGCGCCACGGCGCGCTCGGCATTGCGCCACCACGGCTCGTAATGCCGGATGCAGTGCACGCGCGTCGCCCCGGTCTGCGCGGCGAGCTCGGCCAACACAGTCGCCGCCACGCCGCGCCGCAGGATCAGCCGCGAGCCTTTGCCGCGCAACGCCGTGTCCAGCGCCGCCAGGCTATGATGCAGCCACCAGCGCGATGCGCCGCCCATCCTGCGATGCTTGGGCGTATCGTCATCGAGGATATACACCGGGATCACCGGCCCCTCGGCCACGGCCGCGATCAATGCCGCGTGATCGGAAAGGCGCAGATCACGCCGGAGCCAGAGAAGCGAAATACTGTCGGTCATAGCGCGCGCTATACGCACAAGAATGGCGCGCACGAAGACACGAAGACACGAAGAAGACGATTATGCCCATGGTCCCCGATAATCGTTGGCGATACGGCGGACGCCATCCTTGAACGTTGGCGCGCCGAAGTTCATGAGGATGCCAAGCGGTAAGGTCATCAGCCGCAGATAGGTGAGCACCTGCTTGGCGTGAACAGGCGCATGCGCTTCAGTCGATTTCAGCTCGATGAGCAAGCGATCCTCCACGACCACATCGGCACGAAATGCTTCGTCCAGGACAATGCCATTAAAGCGGATCGGGACGATCTTTTGGCGCTCAACGGACAGTCCGCGATCCGCGAGGCTATGACACAGACACGCCTCGTAAACGGACTCGAGCAAACCGGGGCCCAGCGCTTCGTGTAGCTTGAACCCGCAATCGACGGCGACCCGCGCCAATTCTTCCAGTGTCGCGCTCACCCCACCCCCTTCGTGGCTTCGTGACTTCGTGCGAATCTCCCTATACCAAAACGCAAAAGGTCGCCGGTCTTTCGACCGGCGACCTCTGCCACCAGACTTAAGCCAAGCTCAGCCCGCGAACGCCACCCGCGTCGCGCCAGAGCGACGACGGCGCATCGCGCCACCGACAGCGCCGAAGCCGACGAGCATCATCGCCCAGGTGCTCGGCTCCGGCACGGCAGTGACGACCGAGCCGACCGAGAAATTGTCAATCGCCAGGCCATCATCGGCACCCGACGGATCGGCATCGATCCAGCGGAACGCGAACGACGCGCCCGAGCCGATCGACAGTCCCGAAAGCGTGCTGCTCAGCGAGGTGCTGTTGAGATTGCCGTCTAGGCCGCTCACTGCAGCATTGTTCGGCGCGGAGAAGGTCAGGCCCAACACCGAGGTCCAGGCCGAACTGCCGATCGCGTCGCCGATATTGGTCGACGTCAGCGAATATTGAAAGCCGAGCGAATCGATCGACGCGCTGCCGTTGCGCCACTGTTCGCCGGTGAAGCCGACCAGCAGATCGGTTATCGTGGTGCCGGTCGCGTTGGTGAACACCGCGCCGATCGTGGGGATCAGATTGCCGCTGCGCAGCGTGCCCAGTGCGCGATCGGACGAACCCGCAGCGCCGTAGCTGAGCACGTCGCCAGCGTTGTTCGAGCCGGTGCCGACGCCATAGCTGCTGTTGCTGTTGGCCCCGGTTTCCGACACGCGCCAGCCGGTGGGCAGCGCGGTGCCGGTCGTGCCGGTGCGTGCCAGCGTATCGAAATCCTGCGTGTAAGTGGTGGCGCCCAGCGCGACCGTGCCGGTGCCAAAGGTAGCGGCGAAAGACGGCGCAGCGGCCAGCAGCGCGACGGCGCTGGCGCCGCGGGCGGCGATCGAGAAGATGATCATGAAACGTTCCCCGTTAAAGATGCAACGCAGCACTGCGCGTCGCCATCGCGATTACCGGGAGAATGCGTAAATCTTATGACTTTATTAACCCAAATATTTAATTTTATTGAACATATTTCCCAGGTTCAGGATGCTGCGGACATGCCGCTGGGCAATCTCCAGGGCATCCTCGCCATAGCCCCCGCCCACTGTCGCCGCGAGCGGCACCCCCCGCGTCAGCGCCAGCCGCGCGACGAGCTTTTCGCGCGCGTCCAGCCCGTCCTGCGTCAGCGCGAGCCGGCCGAGCCGATCCCCGACGAATGGATCGACACCCGCCTGGTACAGGATCAGATCCGGCGCCACGCCATCGAGCAGCGGCGCCAGCGTTGCCTCCAGCGTGGCGAGATAGACTGCATCGCCGGTGCCATCGGGCAGCGGCACATCGAGCGTCGAGCGTGTCTTGCGTACCGGGAAATTCTTCTCGGCGTGGATCGAATAGGTCACGATGCCGGGATGCCCCGCGGTGAGCGCCGCCGTGCCGTCGCCCTGATGCACATCACAATCGACAATCGCCACGCGCACACCTTCGGCCGCCAGCTGCACCGCGGCGATGGCCAAGTCGTTGAACACGCAGAAGCCCGCCCCCGTATCCGCCAGGGCATGATGGCTGCCCCCCGCGCTGTTCGCGGCAAAGCCGTGCGTCAGCGCCAGCCTGGCCGCCAGATACGTGCCGCCGGGCACGACGCGCGCGCGCGCCGCGACTTCCGGCGTGACCGGAAAACCGATCCGCCGCTCCTTCTCACGCGGCACCTGCGCGGCCAGCACCTGCGCGACATAATCGGCGTCGTGCACCGCCTCCAGCCAGGCGCGCGGCGCCGGTTCGGGCACGTGCCACGCCACGTCCTGCTGGCGCAGCAAATCGCGGATCAGCCCGTTCTTGTTCCATTGATACGTGCTGCGCGCCGGCGCCCACGCCACACCACCGGGGTGGTGGACGATCGCGATCATGGCGTTTACGTAATCATCGACAAGCCTTCGCGCCATCGACGGAGGCCGGAGAGCCCGTATGACCGATCCGTTCGTCCGCCCCGATACCAATGCGTTCCTGGGATTTTTGAACAACGTGCCGTGGCCGAAAATGCATGAGCTGGAGCCGGCGGCGGCGCGCGCGCAATTTCTGGCGATGAACGATGTCGCCGATCTGCCGGTGGGCGAGCTTGCCACCCGGCGCGATCTGGTGATCCCCGGCCCCGCAGGCGACATCCCCGCGACCCTGTTCGACGCCCGCGCCAGCCGCGCGCCCGGCCCGGCAGTCGCCTTCTTCCACGGCGGCGGGTTCGTCATCGGCAATATCGCGTCGCATGCCAGCTTCTGCGCGGCGATGGCGCGCGCGCTGGATCTGCCCGTCGTCTCGATCGATTATCGCCTCGCCCCCGAATGCCCCTGGCCCGCCGGGCCCGACGATTGCGAAGCCGGCGCGCGCTGGATCGCGTCCAGCCCGGCGGTGCTTGGCCGTACGGTGACCAGCCTGATCGTGTGCGGCGACAGTGCGGGGGGCAACCTTGCCATCGTCACCGCCATGGCCTTGCGCGATGCGCCCGCCGCCGTGCCGGTGATCGCACAGCTTGCTTTCTATCCCGCCACCGACACCACGATCGAATATCCCTCGTATAACCAGTTCGCCGAGGGCTATCTGCTGACCCGCGCGAGCATGGACTGGTTCGGCGCCGCTTATGCCGCCGAAGCCGATCATATCCGCGCCTCGCCGCTCCAGGGCGATCTCGCCGGCATGCCGCCCGCGGTGGTGATCACCGCCAGCCTCGATCCGATCCGCGATCAGGGCCGGGCGTACGCCGCCGCGTTGGTCGAGGCGGGGGTGCCGGTCGTGTTCCGCGAAGCGCGCGGCTCGATTCATGGCTTCATTACGCTTCGTCAGGCGATCCCGTCATCGGTCGGCGACGTTGCCGGCGCGTTCACCGCGCTGAAAGCGCTGGTGACCGAGGCCGAGGGCGAGCGCGTGATGGCGCAGGCGGCGGCATAGGGATTACCGTCATCCTGAACTTGTTTCAGGATCCAAGCGCGTCCATCTGCCGCACACGCGGCGCTCGTCGGACGACCGACCGCGCCTGGATCCCGAAACGAGTCGGGATGACGAAGGAATAAGATGAACGACTCGCCCCTCCCCTACCGCCCCTGTGCCGGCATCATGCTGCTCAACCGCGCCGGCCAGGTCTTCGTCGGCCAGCGCATCGATACCACGCTGGAGGCATGGCAGATGCCGCAAGGCGGGATCGATCCCGGTGAGGATGCCGAGACGGCGGCGCTGCGCGAACTGGGCGAAGAAACCGGCATCGCCCCCGACAAGGTCGCGCTTATCGCCGCCGCGCCGCACGAGCTGCATTACGATCTGCCCGACGAACTCATCGGCAAGGTCTGGAAAGGCAAATATCGCGGCCAGACGCAGCGTTGGTTCCTGTACCGCTTCCTGGGAGAGGACAGCGATATCAATATTGCCACCGCGCATGAGGAATTCCGCGCCTGGCGCTGGATCGCCCCCGCCGATCTCCCGCGCCTGATCGTGCCGTTCAAGCGCACGCTTTACGAACAAGTGCTCGCCGCCTTCGCCGATCGGCTCGACTAGCGACCAGCCGAGCCCGGCGCGCGACGGATTTGGTGTACCATGGGCGTCGATCGGGCTATCCCCTCGGAATGCGTGCCTTGTTATTCCTCGCGCCGTTGTTGCTGGCCAATGCGGATATTCCCCCAACGGTCAAAGCCATGCTCGACGCGGCGATCGCCGGCGGCAATCCATCCGAGGTGGCGATCGTCGAGAAATACGCGCGCGGCGCCGTGCCGGACAGCGCGGACGCAATCAGCCATCTCGCCAATGCCTGGCGCACCGACCGCGAGAACCGGCGCCTGGCCCGATTGCGCGACGCCGGGCCGCTACAGCTATGGACGGGCAACGCCGAGATCGGCGGCTATTTGTCGACCGGCAATACCGAGAATATCGGTGCCAGCGGCCAGCTCAATCTGCAGCGCGAAACGCTGCGCTGGCGGCACAAATTGCGCCTTTCCGCCGATTATCAGGAAAGCCTCGGGCTGGTCAGCCGCGAACATTATCTCGCCGCCTATGAGCCCAATTTCAAATTCTCGCCGCGCGGCTACGTGTACGGTGCCGCGCAATATGAAAGCGATCGCTTCCTCGGCTATTTCGATCGCTATTCCACCTCGGTCGGCGCCGGCTACAACGCGATCAAGCGCGACGATATCACGCTGGACGTCGAGCTCGGCCCGGCCTTCCGCCATACCGACTTCACCGACGCGACGACCGAGAGCAGCATGGCGGCGCGCGGCTCGGTCGATTTCGATGTAAAGCTGTCGCGCGCGGTATCGTTCAGCCAGGACGCTTCCGCTTATGTTCAGCGCTATAACAGCACGGTCTCCAGCACGACCGCGCTCAATGCCAAGCTGATCGGCCCGCTGGCGGCGAAATTGTCGTATAGCGTGCAATATGAAAGCATGCCGCCCGTCGGTCGCGTCGGCACCGACACGACCAGCCGCGCGGCGCTGGTGTATAGTTTCTGACAATCAGTTACCGACCGAGCCCAACCGTCATCCCAGCGGAAGCTGGGATATCAGGGGGGAGCGCACAGCACCCGCCCCACAAAGATCCCAGCTTGCGCTGGGATGACGGTATCAAGGCGGGGCTGGAGCGCCGCCCGCCAACCCGCTAGACCCGGGCGATGACGGCCCTCTCCCCCATTGAACAAACCCTCCTCGACACCGCCCGCGCGCAACCGATGCTCGCGCAGGTGGAGGATTGGGCGGCGATCAATTCCGGCACGCGCAACCTCGCCGGCCTCGCCACCATCGCCGCCAAACTCGCCGACGCCTTTGCCGCGCTCCCCGGCACGCTCGATCTCGTTGCCCCCGCCCCGGCCGACAGCGTCGCCGCGGACGGCACCGTGTCAGCCATCGAGCATGGCCGCCATCTGCATCTCGTCGTCCGCCCGCAGGCGCCGGTGCAGATGCTGTTCACCGGCCATATGGATACGGTCTATTCCGCCGATCACCCGTTCCAGACGCTGACCTGGCGGCCCGACGGGACGCTCAACGGCCCCGGCGTCGCCGACATGAAAAGCGGTCTTGCCATCATGCTGGCGGCATTGACCGCGCTCGAGGCCTCGCCGCTGGCCGCACAGCTCGGCTACGCGGTCGTCATCAATTCGGACGAGGAAACCGGCTCCTTCTCCTCCGCCGCGCTGATCGCTGAAGCCGCGCGCGGCAAGCATGCCGCGCTAACCTACGAACCCGCGCTGCCCGATGGCACGCTGGCCGGCGCGCGCGGCGGCACGGGCAATTTCTCGATCGTCGTGCATGGCCGCAGCGCGCATGCCGGGCGCAACCCGGAGGACGGGCGCAACGCGATCGTCGCCGCCGCCGATCTCGCGCTGCGGCTGAGCAAGGCGCGGGGGCCGCGTCTGGCGGTCAATCCGGCGCGAATCGAGGGCGGCGGGCCCAACAATGTGGTGCCCGATCTTGCCGTGCTGCGGGTTAATTTCCGCCCCGCCACGCTCGATGATATCACCCGCGCGCAGGTGCAGATCGACCGCGCGGTCGCGACGGTCGCCGCCGAGCATGACGTGCGGATCGCGCTGCACGGCAGCTTCAATCGCCCGCCCAAGCCGATCGATGATGGCGCCGCAAAATTGTTCGAGCTGGTGCGCCAGGCCGGTGGCGATCTCGGCCTGCCGATCGCCTGGGCGCAGACCGGCGGGGTCTGCGACGGCAACAATATCGCCGCCTGCGGCGTCCCCGTGATCGACACGATGGGCGCGCGCGGCGGCGCGATCCACTCGCCCCAGGAGTTCCTTATTCCCGATAGCCTGCCCGAGCGCGCCGCGCTGTCGGCGCTGACCATCGCGCGTATCATCACCAGGGGCCTTTGATGACTTTCCGTATTCGCGCCGCGCATGATGGCGATCTCCAGGCGCTGTATGAAATGGCCAAGCTGACCGGCGGCGGCTTCACCAACCTGCCGGCCGATCGCAAATCATTGCGCGCCAAACTCGATCGCAGCCACGAAGCCTTCGCGCGGGCGGATGATGGCACCGTCATCGAAGAGACGTTCGTGCTGGTGCTGGAGAATGTCGAGACGGGCGATGTGCGCGGCACGTGCCAGCTGTTCACGCATGTCGGCAAACGCTTTCCCTTTTACAGCTATCGGCTCGGCAATCTGACGCAGCACAGCAAGGAATTGAGCCGCACGTTCCGCGCCGACATGCTCGCGCTGACCACCGATCTCGAAGGCTGCAGCGAAGTCGGCGGGCTGTTCCTCCATCCCGGCGAGCGCGCCGGGGGCCTGGGCATGCTGCTCGCGCGCAGCCGCTATCTGTTCATCGCGCAGCATCGCGCGCGCTTCGCCGATCGCATCCTCGCCGAGTTGCGCGGGGTGATCGACGAAGCCGGCGGGTCGCCCTTCTGGGATGGGCTGGCCGGGCGCTTCTTCGGGATGAATTTTCAGGACGCGGATCATTTCAACGCCATTCACGGCCACCAGTTCATCGCCGATCTGTTCCCCAAACACCCGATCTACACCGCGATGCTCAGCGACAGCGCGCGCGCCGCGATCGGCCTGCCGCACCCCAGCGGGCGCGCCGCGATGCGCATGCTCGAAAATGAGGGCTTCGCGTTCGAGAATTACATCGACATTTTCGATGGCGGCCCGACCATGACCGCCAGGACCGATCGCGTCCGCGCGATCTGCGAGGCCAAGCGCGACACGGTGGTGGCTGTCGATGGCGATGGTCGCGACCAGGCATTGGTGGCGACGGGCACGCTGGCGGCGTTCCGCTGCGCCTATGGTTGCATCGCGGCGGGCGCCGACGGCATCGCGATCGACCCGGCCTGCGCGCGAGCGATCGACGTACAGCCGGGCGACGCGGTTATTCACGTGGGACGGATCTAACCCTACCGTACACACGGACGTCACCCCGGGCTGGTCCGGGGTCCACCAAGCTGCAAAGAAGTCGATAGTGGCGCAGTGGCAGGGCCCGCGGCACAGTGGACCCCGGACCAAGTCCCGGGTGACGGAGAGATGGGGACCGGATTGCCAGACCAAGGGGACTAGATGCTCACCGAAATAAACTTCGACGGCCTGATCGGCCCGAGCCATAATTATGCCGGGCTCAGCCCGGGCAATCTCGCCGCCACCGGCAATGCCGGCGCGCCCTCGCACCCGCGCGCCGCGGCGCTGGAAGGCATCGCCAAGATGCGCGCCAATCTCGCGCTCGGGCTGGCGCAGGGCATCCTGCTGCCGCAGGCCCGTCCCGATCATGCCTGGCTGACCAGCCTGGCGATCAGCTACGCCGCCGCCGCGCCGCATCTGCAGGCGCAGGCCCTGTCCGCCTCCGCGATGTGGGCGGCCAATGCCGCCACCGTCTCCCCCGCGCCCGATACCGCCGATAACCGCTGCCACCTGACCGTCGCCAATCTGGTGACCATGCCGCATCGCAGCCACGAATGGCCCGGCACGCTGGCGCAACTCCGCGTCGCTTTTGCTGATCCCGCTTTTGCAGTGCATGGCCCGATCCCCGCGCCGTTCGGCGACGAAGGCGCGGCCAATCATATGCGGCTATGCGCGCGGCACGAGGCCGCCGGCGTCGAAGTGTTCGTCTATGGCGTCAGCGGCGGCCCCTTCCCCGCGCGCCAGCACCGCGAGGCTAGTGCCGCGGTGGCGCGGCGGCACGGGCTCGATCCCGCGCGCACTGTGCTCGTCGCGCAATCCGAAGCGGCGATCGCCGCCGGCGCGTTTCACAACGATGTCGTCGCCGTCGCCAACGAACATGTGCTGTTTGCGCACGAACACGCCTTTGCCGATCGCAACGGATTCTACGCCGAGCTGCGCGCGGCGCTGCCGGAGGTCGAGATCATCACCGTCCCCGCCGATCGCGTCAGCCTCGCCGACGCGGTCGCCTCTTATCTGTTCAATGCGCAGCTGGTGACGCTGCCCGTCGGCGGCATGGCGCTGATCCTCCCGCAGGAGGCGCGCGAGAATGCCGCCGTGTGGGGCTGGCTGCAGGAATTGATCGCCGGCAACGGCCCGATCCGCCACTTGGAAGTAGTCGATGTGCGCCAGTCGATGGCCAATGGCGGCGGCCCGGCCTGTCTCAGGCTGCGCGTTGTCGCCGATCCCGCCATGATCGATCCGCGCTTCCTGGTCGATCACGCGGCGCTCGATCGCATCGCTGCCGTGGTCGAAGCGCATTGGCCCGAGACCATCCACATCGCCGACCTCGCCAATCCGGCGCTGATCGACCGCATCGAACAGGCGCGCCACGCGCTGATCGAGGAGCTTGGGATCGTCGAGTTAATTTACACGTAACCATTGTCGGCCAGGGCCAACCGGCGTGTTTTCCCCACTGGCCCGATGTTTGCTTCGCTGTGCCCATGTGGAGAAAATTCGCCGGGCTTTTCATCATCAAGACCAAGTTCGAGGCGTTTCTCGTAATCTACGGGCTTGGGGTTGGCGCGGTCGAACGTGGCATCCATTATCTGCAGCAATATCCGGGCTATGGCGGCTGGCTGCTGTTCGCCGCCTGCCCGATCGCGGTGTTCATGGCCGGTGCACGGATTCTCGATTCGCTGGAGCGCGAACACGAAGAGTGACCCCGCTCACGGGGTGACCGGGGTAAACTCCAACGCCTGGATCGACAACGCAGCGGTCGGCGCGCGCTGTACGCGACCGCTCACGCGCCCGTTCGTGCAGGTCCAGCTAAACCGTCCCTCCATCGCCGAAATCGGCATGATCGGCTCTCGCGCCGCGCACGTGCCGACTTGACCGCGTACCCCGGCGATCATTCTTTTCCACGCCGCGGCATCATGATCCAGCAGCACATTGTCGGCCAGCGGCGCGGCAGTGATCTCGCCCGTTCGCCACACCGCGCGCGCAGCGTCGTAAGCGGTGGCCAGCCCGGCGCTGACTTCGATCGGCCGATCATGCAACGCGCCCGCTTTCTGCAGCGCCAGTGCCGCACGGAAGACGGGCAGCGTCGCGCCACCATAGGTCTTGCTGGAAAAGGCGAAGAGCCCGACGCCCTTATCCGGCAGCAGCATCACATAGGACCCATAACCGGGATAGCCGCCCGAATGCGCGACGACCCGGCCCAGATCGCAATCGTCGATCGCGAACCAGCCCATGCCATAGGCGCGCGATTGGCGACACGGCGTGGCGCTGATCGCGGGATTGCGCGCCACCGCGCCGACGAAATTGGCCCCGGTCACGATTTCGCGCACCGTCGCGCGCGTTACCGGCCCGGCCTCCGCCGCATCGCGCGCCGGCCACGCCGCGAGCAGATATGCTACCCATCTGGCGTAATCATTGGCGCTGGTCTCCACGCCGCCCATCGCGCCGAACGCCCCGTCCTTCATATCCGGCTCGCGTACCCACGCGCCATCCTGCCAGCGATAGCCGATGCTGCGCCGCGCCTTTGGTGAGGCGAGCACATCATAGCCCGTCGCGGCCATGCCCAGCGGCGCCATGATCGTGCGGCGGATATAGTCCTGATAGCGCAGGCCCGACACGTTGGAGACGATCCGGCCCAAAATGGCATAACCGAGATTGGAATATTCCATGCCCAGCCCCGGCGCGCGCGCAAACGGCACGCCGCGCTTCAGCAGCGCGGTGAACTCGGCCTCGGGCATCACCTGCTGCCGGTCGCCCCACGGATTGTCTTCGACGAACCCGGCACTGTGCGTCAGCAGGTTGCGCACCGTGATGCGCGGGCTGTCCTTGGTCGGATAGGTCCAGCCTTTCAGCTCCGGCACATAGGTTTCCGCCGGCGCGTCGAGCGACAGCTTGCCCGCATCGCGCAGCGTGAGGATCGCGAGCGCGGTAAACGCCTTTGACATCGAGGCGATGCGGAACAGGCTGTCGGCGCTGACCGGGCTCTTGCGCTCGACATCCTGCACGCCCAGCCCCCGGACCGCCACCAGCCGGCCATCCGCGACAATGCCGTAGACCAGCCCGGGCACATGCTGGCTCTGCTGCCACTCGGCGAAGATCGCGTCGACCTCGGCCAGCGTCGCGGCATCGGGGGGCGCCGCGCTCGCGCTTGATGCGGCGAACAATCCCAACACGCCCAGCATGGTACGAAGCATCACCATCATTCCCCCGCAAGTGAACCGGCAGCATGAACCGACCGCGCCGGATTGGCAAAGCATGCGCCCCGCCCCTACCTATCGTGGCATGACCGATTTCACTTCTCTGCTGCAGCCCGATCGCGGCCAGCCCGCCCGCACCATCCATGTCGTCCATCCCGATGCCTTCAACGGCTGGCTGGCCGCGCAGCCGCAACGCACGCGCACCGCGGTTGCCGCGCACCGCCTGACCGGCAAGGCGGGCAACCGCGCCGTGCTGCCCGGCGATGGCGCCGAGGACTGGGCGATGCTGCTGGTGTGCGACGAACGCCTGGACTCGCCGTGGCGCATCGCCTCGCTTGGCGAGCAACTGCCCGAGGGCACGTACCGCCTGGCGGAGGGCGAACCCGGCGCGGCGATGCTCGGCTGGCTGCTCGCGCAACACCGTTTCGAGCGGTACAAACAGGGCGACGTCACCGGCCCGCGCATCCTGCTCACCGGCGAGCCCGCGCGGATCGACGATACCGTCCGCCTCGCCGCCGCGACCGCGTTGGTCCGCGATCTCGTCAACACCCCCGCCTCCGATCTCGGCCCCGCCGAACTGGAAGCCGAAGCCACCAAGCTCGCCACCGCGCACGGCGCGACGCTCACCGTCACCAAGGGCGCGCCGCTGGCGCAGGGTTATCCGATGATCCACACGGTCGGCCAGGCCGCCACCGCCGCGCGCGCGCCGCGGCTGATCGAGCTCGAATGGGGCGATCCCAAGCATCCGCGGCTCGCGCTGATCGGCAAGGGCGTGACGTTCGATACCGGCGGGCTCAATATCAAGCCCGGCAGCGGCATGGCGCTGATGAAGAAGGATATGGGCGGCGCCGCGCACGCGCTTGCGCTCTCCGGGCTGATCATGGCCGCGCGGCTCAAGCTCCGCCTCCACCTGCTGATCCCGGCGGTCGAGAACAGCATCGCCGGCGACGCCTTCCGCCCCGGCGACGTGCTGCGCTCGCGTGCTGGGCTGACGGTCGAGAATACCAATACCGATGCCGAAGGGCGCCTGATCCTCGCCGACGCGCTGACCAAGGCGGGCGAAGTCAATCCTGAATTGATCATCGATTATGCCACGCTCACCGGCGCGGCGCGCGTTGCGCTCGGCCCCGATCTCCCCGCCACGTTCAGCAATGACGATGCGCTGGCCGATGCGCTGCTCGCCGCCGCCACACAGGTCGGCGATCCTTTATGGCGCCTGCCGCTGTGGGACGGCTATGACGACATGCTCAAGTCCGATCTTGCCGACATGGTCAATGCCGCCGAAGGCGGATACGCCGGTGCCACGACAGCAGCGCTGTTTCTCCGCCGCTTCGTGCCCGCCACCACGCCGTGGGTCCATCTCGACACCTTCGCCTGGCGCCCCGCCGCCAAGCCCGGCCGGCCCAAGGGCGGCGACGCGCTGGGTCTGCGCGCGGCCTGGGCGCTGCTCAAGGCGCGCTATGGCTGATGGCCATCCGGCGCCGACACACCCGTAACGAAACTCTCGCGCGTCCAGCGCGTTGAGCGCGATATGACACATCAGCCCCCCGTGCCCCAAGCGGCACAATCGCCCTTCCCGCTACAGCCCAAGCCGCATAACGACGGTGCCAAGCTCGTCGCGACGCCCGCCCCCGCCAAGCCCGAGCCGTTGCTCTCGCCAGCGCTGGCGCAGCTGGCCAGCATCGGCGCAGCATTCCTGGGTTCGGCCGCGCTTGCCACCTGGTATTTCCGCCGCGACAAGAAGCAGGCGCCGGCGGCGCGCAAGGCCACGGCCCGCAAGAGCGCGCCACGTAAAACTTCCAACAGCGCCACGCCCAAGCCGCGCAAATCCTCGGACCCCGCGCGCGTCGCCGCCGGCCAGCCTTATGAAGTCAGCTATTTCGCGCGCAAGCACGGCCTGAGCACGGCGGAAGCGCGCGCCATCATCAAGGAAGCCGGCCCGAGCCGCGCCAAGTCCAACCAACTGGTCAAGGACCGCAAGGCCGAAGCCTGAACCACTCAGGCGCTTCCCCGCTCTGCGCCGGGGAAGCGCCTTGCTTATGCCTGGCCCGGTGTTTCGAAACGATCCTCCAGCGCCACTGCCGCCGCGATGATCGGCACGAACTTCGCCGCCGTCAGGCTCGCGCCGCCGACCAGCGCGCCATCCACGTTCCCCGCGCCGAGCAACTCGGCCGCGTTATCGCCCGTCACCGAACCACCGTATAGCAGCCGCACCGCTACCGCTTCTGCGCCGATCAGCGCGTGCAGATGCCCACGGATCGCGCCATGCATCGCGGTCACATCGCCCACTGTCGGGGTCCGCCCCGTGCCGATCGCCCAGACCGGCTCGTAGGCGATCGCCAACCAGTCGCTCGCCGTCCCCACTGGCAGCGATCCGGTCAGTTGTCGCAGTACCACCGCCTCGGCGTCGCCGGCATCGCGCTGCGCCAGCGTCTCACCGATACACAGGATCGCGCGCAAGCCGCCCGCCCGCAGCGCTTCGGCCTTGGCTTTCACCTCGGCATCCGTCTCGTGATTGTCCGCCCGCCGCTCGCTATGCCCGACGATCGAAAACCGCGCCCCCGCCTCGGCGATCAGGTCCACCGAAACGCACCCGGTATGCGCGCCGCGCGGCGCCGCATGGACGTCCTGCGCGCCGATCGCCAGCCCTGGCGCCATCGCCACCGCCGGTGCGATGAGCGTCGCCGGCACGGCGATTGCCACATCAACGCCACCAGCATCCTGCGCCGCATCCGCGATCGCGCGCAGTTCGGCCAGCGCCGCCAGCGATCCGTTCATCTTCCAATTGCCTGCAATCAGCTTGCGTCGCGCCATTCTAAGCCCCCTGGAAATGCTTCCCCGGGCGATAGAGCGCGGGCCGCGGTTTACGCAACCTTGAAGCCGGGCCACGCTGCCCGTAAAGCGGCGCTCAAACTTCACGCACCGCAACAGATCGGTCCTCCATGCTCAGCGTCATCCGCCGCCTTATCCATTCCAAGGTCGGCCTGGTCATCACCTTCGGTTTTCTCGCCATCATCGGGCTCGCTTTTGCCGCCACCGATATCACCGGGCTGCAATCGACCGGCGCGCCGACGGGCGATTCGGTCGCCACGGTGGGCGACGCCAAGCTGAGCGGCACCGAGCTGCGCACGCGCACGCAGGACCAGCTCGAAGCCTATCGGCAACAACAGCCCAATCTCGACATGGGGCAATTCGTCGCCGGCGGCGGGCTGGATGCGACACTGAAGGAGCTGATCGCGGGCATGTCGCTCGAACAGTTCGGGCGCGATGTCGGCTTTGTCGTCAGCAAGCGCGCGATCGATGGCCAGATCGCCAGCATCCCCGCGCTGCAGGGCACCGATGGCACGTTCAGCCAGTTGCTGTACGATCGCCTGTTGCAGGAGCGCCGGCTGACCGACGCCCAGGTCCGCGCCGATGTCACGCGCGAGACGATCGCGCGTCAGCTGATCCTGCCGACGATCGGCGCCAGCCAGGTGCCGTCGCAGCTCGCACTGCCCTATGCCTCGCTGTCGCTGGAAAAGCGCGAGGGGCAGATCGGTATCATCCCGACGCGCGCCATCCCGGCCGGCGCACCGCCGAGCGACGCTGAGCTGGCCGCCTGGTACCAGCGCAACATCGCGCGCTACACGATCCCCGAGCGCCGCGTGGTGCGTTACGCGGTCGTCACCGCCGATCAGGTCAAGGCGCAGATCACGCCGACCGAGGCGGAACTGACCGCCGCCTATCAATCGCAGCGCGCCAGCTTCGCGCCGAGCGAAAAGCGCACCTTCCAGCAGGTCATCGTCGCCGATCAGGCCGCCGCGAACGCCATCGCCGCCAAGCTCAAGGCGGGCACGGCGATCGTCGAGGCGGCACGCGCGGCCGGGCTCGAACCCAGCACCTTCACCGCTACCGACAAGACGACCTACGCCGGGCAAAGCACGGCCGCGGTGGCCGACGCGATCTTCGCCGCGCCCAAGGGCGGCATTGTCGGCCCGGTGCGTGGCGCGCTGGGCTTTACGGTCGCGCGCATCGATGATGTCCGCCAGGTACCCGGCAAGACCTTCGCCGAGGCGCGCCCCGAATTGCTTGCCGCGGTGACCAAGGACAAGACCCAGCAGGTGCTGGGCAAGATCCACGATGCGATCGATGACGCCGCCGCCAATCGCGCGACGTTCGACGAGATCATCGCCGATCAGAAGCTTTCCGCGCAGTCCACGCCGCCGCTGCTCGGCGATGGTCGCGATCCGAGCAACCCGGCGATCAAGGCCGCGCCCGATTTCGTCCCGGTCGTAGCCGCTGCTTTCGCCGCGGAGCAGGGCGACGCGCCGCAAATGGTGCCGCTCGGCACCGATGGCGGTTTTGCCGTGGTCGGTCTGGGCCGCATCGTGCCGCCCGCCGCGCCGCCGCTCGCCGAAATCCGCGCCGTCGTCGCGCGGGACGTGACGCTCGACAAGGCACGGCGCCAGGCGCGTGCGATCGCCGCCGGCATCGTCGCGAAGGCGAGCAAGGGCGGGTCGTTCCCGGCGCTGTTCGCCGCCAGCGGGGTCAAGACGCCGCCGCTGCAGCCGATGAAGGTAGCCCGCGCGCAGCTCACCGCCAATCCGCGTGGCGCGCCCCCGCCGTTGACCTTGCTGTTCAGCATGTCGCAGGGCTCAACCAAGCTGCTCGAAGCGCCCAACAATGAGGGCTGGTTCATCGTCCATCTCGATCGCATCGAGCCGGGCAACGCCGCCGCGCAAAAGCCGGTGATCGATCAGATGCGCGCCGAGATCGGCCGGTCGATCGGGCGTGAATATGCCGAACAGTTCACGCAGGCGGTGCAAGCCAAGGTCGGCGTCAAGCGCAACGAGAAGAGCATTGCCGCAATCAAGGCGGAAATGGCCGGCGGCACGGCCGGCGCCAAACTGCCCTGATGGCCGATCATGATGCGGCCACGGCGCTGGCGGCGGGCCGGCCGGCCTTGGTCTGGCGCCGCCAGATCGCCGATACCGAGACGCCGGTTGCCGCCGCCCTCAAGCTGATCGAGCCCGGCCGCGGCGATTTTCTGCTCGAATCGGTTGAGGGCGGCGCGATCCGTGGGCGGCATAGCCTGATTGGCCTCGCGCCCGATCTGGTGTTCCGCGCGCACGGGCACAGCGCCGAAATCAACCGCGCATGGCTGATCGATCGCAGCGCTTTCGTGCCATGCGACGTTCCGACGCTGGACGCCCTGCGCGGCTTGGTCGCCGATTGCCGCATGGACGTGCCCGCCGAGCTGCCGCGCGCGCTGGCCTGCCTGGTCGGGTATTTCGGCTATGAGACGGTCGGCCTGGTCGAGCGCTTGCCCGTCCCCGCGACCGATGCGCTTGGTCTGCCCGATATGATGTTCGTGCGGCCCACGGTCGTGCTGATCTTCGATCGGCTTGCCGATGCCTTGTTTCTCGTCGCCCCGGCCTGGCCCGATGCCACGCGCGATCCTGCCGCGATCGTGGCGGAGGCCGAAGAGCGCATCGATGCCGTCGCCGCGCGGCTTGCCTCGGCCGGCCTGCCCGAGCCGGTGCGTCTCCACGATCCCACACCGGTCGCGCAGACACCGATCCTCCCCCCCGGGCGCTATGCCGATATGGTCGCGACCGCGCAGGATTATATTCGCGCCGGAGACATCTTTCAGGTCGTGCTGGCGCAGCGCTTTACCACGCCCTTCCCGCTCCCGCCGATCGAGCTGTATCGCGCATTGCGCCGGATCAATCCGTCGCCCTTCCTGTATCACCTCGATCTGCCGGGATTCTCGCTCACCGGCTCGAGCCCCGAAATTCTCGTCCGCGTGCGCGATGGCGAGGTAACGATCCGCCCGATCGCCGGCACCCGTCCCCGCGGCAAGACACCGGCTGAGGACGAGGCCAACCGCGCCGAACTGCTCGCCGATCCCAAGGAGCGCGCCGAGCATCTGATGCTGCTCGATCTTGGCCGCAACGATACGGGCCGAGTCTCGAGGGCAGGCAGCGTCACCGTCACCGACAGTTACACGGTCGAACTGTACAGCCATGTCATGCACATCGTCTCCAACGTGGTCGGCCGCCTGTCGCCGGCTCACGACGCCATCGATGCGCTGCTCGCCGGCTTCCCCGCCGGCACGGTCAGCGGCGCGCCGAAGGTCCGCGCGTGCGAGATCATCGCCGAGCTGGAGCCCGAAAAGCGCGGTGCCTATGCCGGTGGGGTCGGTTATTTCTCGCCCGATGGCTCGATGGACAGCTGCATCGTGTTGCGCACCGCATTGGTCAAGGATGGCGTGATGCATGTGCAGGCCGGCGCGGGCATCGTCGCCGACAGCGACCCCGCCTCCGAACAGCGCGAATGCGAAGCCAAATCGGGCGCGCTCTTCGCCGCCGCGCGCGAGGCCATCGCGCGCGCCAGCGACAGCCGCTTCGGGCAGTAGTCCCCAACCGTCATCCCAGCGAACGCCGGGATCTCAAGCCGATGCGCGGGCCAGGAGCCGCACGAGACCCCAGCTTTCGCCGGGGTGACGTCTACGGCCTCAAGGCACCGATTGAGCCGTCCGCTTCTGCTCACGCTTCTCTGCCGCCCAGTTGCGCAACAGCTTCTGCGTGCACCCCGTCTGGCCGCCCGAGCCGACCGGCGAACAGGTATCCGGCAACCCCGCGGCTTCGCGCCCGACTTCATCCATTGTCGCCGCGCGGTTGACCCAGCTCTGCTGGACCGCATCGGGCTTCGTTTCGCGGAGGGATTTGGGAATGCGATACGGTTCTTCCACCGTCCCGCACACGACCACTTCGCCCTCGGACGTCGCCGCCGGGCACGGTTCGCCACGCTGCAATTGCACGTTGCGGATGCGCTGCACCGGTTTGCCCGTCTCGGCCTGCTGCGCGGCATTGGACGTCTGCTGCTGCGCGAACCCGGTCGCGGGTGCCGCTAGCAAGGCGATGGCGAGCGATAGGCGGATCATGGTCAACTCCTGTTTTGCCACTCAACGTGCCCAGGCGTGGATTGCTCCACGCTGAATGATCGTCAAGGACAGCAACGAACCGGCACGGTTGCGCTGTAACGCGCTTAGGGTATGGCACCGGACATGATCCTGGTCATCGACAATTACGACAGCTTTACGTGGAACTTGGTCCATTATCTGATGGAGCTCGGCGCCGAGACGAAAGTGGTGCGCAACGACGCGCTGACGGTGCGCGAGGCAATCGAGAGCAATGCGCAGGCGTTTCTCATCTCGCCCGGGCCGCGCACGCCAACCGAAGCGGGAATCAGCCTCGATCTCGTTGCCGCCTGCGCGGAGGCGGGCAAGCCACTGCTCGGCGTGTGCCTCGGCCATCAGGCGATCGGCGAGCATTTCGGCGGCAACGTCGTGCGCGGCGGGCTGATGCACGGCAAGACCTCGCCCGTCACGCATGACGGCACCGGGCTGTTCGAAGGCCTGCCCAGCCCGTTCACCGCAACGCGCTATCACTCGCTGATCGTCGAGGACATTCCCGCGCACCTCGTGATCAACGCGCGCAGCGACGATGGCTCGGTGATGGGCTTCCGTCACGAGACGCTGCCGATCCACGGCGTACAGTTCCACCCCGAAAGCATCGCGACGGAACATGGCCACCAGATGCTGGCCAATTTCCTGCGGCTGGCGGGGCTGCCGGTGCCCGCGCGATGACCACGCTCGCGCTGCTGCCCGATCCCGGCACCCCGCTCAGCCGCGAGTCCGCCGCCCAGGCCTTTGCCGACATTCTCGACGCGCGCACCTCGGAAGATGCCGTCGCCGAGTTCCTCACCGCGCTCGCCATCCGCGGCGAAACCAGCATCGAGATCGCCGAGGCGGCCCGGGCGCTGCGCGCGCGCCTGATCCCGATCACCGCGCCGGCAAACGCGATCGACGTGTGCGGCACGGGCGGTGACGGGCATCATACGCTCAACGTCTCCACCGCGGTCAGCCTGATCGTCGCGGCCTGCGGCGTGCCCGTGGCCAAGCATGGCAACCGCGCCGCCTCGTCCAAGGCGGGCGCCGCCGACACGCTGGAGGCACTCGGGCTCGATATGGAGCGCGCCGGCGCGATGGCACAGGCGACGCTCGATGATCTCGGCATCTGCTTCCTGTTCGCCGCCAACCATCATCCGGCGATGAAACGCATCACGCCGATCCGCCGCCGCATCGGCCGCCGCACGATCTTCAACCTGATGGGCCCGCTGGCCAATCCGGCGCATGTCACGCGGCAATTGATCGGCATCGCCCGCCCCGATTATGCCGGCACCTATGCCGAAGCACTGGCGCAGCTCGGCACGGCATCCGCCATCGTCGTGTCGGGCGAAGAGGGGCTCGATGAATTGTCCGGCGCCGGCCCCAGCATCGTCGTGAATGTCGGCAGCGCCGCCTTCCCCCCGCGCATCGCGCCCGAGGATGCCGGCCTGCCGCGCCACCCGATCGCCGCGATCCACGGTGGCGACCCCGCCTTTAACGCCGCCGCGCTCAGCCGCCTGCTGCACGGCGAAACCGGCGGCTATCGTGACGCCGTGCTGCTCAACGCCGCCGCCGCCTTGATGGTCGCCGGCCATAGTTCTACCCTGCCCGAGGGCGCCGCGGCCGCCGCGGACGCGCTCGATGCCGGCCGCGCCAACGCGCTGCTCGATGCCTGGATCGCCTATTCATGACCGATATTCTCGACCGTATCCTGGAGACCAAGCGCGCCGAAGTCGCCGCGCGCAAGGCCACGATCAGCCTCGCCGAGCTCGATGCGCGGGGCGCCGCGCAGTCCAAACCGCGCGGCTTTCGCGCCGCGCTCGACGCGCAGGCGCAGACGGGCCACGCGCTGATCGCCGAGATCAAGAAGGCCAGCCCCTCCAAGGGCCTGATCCGCGCCGATTTCGATCCGCCGGCGCATGCCCGTGCCTATCAGGCGGGCGGGGCCGCCTGCCTGTCGGTGTTGACCGACGAGCCGTGGTTCCAGGGCGACGACCAGTATCTGATCGACGCGCGCGCGGCCTGCACACTGCCGGTGCTGCGCAAGGATTTCATGATCGATCCGTGGCAGGCGCCGGAGGCGCGCGCGATCGGCGCCGACGCCATCCTGCTGATCATGGCCGCGCTCGACGACACGTTGCTGGCGGAAATCGAAGCCAGCGCGATCGAGTGTGGCATGGATGTGCTGGTCGAGGTGCACGACAGCAAGGAGCTCGATCGCGCGCTGAAGCTCAAATCGCGGCTGATCGGCGTCAACAATCGCAATCTGCGCGATTTCACCGTGGATTTCGCGCGTACCTATGAGCTGGTGTCGAAAGCCCCCGCCGGCTGCACCTTCGTCGCCGAAAGCGGGCTGACCACGCGCGCCGATCTCGATGCGATGGCCGAACACGGCGTGACATGCTTCCTGATCGGCGAAGCGCTGATGCGGCAGGACGATGTCGAGGCGGCGACGCGGGCGTTGGTGGGTTGAGCGACCTTACCCATCTCGATTCCGCCGGCGCCGCGCACATGGTCGACGTTTCCGCCAAAGAAGTGACCGCGCGCGAAGCCACCGCCACCGGCCGCATCACCATGTCGCCGCAAGCCGCCAGCGCGATCCGCACCGGTGCCGCCGCCAAGGGCGATGTGCTGGCCGTCGCGCGCATCGCCGGGATCATGGCGGCCAAGCGCACCAGCGATCTCATTCCCTTGTGCCACCCGCTGCCGCTGACGCGTGTCGCGATCGAGCTCGTCACCGACGATAGCGGCGTCACCGCCACCGCCACCGCGCGCACCGACGGCAAGACCGGCGTGGAAATGGAAGCGCTCACCGCCGTGTCCGTCACGCTGCTGACGATCTACGACATGGCCAAGGCGATCGATAAGGGCATGCAGATCGACGGCGTGCGGCTGCTGACCAAGAGCGGTGGCAAATCGGGCGACTGGGTCGCGCAGGCCTGACCCCACACCCGTCATCCCGACTGTATTTCAGGATCCAGGCAGGATGCGCAGCGCTTGTTAGGGGCGCGCACCTCCCAAGGCCGTCACCCCGGACTCGTTCCGGGGTCCACCAGGCGGCTTTGGCTGAGGAATGTGCCCTGAGGGCATGAAGTGCGGCATGGTGGACCCCGGATCAAGTCCGGGGTGACGGTTCGGAAAGCTCGAATGCCTGCCAGCCAGTTCGATATCGTTACGGGGAACGGGCGGCGCGCGCCCCGCGCGCCGCCCGTTCAGCTCAGAACTTGCCGCTCAGCGACACGCCGATCACGCGCGGCTCGTTGAACACCGCCGCGTTGAAGTTCTCGATCACGCCTTTGAGGTTCTTCTCATTGGTGATGTTGCGCGCGAATGCGGCAATCTCATACTGCCGGTCCGGCGTGGTGTAGCCGACCTTCAGCCCGCCCTCGATATTGCCATCGGCATAGAATTCCGCCGTCTTGTACAGCACGAGGTTGGTATATCCTTGCGCGTTCCAGTCGGTCGAAACGAACAGATTGCCGTCGTTCCACAACGGAATGTCGTAGCGCACCGCGGCGTTCAGCTGCCATTTGGGCGCATTCGGCAGCGGATTGCCATCGATCTGCGCGAACGTGGTCTGCGTGCCGAACAGCGGGCGAACGATCGTCGGATCCTGCACCGTGCAGGTCACGGTCGCGCCGATCGCGCAGACCTGCGCATAGACGTTCTTGTCCTTGATCTCGGTATGCAGCGCGCTGCCGCCCAGCGAAATGCTGATGTTGCGGATCGGCCGCCACTCCAGCTCGGCCTCGACGCCATAGGCATTGGCGTGATCGGCGTTGAACAGCACGCCGTTGCCATTGGCGTCGTTGCCGTTGAGCTGGATGTCATCCACGCGGTAGGTGAAGCCCGTCACGTTGAAGCGCATGTTGCTGAACGGGCGCGTTTTGAGGCCCGCCTCGTACGACATGATCGTCTCCGAATCCGCCGTCGTGAAGGCCGATCCGAACACCGCCGAACGCCCCTGGATCGTCGGCCCGCGGAAGCCGCGCGCGACGCGGCCGTACAGGCTGATGTCGTTCGATGCCTCGTACAGCGCCGACACGTCGAAGCTCGGCTCCTTGCCCTTCAGGCGCACGTCGCGCGGCGCGGTGGCTGGGAAGTTGACCACGCCCGCCGCCGTATAAGCCGGCGTGGTCAGGATCGTGCGCTTGTTATCTTCGGTGTAGCGGCCGCCGGCGGTCAGTGTCAGCTTCTCGGCGATGCGATAGCTGATCTGGCCGAACGCCGCCCACGACGTATTGATGTCATGCAGCTGCACCAGATTGCGGGCATTATAGCCGGTGGCGGTCGGCAGCAGCAATGAAGCGCGCTGGCGGAACTCGGTGTCGTCGCGCTGGTCGAAATAGAAGCCGCCGATCTGCCATTTGAAATCGGTGTCGCCGTTGCTGGAAAGGCGCAGTTCCTGCGTCCACTGATCGAGATCGCGGATGCGCCCCTGGCTTTGCCCGGGATTGCCGGTCGGGAAGCGCACCGTCGTGCCGCCATCGGTATCGCCGCGGCTATAGCCCTTGGTCGTCTCGTAAGCGGTGATCGACGTCAGCGTCGCCGCGCCGAAATCCCATGCCGCATTCACCGACGCGCCATAGGTCTTGTAGGCCTGCGGGTTGCCGACCGCTTCGTCGAGCGCGACGCTGTAACGCGGTTCGCGCTGGATATTGTTCGATCCGCGCACCAGCGCGCCGCGATGGAAGATCGTCGATGTGCCCTTGTAATCGCGCGCATGGCCCGAGACGTTGATGCTCAGCGTGTCGGTCGGCGTGAACAGCAATTGCAGCCGCACGTCCTTCTCGTCGAACCCGCCCAGCGCGTTCTTGCCGCCCTTGGTGCCGTCAGGCCCGGTGCCGGCGAACGTATTGTCCACCCAGTCGTCGCGATGCTGGTACAGGCCGGACAGGCGGAACGCGATCTTGTCGGCCACGATCGGGCCACCAATGCCGGCATCCGCCGTGATCGTGTTGTAGCTGCCATAGGATGCCGTGCCGCGGCCTTCGAACGTCTGGCTGGGCCGGATCGTGTCGAACTTGATGATGCCCGCGGTCGTGTTGCGACCGAATAGCGAGCCCTGCGGCCCGCGCAGCACTTCCACCTGCTGCACGTCGAACACCGGGTTCGATTTCAGCACGACATGCTCGAGCACGACATCGTCCTGGATGATCGACACGGGCTGCGACGCGCCGAGATAGAAATCGATATTGCCCAGGCCGCGAATGTAAAAGCGCGGGAAGATGCGCCCCGTGGTGCTTTCCGCATACAGGCCCGGTACGCGGCCGGCGAGGCTCAGAATGTCTTCGCCTCCGCTCTGGAAATCGCGCAGCGAATCGCCACCGACCACGGCGACCGACACCGGCACCTTCTGCAAATTCTCCGAGCGGCGCTCCGCTGTCACCACGACCTCGCCCAGATCGCTGTCCGTGCCGGCATCGCTCACTGCCACGTCGGGCGCATTCTGTGCCGACGCGGTCGTCGCACTCAGCAGCGCGCCAAAGGCAGCGCCGACGAGCAGGGTCGATTTGATGACGGTCGTGTTGAACATTGCGTGTCCCCCCAGGGCGTAGATCGTTGATGCACAGCGGCGCGCACGGCATTTCGCCACCGTTGACCGGTGCCGACATGGTGAGGTGGAAAGACGATGCCTTGCGCTTGGCGCGGCCCTAGGCGGCCAATAAGACGGATTCGTGACGCCCCAGCAACAGGCCAGCAATAGTGTCGCACTGTGTGATCGACGCCACACTGTTGTCTGGCAGATGCTGCTGGACCTTTGCCCGCGCCGCGCGATAGGCAATGGCATGACCCTGCTTCCCGTCGCCGACGCGCAAGCGCGCCTGTTCGCGCTCGCCCCCGCCATCACGACGGAAACCGTGCCGCTCGCCGCTGCCGTTGGCCGCTGGGCCGCTGCCGACGTGCTGGCCCGCCGCACCCAGCCCGCCAGCGATCTTTCCGCCATGGATGGCTATGCCATCCGCTATGCCGACCGCCCCGGCCCCTTCGCGCTGATCGGCGAGAGCGCTGCGGGGCGTCCCTTTGCCGGCACGATGGCGGCGGGCGAGACGGTGCGCATCTTCACCGGCGCGGCCATGCCCGACGGCGCCGACAGCGTGCTGGTGCAGGAAGAAGCCTCGCGCGAGGGCGACACGATCCACCTGACGGGTGATGGCCCGCGCCGCCACGGCGGCAATGTCCGCGTGCAAGGGCTCGATTTCCACGACGGCGACGTGCTGGTCGCCAAGGGCGAGCGGCTTACGCCCGCCCGCCTCGCCGTCACCGCGATCGGCGGCCATGGCGTGCTGCCCGTCGCCCGGCGGCTGCGCGTAGCGATCGCCGCCACCGGCGATGAGCTGGTCCCCGCCGGGCGCGATCTCGCCCCCGGCCAGCTCCCCGAATCCAACGGGCTGATGCTCGCCGCGATGCTGGCCGCGCTCCCCGTCGAGGTGATCGATCTCGGCATCATCCCCGACGACCTCGCGATCATGACCGCCGCCTTTGCCGGGATCGATGCGGATATTCTCGTGACGACCGGTGGCGCCTCGGTCGGCGATCACGATCTCGTCCGCCCCGCGCTCGACGCCGCCGGCGGCAGCCTCGATTTCTGGAAGATCGCGCTGCGCCCCGGCAAGCCGATGATGGCCGGCCGGCTGGGTGGCGCGGTCGTGCTCGGCCTGCCCGGCAACCCTGTCTCCGCCTTCGTCACCGCGCAGCTCTTTCTGCTGCCGTTGATCGCCATGATGTCCGGTGCGCGCGATCCGCTGCCGACCACCATCGCCGCGCCGCTCGGCGAGCCGCTCCCCGCCAACGACCACCGCACCGATTATCTGCGCGGCGAATTGCGCGACGGGCAGGCTTTCGCCTCGACCATCCAGGACAGTTCGATGCTGCGCACGCTGGCCCGCGCTACCTGCCTGATCCTGCGCCCGCCGCAGGCGGCGGCAGCGCAAATTGGCGACTCGGCGGAAATCCTTATCCTGGCTTGACTTGATGGAAACTGTTCCATAAAGGTTCCGCGTCTGTTCTGACGGAGGAACGCAATGCTAACGCGCAAGCAGCACGAGCTTATCTGCTTCATCAGTGATCGCCTGGAGGAAACCGGCGTGTCGCCCTCGTTCGAGGAAATGAAGGATGCGCTCGATCTCAAATCCAAGTCGGGCGTGCACCGCCTGATCAGCGCGCTCGAAGAACGTCAGTTCATCCGTCGCCTGCCCAATCGCGCGCGCGCGCTTGAAGTGCTCAAGATGCCCGAGCGCGGGGATGTGGTGAAGCTGACCAGGAAGACGGCCGCGCCAATGTCGCCGGCAATGTCGCCAGCGTCTCAACTTTCTCAACATTCGCGCCCCGAACCGGCCAACGACGTGATCGAAATTCCGTTGCACGGCCGCATCGCTGCCGGTCTGCCGATCGAGGCGTTCGAGAGTAGTGCAATGCTTTCGGTGCCCGCAGCCTTGCTCGGCAAGGGCGATCATTATGCGCTCGAAGTGTCGGGCGATTCGATGGTCGAGGCCGGCATTCTGGATGGCGATTACGCGCTGATCCGTCGGCAGGACGTGGCCCGCGATGGCGAGATCGTCGTCGCGCTGATCGAGGATGCCGAGGCGACGCTCAAATATTTCCGTCGCGAAGGTGCCATGGTCCGGCTCGATCCCGCCAACCGCGCTTACGATCCCCAGCGTTACGCGCCGCAGCAGGTCCGTGTGCAGGGCAAGCTCGCCGGATTGCTGCGCCGCTACGACTAACCTTCGCCTAGCTTTCCGAGTTTCGCGCTTTCCTGGCGGAGGCCGGGCCCCAGAAGTGGCGGACGCGGTAATTGGCAAAGGCCGGGTCACTTTAGTGATGCTACCGGACCCCGGTCCGCGCCGGGCGAGTGCCTTTGAAAAGGTGGTTTTGTTTTAGGGAGGGCGGGAGCCGCCACGGATGCCGATCCCCCGGCGCCCGCACCGTCCGCACCATGCCGTGCGCCAACGCGATCGCCACGCCCCCGGTGCGCGCCAGCATCGGCCGATCCAGGGTCAGCCATCGCGCCGAACACCCCCGCGGCAGACGCCGCTCGCTGACCACGATATCGGCGTCGCGACACGCCGCGAGCAGTTCCCGCACCGGCACGAGATAAGCACTCCGCGTCGCCAGAACCCGCCACCGCCGCCCGCCGGCCACCCGCTCGATCAGACACAGATCCCGCGTGCACCGCGCCTCCGGCTGCTCGGCGAGCAGCAACGGCGCGCCATCCACCCCGCCATTCTCCGCCAGCATATCCGAGGTGTAGTCCCCCACCCGGTCGCGCAGCATCGCCAGCCCGCCCTCCGCCGTGCGCACCGCAACATGCCGTCCGTCGCCGGTCACCAGCAGGTCCGGCGACGGTGCCACCAGCGCCCAGCCCAGCCCCACCAGCAGCGGCGCCAGCCCCAACCGTCGCCACCGTGTCCGCCACAAGGCGAGCCACAAGCCACCCGCTACCATCAGCCCAAACGCGGCCGCGGGCATCGCCGGCAACGCGGCAACCGACCCCGGCAAGGCCGCCGTCGTCCGTGCCATCCACAACAGCAAGCGCAGCGCATGATCCGTCAGCCACCAGCCCGGCGCCCCAAGCCCCACCGCATCGAGCGCCAGCGAAAGCGCCTCCAGCGGCATCACCACGAACGTCGTCAGCGGGATCGCCACGATATTGGCCAGCGCGCCATACAAACCGGTCTTGTGAAAATGAAACAGCGCGATCGGCATCAACGCCAGCTCCACTGCCAGGCCGGTCAACACCAGTGCCGCCAGCCACCTGGCAAGTTTCGGCAACCGCCCTTCGCCACGGGGGGCAAACCATGCCGTCACGCGCGGATGCTCGTGCAGCGCCACGATGGCGGTAATGGCGGCGAACGAGAGCTGAAAACTGGGCCCCGCCAGTGCCTCGGGCCACAGCAGCAGCACGACCACCGCGCCCGCCGCGACCAGCCTGAGCGTCATCGCCTCGCGCCCCATCGCCAGCGCGACCAGCACCAGCAAGGCGGCGACACACGAACGGATCGTCGGCACCTGCGCGCCCGTCAATATGGTGTATCCGACCGCCGCCGCCGCCCCGGCCGCCGCGGCGATCAGCGGCAGCCGCACGTGCAGCGCCAGCCACGGGCTCAGCGCCAGCGAGCGCATCACCACGAGCATCACCAGTGCCACCACCGCGGTGATATGCAAGCCGCTGACAGACAACAGATGGGCGAGCCCGGCGCGCCGCATCGCCTCCGCATCATCCTCGGCGATCGCACCCTGATCACCCGTCGCCAGCGCGGAGGCGATGCCGCCCGCACTGCCATCAACACGCGCCTGGATGTGCCGCGAAAGCCGGTCGCGCAAATCGGCCCCCACAGCCTCTCCCGGCTTGACGATCGTCACCGGTGCAAAGCCCCGCCCGGTCGCCCCGATGCGATCGAACCAGGCGACACGCGCATAATCATACGCTCCCGGGACGGCCGGCTCGGGCGGCGGCATCAGCCGCGCACGGAGCCCGATCGTAGCGCCCCGCGTCAGCCCCGCCGGCACGTCCTTCTCCGCCAGATTGACGCGCACGAAGGCCGGCAACACCGTTGGCTGGCCGCGCCGAACCGGCATGCGCTCGACGATCCTGATCGGCGCCAGGCGCAAGCGCACCAGATCGCGTGCCGCCAGCGGTTCGAGGCTCACCACTTTTGCCTCGAACGCTACGATCACCGGTCGCGTCAGCACCTCGCCGGCGACACGCTCGGCCCGCCACCATATCAACGCCAGGCCCAGCGCCACGCTCACGAAGCCGACCGCCAGCGCCCGCGACGCCCGCCCGCCCGATCCCACGGCCAGCGCAGCCAGGCCGCCGGCCGCGCACAGCAGCAGCACCGTCGCCCACGCGGCTTCATCGGGCAGGACAAACCATAAGCTGATTCCCGCCCCCAGCATCACCGGCAGCCACAGCACGATCTGGTCGCGCTCCGCCTCCAGCCACTGCTCGAGCCCCAGGCGTGTCATGCCGAGACGCCCCGCGATTTGGCGCGGCCAAGGTCGCATGCTAGGGGCGTCGGCGGCTGAGCTGGCCATAGTTCACAAGTCTGAAAGGATGCGCGTTTGGGCGCAATAGCCACCCCCGAAGCTTCGGCTTCCGGTACTTCTTCCGCGACCCCCGATATGGGCAAGGTCGTCACCCGGTTCGCGCCTTCGCCGACCGGTTTTCTGCATATCGGCGGCGCGCGCACGGCCTTGTTCAACTGGCTGTTCGCGCGCCATCATGGCGGCGAGTTCCTGCTGCGCATCGAGGATACCGATCGCGCGCGCTCGACGCAGCCGGCGATCGACGCGATCCTCGATTCGATGAGCTGGCTCGGGCTCAACTGGGATGGCGACACCGTCTACCAGTTCGAACGCGCCGCGCGGCATGCAGAGGTCGCGCATCAATTGCTCACCGCCGGCCACGCCTACAAATGCTACGCCACCGCCGAAGAGCTGTCGGCGCTTCGCGAGCAGCAGAAGGCCGCCAAGCAGCCGATGCGCTACGACGGCCGCTGGCGCGATCGCCCCGATAGCGATGCCCCCGCCGGCGCGCCCTTCGTGGTGCGCATCAAGGCGCCCAAGGAAGGCGCGACGACGATCCAGGATCAGGTCCAGGGGCCAGTAACCGTGCAGAATGCCGAGCTCGACGATTTCGTCCTGCTGCGGTCGGACGGTACGCCGACCTATATGCTTGCAGTAGTGGTCGATGATCACGACATGGGCGTAACGCACGTGATCCGGGGAGACGATCACCTCAACAACGCCTTCCGCCAGATGACGGTCATTCGCGCTATGGGTTGGCCCGAGCCGGTCTACGCGCATATCCCGCTGATCCACGGCACCGATGGCGCCAAGCTCAGCAAGCGCCACGGGGCGGTCGGCGTCGATTCCTATCGCGACGAGCTCGGCATCCTGCCCGAGGCGCTGGATAATTATCTGCTGCGTCTTGGTTGGGGCCATGGCGACGATGAAGTGATTGGCCGCGAGCAGGCAGTCGAATGGTTCGATCTCGCCGGCGTTGGGCGATCACCCTCGCGGTTCGATCTGAAGAAGCTCGAAAACCTCAACGGCCACTATCTCCGTTTCGCCGACGACGCCCGGCTGGCCGACCTGGTGGCGGCGCGACTCGATTTTACGGTATCTACCGACCAACTGGAATTGCTGCGCCGCGCCATGCCCGCGCTCAAGCCGCGCGCGGCCAATCTTAACGACCTCGCCAGCGGCACCGCGTTCTTGTTTCGCTTGCGTCCCCTTGTGCTCGATCCGGCCGCCGCCGATCTGCTCACCGTGGAATCGCGTGCCCTGCTCGCATCTGCGCATGTCAAACTTGACGCGCTGCAAAGCTGGGATACGGAGAGCTTAGAACATGCGGTTCGGCAGACGGCCGAGGAGGCCGGGATCAAACTCGGCCAAGTTGCGCAGCCGTTACGCGCGGCGCTGACCGGCAAGAAGACCTCGCCCGGCATCTTCGAGGTGCTCGATCTGCTCGGTCGCGACGAAAGCCTCGGCCGCATAAAAGACCAGATAAACGCCGTTTCGGCACAATAAAGGACGATTGATGAGCGATTCCGCAAAGCTGAACGTCGGCACCAAAGATCTCGAACTGGCCGTGATGCAGGGCAGCGTCGGCCCCGACGTGATCGATATCCGCAAGCTCTATGCCCAGACCGGCAAGTTCACCTACGATCCCGGCTTCACCTCGACCGCCTCGTGCGACAGCGCGATCACCTATATCGATGGCGATGAAGGCGTGCTGCTGCACCGGGGCTATCCGATCGGGCAGTTGGCCGAGCAATCGAGCTTCATGGAAGTCAGCTATCTGCTGGTTAACGGCGAACTGCCGTCCAAGGCCGAGCTGGACAATTTCACCTACACGATCAGCCGTCACACGATGCTGCACGAGCAGCTCGCCACCTTCTATCGCGGCTTCCGCCGCGATGCGCATCCGATGGCGATCATGTGCGGTGTGGTCGGCGCGCTCAGCGCTTTCTATCAGGATTCGGCCGACATCAGCGATCCGCAGCAGCGCATGATCGCCAGCCACCGGCTGATCGCCAAGATGCCGACGATCGCGGCGATGGCGTATAAATATTCCATCGGCCAGCCGTTCATGCACCCGGACAATTCGCTGAGCTATACCGGCAATTTCCTGCGCATGACGTTCGGCGTTCCCGCCGAGCCCTATATCGTCAACCCGATCGTCGAAAAGGCGATGGACCGCATCTTCATCCTGCATGCCGATCACGAGCAGAACGCCTCGACCTCGACCGTCCGGCTGGCCGGTTCGTCGGGGGCCAACCCCTTTGCCTGCATCGCCGCCGGCATTGCCTGCCTGTGGGGCCCGGCGCATGGCGGCGCCAACGAAGCCGCGCTCAACATGCTGCGCGAGATCGGCACGGTAGATCGCATTCCGGAATATATCGCCCGCGCCAAGGACAAGAACGATCCGTTCCGCCTGATGGGCTTCGGCCACCGCGTGTATAAGAATTACGATCCGCGTGCGACCGTCATGCAGCAGACCGTGCGCGAAGTACTGGGCGAACTGGGCGTGACCGATCCGATCTTCGATGTGGCGCTGAAGCTCGAGGAAATGGCGCTCAACGATCCGTACTTCATCGAGAAGAAGCTGTTCCCCAACGTCGATTTCTATTCCGGCGTGATCCTCTCGGCGATCGGCTTCCCGACCACCATGTTCACCGCGCTGTTCGCGCTCGCGCGCACGGTCGGCTGGGTGGCGCAGTGGAACGAGATGATCTCCGATCCGGAGCAGAAGATCGGCCGCCCGCGTCAGCTCTATACCGGGCCGACCGAGCGTGATTATGTGGGCGTGGAGCAGCGCTGATGCGGATCCCCCGGGCCTTGCTGCTGATCATCGGCCTCGTCGCGCTGGCGCTGGGCTTGCTGTTCATCGGCCAGGGCCTGGGGATCATCCTGTGGCCGGCGTCGAGCTTCATGCTACAGGAGCGCGAGTGGGCGGTGCGCGGGGCCTTGCTGGCACTCGCCGGGGCGGTCGCCATCTGGCGCGCGCGGCGCTGAGGCGGCGGCCTGCCGGATCCCATGGGCCTTACCCGCCTGCCCGCCCGCATTTACAGTATCGTCGCTGCGTCGGTCACCGTGCTGGCGATGCCGGCGCAGGCGCAGCAGCACGACGCGCAATTATGGACGCAGGTGAACGTCAACTTGCCGGTGACCAAGCAGGTCAAGGTGACACTGGAGCAGATCGCCCGCTTCAGCGATCGGCAGGACGGGCTGTTCCAAACCGAATATGGCGTGTTGCTCGGGCTACGCGTGGCCGAGGGCATCGAGCTCGCCGCGGGCTATCGCCGCGTTGGCGCGCATAACGGCAATACCGGTGCCAATGAGAACCGCCTGCGCCAGCAGGTCGTCGGCACGTTCGGCCGCGTGACGACACGGTTCCGCCTCGATGAGCGCTTCAATCCGCGTGGCAACGAGATCGGCGTGCGCATCCGCCCACTGTTGCGCTACAATCACCCGCTGCGCGCCACTGGGCTGGCGCTGTTCGCCAGCCACGAAAGCTTCATCCTGCCCAACAGCACCGCCTGGGGGCAACGCAGCGGCTATGAACGGATGCGCAATATCCTCGGCATTACCGTCCCGCTCGGCCGCGTCATGGCAGCGGATATCGGCTATCTCAACCAGTTCCGCCCGGCCCGCGCCGCAGCGCGCGCGCAGATGGACCATGCCTTGAGCCTGCAGCTGACGATCAATCTGCGCGACGCTTTATCCACCAGCGTCAACGACTAATCGGACTGGTTTCAGGGCGTCAGCTGCGCGCCGCCCGGCGTCGTATCCGCCTCACGCTCGGCCACATAATTCACCACCCATTTGGGATAGCCCTCAGGCGTCAGCACGATGTCGGGCACGGCGACCGGATCACCGCCTGTCTCGATCCACCCCGCACCGTGGCAATAGGCGCAGACCGCGCGCTTGCAGCGGAAGCTGACCAGATCGATCTCGGTGTTCCACTGGCCATAGCCCAGGCAGATCGGGCAGCGGGCATCGAGCGTGCCGTTGCGTATCTGGAGCGGGATGTTGTCGAAGGCGTGCGGACTATCGGGGCCGTCGCACAGGACGATATTGCTGGCATGGGGCATCGGACGGTCAACGCGGGGAGACGGATTCGGTTCAGGACCATTTGGGCGCAGCAGCAATTGTCGGGCAAGCGGAACGGGCTGCCGCGCTCGGCGGTTAGAGCGCGACCATCGGGCAATTCGGTCCCGGGTACGAACAAGGATCGCACCAATGTCTGCACCCGAAGATCTCATGGAAATCTACACCGACGAGCTGAAGGATCTGTGGTCCGCCAACGACCAGATGAAGAAGGTGCTGAAAAAGATCACCGCCAAGGCAAGCGACAAGGCGCTGAAGGACATGCTGACCAATTCGCAGGCCGGCATCGAAAAGCATACCGACGTGCTGAAGGAGCTGATCGCGGCCAATGACGAGAAGGTGTCCAAGGAGCATTGCAAGGGCATGGAAGGCCTCGTTGCCGAGGCGACCAAGCATGTGCTCGAAGAGGGGCCGGAAAAGGGTCCGCTGCTCGATGTGATGATCATCGCGCAATATCAGCGCATGACGCATTACGGCATTGCCGGCTTCGGCACCGCGGCGGCCTTCGCCAAGGCGCTGGGCCTCAAGGACGACAGCAAGAAGCTGAGCGCCGCGACCAAGGAAATCTATGGTGGCGACGAATATATGACCAAATTGGCTGAAACGAGCGTCAATCTGCAGGCAGAAGACGCTTAGAGCCGCCAATGCCCGTCGACTTTCGGGTCGGCGGGCATTTTGCCGTGCTGACGATAAGGGATGTGACCATGACGACTTACCCGCTGAGCGAGCCGGCGACAATTTATCGCAGTGACGCGCACCAATCGGACGCCGTGGTGTCGCGCGGGTCATTATCCGATTGCGCTGACCTGCTGCAGGATTGGTCGACCGAAGACCGCGCCGCCGTGCGGATCGAGATCGACGACATGGAGTTGCGCTATGGCCCCGAGCAGATCGAGGAACTGCTCAAATTTCTCCGCGAGGAGGATGACGCGCCGTTACCCGCCGTGGCGACCGGGAACCTTCTCTAGCGGCGGCGGTTGGGAAAATGGGTGGGCCGCGAAAGGTCTCCAATCATGCAGTCTGCGACATTTCTATCCTCGCTCAATCTTGGCACGCTTGTCATCGTCGTGGTCATCGTGGCGATCGGCTTTGCCTATTTCCTGCGCAAACGCTCCAACCGCCATCCGCTGGACGGCCGCGAGGAGCGTAACGTCGCGCGCGATCTGGATGCCGGTCGCGAGCCGCCCGATCACTCACCGCGCGCCTAGCGCTTAATCCGGCCTGCCGCGGCGGCCCAATGGAGTATCTACATGGCCGGAACGGCATTGGTGGTTGGCGCAAGCGGGATCGTGGGCAGCGCAACGGCGAAATTACTGGTCGAGCAGGGCTGGGATGTACACGGCCTCGCGCGTCGCCCGACCGCGCAGGACGCCGTAACCGGCGTGGCCGCGGATCTGCTCGATGCCGCTGCCACCAAGTCGGCGCTGGCCGATCTCCGGCCCGACGCGGTGTTCATTACCACGTGGCTGCGCCAGGATAATGAGGCGGAGAATATCCGCGTCAATGCGGCGATGGTGCGCAATCTGCTCGACGGGCTGCGCCCGACGGAGGGCCCGCGCCATGTCGCGTTGGTCACCGGGCTGAAGCATTATCTCGGGCCGTTCGAAGCCTACGGCAAAGGCGCGCTGCCGCAGACGCCGTTCCGCGAGGAGCAGGGCCGGCTCGAGGTGGAGAATTTCTATTATGCGCAGGAGGACGAAGTGTTCGCCGCCGCCGCCCGCGATGGCTTCACCTGGAGCGTGCACCGCCCGCATACGGTGATCGGCAAGGCGGTGGGCAATGCCATGAACATGGGCACGACGCTGGCCGTCTATGCCACCTTGTGCAAGGAAACCGGGCGTCCGTTCCGCTTCCCCGGCTCGGCCGCGCAATGGGAAAGCCTGACCGACATGACCGATGCGCGCCAGCTGGCGCGGCAATTGCTGTGGGCAGCGACGACGCCGGCGGCGGCCAACGAGGCGTTCAACATCGTCAATGGCGATGTCTTCCGCTGGAGCTGGATGTGGGCGCGGATCGCCGCTTGGTTCGGCGTCGAGCCTGCGCCGTTCGACGGCACGGTGCAGCCGCTGGAAACGCAGATGGCGGACGATGCCGGCTTGTGGCGCCAGATCGCCGCGCGCGAGGGGCTGGCCGAGCCCGATCTGTCGCGGCTGGCTTCGGCCTGGCATACCGATGCCGATCTCGGCCGGCCGATCGAGGTGGTCACGGATATGTCGAAAAGCCGCCGGCTGGGGTTCACCGCCTATCAGCCGACGGATGATGCCTTCTTCGACCTGTTCGCCGAGCTGCGCACCGAGCGACTGATCCCGTGACCCGGCGCGTCATCTCGGCACCGGCCGGGATGACGGCGGGCGGCACTACCCGCGATACGGCAGTGTGAATACGAAGCGTGCCCCCTGCCCCGGCGCGCTATCCACCGTAATATCACCGCCCATCGCGCGTGCCAGCCGCCGCGCGATATACAGGCCAAG
Source organism: Sphingomonas qilianensis (assembly GCF_039614825.1). Lineage (NCBI taxonomy): Bacteria > Pseudomonadati > Pseudomonadota > Alphaproteobacteria > Sphingomonadales > Sphingomonadaceae > Sphingomonas > Sphingomonas qilianensis. The sequence goes on along the minus strand of NZ_JBDIMF010000003.1, from coordinate 167,190 downwards.
CCCGCTGCCACCCGGTTCGCGCGGATCGACGCGTTCGAATTTGTCGAAGATGCGCGCCTGATCCTCACGCGCGATGCCCTTGCCGTGATCCGCCACGATCACCGCGGCGATATTGCCACCGCGTTCGGTGCGGATCCACACCATCCCGCCTTCGGGCGAATAGCGCACCGCATTGCCGATCAGATTGACCAGCACTTGCAAGGCGCGGCGGAATTCGCCGCTGGCCGGCAGCACTTCGCCGAGCGGCGGCTTGTCGATCCGCACCTTCGCCTCGCCGGCGCGCACGCTGAGCAGTCCGGCGGCGCGGCGCGCGACATCGGCAAGGTCGAGCGCGTCGCTGGCCACCGCGAAGTCGGGCCGCTCGATCGCCTGCAGATCGACCAGATCGTCGACCAGACCCATCAGATGACGCCCCGCGCTCGCGATATCCGCAGCATAATCGGCATAATCCTGCCTGAGCGGGCCTTCGGCTTGCGCGCTGATACTATCGGCATTTGCGATGATCCGCCCCAGCGGGTGGCGCAGCGCCGCGTCCAGCCGCTCGGCAAACGCGGTCGGCAGCCCTTCCTCCGCCGAGGGCGGCGCGGGCGTGGCCGCGCCGGGATCGATCAGATGCGCGCCGCCGATAAAGCCCGTGAAGATCCCCGCCTTGTCGGTGCGCGGGGTCGCGGCCAGGCGGACACTTTGCGTCGTGCCGCGGATCGTCGCACGTTGATCATCGAAGCGCTGGCGCAGGGCGAGACCGCCAAGGATCGGAAACACGCCCTCATTATCCTCGCCCAGAATAAACAGGCGAGTCAGCGGCTGTCCCAGCACCGCGTCGGGATCGAAACCATGAAGCGCCCCGGCGAAAGGCGATACGAAAGTGAGCCGCAACGCAGCGTCCGCTTCCCACAGCCAATCCGCGCCGCTGCGCAGGAAATCGCCGTCCCGCTCGTCCAGGGCCCCGCCCGGCGCCCAGGGCGCGCGCAGTCGCCAGCCGGTAATCTCTAGCCGTACGCCCGCCGGCTCGGGATAGGCGCGGACCCACAGATCGACATCGCCATCGCCGTCCCCCGCCACCGCGGCGCGCGAAATGAGCGTTCCCAGGCGCTGTGCCAATCGCGCGAGCGCGGCGATGCCCGGCACCGCCAGCGGCTGGCCGATCACACCGCCGGCACGCTCATTGAGCTCGCTCAACCGTTGATCCGCTTCGATCAGGCCACCGTGCGGATCGACCAACCCGCGCACCGGTGCCATGCCGGGTTCGGGGACGTTCATGTCGCCTCGCCCAGCGCCAGCAACGCGGCGCGCAGATCGGGATGCATCTTCAGCGCCGCCAGCCCGGCCTGCGCGGCATCGGGCTGCAGCGCCATCGCATCGTCGAGCGTTGCCGCGAACGCATCGAGATTACGACGCGGATCCGCCTCGCACAAAGCAAGGCCGATGCGGGCGATTGTTCCGCGATCCAGATCGAGCGCGCGCAGGGCGAGCAGCAACTGGTTGCCGGCCGGATCGGCGACAAAATCGCGCACCAGATCATAATCCATCGCTACGCTGTCGGCGAGCAATGCCGTGAACATTACAAGGCGCCGATCACCCAAAGCCTCGATCAGCATATCCACCAGTTGCCCGCGAGACGGGGCGACGACCCGCGCCAGCCGCATTGCCGCTGCCTCCAGCGCCTCGCCCTCGTCGTGCGCCGCCAGAACCCGTGAGGCAGCATCGGTCAGCGCGGCATCGCGCAGCGCCGCATCGTCGACATCATCCAGGCGTTGGCGCAACGCGGCGGTGATCCACCACACCAAGCGGTGATGCAATTCGGCCGGCAGATCGCTTGCCATGCCCCCGTCGCGGATTGCGCGGCGGCGATTTTCGGCAACGAACAACGCGCGGGCGGCACCTGCCACGACACGGTCGGAATGGTTGGCCAGCCGCGTTAGCAGGCTAGGATAATCGGCCCGTAGCGGCGCTTCGGCGGGCAGCGCATCGCCGATCTGTTCCTGCCGCGCGCGCGCGATCACTTCACGCATCAGCGCCACGTCACGGAGCACCCCGGCCTCGGCCAAACGTCCGAGCAGCGAGACCGCAGGTTGCGCCAGCCGCAAGGCCAGTTCCGGTGCATCGCGCGTCGTCAGCAGGCGCGCCGCATGCGCCGCGATGGCGCCTTCGGTGACCGCGACGATCGCCGCGAGCGAACGCGCGACGCCGGCGCGCAGGCGATCGTCCAGCCGCCCGTCTTCGCCCAGGAAAAAGTCGTCGATCGCTGTCGTCAGCCGGGCGTGTGCCAGTGCCGGTGCCGTCGCGGCGCGCGCGATCAGCGCGGCCGGCACCGCCGAAACCCCATCATCCGTGTCGCGAAAAGAACTGGCCATGCAGCCCCCATGGGGGAAATGTCGTTAAAACGACCCTAAGGCCTGTCGCGCAATCCCTCAATCGCCGCGGCCAGCGTGGTCGTGGCATAGGCGCCGGCCGCTGCCAAAGCGATCAGCGGCATCCCGGCGATCGACAGCGGCAGCATGATCAGCAGATACGCCACCGGGCTGCCCCACCAGCGCCGCTTGGCGCCCGGCCCGGCGGCCCGCTCGGCCAGCGCGGCGGCCACGACAGCGGCGATGCCCAACGTCCAGCCCGTGGCGGTGTCGTCGCTCGTGCTGGTGACATGGCCCAGTAGCAGCGCGGCCAGCGCCGCCATGCCAGGAATGGCATTACGCTGAAACGCCGCCAGCGGCTCTTCGTCGCGCAGCCAAGACAGCGCCGCACCGATCGTAAATACCAGGATGGCGAGGATCGCCAGCGCGATGCCCGGGGCGGCGCGGTCGAAGAAAATGGCAGCCACGGCGGCTAGCCCGAGCACAATCCCGCTCGCGGCCACAGCCATGCTGTGTACGGTGCGTGCCATCAATGGCGGCAAGGCAAGCCGCGCCAGCGGCGCGAGAATGTAGCGATCCGCCCACACCACCGGTTTCGACACCAATACCGCCAGCATTATCGTGCCGCGCGCCGCCAGCGCGCGCGAATCGCGCTCAATGCCGTGCGCGCCGCCCGATAGTGCCGCGGGCAGGCGAACATGCGCCGCCTCGCCCTGCGCCGCGACGCGCAGCAGCGTCGATTGGAAATCATAATCCTTGGGCATCGCCGCCACTTCGGCCACGCGCTTGGCATCAAGCCGCGCCACCCCGGCCCAGGCGGTCTCCGCGCCAACCCGCTCGAACCCCGGCGCCGCCTCCAGATCCGACACGGTCAGCAAAGCGTCGCCGCCCTCTTCCGTCAGCAGCGACAACACATCGCCCGTGGTGACCAGCCCATCCGCGAGCACCAGCACCCGCGCGAGCGGGTGCAATTTGTCCGCCGCCTCGACCGCGGTGCGCACGACATCGACCGATGCGCCGCGCCGTCCGATACGCGCGATCGCGCCGAGCAATTCCGGCGTCAGCCGCGTCACCACGACGAGCAATTGGCTTACGCCGGCGCCGATCAGCAAGCGCGCCTGGAATTCGATCAGCGTCAGCCCACCGAACGGCAGCGTCGCCGCCAGCGTGCCCACGCGGTCATCGGCATCATCGGTCGCAAAGATAAGTCCTGCCAGCATCATCGGGCTGTTAGGCGGTCATGGCGTGGAAGGCAAAGGCAGGGTCACCGACGCTTTTTGCCGCCCCGGCCGTCGCGGCTGAACTATAGCCGCTCCACCGCGCGGCGCAGTTTGCGCAAGACGACGACATCCTGCACCACCGCGCCCGCCGCCTCGCCGGCGATCGCCATCAGTCGCACCGCGCCAAAGCTCGCCGCCAGCCCCTTCAGGCGCAATGCCGCGATCTGCCACGCGTCGATGCTATGGGCGGCCTCCAGCCCATCGAGGCCACGCCGCACGCTGTCGAGAAAGGCATCGCGCAGCTCCGCGATCAGCACGGGTTCGTCCCCCACGGCCGCGGCCAGCGTTGCGTCGATTGCTCCGGGATCATAGGCCATGAGCGAACGGTTAACGCCAATCTCTTAAGGCAAAGTTTCGTAATTCGCTTTCTTGGGCGCCGTTTCGTGATAGACAAAGGGATGAACGGGGGTTCGCGCATCATCAATATTCGATCGAGCGGGGGCCGCGCCGTCCCCGATAGCGATCTGCTGCTGGAAGAGAGTATTCTCATCGACACGCCCGATTTCCCCGCCGAGATGTATGACACCGATGCGGAGGCGCCGGATCGTCGCGGCTGGATCTTCCCACTGCTCGGCCTGCTCGTGTCGCTTGGCTGGATCGCCGGCATGCTGGCCTTGTGCTGGCCGCAGCTCGGCGCGATCACCCCGGTTGAACTGGCCGGCTTTATCGCCGCCCTCTGCGTGCCGCCGGCATTGATCGGCGTGTTGCTGCTGCTCGGGCTGCGCACCAGCACGGCCGAAGCGCGCCGCTTCGGGCGCACTGCCCAGGCCATGCGGGCCGAGGCGGCGGCGCTTGAGCGCACCGTTGGCATGCTGTCGCACGCGATCGACGCCAACCGTGTGCGGTTGGCCGAGCAAGCGACCGAATTGCTTGCCCTGGGTGACCATACTGCCGCCAGCATGGCCAGCACGACGGCCGGCCTCAACGGGCAGATCGCCGATACCGCGGCGCATGCGCAGACGCTGGCCGATGCGGCGGCGGCGACCCACGCCAAGCTCGACGTGCTGATGTCGCTGCTGCCGCGCGCGCACCGCGAGACGGTCGATATCGGCCAGGCGCTCGATCGCGCCGGCACCGGGGCCGCCACGCATGCCGGCGCGCTCGATGCGCAATTGCAGGCGCTGGCCGAACGCGGGCGCGATGCCGAGGCGCTGGCGCAGGGCGCCGCGCAACAGCTGGTCACGCAAACCGCGCAGTTGGAAGCCAGCGGCAAGATGACGAGCGCACGCATTGAACAGGTCACTGGTCAGATGACCGAGGCAGTCGATGCATTGCTCGATCGCACCGCCGAAGCGCTAGACGAGACGCGCAAGCGCATCGCCGGGCATACCGATGCGACCTTCGCGCTGTTCAACGCCAATCAGGCCGCGATCGATCGCGCCGTCGGCGAAAACGCCGATGCTTTGTCGGCACGGGTCGCCGCGGTCGATGTCGTGATCGACCGCATCGCCGCGCGCCTGCGCGATCAGCGCAGCGCGGGTGAAGCATTTATCGGCACGCTGGATGGCGATATCACGCACGTTTCCCGGCGGCTCGATTCGCTCCACGCGCAGGGCGTCGAGCGCAGCCAGCATCTCGCGGCCTCGATCAGCGCGCTCGGCGGCTCGGCCGAGGCGATGACCGAAGCGCTGCAGATCGGCGACGTCATGGCCACCAATGCGATCGCCACGACCGAGCAATTGCTCGTCGCGCTCGACGCTGCGGCGCGCGAGATCGACGAAACCTTGCCGGATGCGCTGGCGCGGCTGGATGCGCGGATCGGCGAAAGCCGGCGGATCGTAGGCGCGGTCACCCCCGAATTGCTGTCCCTGGTCGGCACGGCGGAAAGCACGCATGACGCGGTCGCGGCGATTGCCGGCGTGCTCTCGGCGCAGCGCGACACGATCGAGCGCCTGTCCGCCAGCCTGCTGGAAACGCTCACCGAGGGCCGCGCCAAGGCCAGCGAACTGGGCGATATGGTCGACGAGACGATCGGGCGCAGCAATCGTTTTGCCGATGAAGCGGCGCCGCGGCTGATCGAGACGCTGATCCGGGTCCGTGACACTGCCAGTGTCGCCGCCGATCGCGCGCGCGAGACGCTCGTGGCCGTCATCCCCGAAGCCGCCGCCGCGCTCGAACAGGCCAGCGCCGCAGCGATCGAGCGCGCGTCGGGCACTGCCTTGCGCGATCAGCTGAGCGCGATCGGCCAGGCCGCCGCCAACGCCGCCGATGCCGCGACGCGCGCCTCGGAGCGTCTGACCCAGCAGCTGGCGACGATCGTGGAGAGCACGGCGCAGGTCGACCAGCGCATCGACGCGGCGCGCAGCGAACGCGACGCCGCCGATACGGATACGCTGGCACGGCGCGTATCGTTGCTGATCGAGGCGCTCAATTCGGCGTCGATCGATATCGCCAAGGCGTTTTCGACCGATGTCACCGACAGCGCCTGGGCGGCCTATCTCAAGGGCGATCGCGGCGTCTTTACGCGGCGCGCGGTGCGGCTGATCGATGCCAGCGATGCGCGCGAGATCGTCCGCCTGTATGACGACGACGACGCCTTCCGCGATCAGGTCAACCGCTACATCCACGATTTCGAGGCGATGCTGCGCGCGATCCTCGCGCAGCGCGATGGCTCACCGCTGGGGGTGACGTTGCTGTCCTCCGATATGGGCAAGCTGTACGTCGCACTGGCGCAGGCTATCGCGCGGCTGCGCACGTGATGCGCACGCCGGCGGCGGGGCGTCAGCCGCCGTTGGCCTGAAACAGCGCCAGCGTGCGCTCCTTGGCCAGATCGGCGCTCGCTTCGTGATAATCCTTGCGCCGGTCCGAATTGAAGCCATGCCCGGCCTCATAGACATATACGCTCGCATGCGGGTGGTTCGTCGCGATCACCTTCTCGACGCCCTCCATCGGGATGCCGGTATCGTGCCGCCCGAAATGCAGGATCACCGGCACTTTGGGGACCTCCGCCGCCGCGGCCGGGATCAGGCTGCCATAATAACCACTCGCCGCCGCCACCCCCGTCAGCCGGCTCGCCGCGAACCACGCGATCGAGCCGCCATAGCAATAGCCGACGACGAACACCGGGCCTTGGGGCCTCAGCGCATCGACACAGCGCTGCACATCCGCCAGGCTCAGCGCGAACGGGTGCAGCTGCCGCGCCAGTTCGACGCCGCGCGCGAGACCGTCCGCATCATAGCCCGCTTCGAACCCCGGATGCTCGCGATCGAACAGGGCCGGCGCCAGCACCTCATAGCCATCGCGCGCATACTCCTCGGCGAGATCGCGGATATGATCGGTAACGCCGAAAATCTCCTGCACCAGCACCAGCCCGCCGCGCCGCTGGCCCTCGGGCTGCGCATGATAGACCGCGATCACTGCGCCGTCGGACATCGTCATTGGCTCGAAGGCACCCATCGTCTTCACTCCCGAAAGTAAGGTGCCCCGGGCTAGCCCGCGTCGGCGCGACCGGCAAGCTGACGCAACACGCCTTCGAGCAGAACGCGCTCGCGCGGCGACAGTCCATCGAACAGCGCCGTTTCTGCCGCGCCGGCGATCCGTTCGAGCTGCGGCACGAGCAGCGCGCCCGTCCCCGTCAGGCCAATAATCTGCACCCGCGCATCGCCCCCGCCGCGCCCGCGCACCAGCAGCCGCTTGGCCACCAGCCGATCGACCAGCTTGGAGATCGCCCCCGGCGTCATGCCCAGCCGCTCCGCCAGCCGCACCTGCGGCACCGCCCCGGCGGCGCGAAGCTCGCGCAGCAAGGTCCATTCGGCGGCGGTGACGCCGTGCGGGAGCAGCGCGCGCGCCAGCGCCTGGTGCGCGGTGCCGGCAGCGGTGCGGAGCAGATCGGCGAGCTTGGTATCGGCCGGGGGCATCACATCGCCCCCCTCGTCACCCCGGACTTGGTCCGGGGTCCACCAAGCCGCCTGCGCTGGGCTTGCACCACTATTCCCCCGCCTGCCGCGCGGTGGACCCCGGACCAGATCCGGGGTGACGGTAAGGGGGGTGGCCCGCGCAGATCACGCCCCACAACTGCATCCAAATATGTTTCCTAGTCAACCAACCACCCGCCAAGCCTTGCATCCCCCCCGCCCCGATGCTAACCGCCCGGCAACCCATCGGAGGTGCCGCCTGCGGCGCCCCCTTCCCCATGGGGCCATCTGTCCGACTATCCGAGGAATTAGATCGCGTGGAGCATTCCGGCGGTATTCAAGCAAGCTTAAGCGGCCGCTATGCCACCGCATTGTTCGAGCTCGCGCGTGACGCGCGCGCGATCGACATGGTCGAGGCGAGCCTGGCGCGCGTCCGCGCCGCGATCGATCAGTCGCCCGAATTTGCCGAGCTGATCGCCAGCCCGATCATCGCGCGCAGCGCCGCCGCCAAGGCCATTGCGGCCTCGGCCGAGCTGATCGATATCGACGAGACGACCGAGAAGTTCCTCGGCGTCCTCGCGCAGAACCGCCGCCTGGCGCAGCTTCCCGCCATCATCCGCGCCTATCGCAGCCTGGCGGCCGATCACTGCGGCGAAACCACCGCCGAAGTCGTCTCCGCCCACCCGCTGTCCGAAACCCAGGTCGATGCGCTGAAAGATCAGCTGCGCGCCCGGGTCGGCCGTGATGTTGCCGTCGATCTTTCGGTAGATCCTTCCCTGCTTGGCGGGCTGGTCGTCAAGATCGGTTCGCAGATGATCGATAGCTCGATCAAAACCCGTCTCAATACCCTCGCGCATGCGATGAAAGGCTAACCCATGGACATCCGCGCCGCAGAAATTTCCAAGGTCATCAAGGACCAGATCGCCAGCTTCGGCACCGAAGCGCAGGTTTCCGAAACCGGCCAGGTGCTGTCGGTCGGCGACGGCATCGCGCGCATCCACGGGCTGGACAATGTCCAGGCCGGCGAGATGGTCGAATTCGCCAATGGCGTGCAGGGCATGGCGCTCAATCTCGAGGCGGACAATGTCGGCGTCGTGATCTTCGGCTCGGATTCGGAGATCAAGGAAGGTGACGTCGTCAAGCGCACCGGCACGATCGTCGACGTCCCCGTCGGCAAGGGCCTGCTCGGCCGCGTCGTCGATGGCCTCGGCAACCCGATCGACGGCAAGGGCCCGATCGTCTCCGAGCAGCGCAGCCGTGTCGAGCGCAAGGCGCCGGGCATCATCCCGCGCACCTCGGTCAGCGAGCCCGTGCAGACCGGGCTCAAGGCGATCGACGCGCTCGTCCCCGTCGGCCGCGGCCAGCGCGAGCTGATCATCGGCGATCGCCAGACCGGCAAGTCGGCCGTCGCGATCGACGCGTTCATCAACCAGAAGGCGGCGCATGCCGGCACTGACGAGAAGCAGAAACTGTACTGCATCTATGTCGCGATCGGCCAGAAGCGCTCGACCGTCGCGCAGATCGTGAAAACGCTCGAAGAGAATGGCGCGATGGAATATTCCATTGTCGTTGCCGCGACCGCTTCCGAGCCCGCGCCGATGCAGTTCCTCGCGCCCTATACCGGCGCGGCGATGGGCGAATATTTCCGCGATAACGGCATGCACGCGCTGATCGTGTATGACGATCTTTCCAAGCAGGCCGTCGCCTATCGTCAGATGTCGCTGCTGCTGCGCCGCCCACCGGGCCGCGAAGCTTATCCCGGCGACGTCTTCTATCTGCACAGCCGTCTGCTCGAGCGTGCGGCCAAGATGAACGACGACAATGGCGGCGGCTCGCTCACCGCGCTGCCGATCATCGAAACGCAGGCCGGCGACGTTTCGGCCTATATCCCGACCAACGTGATCTCGATCACCGACGGCCAGATCTTCCTCGAAACCGATCTGTTCTTCGCCGGCGTCCGCCCCGCGATCAACGTCGGCCTGTCGGTCAGCCGCGTCGGCTCGGCCGCACAGACCAAGGCGATGAAGAAGGTGTCGGGCTCGATCAAGCTCGAGCTGGCCCAGTATCGCGAAATGGCCGCGTTCGCGCAGTTCGGCTCGGATCTTGATGCCAGCACGCAGAAGCTGCTAAACCGCGGCGCACGTTTGACCGAACTGCTCAAGCAGGCGCAGTTCTCGCCCATGCCGTTCGAGGAGCAGACCGCCTCGATCTTCGCGGGCACCGCCGGCTATCTCGATACCGTGCCAGTCGATGCGGTCGTGCGCTACGAGCAGGCGATGCTCGCCGATCTGCGCGCGAATCACCCGCAGGTGCTGGCCAAGATCCGCGACACGCGCGATCTCGGCGACGAAGCGAAGTCGGGGCTGAAGTCGGCGCTCGACGCCTTCGCCAAGACGTTTGCGTAACTGACCGTCACCCCAGCGCACGCTGGGGTCTCAGGCCGCAAGGGTGCGGTCTGTGGCACGAGATCCCAGCGTTCGCTGGGATGACGAGGTAGGAATAGAATGGCGTCACTAAAGGCCCTTAAGGTCCGCATCGGCTCGGTGAAGTCGACGCAGAAGATCACCAAGGCGATGAAGATGGTCGCCGCCGCGAAGCTGCGCCGCGCGCAGGAAGCGGCGGTCGCCGGTCGTCCCTATGCCGAGCGTCTCGAAGCCGTGATGGCCAGCCTGGCGTCGAAGGTCGGCGTCAGCGAAGGCTCGCCCAAACTGCTCGCCGGCACGGGCAGCGATCAGGTCCACCTGATCATCGTCGCCACCTCCGAGCGTGGCTTGGCCGGCGCGTTCAATTCGAACATCGTCCGCGCCGCGCGCCGCAAGGCGGTCGAGCTCGAACAGCAGGGCAAGACGGTGAAATTCTATCTCGCCGGCAAGAAGGGGCGCGTGCTGCGCCGCTTCTTCCCGACGCAGATCGCGCACGATCACGAGATGAGCCAGATCAAGAAGCTCGCCTTCAGCGACGCGCGCGAGATCGCCGATGACGTCGCCGCGCGCTTTGCCGCCGGCGAGTTCGATATCGCGCACCTGTTCTACGCGCGCTTCCAGTCGGCGCTGGTGCAGGAGCCGGTCGGCCGCCAGATCATCCCCGTCGCGCTGCCGGCCGCATCGGTCACGGCGACGACCTCCGATGCCGCAGTGATCTACGAGCCCGATGAGGAATCGATCCTCGCCGATCTGCTGCCGCGCAACATCGCGATCCAGATCTTCCGCGCATTGCTCGAAAACGCCGCCTCGGAACAGGGCAGCCGCATGACCGCGATGGATAACGCCACGCGCAACGCCGGCGACATGATCAACAAGCTGACGATCCAGTATAACCGCACCCGCCAGGCCGCGATCACGACCGAGCTGGTGGAAATCATCTCCGGCGCCGAAGCGCTCAAGTAGTTCGAAGCAAGGAAGCAAATATGGCAACCGCCGCAGATACATACGCTCCCGCCGCGACCACCAACAATGTTGGCCGCATCAGCCAGGTCATCGGCGCCGTCGTCGACGTGACGTTCAATCAGGGCGAACTGCCCTCGATCCTGTCCGCGCTGGAAACCGACAATAACGGCAACCGCCTGGTGCTCGAAGTTGCGCAGCATCTGGGTGAAAACACCGTGCGCACGATCGCCATGGACACGACCGAGGGCCTGACCCGCGGCCAGACCGTGACCGACACCGGCTCGCAGATCCGCGTCCCCGTCGGCCCGCAGACTTTGGGGCGCATCCTCAACGTGATCGGCGAGCCGATCGACGAGCGCGGTCCCGTCGGCCACACGCAGACCATGCCGATCCACGCCAGCGCGCCCCTGTTCGTCGATCAGTCAACCGAGAGCGCCATTCTCGTCACCGGCATCAAGGTCATCGATCTGCTCGCGCCCTATGCCAAGGGCGGCAAGATCGGCCTGTTCGGCGGCGCGGGCGTCGGCAAGACCGTGCTGATCCAGGAACTGATCAACAACATCGCCAAGGGCCATGGCGGCACCTCGGTGTTCGCCGGCGTCGGCGAGCGCACCCGCGAGGGTAACGATCTGTACCACGAGTTCCTCGACGCAGGCGTCATCGCCAAGGATGCCGATGGCAGCCCGACGCCCGAGGGCTCGAAGGTCGCGCTCGTATTCGGCCAGATGAATGAGCCGCCAGGCGCACGCGCCCGGGTCGCACTGTCGGGCCTGACGATCGCCGAATATTTCCGCGATGTCGAAGGCCAGGACGTTTTGTTCTTCGTCGACAACATCTTCCGCTTTACCCAGGCGGGTTCGGAAGTGTCGGCGCTGCTGGGGCGTATCCCATCGGCAGTGGGCTATCAGCCCACCCTGTCGACCGACATGGGCGCGCTGCAGGAGCGCATCACCTCGACCAACAAGGGCTCGATCACCTCGGTGCAGGCGATCTACGTGCCGGCCGACGATCTCACCGATCCGGCCCCGGCAACCTCGTTCGCCCATTTGGACGCGACGACCAACCTCAACCGCGCGATTTCGGAACTGGGTATCTATCCAGCAGTCGATCCGCTCGACTCCACCTCGCGCGTGCTGACCCCGGCGATCGTCGGCCAGGAGCATTACGACACGGCGCGCCGTGTCCAGGAGACGCTGCAGAAGTACAAGTCGCTGCAGGACATCATCGCCATTCTCGGCATGGACGAGCTGAGCGAAGAAGATAAGCAGGTCGTCAGCCGTGCGCGCAAAATCCAGCGTTTCCTTAGCCAGCCGTTCCACGTCGCCGAGGTCTTCACCGGCATCAGCGGCAAGTTCGTCCAGGTCGAAGACACGGTCCGCTCGTTCAAGGCAGTTGTCGACGGCGAATATGATCACCTGCCCGAGAGCGCTTTCTACATGGTCGGCGGGATCGACGAAGTGATCGCCAAGGCCGAAAAGATGGCGCAGGACGCGTAACGAAAGTCCCCCTCCCGCTCGCGGGAGGGGTTAGGGGAGGGTCTGTCGAGCGACGCGCCATCCCCACAGGCCCTCCCCCAGCCCCTCCCGCACGCGGGAGGGGAGCGAGACAAGAAATGCTCCACTTCGAACTCGTCACCCCCGAAAAGCTCGTCCGCAGCGAGGACGTCTATATGGTCGTCGTCCCCGGCAGCGAGGGTGATTTCGGCGTGCTGCAGGGCCATGCCCCGCTGATGTCGACGATCCGCGATGGCGCGCTGGCGATCTACCGCACCGAAAAGGGCGAGCCCGAGACGCTGTCGATCGTCGGCGGCTTTGCCGAGGTCAGCGAAAGCGGCCTGACCGTACTGGCCGAGAGCGTCGCCTGAACGCCCTACCCACGGCCCACGGCCCACGCCCGCGGCGCATGATTAGCTAATTATAAAACCTTCGCCGGTAATCGCTTCCTTAAGCATAAGGGATCGATTGGCATGAGTGCATTTGGACGTCGCCCCGGAGCGACAACGGGCAAGCGTCCCGCCTTTGGCGTCGCGCGGCCGATGCAGGGCGGCGGCCTCCGCCCCGCGGACAGCATCGGTGGCGAGCAATTCCCCCCGCTGCCCCTGCCCGGCGATTTCCCCGCGCCTGAGGCAGGCGCGGACCCCGCCACCGGCCCTGGCCCCAATCACGAAGCGTTGCAGCGTCTCGCTGATCGCCACGCCACATCGGGCGATGCCGCCAACAGCCGCGTCGAAGGCTTCGAAACCTCGATCCACAAGATCAAGGAACAGGTGCTCCCGCGGCTGCTCGAACGCGTCGATCCGGAGGCCGCCGCCACGCTCAACAAGGAGGAGTTGGCCGAGGAATTCCGCCCGATCATCGGCGAGGTGCTGGCCGAGCTCAAACTGACGCTCAACCGCCGCGAACAGTTCGCGCTGGAAAAGGTGCTGGTCGATGAGCTGCTCGGTCTCGGGCCGCTCGAGGAACTGCTCAACGATCCGACCATCACCGACATCATGGTCAACGGCCCCGATCAGACCTATGTCGAGCGCAAGGGCCAGCTCGTTCTCGCCAACATCCAGTTCCGCGACGAGGAGCATCTGTTCCAGATCGCGCAGCGCATCTGCAATTCGGTCGGCCGCCGCGTCGATCAGACCACGCCGCTGGCCGATGCCCGCCTCAAGGATGGCAGCCGCGTCAACGTCATCGTGCCGCCGCTCAGCTTGCGCGGCACCGCCATCTCGATTCGTAAATTCTCCGACAAGCCGATCACGCTCGACATGATGGCCGGATTCGGCTCGATGAGCCCCAAGATGGCGACCGCGCTCAAGATCGCCGGCGCCAGCCGCTTCAACATCGTCATTTCGGGCGGCACCGGCTCGGGCAAGACGACGATGCTCAATGCCCTGTCGAAGATGATCGATCCGGGCGAGCGCGTGCTGACGATCGAGGACGCCGCCGAACTGAGGCTCCAGCAGCCGCACTGGCTCCCGCTCGAAACGCGCCCCGCCAATCTCGAGGGCCAGGGCGAGATCAGCATTCGCGATCTCGTCAAGAACGCGCTGCGTATGCGCCCCGATCGTATCATCCTGGGCGAAATCCGCGGCTCCGAGTGTTTCGACATGCTCGCGGCGATGAACACCGGCCACGATGGATCGATGTGTACGCTCCACGCCAACTCCCCGCGCGAGGCGCTGGCGCGTATGGAGAACATGGTGATGATGTCGGACATCAAGGTGCCCAAGGAAGCGATTTCGCGCCAGATCGCCGATTCGGTCGAGCTGATCATCCAGGTGAAGCGCCTGCGCGACGGCTCGCGCCGCGTCACCAACGTCACCGAAGTGATCGGCATGGAAGGCCCGGTGATCGTCACGCAGGAATTGTTCAAGTTCGAATATCTCGATGAAAGCGCCGACGGCAAGATCATCGGCGAATATCGCGCCATGGGCCTGCGCCCCTACACGCTGGAAAAGGCGCGGCAATACGGCTTCGATCACGCGTTTCTCGAGGCCTGCCTGTAACGCGCGCCCGTGCCCCTCGCTGTCCGTCACCCCGGCTTGAGTGGGGCACCGGCAAGCCTGCTTGCGGATCAGCTCTTGGGTACCAGGCACCGCCGCTTAGAAATCATAACGAATTCTGCCGATTATCCGATCGCTGGCATGCGCTCGATCGGCATACGGACCCGCAAAGTCACCGCGACTGATGTCTGTGCCGAGATAATCTACCGCCAGGGTAAGCGCTCCCCGCCGGTGCTCCGCGCCGAGGCGCCAGTTGGCATAATTGCCGTCAGGGCGGAGACGCTGTGCTCGAACCGGATCGGACGTGCTGCCCGACGAATGGCCCAGCCCGGCGATCAGTGTGAACGGTGTGCCGGGAATGCCCGCATTTGCATTGACGTACAGATGCAGGTTGCTGCCGCCTATCGCGTCCTGGGAAGGCGCAAATTCGACACCTCCGGTCAGTTGTGCCGGGCCGTAGCTGTATGACGCCGATGCGCCCAGCTCCGCATAATCCATCGCCTCGCGGGCGCCTGTGAACAGGTGACCGGTCAACCCGGTGCGCATCTGAAGGGGACCCAGATTCCAGCTGCTCGCGAGGGCCACGTCGATCACGGCATCGGCCCCGGCGTGCCGCTCGGAACCACGCGTCGTCGCAGCACGCGCGGAAGCCTCGACGGGACCAAGCACGCCCCACACATCGGTGGAAAGCGCCGCGCGCCCCCCACTCCAGCTCAATCCGCGCCTGACTTCATCATTGCTGAATTCCACCCCGGCCGATGGGGACCGCTGCGCGGCGGCAGGATGGGCCGATAGCGCCAGCGCGGCCGCTGCGATAAAAACGCCAGATCTCGTTTGCGTCATCCGGCGTTGACCGCTCCATGCGCGCGGTCGAGTTCTGCGCGAAGCACCTCATGATCTTCCTGCGCCACCGCGACCATGTGACGATCGAGATCGCGCGTTTGGCGGGCCACGTGACGGGCAATGGCGGCATGGTGCGTGCTGCACCAGCCCGTCCGAGTGCCGCTGGCAACGCGCTCACGAACGAAGTTTCGAGTCAGCATCGTCCCCGATGCCGCCTTGGCTTCGCGAGCAACGACCATGTCGGCTTGCCACCGGCAGCCAAGGGTCGAGGGTCGCCCGCCCGGGGCGACAGAGCCAACCTGCTTGTGGCTGATGTGCACGGCACCGCGATAGCGCACATCGACCGCGCCGCTTTGGTGATCAACCCGCGTCGCGTGATCGACTGTCACCGCGGACACGATCGCCGAAAGACCAAGAGCCAGCCCTGCTACCACTGTGTATGCCATCATTTTCTCCTTGCGGCGCCCCGGCCCATGCTGGCCGGTGACGAGAACTCTTAACCGTATCATTGGCCTAACAACCGAACCGCGCCTTTGGTGCCGTCCCCGAGCAAGCGCGGCGGACGATTGCGGCCCGCTGAGCTGCTTAGCAAAGCGGTGCTACCCGTTGGAAATCAAGTCTATATGGCGAATGAGCCGCTGCCAATCCGGCGCTCGTCCGTCAGGACGGGCGCATGGCCGATCAGCATCCGCCCGTTTCCCGTCGAGTAGGCAATTGCGGGACTCTTAAATCGGGAACAGTTGTTAGGAAAGCGATGCCCGCCGGGGGGCGAGGGTTACGGCGCGGTGCCCGATCGGAACGGGCAGGCGGGCAGCACGGTATTCATCGTTCCCGTCGATCGTCCGCAGGCGACGCAGACGCTCGTCCTTCCCCACAATAATCAACGTGAGGGCTATCGGACGCGGGGCGGACCAGGCTACTTCGCCGTTAAACCACCATTGCATGGGTAAGCGATCCACCAGGCAGCGCCGGCTGCTTGCCCGTAGCTGCGGATCGTGGTGTATCGCTGAAAATGCCCAAGGCACGGTCGCGCTTGCGCTGTCGTATCGACGCCTTGCGCAAGAGTGGGCGTCGCCGCCAGCATCACGGTTGATACAAATAAGAGAAACGCATAGCCACACTCCCCCGGTATGATTGGAAGGCTAGCGTTCTGCTACAGGAGCGCAAGCGCGGCGCGAGGGTAAGCATTCTACAATAGGGCGCGAGCTTCCGTTCGGCTACCGACGACTTCGCAGTCGTTGCGCGAAAACATATCAAAGATAGCAAGCCATCATTCAGTAACCGCTATCGATACACAACATCTTATTGCGCTGCAGCAGCGCTATCCAAATCTTACAAATAGGCCTCAAAGTTTTTCGTTCTGCTGGAATGTACGCAAGTCTATATAGACTGTGTATTTTCCAAGATCATTGTCGCCGTCTAACCCACTTGCTGTAATAGCGTGGGTGTATTCGATTTCTCCGCCCACCGCACCATCAACTGGCAAAATAAACCGCTCGTGAGGCCGTTGCGCTAGCTCAGCAAAGCTGAGCCGCAAATAGGCCGGATTGAACGGATCGTCCGGAAGACCAATCATATTTTCAATAGCATTTACAACCCCGAGCGAAATTGTCTGGATGAATCTGGGGCTAAGGAACATAGATTCAGCAGCCCCCCCGCCCACTGCTGCCAAACCCGCCTGCGCCGCCTTGGCAATGGTGGCAGCGATTTCTTTCTTGGCTTCGCTAGTGTCGCCTGAGTCTTGCTGGATAAGCATCACAGCAATGAGGACGTCGGCAACGGGGCCGCTGTAAATGAGTCCGCTTGCACCCGAAACGCGAAGCCCCACTGGCCCCATTTTAAACACACCATCCCCGTCGTCGGGTATTTTGACGGTCGTTGAGTTTGAGTTTGCTGAATTTGCTATAAGACAACTGACGGTGCCATATATTTCATCGACAGCTTCCTGTCGAATATTACACTGAATTCCCACGACAGAAATTTCACAGAAGGTTTGCGCGATTGCGAAAATATCCGTACCGTCCGCTTTCACTGAAATAAAGCCTGAGCGAAAGCTTGTCTCGAAGCTGTCGGCAGATTGTCGAATAGGCATGCTGGGAACAAGCGGAAGGCCAAGGCGAGATTTGAACCCGCCGATTTGATTGTACTTTGTTTCGATTAAGCGGCGGAGTTTTTCGAAATCGGGCTCTTCCGCGACGGGAGGCGCCTTGACTTCGAGGCCAATGTCCAACGTGTCCCATGCAAAATTGACGTCGCCGATGCTACCGTCAGTTTGCAGCCCGCCAATTGCCACTATCCGAACAGCGTTTGTAGCGTCACGTAGTGGGCTGTCAGCGGCAATTCGCAGCATCGCTTGAGCTGTCGTCGCGACACCTTGGACGGCTTTGATCGTCAGCGGCAACATCTCGACGCCCTGTTGAGGATGCATGGTCAAACTCAGTGTCACATCGCGGCCTTGGATTACCCTCGCAGTAATTTCAAACGAAGCTTCCTGGCCTCGCTCGAGCGAGATGATGGCTGTGGAAGATGTGATATCCACGATGTTAGTCGGAACGAAAGCGATCGCGACGTCCGCTTTACCCCAGCTCTCGCCTTCGACAGTTAGAACGCCACTACCGGCAATGAAGTCAGCAGGCGGCATCTCCGACCCCATGACAATATCGACATGGGTGCCGCTTAAAACTCGTAATGGGGTATCTCCGCTGACGCGTGATATCTCGTGTCGCTCCTCGACGATGAAGGGAGCGTGTGGGGGCGATCCCGGAGGTCCATCGCCTGGGTCCTCAATAAGGGTCTCGATTGTGGTCCAATTTATTAGTGTGCGGACGGACGCTGCGTGTGTTGCGTCAGGTGGCAGTGTAAGTCTTGCCACCAGGAGCAGATCGCTCGGTGCGTTCGACACAACGACCGTACAAGAGCCTGGAGCTTGAAACCGTTCGACACGTGCTGGCACAGCAAAAAGCTTGAGCATTGCGTAAACTCCGCTCGGTGCTACCGTATTCATCTCGGCGCAGTACAAATATGATTGCTTGATCACATAAATTAAATATATCCATTGATAGGTTATACTCAGATTTAGATTATTAACACTTGATATGAGATGAGCTGTGTAAATTTTTGGATAGTGATGGGGAAGGTGCTCATAACGATTTATTACAGAATGATTGCGACGTGTTTTGCGCTGAAACAAAACATTTTTTATCCTCTCTATTGGCTTGCGTCATTTTTGAAATCGGCCAATTTTGTGCTGGCAAAGGGCAACTTTTGTACATCGGCGCCCGAAAGCCGCCGGTCAGCACCCCACCAGTTTTCGCCGTTCACGACGTCTTACGACGATCACGATGCCCGTAAGCCGACTGGCAGCTTACGGGCAGAAAAGCAGCCAAGCAGAAATGGCCCACTAGTGGACGTCGCCTTGCTGGTGGTTGCGCCAGCCTCCATACGGAAGCCGTATACTCAACACATGGCTAACCCCGTTTCCGGTTATAGCACCGGCAACAGTCCATCAAAATCAGCCCGCCACCTCGCTCCCCTTGCAATGTTGGATGTCGTCTGAAATCCTTCTCGCGATCTTTGAAATTGTCGGTCCGCCGGCCCGACCGAGTGCGCGATCCCGCTAGCGCATTGGCGGTCTCATCACGTCGCCAGGCTGTCATTCGCTTCGGCGACGCATGCTCAGCGCGCTGGATGGCGCGATAGCGCGTCACTGTCGCCAGCCCGTAGCGCGGATGGCGCTTCGCCGTCGCGCAACGGACGCGTCGCGAGCGCGTCCCTGACGCTTCGGCAGCGCGCGGCGGGCGCTTTACGGGCGCGCCCGCAACAAAACCCCGCCACCGTGTCAACATTGTCAACATTCGCCGCTGATCCGCGGTCAGCGTCGCCCCCCACCCGCCACGGCGCGCTAGGGGAAAGCGCCGCCACGCGTTAGGCACGCTGATGCGCCTCCTTACCGCCCTCCTCCTGCTCCTCCCCACCGCCGCGGCGCCCGCCGCCCAGCGCGCCGCGCCACCCACCGACACGCTCGCGCCCGATAGCGAAGCGCGCTGGATCCCCTTCGATCTCACCCCCGGCAACCAGATCCGCTTCACTGTCACGCTCGATGGCCAGCCGATCGCCGCGATCCTCGATACCGGCGTCAGCTACACTGCGCTGTCGCGCGCCTATGTCACCACGCACAAGCTTAAGGTGCGCAGCGGGGGCAGCGCCAGCGCGATCGGCGGCCTGGTGCCGATCGGCTGGATCGACCCCGGCACGATCCGCTTCGGCGGGCTGACGCGCCGCGGCGGCAGCATCAGCGTCGCCAGCCTGCCCGCCACCGCCACCGGCAGCACGCCGGTCGACATGCTCGTCGGGCGCGATCTCACCGCGGCCTATGCGCTCGATATCGATTATGCCGCGCGCCGCTTCCGCCTGTTGCCCAGCGGCCGGCTGCCCTTCACCGGCGTCACCGCGCCGCTCGCCGTGTCGCCCACGCGGCTGGTCTATTCCGGCGAGGTGACGCTGAACGGCCGCCGCCTGCGCCCGATGATCGTCGATACCGGCGATGGCAATGCGGTGACCGTGTCGCACGAGGCCTGGGCCACCACCAGGCTCGTCCCCGCAGCGCTCACCTCGACCATCTCGTTCGGGCTGGGCGGCGCGATCGTGTCCGATCTGGCGATTGTGGATACGCTGCAAACGGGCGCGCTCACGGCGGCCAACGTCGAGGTGCAGATCGAGGGCAAAGGCGGCTTCTCGCACCGGCTCGGCATGGCCGGGCGGATCGGATCGGGCTTTCTGCAGCAGTATCGCGTGCTGCTCGATCCCAGCGCCGGCCGCATGGTTCTCCAGACCGGCGAGCAGGCCGGGCAGATGCCGCTGCGCTCGACCAGCGGGTTGCTCGTTACGGCGGAACGCAATCGGCTGCGCGTGCTGCACGTGATGCGCGGCAGCCCTGCGGCGGAGCGCGGCTGGAAAGCCGGCGAGACGATCTGCCGGGTCGACGACGTGGCCGTGCCGACGGCGTATGCCGGCAGCGCATATGCCGGCTGGTCGATCGGCGCGCCGGGCCGGAGCGTCGCGCTAGACCTGTGCGATGGCGCGCGCCGCACGCTGACGCTGCGCACCTTCTATTGATACCGGCGGCGATGCGCGGCACACTCGCCGCCCCCGCCCTTTCGAAAGCCCGAAGCCCATGCGCCCGATCGCTCTCGCCGCCCTGCTGATCCTGCCCGCCGGCCTCGTGCTGGCCGCGGCCCCCGCCCCCTCTCCCGCGCTCACCGCCGCGGTCAAGGCGCCGACCCGCACCCCCGCCAACGTGGCGCGCGATCGCTATCGCCATCCCGCCGAGACGCTGGCCTTTTTCGGCGTGAAGCCGACGGACACGGTGGTCGAGATCTGGCCCAGCGGCGGCTGGTATACCGAGATTCTGGCGCCCTACACGCTGGCTCGCGGCACGCTCTATGCCGCCGCGCCGAGCGACAAGGGGCTGGCCGGCGTGCGCAAGCTGCAGGCGGCGCACCCCGCGGTTTACGCCAAGCTCAAGACCGCGATCTTCCCCGCCGTCGCCGGCCAGCCGGGCGTGCCGGCGGGCAGCGCGGATGTCGTGCTCACCTTCCGCAACGTGCACAACTGGCGCTTCGGCGCGGTCGATCAGACGCAGGCCGCGTTCGATCAGATGTTCGCCATGCTGAAGCCCGGCGGCACGCTCGGCGTCGAGGAGCATCGCCTGCCCGAGGACATGGATGCCGCGCGCGAGGGCAAGAGCGGCTATATGCGCCGCTCCTCGGTGATCGCGTTTGCCACCAAGGCCGGGTTCACCTTCGCCGGCGAAAGCCAGGTCAACGCCAACCCCAAGGATACGCATGACTATCCCGGCGGCGTGTGGACGCTACCGCCCAATTATGCCGAGAAAAACAAGGATCGCGCGAAATATGCCGCGATCGGCGAAAGCGACCGGATGACGCTGAAGTTCGTCAAACCGCGCTGAGCGCTCAGTCGTGCAGCGCGATCATCACCAGGATCGCGCTGCCGATCAGCGCCAGCATCTGCAGCGTCGGCCAGTCGATCAGCCCGACCCGGTCGAGATCGGTGCGCCGTTTGCGCCGCCAGTCGCCGACGCCAGCGCCGATCGCCACCAGCAGCGCCACCGCCGCGGCAACCCAATACGGCGCCGCGTCGTCCACCAGCCATGCTGCGGGATTACTGATCCAGCTTCTCGATCTTCTCGGTCAACTTGCCCAATTCCGCCTTCAGCGCGGCGATTTCGTCATCCTTGCTGACATGGCTCTCAGCCGGGGCCGGCGCGGCCGGCATGCCGGGCATGCTGCCCGGCTTGAAGGCCTTGGCCGCCGCCTCGAACATTTCCAGGTTGCGCTTGGCCAGTTCGGCAAACGGCGAATTGGCGAACGCACCTTCCACCGCGGTCTTGAACTGCTCGTGATTGCGATGAAAACTGTCCATCGACGCCTCGAGATAGCCCGGCACCATCGCCTGCATCGAATCGCCGTACATTGCGATCAACTGGCGCAGGAAATTTACCGGCAGCATGGAGGTGCCGCGCGATTCCTCTTCCATGATGATCTGCGTGAGCACGCTATGGGTGATGTCGTCATCGGTCTTGGCATCGACAACTTTGAAGTCGCGGCCCTCGCGCGTCATCGTCGCGAGGTGGTCGAGCGTGATATAAGATGAAGTCTCGGTATTATACAGCCGCCGATTGGCGTACTTCTTGATGATCACCGGGCCGTTACCCGTGTTTTGCTTTTTCATCCTGAAAGGCTCCCCGACCTTGTTTGATCGGCCTGTACCATCCTTTCATGCCGCGCCGCAACACGGCCCCCGCCCGCTGCCGTTGTTCCTAGACCTCCTCCGCGAGCAGACCGCCGAGGCGCCCGAACGCCGGGCCGCCGCGCTGGCCGGATTGCGGGCATACCAGGATGCTCCGCGCGGGCGGCCGCGCAAGCCCGCGCCGGCGCGCTACCGCAGGGGCCGCGCCCGGCTCCGCGATTATGGTGTGAACGGCGATGGCCGCCGCCCGGTGATCCTGGTGCCGTCGCTGATCAACCCGCCCTTCATCCTCGATCTAACCCCCGACATCTCGTTGCTCCGCTGGCTCGCCGCGCAGGACTTGCATCCCTATCTGCTCGATTGGGGCAGCCCAGGCCCGGCCGAGCGCGACATGGATATCACCGCCCATGTCGAGCAGCTGCTACTACCGCTGATCGACAAGCTGCCCGAGCCCCCCGTGCTGGTCGGCTATTGCCTGGGCGGCACGATCGCGCTCGCGGCAGCTTGCACCGCGCCGGTCGCGGGTTTGGCGCTGGTCGCCGCGCCCTGGAACTTTGCCGGCCTCGGCCCGACCGCCCGCGCCGACATCGCCGCATTATGGGCGGCCGCGCAGCCGACCTGTGATCTGTTGGGCCTGGTGCCGATGGAAGTGTTGCAAGCCGGCTTCTGGCGGCTAGATCCAGCGCGCACGATCGCCAAATATGAGGGGTTCGCCACGATGGGCCCAGCCAGCCCCGCCGCTGCCCTATTCATCGCCATGGAGGATTGGGCCAATGCCGGCGCGCCGCTACCCTATGCCGCGGGCCAGCAATTGTTCGAACGGTTCATCGCCGAAGACCAGACGGGTGGGGGCGAATGGACCGTCAGCGGCGTTCGCGCCGATCCTGCCGCCCTGCCCTGCCCGGCGATCGACTTCGTCTCGCTCAACGATCGCATCGTCCCCGCCGCCACCGCCGCCGATCTGCCCGACCGCCACGATCTCGGCGCGGGCCATGTCGGGATGATCGTGGGGCGCGGTGGACGCGCGCAGTTATGGGAGCCGCTGGCGCACTGGATAAGCCGCCTGCCACGGTTTAACTAACACCCAACACAATTGCAGGAGTTCCCCGATGGACATCGTCATCACCGCCGCCAAGCGCACGCCCGTCGGCAGCTTCCTTGGCGCATTCGCAACCACCCCGGCGCACGAGCTTGGCCGCATCGCGATCGAGGCCGCGCTGGCGCAGGCCGGCGTTTCGGGCGAGGATGTGTCCGAAGTGATCATGGGCCAGGTGCTGACCGCCGCGCAGGGTCAGAACCCGGCGCGTCAGGCCTCGATGGCGGCGGGTGTGCCCAAGGAAATTCCTGCCTGGGGCGTCAACCAGGTGTGCGGCTCGGGCCTGCGCGCGGTCGCGCTGGCGGCACAGGCGATCCAGTCCGGCGATGCGACAATCGTCGTTGCCGGTGGCCAGGAGTCGATGTCGCTCTCGGCGCACGCGCAGAACCTGCGGGGCGGCACCAAGATGGGCAATGTCGGGCTGATTGACACGATGATCAGCGATGGCCTGACCGACGTGTTCAACCAGTATCACATGGGCATCACCGCCGAGAATCTGGCCGAGCAATATCAGATCACGCGCGGTGATCAGGATGCCTTCTCGGTCCGCTCGCAGAACCTGGCTTCGGCCGCCCGTGCGAGCGGTCGTTTCAAGGACGAGATCGCCGCAGTGACGATCAAGGGTCGCAAGGGCGACACCGTAGTCTCTGACGACGAATATATCCGCGACGGCGCCACGCTTGACAGCGTCTCCGGACTAAAGCCCGCCTTCAAGAAGGACGGCAGCGTCACCGCGGCCAATTCCAGCGGACTCAACGACGGCGCCGCCGCGCTCGTCATCATGAGCCGGGCGGAAGCCGGGAAGCGCGGTGCGCCGATCCTCGCCACGATCAAGAGCTGGGCCTCGGCCGGCGTCGATCCTTCGGTCATGGGCATCGGCCCCGTCCCCGCCACCCGCCGCGCGCTGGAG
Organism: Sphingomonas qilianensis; assembly: GCF_039614825.1. Classification (NCBI taxonomy): domain Bacteria; kingdom Pseudomonadati; phylum Pseudomonadota; class Alphaproteobacteria; order Sphingomonadales; family Sphingomonadaceae; genus Sphingomonas; species Sphingomonas qilianensis. Next base: position 143,209 of record NZ_JBDIMF010000003.1, on the reverse strand, counting down.
AAGGCCGGTTGGACGATCGCCGATCTCGATCTGATCGAAGCCAACGAAGCCTTCGCCGCGCAAGCATTGTCGGTCGGCAAGGAGCTCGGCTGGGATGCCGAGAAGGTCAACGTCAACGGCGGCGCGATCGCCATCGGCCATCCCATTGGTGCTAGCGGCGCGCGTGTGTTGACCACGCTGATTTACGAGATGCAGAAGCGCGACGCCAAGAAGGGGCTGGCCACATTGTGCATCGGCGGCGGGATGGGCATCGCGATGTGCGTGGAACGCGGATGAGCTGATTTGAATTTGGGATTTAAGTGACGTGGCGAGCGCCGGACACTGTTATCCTGCAGGTTTCTATCGTTTGTGTTGCTGGAAATGTCTGATTGTTACCTTTTTGTCACAGGTCGGTAAAACGTTCATCTGGGCTTAATGTACGTCTTGCTCAGACTTCATGATGACCCTCTAATGTCACAATCGGTTCACAGCGAACCACATGACAGGGGTGCTTGATGAAATTGTTCCGCTTATACGCCGCGGTGGCGCTCGCGCCGCTCGCCATTGCGTCCGCCCTCCCCGCTTGGGCACAGGTGTCGACTCCGACCGTTCCGACCGACGGCGAAGGCGACGAAACCACACAGGACATCGACGAAACCACGCAGGACATCACGGTTACCGGTTCGCGCATTCGCGCGCCTAATCTTGAGTCCGCGGTTCCGGTAACAGTGGTCAGCGGCGAGCAGTTCTTCCAGACTGGCCGCGTGTCGATCGGTGATGTGCTCAACGATTTGCCGCAGCTGCGCAACACGTTCAGCCAGCAGAACTCGACACGCTTCCTCGGCACGCGCGGCCTGAACCTGCTCGATCTGCGCGGCTTGGGCACACAGCGTACGCTCGTATTGGTCAACGGTCGCCGCCATGTCGCTGCGGACATTCTGTCCAACGGCGTGTCGCCGGACACAAACACCTTCCCAACCGATCTGATTGAGCGCGTCGAGATCGTAACCGGCGGCAACTCCGCCGTATATGGCTCGGACGCCGTCGCCGGCGTGGTCAACTTCATCCTCAAAGACAGCTATGACGGCCTGCAGATCCGCGGCCAGTCGGGCATCAGCCAATATGGTGATGCTGCCAACCAATATGTCTCGGCGCTGGGCGGCAAGAATTTCGCCGATGGCCGGGGCAATATCGCGCTCAATCTGGAATATGCCCATCAGAGCCGGTATTTCGGCTCGGGCCGGCCGAGTCTCCGCCAGGCCGATGGTTTCCTGGTCGTCGACACCGATCCGGCTGGCGCGGTCAACGGAGCGGATGGCGTCTTCGATCGCCAGTTCTTCCGGGATTTCCGGTCGACGACAATCTCTCCCGGCGGCCAGGTCGGCATCCGTTACGCTAACAATGCATCCGCCCCCTGTGGTCGTGACGGCGTCGGCAGCGCCTTTACCTGCGCTTATCTGTTCCAGCCGGATGGCTCGCTCGCTCAGCAGACCGGTCAGCGCGTCGGCCTCGGCCCGAATGGCAACTTCATCGGTGGTAACGGCCAGACCGGGCGCGAAGGGCAGTTGTTGACCTTGTCGCCACAGCTCGACCGCTATTCGGCCAACGCGATCGGCCATTTTGAAGTTTCGCCCGCGTTCGTGCCATTCTTCGAAGCGAAGTATGTCCGTACCGAAGCGTTCGGGTCGGTCAGCGGCCCACTGTTCTCGCAGGGGCAGACGCTGTCGGACAATTTCACCGTCGATGGTTTTCGTGATGCATCTTATTTCAATACTGGCGGCGCGGCAGGCAACGTCAACCGCGAGGGCATCCGTCTCGACAACCCGTATCTGACGACCCAGGCGCGCGGCGTCCTGCAGCAACAACTGCTGGCTGCCGTGAACAGCAGCGCGCTTGGCTTGAACCCCAACACCGGCGCAGCCTTTACGGATACGGCCGCTAGCCAGGCCGAGCGGGCGCGGATTATCGCGCAGATCAACGACGGCTCGTTCCGGTTCAGCAATCGCCGCAACTATGTTGATCTCGGCATCCGCGACGAGCGCATCCGTCGCGAGACGTACCGCGGCGTTGTCGGTGTCCGTGGCACGTTTAACGATGACTGGAATTACGAGGCCTCGGCGAATTACGGCGTCTACAAGGAACGCAATGTCATCCAGGGCAATATCAACACCCAGCGTTTCCTGCTGGCGAACGATACGGCCCGCAACGCGGCTGGCCAGATCGTTTGCCGCTCGCAGATCGATCCGCGCTATGCCGGCGAGGACGCTGGCGGCAATCCGGCGCAGTTGGCCGCCGATATCGCCGCCTGCGTTCCGCTCAATCCGTTTGGCGCGGGCTCGGTCACGAGCGCGGCACGCGATTATCTGACGGTCCAGTCGGAAGCCACGGGCAAGATCACGCAGTTTGTCGGCGCCGCATTCATGTCGGGCGATCTCAGCCAGTTGTTCGAGCTGCCCGGTGGCCCGGTCGCTTTCTCGGTCGGTGGTGAATATCGCCGCGAGACTAACCGCTACGATCTGGATGACCTCACTCAGGCTGGCTATGCCTTCTACAACGCCATTCCGTCCTTCACGGCACCGGCGTTTGCAGTGAAGGAAGCCTATGGCGAGTTGCGCGTACCGTTGGTCAAGGACATGTTCCTGTTGCAGGAACTAACCTTGTCCGCTTCGGGCCGTGTTTCCGATTACAAGGGCGCGACGGGGACCGTCTACGCCTATGGTTTCACCGGTGAATGGCGGCCAGTTGACCAGTTGCGGTTCCGTGCCGCCTATAACCGCTCGGTTCGCGCGCCGAACCTTTCCGAATTGTATTCGGAGCAGGGCCAGAATTTCACGCCAGCACCCAACGATCCCTGCTCGGAGCGCAACATCGGTACCGGATCGGCCACGCGCGCAGCAAATTGTGCTGCAGCAGGGCGCCCTGCTGGTTACGATTACGTCTATACCGCATCGCTCGAGACACTCAGCGGAGGCAATCCGAATCTGAGGCAGGAAACTTCGGACTCCTACACATATGGTGCTGTGTGGCAGCCGTCGTTTGTTCCGGGCCTGTCGATCTCCGTCGATTACTACAATATCCGGGTTAAGGACGTGATCACGGCGACGGGAACGCCTCAGCAAATCCTCAACCTGTGCTACGACTCGCCCACTTTGGACAACGCGTTCTGCTCGCTGTTCCAGCGAGCAGGCGCCAGCGGCGGCCCACGTGGCGAACAGGCGTTCCGCGTGCTTGAAGGATCGCTGCTGCAGTCCTCGGCAAACTTCGCGGCCCTGCAGGTCCGCGGCATCGACACGAACATCGCTTATCGCCACCGGTTCGATTTCGGCTTGGTGAACTTGGGCGCGGTTTGGACGCACACGCTGCAGAACGACGAGTTCACCAACCCTGCCGATCCCAACTTCGCCAACGTGCTTACCAACGAGCTTGGCGATCCGCAGGATCAAGTAAACGTCAACGCCAGCGTCAAGATCGGTGCCGTCACCTTCGGCGGCCAGGCGCGCTGGATCGGTAAGATGTATCTCAACACGTTCGAGGATTATAATCCGCTCAACGGTCTGCCGGCGCAGAACACTGATTATGCAGTGATCAAGAAATACGGCATTGCCTTCTACCAGGATCTTCGCGCCGACATCGACGTGAACGACAAGTTCAACTTCTATCTTGGCGTCGACAACGTCACCAACAAGCAGCCCCCGTTCGGCCTCACCGGCGTTACTGAAGGCGGCGGCATCTACGACGTTCGCGGTCGCTATGCTTATGCAGGTTTCGTTGCAAAGTTCTAAGTCTACGCGATAAACTCGATATAAGGGCCGGGGTATTCCCCGGCCCTTTCTTTATAGGACTTACCAGATGACAAGCCGATCGGCCGCGGAGGCTGAAGCAATCGCACGCGTTGAACATGCCGCCGACGCTGGTGACGTGGACGCCGTGATGCGTCTGGCGACATGGCGGCTGCTCGGTGCGCCGCTGCGCCGTGACCTGCATCTGGCACGTGCGTTGCTGGCACGCGCCGTGGCCATCGGTCATGTCGATGCGGCGCTGATGGAAGTCGCGCTCACTGCCAATGGCTCCGGCGCGGCGCCCGATTGGCCGGCGGCGCTCGCCCTGCTTCGCATTGCCGCGGCAAACGACTCAGTGGCCGCCGAGCATCTCGCACTCTTGCAGGCAATGGATATCGATGATGACGGTCGCCCACGTCACCTGCCAAGACCAGAGCGGCTGAGCGGGTCGCCGGATGTCGTGCGCTATCCCGCGCTGCTCACGCCACAGGAGTGCGCACACATCGCGGGCATTGCCGCTGACATGCTGGAGCCGGCCACCGTGCTTGATCCCGTCAAGGGCACCCCGATCGCCCATCCCGTGCGCACCTCTCACGGAACGGTGATCGGCCCCGCCAAGGAAACGCTCCCGGTGCGCGCCGTCAACCACCGGCTCGCGGCAATTAGCGGCACGGCCACCGAACAGGGCGAGCCGCTGGCAGTCTTGCGATACACCCCCGGGCAACAATATCGCCCGCATCTCGACACGATCGCAGGCGCGCCTAACCAGCGCGTCAAAACCGTCTTAGTCTATCTCAATCAGGGCTTTGTCGGCGGCGAGACGCGCTTTCTGGCCAATGGCCTGACGGTGTCGGCGCGCGGCGGCGATGCCATCGTGTTCAGCAATGTGTTGGCCAACGGCCAGCCCGACCGCCGCGCCGAACATGCCGGCTTGCCCGTCATCCAGGGCGCCAAATGGCTGGCCACCCGGTGGATCCGCGCCGCGCCTTACGATCCCTGGAATGCCGCTGCAGTACAAGCCTAGATCCAGTACCGATCGAACCGGCTACCCAGCCCGGTGAGCAGTTCATACTGGCTCATGCCGGATTTCCGGGCGGCATCCGGCAATGCATAATCCAGCGCCACCCAATCGCCTTCGCTGAGCGCGCGCCCCGACACGTCCAGCGCGACCAGATCCATCGACACACGGCCGATTACGGGGAAGCGCCCGCCCTCGCCTGAGCCGGCATCCGAAAAGCCGCGCCAGTAGCCATCGGCATAGCCCAAATTGAGGATCGCCACGTCGGTGTCTCGCGGCGCAGTCCAGGTGGCGTTGTAGCCCACTGTCGCCCCCGCCGCGACGCGCCGCCGCTGCAGGACTTGCGCTTGCGGGGTCACCACCTGCGTGATCGCGCCGGCAAACGCCGCACGCGGGATGCCGCCGTACAATGCCAGCCCCGGCCGCGTCAGATCGAAGGCATAGTCTGCCCCCAAGCCGATCCCGGCGGAGTTAGCGAGGCTCAGCCGCCGCGCGCTCGAGCGCCTCGCGAGCCCGGCAAATGCCGCCAATTGCCGCTGGTTCAGCGCGTGATCCTCGTCAGCGCATGCCAGATGGCTCATCAGCGTTTCGATCTGCAGCTCCTCAAGCAACGCCAGTTCGTCGACCGACAGGCCGAGTCGGTTCATGCCGGTATCGATCATCACGTCGCACGCGCCCCCGCCCGCTGCTTTCCAGCGCGCGACCTGCACCGCACTGTTAAGCACCGGGCGGGCGATGCCGGACAGGGCTACATCCATATCCTCCGCCCGCACGCCGTGCAGCACCGATACCGGCAAGTTCAGCGGTGCCAGCGCCGCCGCCTCTGCCCAGGTCGCGACGAAGAAATCGCGGCACCCGGCATCGGCCAGCCGGATCGCCACGCCGACCGCGCCCAGCCCGTAGCCATCGGCCTTGATCGCCGCGCCGCACGCAGCCGGCCCGCTCATGCGGGCGAGCGCGCGCCAATTGTCGGTCAGGGCTTGGCCATCGAGGCGGAGGCGTAAGGGTGCAGTCACGCCGCTGCGGTTAGCGCCCCCCGCACCGCCGCGCTAGTCGGCGCGTGTCGGGCGCACGTTGTCCAGCCCCACCAGGGTCACCACCAAGGCCATCGCCACCACCACCCAGGTGTACCACAAACCGGCATAGGGATCGCCGCTGCGCGCCACGATATACTGGCTGATAAACGGCAGAAATCCGCCGAAATAGCCCGTGCCGATATGATAGGGGATCGACATCGAGCTGTAGCGGATGCGTGGCGGAAACATTTCCGCCAACAACGCCGCCACCGGGCCATATGTCACACCGGACAGCGCACCCAGCACTAGGATGGCGAGCAGGATCACCGCGATGTTGAGCGGCGCGGGCACGACCTTGTCGAGATTATAGCCCGCCGCGGTCAGCGCGGCATCCAGGCCGGCCGGCGTGGTGTCGCTCACCGCCAGCCCACCGATCCGCACCACGGTCGCCGGGGTCTGTTCCTTGGTATATTCCACCCCGCGCTTGGAGAAGTGATCCAGCAGCTGGCCGCAGCGGTCGGTCTGCTGTGCCGCGAACGGATCATAAGCGCAGGACGGGCCGGACACGATCACCGGCGCGCGTTTGGCAGCCTCGGCCAAGGCCGGGTTGGCCGCGCTGCCCATCGCCCAGAATACCGGGAACAGCAGCACCAGGGTCGCGGCATAGCCGATCACGATGGGCGTCTTGCGCCCGACCCGGTCGGACAGTCGCCCGAACAAGACGAACCAGAACAATCCCGAGGCGGCGCCCGCGCCGACGATCAATTGCGCCGCGGTTTCCTGCACGCGCATCGTCGTCTGCAGAAAGGAGAGGACGGTGAACATCGCGGTATACCAGATCACCGTCAGCCCGGCGGCAATGCCGAACAAGGCGACGAACAAGCGCTTGAGATTGCCGGGATAGGTAAAGCTTTCGGTAAAGGGATTTTTCGCCGTTTCGCCGGCTTGCTTCATCGCCTTGAACACCGGGCTCTCGGAGAGCTTCAGCCGCATATAAAGCGATACGGCGAGCAGAAGCAGCGAGAACAGGAACGGCAGCCGCCAGCCCCAGCTATCCCATAGGCCCACTGGCAACAGCGCCTTGGTGATGAGCACGACGGCCAGGCTGAGGATGAACCCGCCGACCACGCTGGCCTGAATGAAGCTGGTGAAATAACCCGCGCGGCCCGGCGGCGAATGCTCCGCAACGTAAATTGCGGCGCCGCCATATTCGCCTCCCAGGGCGAGGCCCTGCAGGATGCGCAGGAAGATCAGGATCAACGGCGCGGCGAGGCCGATCGACGCGGCGGAGGGCACCAGCCCCATCCCCGCGGTGGCAATGCCCATCAGTGTGATGGTCACCAGGAACGTGTATTTGCGCCCCCATTTGTCGCCAAGAAAGCCGAACAGCACCGCGCCCAGCGGGCGGAAGCCAAAGCCGACGGCAAAGCCCGCCCAGGCGAATAGCGTCTGCAACAGTTCGGAGCCGCCAGGGAAGAAAGTGCGCCCGATGATCCCGGATGCCGCCAGCGTGCCGTAAATGAAGAAATCATACCATTCGAACACGGTACCGAGCGACGAGGCGGTGATGACCAGCTGGATCTGCTTGCGCGTCGGTGGTTTGGCAACGTCCAGCCCAATCTCGTTCGTCGCCTGCATCACCGTCATGCATCATCTCCCCTGCTGATCAGGTTTAACGCGCTGGTGGGGGCGGGCAAGCCGGCATTACCGTCACGACATTATACCGTCGGCTCGGCGTCCGCCTGGCCAAGATTGATATTGTCGTACAGCGCGAGCAGCGCATTGACCTCGGCGATCACCGTTTCCTGCTCGGCGCGCCAACGGGCGGTGGCGTCGTCGAGCGGTACCCCGTCCCGGCCATCGTGCAGCGTGTAGCCGTGATCGATCAACCAGATCGTGTCCGCCGCGCGCGAACGCTGACGCCGCAGATGGAATACCCACTGCTCGATTATGCCCGACGGTACTAAGCGGTCCAGATCACCCATATGCTCGCCTAGCCGAGCGGTCGGCATCGCGCCACCGTGCATCGCTTATTTGCCCCCCAACAGGCGGATGATGCCAGAAAAATCGACTCTGCCTTGACCCGCCGCGGCAAAGCGCTCGTACAATTCGGCGGCCCTCGCGCCCATTGGCGTCTCGGCCCCGGCGCCCTGCGCCGCTTCCATCGCCAGGCGCAGATCCTTCAGCATCAGCGCGGTAGCAAAACCGCCCTGATAATCGTGATCGGCAGGCGTATCGGGGCCGACACCTGGAAGCGGCGCATAGGACGTCATCGACCAGCTTTGCCCGGACGAAACACTGGAAATATCGAAGAATTTCTGCGCATCCAGCCCCAATTTCTGCGCCAGCAGGAACGCTTCGCACGTTCCTACCATAGTAACCCCGAGCAGCATGTTGTTGACGATCTTTGCCGCCTGCCCGCTGCCATTGGTGCCCGCGTGGATCACCGCCTTGCCCATATCGGCGAGAAACGGCCGCGCACGGTCGAACGCGTCGGCACTGCCACCGACCATGAAGGTCAGCGTCCCGGCATTGGCGGCGGCGATGCCCCCCGAAACGGGTGCGTCGACCACAGCAAAACCCTTGGCCTGCGCCGCTTCCGCGACACGCTTGGCGGTGGCGACGTCGATCGTCGAGCAATCGATCAGGATCGCTGACAGGGGCGCTGCGGCGAACACGGCGTCGCTGTAGACGCTCTCCACCTGCGTGCCGGCCGGCAGCATGGTGATCACCGCCTCCGCGCCTTCGAGCGCGTCGATTGCGCTCGCGGCCGGCAGGCACCCGCCCTGTTCCGCTCGCGCCAGCGCTTCGGCGGACAGATCGAAGGCGCGGACGTCATGCCCCTTCTGCGCCAGATTGGCGGCCATCCCGCCGCCCATATTGCCCAGCCCGATAAAGGCGATGCGTGCCATGTCTCTCTCCCAAATTCTTATCTGCTGCCCATACCGTCATCCCAGCAAAAGCTGGGATCTTTGTGGGGCAGGTGCCGCGACCACCCCATCGAGACCCAGCTGTCGCTGGGGTGACGGCTGTGACGAACCTACTTCCCCGTCCACACGCCCGGGCGCTTCTCGACGAACGCCGCCATGCCTTCCTTCTGGTCCGCCGTGCCAAACAAACCGTGAAACAGGCGCCGTTCGAACTGCACGCCCATGCTGAGCCCGGTCTCGAATGCGGCGTCGACCATTTCCTTGTTCGCCTTCACGGCCAGCGGCGCCATCCCGGCGATGGTCGTCGCGGTCTTCACGGCATCCTCGATCAGGTCCGCCGCCGCCACGATGCGCGATACCAGCCCGGCGCGCTCCGCCTCGGCGGCGTCCATCAGCCGCCCGGTCAGGCACATTTCCATCGCCTTCGCCTTGCCGATCGCGCGGGTCAGCCGCTGTGATCCGCCCATGCCGGGCGACACCGCGAGCTTGATCTCGGGCTGGCCGAACTTGGCGGTATCGGCGGCGAGGATGAAGTCGCACATCATCGCCAGCTCGCAACCGCCGCCCAGCGCATAGCCCGCCACCGCCGCGATGATCGGCTTGCGCGTGCGGGTCAGCATTTCGTAGCCCGAGAAATGGTTGCTGCCATACATTTCGGCGAACCCTTGCGTCTGCATCTCCTTAATGTCCGCGCCGGCGGCAAAAGCCTTCTCGCTGCCGGTCAGCACGGCGCAGCCCTGGCTGTTATCCGCATCGAAGGCGGCCAGCGCCGTGAGCAGATCGGCCAGCACCTGCGCGTTCAGCGCGTTGAGCGCCTGCGAGCGATTAAGCGTGATCAGCGTGACGGGCCCGCGCTGTTCGACGAGGATGGTTTCGTAGTTCATGATCTTCTCCAAATGCGTCAGTTCAGGCCGGCGTCCAGGCCTCGGCATCGGGCAACGGCGCGAAGATCTGGTCGATCACATGATCGCTCACGTCCTCGGGCGCCGCGGACTGCCAGCGCGGCGCATGATCCTTGTCGACGATCACCGCGCGTACGCCTTCGAGGAAATCATGCCGCTGCACGATATGCGCGCCAAGCGCATATTCCTGCCGCATCTCATCCTCGAACGTCGCCATCTGCCGCCCCTCGTGCAGCAGCCGCAGCGACACTTTCATGCTCTGCGGCGATTTGCTCCGGAGCGTGGCCAGCTGCTCGGCAGCCCAAGCGCCCTCATCAGCCGCCAGCGCGGCGAAAATGTCCTCCAGCGCCTCCGCCGCAAACAGCCGATCGATCGCCGCGCGCTGCGCCAGGATAGGCGCGTCCGGCGCGGGCGTCGCCAGGTCGTTGAGAACAGCCGCGATATCCTGCGGTGCCGCCGCAATCTGCCGCTTGGCCTCCTCCAGATGCTCGCTGCGCAGGTAATGCGTCGCCAGCCCCAGCGCCAGACACTCCGCGCCATCCAGCCGATGCCCGGTCAGCGCCAGATACTGCCCGGTGCGCCCGGGCAGCCGCGACAGATACCAGCCCCCGCCGACATCGGGGAACAGCCCGATCCCCGTTTCCGGCATGGCGAATTTGGTATTCTCGGTCGCCACCCGGAAATCGCACGGCAGCGAAATGCCGACCCCGCCGCCCATCGTGATCCCGTCCATGAACGCCACGGTCGGCTTGGCATAGGTGAACAGGCGGTGGTTGAGCCGATATTCGACATGGAAAAACGCGCGCGCTTCCGCCCCGTCCTTGGCGCCGGAGTCCGCCAGCATGCGAATATCGCCCCCGGCGCAAAAGCCGCGGCCCTCGGCATGATCGACCATGATCGCAGCAATCGCCGGATCGGTCGCCCAGCCGTCCAGCGCCGCCAGCATCGTCCCGCACATCGCCGTATTCAGCGCATGGATCGCCTTGGGCCGATTGAGCCGGACACGGCCCAGCGCGCCATCGATGGAGGTGAGGACATCGCTCATTGCCGCGTCAACTCGCGCCCGACGATCATGCGCATGATCTGATTGGTCCCCTCCAGGATCGAATGCACGCGCAGGTCGCGCCAGAAGCGTTCGATCGGATAATCCTGCAGATAGCCATAGCCGCCATGCAGCTGCAGCGCGCGATCGACCACGGAGGATCCCGTGTCGGTCGCCAATCGCTTGGCCATTGCGGCAAAGCGCGTCTTGTCCGGTGCATTGTCCGTCACCTTGGCCGCGGCGACATAGAGCAGCGCCCGCGCCGCCTCCAATTCCGTCGCCATGTCCGCCAGCATGAACTGCGTGTTCTGAAAATCGGCAATCGCGGTGCCGAACTGCTTGCGATCCTTGGTATATTGGATCGATTCGTCAAGGCAGCGTTGCGCGCCGCCCAGCGAACAGGCGCCGATGTTCAGCCGCCCGCCATCCAGCCCCATCATGGCGATGCGAAACCCCTCGCCCTCCGCGCCGACCAGATTCTCCGCCGGCACGCGCACATCCTCGAAGATCACCTGCCGCGTCGGCTGCGCATGCCAGCCGAGCTTGCGCTCGTTGGCGCCGAAGCTGACCCCCGGCATGTCCTTTTCGATCACCAGGCAGGAAATGCCCTTCGGCCCCTCCTCGCCGGTGCGCACCATCGTGACATAGACTTCATTCTCGCCCGCGCCGGAGATGAACTGCTTGCTGCCGCTGACGATATAATGATCGCCCCCCGCATCGGTGCCGCGCACCCCCTTGGTCTTGAGCGCCGCCGCATCCGAGCCCGACGACGGTTCGGTCAGGCAATAGCTCGCCATGCGCTCCATCGTCACCAGATCGGGCAGATATTTGCCTTTCACCGTGGTCGCGCCGAAGCGATCGATCATCCAGGCGGCCATATTATGGATGCTGATGAACGCCGAGGTGGCGGGGCAGCCATAAGCCATCGCCTCCATGATCAACGCCGCCTCGAGCCGCCCCAGCGCGATGCCGCCGCTCTCCTCGGAGACGTAGATCGAGGCGAAGCCCAGCTCGGCTGCCGCCTTGATCGTGTCTTTGGGGAAAATATGCTTCTCGTCCCATTCCGCGGCATGCGGGGTGATGCGATCGGCCGTGAAGCGGCGCGCCAGATCCTGGATCTCGCGCTGGTCGTCGGTAAGGTCGAACTGATTGGTCATGGTCATCTCGTCTGGAGGTCAGCAGCGCTCGTAGCGATAGCTTTGGCCGCCGGGTTCGGTGCGCTGCAGCACAGTGTTGGCCGCGGTCAGCGCGAGCTGGTCGCGGCGCGGCGCGGGCGCATCCTTGCCGGTAAAGGTCAGGTCGGCCACGACCTGGTAGCGCGATGGCCCGGCGATCACCTTGGCATCGGCGCTGGCGGTGTAAAAGGTAAGGTTGCTGCCGCGGATCACCAGCAGCCCCTTGGTGTCGCTGCGCGCGACATCGCAATCGGCCGGGGTCAGCCCCCACCGCCCTTCGAACATCGGCGGCAACTGGCCGGGCTTCACCACGACGCTGTCGTCGCTCACCGGCAGGCCGCGCAGCACATTGCCATCGGCCGCCTGCTGCGCCTGATCGACGGCCACTTCGGCCTGCGCGTCATTCACCTCCGGTGCCGTGTCGGCGCAGGCGGCGATCGCGAGCACCGGCACCAGGCACATCAAATTCACAAAGCGCATTCTCATCCTTTCGCAGCGTTACGACGGCGTAACGCTTCGGCACCGGCAACGCTCCAGATCATCTCAGCCGCACTTTGCATAGACGTATGATCCGGCCGGTTCTTCCTCGCTGCGCGAAAGCCGGCGGCCCCCTGCGCTAAGATCGAATACTGTCCGGCTCTGCCAATTTTGCCCCTCGCCGCTGAACGACAGATCGGCGGCGATCCGCGTCGGCGACGATACGGTGAGCGCGGCGATAGTGCCCCGCGATTCATAGAAGCGGATCGCGTCGGCGGTGATCGTGATCAGCCCCTTATTATCGTCGCGCGCCGGGTCGCAATCGGCGGCATTCATGCCCCAGCGCCCGCGAAACGCCGCCGGAAACGTGCGCGGCTTGTCCTTGGCGGCTACCGACGGTGCAGGCGTCGGCGCGGCCTCGGGGGGCTGCGTCACTTCAACCGCATTCTCCTCCGAGACCACGGTGACATCGTCCGCTGGCGCAGGCTCCCCGACCGCCTCGTTGCCCGCCTCGTTGCCCGCCTCGTTGCCCGCCTCGGGCGCGCTCGGCCCGGAACAGGCGGCAAGCGCGATGAGCAGGCCGAGACCGATGGCTCCGCGCATCACCACGTCAGCCCATCGTCGGGATGACGAAGGCATTGGCGCCGTCGCCGACGCCGCCATCCGGCCAGCGCTGCGTGATCGTCTTGACCTTGGTCCAGAACTTCACCCCCTCCATGCCATGCTGATTGGTGTCGCCAAAGGCCGATCGCTTCCACCCGCCGAAGGTGTGATAGGCCACCGGCACCGGGATCGGCACGTTGATGCCCACCATGCCGACATTCACCCGCGCCGCGAATTCGCGCGCGGCATGGCCGTTGCGCGTGAAGATGGCGACGCCGTTGCCATATTGATGGTCGCTCGGCAGCCGCACCGCTTCCTCGAAATCGGCGGCGCGGACGATCTGCAGCACGGGCCCGAAAATCTCTTCCTTATAGGCCTGCATGTCGGGCGTAACGTGATCGAAGAGGCTCGGGCCGATGAAGAAGCCCTGCTCATGACCCTGCAATTCGAACCCGCGGCCATCGACCACCAGTTCCGCGCCTTCGTCGATGCCAGTCTGGATCCAGTTCTCCACCCGCTGCTTGTGCGCCGCATTCACTACCGGCCCGTAATGCGCCTCGCTGTCGGTCGAAATACCCACACGCAGCGCGGCGATCGCCGGAATCAGTTTCTCGCGCAGCGCGATGGCCGTCTTCTCGCCGACCGGCACGACCACCGGGAGCGCCATGCAGCGCTCGCCGGCCGAGCCGAATGCCGCGCCCGACAGATCGGCAACGACCTGATCGAGATCGGCATCGGGCATGACGATGCCGTGATTCTTGGCCCCGCCCATCGCCTGCACGCGCTTGCCCGCAGCCACGCCGCGCCGATACACGTAATGCGCGATATCGGACGAGCCGACAAAGCTCACGGCGGAGATCGCCGGATGATCGAGGATGGCATCGACCATTTCCTTGTCGCCATGCACGACCTGCAGGATGCCCTCCGGCAACCCGGCCTCGAGAAACAGCTCGCCCAGCCGCACCGGCACCGATGGATCACGTTCCGACGGCTTGAGGATGAAGGCATTGCCCGTGGCGATCGCCACGCCCGACATCCACAACGGGATCATGCCCGGGAAATTGAACGGCGTGATGCCAGCCCCGATGCCGAGCGGCTGACGCATCGAATAGACGTCGATGCCGGGGCCGGCGCCTTGGGTATATTCGCCCTTCAGCACGTGCGGGATGCCGCAGCAGAATTCGATGACTTCCAGCCCGCGCTGAATATCGCCCTTCGAATCCGCGATCACCTTGCCGTGTTCGGAGCTTAGCAGATGCGCCAGCTCGTCCATGTTCTGCTCGACCAGCGCCTTGAAGTTGAACATCACGCGCGCGCGGCGCTGCGGGTTGGTCGCTGCCCAGCCCGGCTGGGCCTTGAGCGCCGCGGCCACCGCCTGGTCAAGCAATGCCTGATCGCCGAGCTGCACCGTCGCCTGGATCTGGCCGGTATTGGGGTCGAACACGTCGCCGGTGCGGCCGCCGCCGCCGCCGGCATACCCCGCGATCAGATGGTCGATGACGCGCATTTCACTCTCCGATTTTTGTTGCCGCCCCTATCCCACCGCCAAGAGGCGCAAGCAAGCGTTGCAACTTGTCCGGCGGGATTGTCGCACACCCCCGATCGGTGGCACTGATCGGCGATGACCGATCTCGATACCGTGCGGCAGATGGATGCCGCCGACCCGCTCGCGGCATTCCGCCAGCGCTTTCTCCTGCCCGAGGGGCAGATCTATCTCGACGGCAATTCGCTCGGCGCCTTGCCGCGCGACACGCCCGCGCGCGTCGCCGACACGGTGGCGCGCGAATGGGGCGAGGGCCTGGTCGGCAGCTGGAACAGCGCCGACTGGATCGGCGCACCACAGCGCATCGGCGCCAAGATCGCGCGGGTCATCGGCGCGGCGCCGCAGGAAGTGCTGGTGGCGGATTCCACCTCGGTCAATCTCTTCAAGCTGCTGGTCGCAGCAATCGGCGCGCGCCCCGGCCGTCATGTCATCCTCACCGAGCCGGGCAATTTCCCCACCGATCTGTATATCGCGCAAGGCGTGGCGGCGCTGCTGCCAAGGGTCGACGTGCGCACGGTGCCGCGCGCCGACATCGTGGCCGCGATCGATCCCGACACCGCCGTCGTGCTGCTCACCCACGTCCATTATAAAAGCGGTGCGCTGTTCGATATGGCGGCGATCACCAGGGCGGCGCACGATCACGGCGCGCTGGCGCTATGGGATCTCAGTCACAGCGTCGGCGCGGTCGAGCTCGATCTGACGGCCGCGAACGCCGATCTGGCCATCGGCTGCGGCTACAAATATCTCAACGGCGGCCCCGGTGCGCCCGCCTTCCTTTATGTTGCCGCGCGCCATCAGGCGACGTTGCGTTCGCCGCTCACCGGCTGGATGGGGCATGCCGCGCCGTTCGACTTCGGCGATGATTATGCCGCCGGTGCCGGGGTGAACCGATTCCTCTGCGGCACACCGCCAATCCTCGGCATGGCGGCGCTGGAGGTCGGCGTCGATCTCTGGCTCGAGGCGGATCGCGCCGCGCTCTTCCAGAAATCGCGCGCACTATGCTCGTTATTCATCGAACTCGTCGAACAACGCTGCGCGGGGTTGGGCCTCACACTGGCGTCCCCTGCGGCAGCGGATGCACGCGGCAGCCACGTCTCCTTTGCGCACGCCGACGGGTATCCGGTCATGCAGGCGCTGATCGCGCGCGGCGTGATCGGCGATTTCCGCGCACCCGACGTCCTGCGCTTCGGCTTCACGCCATTGTACATTGGGTACGAAGACGTCTGGCGCGCCGTGGAGATATTACGCGACGTGCTCGACAGCGGCAGCTGGGACACGCCCGCATTCCGCGCGCGGGCGGCGGTGACGTAACCACCGCCCGGCACCGATCGAGGACGTTTAGCGCCCGATCGAGCTGTACGCGAATCCGGCCCGCTCGACATCCGACGGCGGATAGATGTTGCGCAGATCGACCATCACCGGCGCGTTCATTGCCGCCGCCACGCGCTTGAGATCCAGCGCGCGATACACGTCCCATTCGGTGACGATAACGACGGCATCGGCGCCCGCCACCGCTTCATAGGCATCGCCGCAATAGGTGATATCGGGCATCATCGCCTTGGCCGGCTCCATGCCCTCGGGGTCATGCGCCTGCACCTTGACGCCGGCATCGATCAGGCTCTGCACGATCGACAGGCTCGGCGCATCGCGCATGTCGTCGGTATTGGGCTTGAACGTCAGGCCGAGCATGGCGACCGTCTTGCCCTTGACGCCGTCGCTGCCGATGCCGCCGAGCGCCTTGATCACCTTGCGGCCCATCGCGCGCTTGCGATTGTCGTTCACCCGCACCACCGCCTCGACGATGTGCACCGGCGTATCGTAATCTTCCGAGGTCTTGAGCAGGGCCAGCGTGTCCTTGGGGAAACACGAACCGCCATAGCCCGGGCCGGCATGGAGGAATTTGGAGCCAATGCGATTGTCGAGCCCAATGCCGCGGCTGACATCCTGCACGTTGGCGCCGACCGCTTCGCATAGATCGGCGATTTCGTTGATGAAGGTGATCTTGGTCGCGAGAAACGCGTTCGCCGCATATTTGATCAGTTCGGAGGTGCGCCGGCCGGTGAACAGGATCGGGCTGTGATTGAGATGGAGCGGCCGATACACGTCCCGCATCACCTGCATCGCGCGCTCGTCCTCGGTGCCGATGACAATGCGGTCGGGGCGTTTGAAATCGCCGATCGCAGCGCCTTCGCGCAGGAATTCAGGGTTGGACACGACCGCAATCTCATGGCCCGTATTGGCCTCGGCCATGATCTCTTCGACCTTGTCGCCCGTGCCCACCGGCACGGTCGATTTGGTCACGATCACGATCGGCCCGGTCACCGCCTCCGCGATCTCCTTGCTGGCGGCGAACACGTAACTAAGATCCGCATGGCCGTCCCCTCGACGTGATGGGGTGCCCACCGCAATAAACACCGCATCCGCGCCAGCCACCGCGCTCTTAAGATCGGTGGTAAAGGTTAGCCGGCCAGCGGCGACGTTGGTTTCCACCAGCTTATCGAGCCCCGGCTCGAAGATCGGCATCTTGCCCGCTTCGAGCGCAGCGATCTTGCTCGCGTCCTTGTCGACGCAGATTACGTCATGCCCGAAATCAGAGAAACAGGCGCCAGAAACGAGGCCGACATAGCCCGAACCGATCATTGTGATTCGCATAGAAGATTATCCTAGAGAAAGCGGCTTCAGCGCAGCAGATCGACGGCGAAGGCGCGCACCGATTCGCCGATATCGTCACGGCCCAGCGCGACCGCCAGATTGGCCTGCACATAGCCCGCCTTGTCACCGCAATCATAGCGTGTACCGTCAAAGGTCAGGCCGTGGAACGGCTGATCGCCGATCATCCGCGCCATCGCGTCGGTCAGCTGGATCTCGCCACCCGCCCCTTTCCCTTGCGTTTCCAGCACGCGCATCACTTCGGGCTGCAGGATGTACCGGCCGATCACCGCCAGATTGGAGGGCGACGTGCCCTGTTTGGGCTTCTCGACCAGCCCTTTCACCTCGGTCAGCGCGCCGTTGCGCGCGCCCGGCGTGATGATGCCGTATTTGTCGGTGGCATCGTCGGCGACCTCCATCGCGCAGATCATGTTGCCGCCGGTCTGGTTATAGGCATCGACCATCTGCTTGAGGCAGCCTGGCTTGCCCATCATGAAATCGTCGGCCAGCAACACGGCGAACGGCTCGTCACCGATAATGTCCCGCGCGCACCACACGGCGTGGCCCAGCCCCATCGGCTCCTGCTGCCGCACATAGGCAACGGCACCGGGCTTCAATCGCGTGCTGTCCAGCACGTCGAGCGACTTGCCGCGATTGGTCATCGTTGCTTCGAGCTCATAGGCAATGTCGAAATGGTCCTCGATGGCGGATTTGCCGCGCCCGGTAACGAAGATCATCTGCTCGATGCCCGCCTCGATCGCTTCGTCCACCGCACACTGGATCAGCGGGCGATCGACCACGGGAAGCATTTCCTTCGGCATCGCCTTGGTGGCGGGCAGAAACCGGGTGCCCAGGCCGCCCACGGGAAATACGGCTTTTCGCAAACGCCTGATCATCAAAACACCCTCGAAAATTGTGCACTGCACCTATCGGTTTCGCGATTGCTAAACAAGGAGTAACCATGGTGAACGCGCGTCACGATCAACGTTCGCGCGGTCAGCTATAAACGTCGCGCACGGTCTCCATCGCCACAAAGGTCGAAGTACTCGCCACGTGCGGCAGGCTGGAGATCTTTTCACCCAGCACAATCCGATAGCGCCGGATGTCCGAGGTGCGCACCTTGAGCAAATAATCGAAACTGCTGGCGATCATATGGCATTCCTCGACTTCGGGAATGCGCCGTACCGCAGCGTTGAAGTCGTCCAGCGCCGCCTCGCGCGTGTCGGACAGTTTGACCTCGGTGAAGGCAACGTGGTCCATACCCAGTTTGGCAGGATCGATGATCGCGCGGAAACCGCGGATATACCCGTCCTCGATCAGCCGCCGCAGCCGCACCTGCGTGGGCGTCTTGGACAGGCCTACGTGCGCCGCCAGATCGGTTACCGTTATCCGGCCGTCGTCGATCAGCGCCTGAAGGATGGCGCGGTCGAACCGATCTATATCGCCGCCCTGATCAGTCACTTTGGCTGTCATGACCGTCAATTGAAGTCGAAATGTCCTGCAGGTCAAGCTGATTTGGGCGGATTGCCGGCCCGACCCGCCTTATACGTTGGACAGTCACTGACGTTGTCCAAGGTTGATCATGCCCCCTCTGCCCTTCGCCGATTTCGCCCCGCCGCTGCGCCTGCCCGATCCGCTGCGCCGCGCCATTACGGCTGCCGCTCGCGTGCCGGAAACCGAATGTGTGCCAAAATTGGTCACCGCGGCGTCGATCTCCCCGGAATTGCGCGCGCAGGCGGCAAACACCGCGCGTCATCTGATCGAACTACTCCGCGCGGCGCCGCAGCGCGGCGGGGTGCAGGCGCTGGTGCAGGAATATGCGCTGTCCAGTCAGGAAGGCGTCGCGCTGATGTGCCTCGCCGAAGCGTTGCTCCGCATCCCGGATACGGCGACGCGCGACGCGCTGATCCGCGACAAGATCGCCGGTGGCGATTGGGCATCGCATCTCGGCGACGGCCGCTCGCTGTTCGTCAACGCAGCGACCTGGGGGCTGGTCGTGACGGGCAAGCTGACCAATAGCGCCGACGATCGCGGGCTCGGCCACGCGCTTACCCGCCTGGTCGCGCGCGTCGGCGAACCGGTGATCCGCCGCGGCGTGGATATCGCGATGCGCATGATGGGCGAACAGTTCGTCACCGGGCAGACGATAGACGAGGCGCTCAAGCGCGCGCGTGACCGCGAAGCGCGCGGCTATGCCTTTTCCTATGACATGCTCGGCGAAGCGGCGACCACCGCGGCCGACGCGGCGCGCTATCTTGGCGATTACGAACGCGCGATCCACGCCATCGGTCAGGCCTCGGCCGGGCGCGGCATCTTTGCCGGCCCCGGCATCTCGATCAAACTCTCCGCGCTGCATCCGCGCTATGCCCGGTCGCAACAGACGCGCGTGATGGCGGAATTGCTGCCCCGCGTGCGCGATCTGGCGATCCTCGCACGCGGCTATGATATCGGCTTCAATATCGACGCCGAGGAAGCCGATCGGCTCGAACTGTCGCTCGATATCCTGCAGTCGCTGGCGGAAGATCCGGCGCTCGCCGGATGGGCGGGGCTGGGCTTCGTCGTGCAGGCTTACGGCAAGCGCTGCCCGATGGTGATCGATTGGATCATCGCGCTGGCGCGGGCGAACCAGCGGCGGATCATGGTCCGGCTGGTCAAGGGCGCCTATTGGGATGCCGAGATCAAGCGCGCGCAGGTCGATGGCCTGGCCGATTATCCGGTCTACACGCGCAAGATCTACACCGACGTCGCCTATATCGCCTGCGCGCGGAAGCTGCTGGCGGCCAAGGATGCCGTCTTCCCGCAATTCGCCACGCATAATGCCCAGACGCTCGCGACGATCCACACGCTCGCCGGCCCCGATTTCGCGATCGGCGATTATGAATTCCAGTGCCTCCACGGCATGGGCGAGCCGCTTTACGATCAGGTCGTCGGCGCGGACAAACTCAACCGCCCGTGCCGCGTTTATGCGCCGGTCGGCACGCACGAGACGTTGCTTGCCTATCTTGTCCGCCGCCTGCTCGAAAACGGTGCCAACTCGTCGTTCGTCAACCAGATCGGCGATCCCGACGTGCCGATCGCCGAGCTGATCGCCGATCCGGTCGAACGTGTCGCCGCGATGCGCATCCTCGGCCAGCCGCACGAGCAGATCGCGCAGCCTGCCGCCATCTATGGCGCGCGGCGCAATTCCGCCGGGCTGGATCTCAACGACGAGGCCACGCTCACCATGCTCGGCGAGGCGCTCGCCGACAGTGCCCGGCGCGATTGGACGGCGGGCGTCGGCGACTCGCGCCCGGTGCTAAACCCGGCGGATCATCGCGATGTCGTCGGCCATGTCGCCGACGCCACCAAGGACGCCGCGCGCGCCGCCGTCGACGTGGCCGTGTCCGCCGCAGAGGATTGGGCGGCCGTGCCCGTCGCCATCCGCGCCGCCTGCCTGGAGCGGGCCGCCGATTTGCTCGAACAGCGCATGCCGGTATTGCTCGGCCTGATCATCCGCGAGGCGGGCAAGTCCGCCGCGAACGCCATCGCCGAGGTCCGCGAAGCGGTCGATTTCCTGCGCTATTATGCCGCCCAGGCGCGCCAGACGCTCGGCCGCGGCGTGCCGCTCGGCCCGATCGTGTGCATCAGCCCATGGAACTTCCCGCTCGCCATCTTCACCGGCCAGGTTGCCGCCGCCCTGGTCGCGGGCAATCCGGTGCTGGCCAAGCCGGCCGAGGAAACCCCGCTGATCGCCGCCGAGGCAGTGCGCCTGCTCCACGAAGCCGGCGTACCGCGCGACGTGCTCCAGCTCGTGCCCGGCGCAGGGGAGGTCGGTGCCACGTTGGTCGGTGCCGATGCCACCGCCGGCGTGATGTTCACCGGCTCCACCGAGGTCGCGCGGCTGATCCAGCGCCAGCTCGCCGGGCGGCTGTCTGCGGAGGGCACGCCGATCCCGTTGATCGCCGAAACCGGCGGGCAGAATGCCATGATCGTCGATTCTTCGGCGCTCGCCGAGCAGGTCGTCGCCGATGTCATCGCCTCCGCCTTCGATAGCGCGGGCCAGCGGTGCTCGGCGCTGCGGCTGCTCTGCCTGCAGGACGATATCGCCGATCGCACGCTGGCGATGCTCAAGGGCGCGGTGGCCGAGCTCTCGGTCGGCGTGACCGACAAGTTGCGCGTCGATATCGGCCCGGTCATCACGGCAGAGGCGCGCGACGGCATCGAGGCGCATATCGCCGCGATGCGCGCGGCCGGGCACGCCGTGACGCAGACCCCGCTGGGCCGCGAAACCGCCCGCGGCACCTTCGTCGCGCCGACCATCATCGAGCTCGATCGCATCGACGCGCTCCGGCGCGAAGTGTTCGGCCCGGTGCTGCATGTCGTGCGCTTCAGGAGCGGCGAACTGGATGCGCTGATCGAGGCGATCAACGCCACCGGCTACGGCCTGACCTTTGGCCTGCACACCCGGCTCGATGCCACGGTCGAGCGCGTGACGAAAAAGGTCGCGGCGGGCAATCTGTACGTCAATCGCAACATCATCGGCGCAGTCGTCGGCGTGCAGCCGTTCGGCGGGCGTGGCCTGTCGGGCACTGGCCCCAAGGCCGGCGGACCGCTCTATCTCTCGAAACTCGTCGCGGCCTCCAGCTGGGATGGCGGCGCGGCCACCGGCACCGGCGATCCCGCGCTGATCGCGTTTGCCGCCTGGCTGATCGGGCAGCGCGGCGACGCCCGGACCGCCGCTACGGTCAGCGCCCTCGCGCGGCGCTCGCGGCTCGGGCAGGAAGCAGAGCTGCCCGGGCCGGTCGGCGAACGCAATCTCTACGGCTATCATCCGCGCGGTCGCGTCGCGGTGCTGGCGCAGAGCGAGGAAGGGCTGCGGCGACAGATCGGCGCCGTCCTGGCGACCGGCAACCATGCGGTGGTGATCGGTGGTCCGGTGGCCACCGCGCCGATCGATCTGCCGGCAATCGTCGGCTCGCGCATCGACTGGTCGCATCACAGCCTGGCGGATGCGCCCGATCTCGCCGCCGCGCTGATCGAGGGCGATGCCGCGGACATCGCTGCCGCGGCGCGCATACTGGCGGCGCGCCCGGGCGCGATCGTCTCGCTGCAGGCGGAAGGGCCGCAGGGTTATGTGCTCGATTGGCTGCTGGAGGAAGTGTCGGTATCGATCAACACCACCGCGGCGGGCGGCAATGCCAGCTTGATGGCGCTGGCGTAGCGCCAGAACGAGCCCCTCTCCTGCTGGGGAGGGGCTTTGAACGATGCGCCCGACTGCCAAATACATTTCTGCCAAATATATTTTTATCCCCATCAGCCACTTGCCGCGTTGGCGCGTTAGCGCAGCCGGGAAACGCCGAACGTCGCATCGGCGCCGGCTGCGGGAGGACAGACGCTGGACGAGATTGCCGGATGGGTCGCGCCGATCGCGACGATGATCGCCGCGATGATGACCGCCGCCAACCTAGGCGCGCGCGTCACCGGCTGGGGCTTTGTCGTGTTCACCATTGGCTCGGTGTGCTGGTCGATCGTCGGCCTGTCCTCCGGCCAGACCAATTTGCTCGCCACCAATATCTTCCTGACCGTGGTCAACCTCGTCGGCATCTGGCGCTGGCTGGGGCGGCAGCGCGCCTATGAGGACGGGGCCAAATCGGCGCAGGAAGCCAGCCGCCGCTGCGCCGCGCCCAATCTGTTCACTGCCGGCGGCATCCCCGGCATGGCCGTAGAAGACGCGAGCGGCAACACGATCGGCAAAGCCGTCGAGGCGCTGATCGAATGCCGCACCGGCACGCTCAGCTACGTCGTCGTCGCCAGCGGCGGCGTCGGCGGCGTGGCCGAAGAGCTGCGCGCCGTGCCGCATGACGCGATCAGCATCGGCCATGATCGGATCGTGCTGCAGCTTCCCGCCCCCGCCTTTGCTGCGCTTCCGCCGCTCGCCACCGGCGATTGGCCCGCCGCCGCCCCTTCCGTGAAAGACGCCGCCGCATGAACCTCGCTTACCTTGCCACGCGCATCGCGCAGACGCTGGCAACTGACGATCTGGTCTTTCTCGCCGACGATGAGCAACAGGCGGATGCCTTGGCCGGCGCGCTGGCCGCGATCCTGCCGTTGCACAGCGTGTTCTTCATCCCCTCCAGCGATACGTTGCCGGGGGATGTCACCCCCGCTTCCCCCGCCAATGCCGGCCGCCGCGTGGCCGCGCTGCGCGCGCTGCGCCTGGCGCAGCAGCAGCCGGATCGCCCGCGGCTGGTCTGCATCCTGAGCGGCGAAGCCGCGGCGCGGCGCTATCCGCATCCCAAGGCGCTCGACACCGCGCCGCCTGCGCTCACCATCGGCCAGCCGATCGATACCGATACGTTCGCCACCACGCTGGAGGCGCTCGGCTATTTCGCTGATGACCGCGTCGACGAACCCGGCGAGATGGCGGTGCGCGGCGAAGTGATCGATATCTTCCCGGCCGATGCCGGGCTGCCCGCGCGCATCGATGTTGCCGATGGCCAGATCACCGCGATCCGCTCCTATGATCCGGTCACCCAGCGTACCGTCGCCGAGCTGGACATCCTGGAGATCGGCCGCGCCGCCGAACCGCCGCTGGCTGAAGCGACGCCATTCCTCGCCCATCTCAGCCCCGCGCTTCTTGCTTTGTCCGATCAGGCTGACAAACGCCGCCAACGCTTCATCCAGCTGGCCGATGACGCCGTCGGCGGCGGCGGTGCAGCGATCGATGCGATTGACGACAAGGCCTGGAAGGCCGCGCTCAAGAAATGGCGCACGATCCAGTTCGACGACGAGGTCGTCGCCATCCCGCATTTCGCCGAGCAGCGCAGCCCGCTTGCCGCCTTCGTGCGCTTCACCAAACCATTGCTCGACACCCGCGCGCTGCTGCTCGCCGGCAGCCAGCGCGACATCCGCTTCCTGCGCGGCAAGGTCGCCAAGCGGCTCGGACTGGAGCTCACCGAGCTGAGCGATTGGGCCGGCATCACCGCGCTCACCCCGGGCAGCGCCGCCACGATCGACATGCCGGTCGATGCCGGCTTCGTCGATGACGCATACATCGTGATCGCCGCCGCCGATCTGCTCGGCAGCCGCGCCATGCTGGGCGACACGCCCGCCAGCGTCGGCAACCCGTGGTCGGCTGGCACCGAGATCCGCCTCGGCGACGTCGTGATCCACGAAGATCATGGCGTGGCGCTGGTATCGGGGCTGGAGCCCGCGCCGCTGGCGGATAACGACACCGGCGAGATGATTGCGCTGCAATATGCCGGTGGCGCGCGCCGCCTGGTGGCGATCGACGATGCCGATCGCCTGTGGCGCTATGGCGCCGATCCCGATGCCGTGACGCTCGACAAGCTCGACGGCTCCTCCTGGCTCAAACGCCGCGGCGATATCGATGCCTCGATTGCGGAAAGCGCACGGGGCCTGGCGGCGCTCGCCGCGGCGCGCGCCGTGCTGGAGGCGCCCGTTCTCTCGCCCGATCCTGCCGCTTACGAAAAGTTCGCCAACGGCTTCCCGTTCAATGAAACGGCGGATCAGGCGCGGGCGATCGGCGCGGTGCGGGATGATCTGGCGAGCGGCAAACCGATGGACCGGCTGATCGTTGGTGATGTCGGCTATGGCAAGACCGAGGTCGCGCTGCGTGCCGCTGCCTTTGCCGCGCTCGCCGGATACCAGGTGGTGATCGCCGCGCCCACCACCGTGCTGGTGCGCCAGCATCTCGAAAGCTTCCGCCGCCGCTTCAAGAAATCGGGCATCACCGTCGCCGGGCTGTCGCGCTTGTCCAGCGCGGCCGAGAAAAAGGCGACCAAGGCCGGGCTCGCGGACGGCTCGATCCAGATCGTCATCGGCACGGGCGCGGTGATGGCCAAGGGCGTGAGCTATGCCAGGCTCGGGCTCGTGGTGATCGATGAGGAACAGCGTTTCGGCGCCGCCGACAAGGCGCGGCTGCGTGGCTCGGGCGAGGTCCATCTGCTGACGCTCAGCGCCACGCCGATCCCGCGCACGCTGCAAATGGCCTTGGTCGGGCTGCAACAGATCTCGATCATCGCCACGCCCCCGGCGCGCCGCCAGCCCATTCGCACCAGCGTCGATCATTATGACGACATACGCATCCGCACTGCCTTGCAGCGCGAAAAGGGGCGCGGCGGGCAAAGCTTCGTGGTCGTGCCGCGGATCGAGGACATGGCGACGATCGGCGACAAGTTGCGCCGCCTCGTGCCCGATCTCTCGCTGGTCGAGGCGCATGGCAAGATGCCCGCGACCGACATCGACGATGTCATGGTCAGCTTTGCCGAGGGGCGCGGCGATATCCTGCTGGCCACCAACATCATCGAGGCGGGGCTCGATGTGCCGCGCGCCAACACGATGATCGTGTGGCGCGCCGATCGCTTCGGGCTGGCGCAGCTGCACCAATTGCGCGGCCGCGTCGGGCGCGGCAATCGGCGCGGGCAGGTCATGCTGCTGACTCAGGAGGCCGACGGCATCGGCGAACGCACGCTGAAACGCCTGCGCACACTGGCGACGTTCGATCGGCTCGGTGCCGGATTTGACATCAGCGCGCAGGATCTCGACATGCGCGGCGCGGGCGATCTGCTTGGCGAAACGCAGGCGGGGCACACCAAGCTGATCGGCATCGATCTGTACCAGCATCTGCTCGGTGCGGCGCTGCGCCACGCGCGCGGCGAGGATGTCGAGCGCTGGACCCCGGAGCTGAACCTTGGAACAGCCGGCGCATTGCCCGACAGCTGGATTCCGGAACCCGATATCCGCTTGTCGCTATACGTGCGGCTGGCGCGCATTGCCGATGAGATCGAGCTCGAATCGTTCGAAGCGGAACTGGTCGATCGCTTCGGCCCGCCCCCCGCCGATGCAGAGGCGCTGCTCGCCCGCGCGCGGCTGCGCCTCGCCGCGCGCGGCGCCAAGGTGCAGCGCATCGATGCCGGCGCGGCGGCGATCGCGCTCACCCCGCGGCGCGATTTCTCTGCCGACAGCAAGGCGGCAGGGCTGACCGAAAAGAACGGGCGGCTGCTGCTGGCTGAGCAGACCGACGAGACCGGGCGCGTCGAGCGCGTCCAGGCGCTGCTGGAGGAGTTGGCGGCGTGATGCGCGGTCTCGATTTCAGCTCCTGGCAAAGCGTGCTCGCCACGGTTCTCGGCCTTGCGCTGTTCACGCTGATCGGCGTGGGCACGCGGCTGCTGATGATGATGACCATCCAGCAGCGCCGCGAGCGCATGAACCGCCAGATCAACGAGCGGCTGCGCACGCTGATCGCCGCGTACAAGACCCTGGGCGGCTCGTTCACCGGCAATCTCACGGTCGATCCACGTCATTTGCGCGATACGCGTCAGCAGCCTGAAAGCGAGACGCCAGCGATTGATTTCAGCGCCGCGGGATCGGATCGCACGCGGCGGATCCGTGACGCGGTGGAGGCGGCATTGTCCGATGTGATCCTGCTCGGCACCGAGGAGCATGTCCGGCTGGCGCAGCGCGCCGTGCTGGAGCTGGTCGCCGGCCATCCCGTCCATACCCACGATCTGGTCGTCGCGTTGCGCGCGTTTGTGCGCGAGGCGCTGGGGCTTGATCCGATCCCCGCCGATGTCGTGATCCCGATGCAGGGCCCGACGCGCCCGGCCGGCGGCGCTGGCGGGCGCGACAAGGGGAAGGATGGCGGCCAGGGCGGCGGGCAAGGCGGCGGCGGTGGCGGCATGGGCGGTGGCGGCGGCATGGGCGGTGGCGGCGGCATGGGCAGCGGCGACGGGTCTTTGCAAAACACCACTCATCCCGCCAGCTAGTTTTTCGGGGGCCGCCATCCTCCGCTCCTGACGCAAGGTGCTCAGATCATGTTAAGCAGACTCACCGCGTTTTCGGCGAGTCCCTTCCGCCCCACCCCGCGCTCGCGTGACCGCTAAGGAACGACGCCCATGATCCTGCTGCTTGCCCTGCTCATCGGCGTCGTCGCAGGCCTGCGCACCATGACCGCCCCCGCCGCCGTGGCCTGGGCCGCGCAGCTCGGCTGGATTTCACTCGACGGCACGTGGCTGGCCTTTGTCGGCTTCCGCTTCACGCCGTGGATCCTCACGGTGCTGGCGCTTGCCGAACTCGTCACGGATCAATTGCCCGCAACGCCAAGCCGCAAGGTGCCGCCACAGTTCATCGCACGCATCCTGTCCGGCGGGCTGAGCGGCGCGGCGCTGGGCGCAGCAGGTGGCGCGCTGGCGCTGGGCGCGGTGGCCGGCGTGCTCGGCGCGGTGATCGGCACGATCGGGGGGGCGGCGGCACGCGCGCGTCTCGCCGCCGCGTTCGGCAATGACCGGCCCGCCGCGCTGCTCGAAGACGTCGTTGCCATCGGCGGCGCGTTCCTGATCGTCGCTGCGGCATGACGCGCTCGTTCGATGCGATCATCGTCGGTGCGGGGCAAGCCGGCCCGTCACTCGCCGGCCGGCTGGTCGCGGCGGGGCAAAAGGTCGCGCTGATCGAGCGCGACCGGATCGGCGGCACCTGCGTCAACACCGGCTGCACGCCGACCAAAGCACTGGTCGCCAGCGCCTATGCCGCGCACCTCGCGCGCCGCGCGGGCGATTATGGCATCGGCACGGGCGTGGTGACGGTCGATTTCGCCGCGGTGATCGCGCGCGCACAAGCCATCGCCAGCGCCTCGCGCGGGCGCAACGAGACGTGGCTCGCAGGGCTCGACGGGCTGACCGTGCTGCACGGCGATGCCAAACTTACCGGCCCGACCAGCGTTGCCGTCAATGGCGAGACGCTGGAGGCGCCGCGCATCTTCCTCAACGTCGGCGGCCGCCCCAACCGCGCGCCGATGCCCGGGCTCGATCAGGTCGAGACGCTGACCAATATCGAGATGCTGAAGCTGGAGACGGTGCCCGAGCATCTCGTGGTGATCGGCGGCAGCTATATCGGGCTGGAATTCGCTCAGATGTTCCGCCGCTTCGGATCGCAGGTGACGATCGTCGAAATGGCCCCGCGGCTGATCGCGCGCGAGGATCCCGCCATATCCCAGACGATCCGCGCGATGCTGGAAGCCGAAGGCATCTCTGTGCGCACCGATGCGACCTGCATCGCCTTCACGCCGCGCGATGGCGGGATCGGCGTCCAGGTCGATTGCCGCGAGGGCGCGCCCGAAGTGATCGGCAGCCATGTGCTGATGGCCACCGGGCGCCGCCCCAACACCGATGGCCTCGGGCTGGACGCGGCCGGGGTCGAGACCGACGAGCGCGGCCATATCATCGTGGACGACACGCTCGCCACGACTGTGCCCGGCATCTGGGCGCTGGGCGATTGCAACGGCCGCGGTGCCTTCACGCACACCGCCTATAACGATTACGAGATCGTCGCCGCCAATCTGCTCGACGGCGATCACCGCCGCCTGAGCCAGCGCATCCCCGGCTATGCGCTGTACACCGATCCCCCGCTCGGCCGCGTCGGCCTGACCGAGGCGCAGGCACGCGAGACCGGGCGGCCGCTGCTGATCGCAACACGGCCGATGACTCGCGTCGCGCGCGCGATCGAGAAGGGCGAGACGGTCGGGCTGATGAAGATCGTCGCCGATGCCGAGACGCGGCGCATCCTCGGCGCGGCAATCCTGGGAGTCGGCGGCGACGAGGCGATCCACGGCGTGCTCGACCTGATGAGCGCCGATCAGCCGCTCGACGCACTGCGCTGGGCCGTGCCGATCCATCCGACCGTCGCCGAACTGATCCCGACGCTGCTGGTCGATCTCAAACCGGCCTGAGCTTACTGCTTGGGCGTAACCCACACCGACACGGGCACCGCGAACTTGCCCGGCGCAGGCTTGCCGACCTCGACGCGATCGGCGGTGACCAGCTCGCCCGTGGTGAGATTGAACGATACCCAGGGCTTGGGCATGCGGCCGAACACCATCTTCTGGATCGGCTGGCCGGTGGCGGTATTCATGATCGTCGCGGTAATGCTCATGGGCGGTGCGATAGCGAGCGCGGCGCGGGGCTGTCCAGCGCAGATCAGCCGCACCTGCCCTTCGTCATTCCCGCCTGCGCGACCGTTATGCGACGAGCATCTGCGGCGCATCGCCCGCCCCCCACGGCCTGCGCCGCACCATCGCCGCCTCGAACAGCGCCGAGCCCGCATGCCAAGAGAGCCACGCCTGCACCGCCGGCACCGGCTGCACCGCGAACCATGCGCGGTCCACCGCGGCAAACTGCCGCACGAACGGGAAGATCGCGATATCCGTCAGCGCGCGCGTTTCGCGGCACAGATTGGCGTTCACCGCCAGGCGCCGCTCCAAATCTCCCAGCAGCGCAAGCCCCGCCACGCGGTGCGCCAGCGGATCGCTGTCATGCCGCTCGGGATATTTGTAGCGATCGAGATGCCCCTTGAACGCGCCATCGTTCACCGCGATCAGCGCGGCATCATCGCCACCCAGCCAATCCTCCGGATCGCCCTGCCCCAGCGCCCACAGCATGATGTCGAGGCTCTGCTCGATCACCCGCCCGTCATCCAGCATCAACACCGGCACGGTGCCCTTGGGCGACACCGCCAGCAGCTCCGCCGGCTTGTCGCGCAACACCACTTCGCGCAATTCGACGGCCACGCCGCTCACCAGCAGCGCCATCCGCGCGCGCATCGCATAGGGGCAGCGCCGGAAGCTGTAGAGCACCGCCATCAGCGGCGCCGCAAGCCCTCCAGCGCGATGCCGGCCAGGTTTTGCGTGCGCTTGATATAGCGCACATGGCTGCCCGCGGGCAGCAACGCGCGGAAACGCTCGAGATAGTCCAGTGCCGCGCCGCGGCACGCACCCTTGCCGATCGCCTGGTTGACCACCGTCGCGGCATCGCCGAGCAACACGCACGGTTCGCCCATGTCCGCCGCCACCGTCGCCGCCTCGATCAGCGCCAGCCATTCGGCATCGAAGCTCGATCCGTAGCCGAGATCATCGCGCAGGTAGGATTTGCCCCGCGCCACCACGGCGACCTCCATGGTGCCCGGATTGGGGCGGCAACCGCCGTCGAAAAACACTTTGAGCAAGAAGAATACCTAAAAAGCGACGATCAGCCGCCGAAACCACGGCTGCCGAAGCCGCCACCAAAACCGGAACGCGAGATCACCGCGCTGCGCGATTGCACGCGTGCCGGCGCGCGCGCCGCCGGATTGAACGCACTCGATCCAACCTGCGTGCGCCCGGTGACGTAATCGCGGTTGATCCGGCTGCCCGCGCCGCCGAAATAATTGCCGTCGCGATCGCGGTACATCGGCGCGCCGCGATAGCCGCCACCGCCGTTCAGCATCTGCCCGATGACGAAGCCGGTGAGCAAAGGCGTGAAGAAGCTGCCACTCCCGCCATTGCCCCGCGCGCATTGCGCCGCGCCGAACTGCGCCTCGCAGGCCTGCTGCGTGTCATAGCGTGGCGCGTTCTGCGCATTGGCCTTTTGCGCCTGGGCATAGGCCGTCTCGCACTGATCCGCCGGGATTTTGCCCGCCGTGCGGCATTCGGCCACGCTGGTATAGCTCAGCGCATCGACCGGCTGGTCGGCCGGGCCGTCGCATGCGCTGAGCGACAGGCCGGTGCCGGCCATCAATGTGGTCAGGACGATGGATTGCGATCGCTTCATCGAAATTGTCCTATCAGGCGCTCATGCAGGCGGCGTTGAGCAGGCCGACGCCGAGCGAGATGCTGGCCATATAGATCGCCGCGGCCAGTTCGCCACGCACGATCCGATCGCTGAAATCGCGCATCACCACCATGCGAACGATGGTAAAGGCGACGATCTGGATCACCCCCGCCAGCAACGCCCAGACGGCGAATTCGAGCAGGCTGACGGTATGTTCGAGCGCCGAGGCAAGCGGCAGGATATAGCCGAGCAACGCCGCCCCCAGTGTGATCGCCGCGGCGACATTGCCCTCGCGGATCAGCGTGCGCTCGTTATAGGGCGTTGCCGCCTGGTAGATGACCTTGAAGGCGATCGTGAACAGCCCCGCCGCGACGAAGGCGAGCAGAAACGCCGTGGCGCTTTCCCAAAAACTATAGCTGTCGATCATCATCATCCCCTTAACCCGCCGTCACGCCAAACGCATCACGCTTTGAATTCGCCCAATTCCAGCGCCATGCCTAGCATGATTTCGAACGAGACCTCGCCCGCTTCGCTTTCCTGGTCGATCGCCAGCAGCAATTCCGCCCCGTCGCCCTCGATATCGCGGCCGAACAGCATGCAGGTCTGGAAGATGCGGCGATCGACGATGCCGTCACGATCGTCATGCAGCTCTTCCCAGAACGTCACTGGCGGCTGCTTCTCCGCCTCGGCGCCAAACCAGGCACGGCTATATTCCGGCAACCCTTCGTCCGTGAAGGTCCGCGCCGACAGGCGATCGCGCCATTTCGGCCGCTCGAACGGCCCGGTCGGATACTTGCTTTCCCACGGCGCGAACAAGGTCACGTCGGTCACATCCTGGCCGGCGCGATCGTTGGTCACTGCCTGAAACATCACGTCGTCATCGGTATAGAAACGGTGGATGAACCCGCCATCGTCCAGCGCGACGAGGCCTTGGGCCACGATCTGCAACGTGTCCGAATCGAATGGGAACAGCAGCGCCCCGCCGAAGCGCCGCCACGCCAGTGGATCGAGCACCACGGTGCGGCCGATCGTCACGTTGCGGATCGCGGACAGACCGGGCTCGCTGGCGAGCGGCTTGCGCCCGAACAGGCGATCGAACATGCAAAAACCCTTCGTACGCTGCTTGGCCGTCCGTTTAGAACAATCGGGCGAGCACCGCTAGCGCCGCATGACGGAAGCCTTATGTAAGCCACAGGAATTTGGGAGAGCCGACCTATGACTGACACCGTCTGGACCGTCCGCACGCTGAAAGCCGCGCTTGATGAGAGCGCCCCCGTCCGCGATGGCGAAATCGGGCTGCGCATCGTCGAGGGTGCCGATCCGGTCTTGCTCGTCACGATGCACCAGCACGGCGATCTCGAGGCGTTCGTTAACGTCAGCGAGGAACAGATCGCTGCCTCTGTATTGCTGTGGCCGTGCGACGAACAACCCGATCGCGCGGCGTTCAACGAATTCCTGCTCAAGGCGCAAAAGCTCGTGCCGCTATCCAATTTTGGCATCGGCACCGTGGATGGTCGCGATTTCTACGAATTGTTCGGCGAACTGGCGACCAATTCGCCGCTGCACACGATCATCACCGAACTGCGCGCGCTGGCCGACAACGCCATCGACGCGGCGACCGAATTGCGGGACAATTTCACCGCACCCGCCGCCTGACCCCCTTCCCGCTGGAGTACTTTTAAATGGCTATCTGGAGCAAACTGTTCACGCTCGGCCGCGCCGGCGCGAACGAAGCGGCCACCGCAGTGGTCGATCGCAACGCGCTGCGCATCCTCGATCAGGAAATCCGCGATGCCGACAAGGCACAGGGCAAAGCGCGCGACGATCTTGCCGGTCTGGTCGCGCGCCGCCGCATCCTTGAAACCGAGGTCGAGAGCTATCGTGCGCAGGCCGCGAAATACGAATCGTCCGCGCGCATGGCGATGGACAAGGGCGATATGGATCTCGCCCGCCAGGTCGCGCAGCGCGTCGCTGATCTCGAACAGGATATCGCCATGAAGGCGCCGCAGATCGAGGACATGCGCGCCGCCGAGGACAATATCCACAAGGCCGTCGCCGCCACCGATCGCAAGATCGAGCAGCTTCGCCGTGAGGTCGAGGTCGTCAAGGTCAACGAATCGGTGCAGCAGGCCCAGTCCACCGTTGCGGCGGCGGGCGCCGGCTCGTCGCTCGGCTCGGCGGCGGAAAGCCTCGCGCGCATCCGCGAGCGCCAGGCGATCCGCGGCGAGAAGATCCGCGCCGCCGGCGAGCTTGAGGATCGCCGCACCGGCGCCGATCTCGACGAGAAACTGCGTCTCGCCGGGATCACGCCGGGCCATAGCTCGGCCGACGACGTGCTTGCCCGCCTCGCCCCGCCCAAGCCGACGCTGCAGATCGAGCAGCGCGACGACACGCGCGACGCCTGAGCCGTGCGCCGCCTCACGCTCCCGCCGCGCGCCGATTGGCGCGCCAAGGCCGATGCCATCGGCTTCGTCTATCATGACACCGATGGCACGGCCTATTGGGACGAGAGCGCGGCCTATGCCTTCACGCTGAAGGAGATTGACGACGATCTGGAGCCCGCCGCTGCCGAATTGCACGCCATGTGCCTCGATCTGGTCGAAGAGGTGGTGCGCGACGCGGCCTTGCTGACCAAGCTGGCGATCCCAACCGAGCAGCACGATTTCGTCGCCGCCAGCTGGCGCACGAAACAGCCATCGCTCTATGGCCGCTTTGATTTCGCTTATGACGGCCAGGGCCCGGCCAAGCTCTACGAATATAATGCCGACACGCCGACGTCGGTATTCGAATGCGCGACATTCCAGTGGCTCTGGCTGGAGGAATTGATCGCCAGCGGCGCGCTGCCCGCCGGGGTCGATCAGTTCAACAGCCTGTTCGATAAGCTCCGCGATCGCTTCAAGGCGATCTTCCCGACCGGCGGCTTCGTCCATTTCGCTGCTGACGGCAGCGCGATCGAGGATCGCCAGACGGTGCGCTTTTTCGAGGATCTCGCGGCGCAGGCCGGGATCGAGCCCAAATATGTCGAGATGAAGGACATTGGGCTCAATGCCGGCGGCCGGTTTGTCGACGCGGAGGATTTCGAGCTACAGGCGGCGTTCAAACTCTATCCATGGGAGATCATGTTCCGCGAGCCTTATGCCGCCAATCTCGCCAAGGCTGGCGTGCGCTGGATCGAACCGGCTTGGAAATCGGTGCTGTCCAACAAGGGGCTTTTGCCGCTGCTGTGGGCGCGGCACGCGGGCCACCCGAATCTGCTTCCCGCCTTCTTCGATGATGATCCTGCCGCCGCGTCGCTCGGCGCCAGCTACGTGCGTAAGCCGCTGTTCTCGCGCGAAGGCGCCAATGTCGCGGTCACGCAGGACGGGGTCACCGCGACCTTGCTGGACGAGGGCTATGGCGCGGAAGGCTTTATCCGCCAGGCCTTTCACCCCGCGCCGCTGTTCGATGGTCGCCACGCCGTGATCGGCGCGTGGATCGTCGGGGACGAACCGGCCGGGATCGGCCTGCGCGAGGATGACGCGTTGGTTACGCGCAACCTCGCGCGGTTCGTGCCGCATTATATCGAGGACTAGGCCTTAGTCGGCGGCGGCGGCGGGCGCGGCCTGGCGTTCGTCCTCGGTCAGCAGCACGCGTTTGGGATGCGGCACGGCCTCCAGCACGGTGTCGCGGTCGATCTCCATCAACGGTTTGATGCGCCCGTCGCGAATATCGTACACCCAGCCGTGCAGCCACAATTCCTGCGTGCCGGCAAATGCCGTCTGCACCGCTTCGGTACGTGCGAGATTGACCAGCTGATCGCGCACGTTGAATTCGACGAAGCGGTTGGCCTTGGCTTCGGGGGTGGGCTGGTTGCCCAGCTCTTCCCAGTGATCGCTGGCCACGTCACGCGCCGTCTGCAGCCACGTATCGACCGACCCGGTCGTGCCACCGTCGAGCGCGGCCTTGACCCCGCCGCAGCCATAATGGCCGCAAACGATAACGTGCTTCACACCCAGCACGGTCACGGCATATTGCAGCACCGACATCAGGTTGAGATCGTCGTGATTGACGAGATTGGCGATGTTGCGATGGATGAACATGCCGCCCGGCGGCGTCATGGTCATCTGCTCTGGGCTGACGCGGCTGTCGGAACAACCGATCCACAGGAATTCCGGCTTCTGGCCATGCATCTGGCGCTCGAAAAAGTCGGACTTTTCTTCCGTCAGTTCGAGCGCCCAGGCACGGTTGGCGAGCAGCAATTGCTTGTAATTCTTCATGCGAAACGAATTCCCGTAACCGGTGCGTTGATCAGTGGCGCGCTGCGCTCGGCGACGTCGCCGCGCACGGTCACGTCGATGCCGCGATACTGGGCGCCCTTGATGAACGCGTTGATGAGATCGACATTGTCGAGATCGACATAGTTGGTCGACGACAGATCGATCAGCAGGTGCGCATTGTCGGGCACCTTGGCCAGCTCCTTCTGCAGCTCATACTTGTGGATGAAATACAGGTTGCGCCGCGCCCGGATCAGGCAGTTGTCATCAT
This sequence comes from Sphingomonas qilianensis, assembly GCF_039614825.1. Taxonomy (NCBI): domain Bacteria; kingdom Pseudomonadati; phylum Pseudomonadota; class Alphaproteobacteria; order Sphingomonadales; family Sphingomonadaceae; genus Sphingomonas; species Sphingomonas qilianensis. Next base: position 107,992 of record NZ_JBDIMF010000003.1, on the reverse strand, counting down.
CGCACACGAAGGTGATGGCGGAGCGGAAGTTGCGCGCGATCACGAACACGAAGCCGACGACGAGGCCGATGACGATGCCGATCAGCAGATCGGTGAACAGGATCGCGCCGATCGTCACGACGAACGGTACGAACTGCGTCCAGCCCTGCTTGAAGCGCTCGGTGAACAGCTTGGGCTTGGTCAGCTTGTAGCCGGTGGCGATCAGCACCGCGGCCAGCGCGGCAAGCGGGATGAGGTTGAGCAGGAACGGGATCAGCGCGACGCTGAGCAGCAACCACGTGCCGTGCAGGATCGTCGATGCCTTGCTCTGCGCGCCGGCGTCGACATTGGCCGACGACCGCACGATCACCGAGGTGATCGGCAGGCCACCGATCAGGCCGGAGACGATATTGCCGCCGCCCTGCGCCATCATTTCCCAATTCTTGGGGGTGGTGCGGCGTTGCGGATCGAGCTCGTCGACCGCCTTCACACTGAGCAGCGATTCAAGGCTGGCCACGATCGCCAGCGTGATCGCGGTGGTCCACACCGCGCCCGAGCCGATCTGCGAAAAATCCGGAGTCGAGAAGAACGAGGTGAATTCGCCGAAGCTGTTGGCGATCGGCACCTGCACGAGATGCGACGTGCCCAATTGCCAGCGCGGCATGAGCAGCCCGAGCAGCGCGTTGCCACCAACGCCGATCAGCACCACGACGAGCGGCCCCGGCACGAAGCGCAACGGGCCATTCTTGGGTCGTGCCTTGTCCCACCAGAACAGGAACGCCAGGCTGGCCGCCGCGATCAGGATCGCCCCGGCAGACAGATGCTGGCGGATCGCGGTGGTGATCGCCGAGAACGTATTGCTGCCATCGGCTTGCATGAATTCGAAGCTGCCCTCGAAATCGCCGTCGTATCCCAGCGCGTGCGGCACCTGCTTGAGGATCAGGATCAGCCCGATCGCCGCCAGCATGCCGGTGATCACCGATGAGGGTACGAATTCGGCGGCAATCCCGGACCGCGTGGCGGCCAGCGCAACCTGGATCACGCCCCCCAGCATCACCGCCAGCAAGAATGCTTCAAACGACGGCAGCCGCTCGATCGCGGTGAACACGATCACCGTCAGGCCGGCCGCGGGACCGGCCACCGACAATGGCGATTTAGACAGGGCACCGACGACGATGCCGCCAACAATGCCGGCGATCACGCCCGAGAATAACGGCGCACCGGAGGCCAGCGCGACGCCGAGGCACAATGGCAAGGCAACCAGCGCGACGACGATCGACGACGGAAAGTCGGCGCGCAGGGTTTTGAATAACGGTAACGACAAAGGGACCTCGAGACGGTTCCGCGACCTGAATTGGCCGACTTACTCCCATCTTAGACGAGCCTTATGGGGGGCTGTTCCGCTTATTGCGGCGCAGCAATGAAACGTTACACCAGCGTCACGTCATCGCAGCACAGCGCTTCTGCCGGCAACAAACACGCGGTTTATTGCTCTCCGCTCAATGCGCCTTCTTGCCGAACAGGCCAAGGATGCGCGGCACGATCAGCGCCAGCACACCCCCGGCGACCAGCCCGACCAGCGCCGAGGCGATGGCGAAGCCCAGCCAGGCGCCCAGCCCCGGCGCGAACGGCATCAGCCCGGCGATCACATTCTGCACGACATGCGCCGCATGCGGGATCGCTTCCAGATGGAATTCCTCCAACCCGTGGACCAGGATGCCGCCGCCGACCCAGAGCATCGCCACGGTGCCGATCTTGGCGATCGCGCCCAGCACGATCGGCATCGCGCCGACCAGCCCCCGGCCGAGCGAGCGCACCCCGCCCTCCCTTTTGGCCAAATGCAGCCCGATATCGTCCATCTTCACCAGCAACCCGACCACGCCGTACACACCGGCGGTGATCAGCAACGACACGGCGATCAGCGCCGCGGCTTGCGTGCCGATCGATTTGTCGGCCACCTCGGCCAGCGAAATGGCCATGATCTCGCCCGACAGGATCAGATCGGTGCGGATCGCGCCGCTGACCTGACGATCTTCGAGATCCTCCACCGTCTCGCCTTCGGCCAGCACGGCATCGTCGCTATGCGCATGCCCCATCACCGCCGACAGGATCTTTTCCGCGCCCTCGAACGAGAGGTAAAGGCCACCCAGCATCAGGATCGGCGTGATCGCCCAGGGCAGGAAGGCGGCGAGCAACAGCGCGGCCGGGAGCAGGAACAGCAGCTTGTTGCGCAGCGATCCCTTGGCGATCTTCCAGATGATCGGCAGCTCGCGCGCCGGCGACAGGCCGGCAATGTATTTCGGCGTCACCGCGGCATCGTCGACGACCACGCCGATCGCCTTCGATGATGCCTTCATCGAGGCGGCGGCGACATCGTCGGCCGAGGCGGCAGCGAGCCGCGCAATCGCCGCAACGTCGTCGAGCAGCGCAATAAGGCCGGTAGCCATGAAAGAATTCCCCGTTAGTCTAATGGGCGCCGTGCCGCCCGATCGCGACAGCCCGATCGGGGCACCGCCCGATTGGAACAACCGATAGTCCGTGGCGCGCTCAACGCGCAATGCGGACAATCTCTCCACAGGCCGGCACGAAGTCGATCATCCGCTCGAGCGCCGCGCCCGCGCGCCAGCAGCGCAGCGCCGCGATCGGCCCGCCATGCGCCACCACCAGCAAGGTGCCGCGCGACGGCAGCCGCTGCCACGCCGCCTGCGCGCGCGCCGACAGCGCCTCCCCGGTCTCGCCGCCGCCGGGCCGGAAGCCGATCGGGTCGGTCATCATCCGGTCCATCAAATCCCCCGTTTCGCGCCAGATCGCCTGCCAGCGCCGCCCCTCCCAGCTGCCGAAATCACGCTCCAGCCACCCGCCATCCTCCTGTACCGGGGCACCGGTACGCGCGCCGATCATCGCCGCCAGCCGCCGCGTGCGCAGTGCGCCCGAATGCACGATCGCCTCGAGCCGCTGCTCGCCCAGTTGCGCGGCCAGATCTGCTGCCATCGCCGCGCCCGCCCGGCTCCAGCCCATGTCCGAGCGCCCATAGCAGCGCCCTGCCCACGCCTTGGCCACCGGCGGGTGCCGCACGAGCAGCACGTCGCTCAACCCGCCGCCACCGCCAGCAGTAGTATTATTTGCCCGGCATAGGCCGCGAAGCCAAGGCAATCCCCGGTGCTGCCGCCGATCCGCCGCCGCAAAAACGCGGCTAGCCACAGCAGAAAGACCGCCCCTGCAAGCGCGGTGCCGACCATTGCCCAGGGCCGCAGCCAGGCGATCGGCACGATCCCGGGCAACGCGAGCAGCAGCGCCGGGATCACCGTGCCGCGCCGGGCGCCGGCCATGCGCACCGCCATCCCCGCGCCGCTCGCCACCGGCGGCACCAGCGCGGCGAGCATCACCGCGCATAACCGCCCGAACGTCGCCGCGCTTACGATCGCGACGATCGCCAGTGCCGGTGGTAGCGCCGTCATCGCCGCCAGCCGCAGCAGGACCAGCAGCCCCAGCCCCAGCGCGCCATAACTGCCGATGCGGCTGTCGCGCATGATCCGCCGGGCCTCGTCGCCCTGCGCGGTGCCGCCGAACGCATCGCAGAAATCCGCCACCGCATCCTCGTGGAACGCGCCGGTCAGCAGCGCTTCCACCACCAGCGCCAGCACGGCGGCGACCAGCACCGGCCACACCATCCCCGCCGCCACGAACACCCCCGCCGTGACCAGCCCGATGAGCGATCCGACCAGCGGCAGCCACGCCATCGCGCGCGCCAGGCCGTCGCCGGCCTGCGCCGCGCTCAGCCGCGCCAGCGGCGGCACCGGCAACCGCGTGAGGAACTGCAGCGCGAGCAGGGGCGGCGCCCAAAGGGGTGCGCGATCGCTCATCAATCGGGCCGTGTCGCGCCGATCGCGTCGAGCCGCGCGACATCGTTGAGCAGCGCCGCCGCGGCATCGAGCAGCGGCAGCGCCACCAGCGCGCCGCTTCCCTCGCCCAGCCGCATGCCCCAATCGAGCAATGGCTCCAGCCCCAGCGCGGCGAGCGCCGCGGCATGCCCCGGCTCGGCCGAGCGATGCCCGGCGATCATTCCCCGCGCGCTGCCCGGCGCCAGCCGCTCGGCGATCAGCGCGGCGGCGGTGGCGACATAGCCATCGAGCAGCAACGTCGCGCCGCGCGCCGCGCCCTGCGCAAAGAAGCCCGCCATCGCCGCAATCTCATAGCCGCACACCGCGGCGATCGCGCCGCGCGCGTCAGGCTCGAGCTGTGGCATGGCGCGCGCCACGGCCGCGCGCACGATCCGCGTCTTCAGCGCGACCACGTCATCGTCCGCCCCGGCCCCGCGCCCCACCGCCGCCGCCGGATCAAGCCCGGTCAGCAGCGCGGTCAGGCAGGCGGCGGGCGTCGTGTTGCCGATGCCCATCTCGCCCGCGATCAGCAGCGCCGCGCCCGCGTCGATCGCGCGATCGGCTTCCGAGGCGCCGACCTTCCACGCCGCATCGAATTGCGCCACACGCATCGCCGCGCCCTCGGCCAGGCTCGCCGTGCCATCGCCCACCCGCGCATCGCGGAAGAATGCCGGCGCGTCGCTCAACCGCGCCCCGGCCACCCCGACATCCACCAGCCGCAGCGGGCAATCGTTCGCCGCCGCCAGCGCATTGCTCGTCGCGCGCCCGGCCAGGATCGTGCCTATCATCATCCCGGTCACCGCCGCGGGCCAGGCCGATACGCCATCCGCCACGCAGCCATGATCCCCGGCGAACAACACGATCTGTCGTGGCGTGGTGCGCGGATCGATCCGGTCCTGCGTCTGCGCCAGCCGCACGGCGATGTCCTCCAGCCGCCCCAGGCTGCCGCGCGGCTTGGCCAGCGCATCCAGATGCGCGCGTATCGTCAGTTGGTCGATCATGCTGTTTCCCCGGCAATGGCCATGATGGCGTCGATATCGAGCACCTGTTCGAGCGTGGCGGCGATCGCGTCGAGCGTGGCATCGATATCGTCGCGCCGGTCGAGCCCGTCCGATGACGCACCCAATGGCGCGATCACCGCCGCGCGCGCTTCGGCTTTATCGAACAGCCCGTGGACGTAGCAGCCGGCAATCTGACCATCGCGCGCCCGCGCGCCATCCGCGCCGCCATCGGCGAAGCGCAGCATCGGCGGCACGCCGGCATCGATCGTCGTCACCCCGGCGTGAATCTCATAGCCGCCAAAGCGCGCGCCGGTTTCGGCGATATGCCCCTCGACCGGGCGCGTAATCTTGTCCGCGGCGATCACCGTGTCGATCGGCAGCAGCCCCAAGCCCGCCACCGTCCCCGCAATGCCCTCGATCCCGGTCGGATCGGCGATCGTCCGCCCCAGCATCTGGTATCCGCCGCAAATCCCCAGCACGCGCCCGCCGCGCCGCACGTGCGCGGCCAGATCCCCGTCCCAGCCCTGCGCGCGCAGAAAGGCGAGATCGGCGATCGTCGCCTTGGTCCCCGGCAACACGATCAGCGCGGCATCACCGGGCAGCGGCTGGCCCGGCGGGATCATCTGCAGCCGCACGCCGGGCTCTTGCGCCAGCGCATCGAAATCGTCGAAATTGGCGATCCGGCTGAGCATCGGCACCGCGATCAGCGGCCCCGCCCCGCCCGCCGTATCGCGCCCCAGCGCCACCGCGTCCTCCGCCGGCAGGCGCACCGCATCGGCGAGCCACGGCACCACGCCGATGCTGCGCCAGCCGGTGCGCTCGGCGATCGCCACCAGCCCGTCATCGAACAGCGCCGGATCGCCGCGAAACTTGTTGACGATAAAGCCGCGGATCATCGCCGCGTCGGCGGGATCGATCACTGCCTGCGTGCCCACCAGGGATGCGATCACCCCGCCACGATCGATATCGCCGATCAGGATCACCGGCACCTGCGCCGCGCGCGCGAACCCCATATTGGCAATGTCGCTGCGTCGCAGGTTGATCTCCGCCGGCGATCCCGCCCCCTCGATCACCACCATATCCGCTTGGGCCGATAGTCGCTGATACGCGTCCAGCACGTCGCCCAGCAGATCGGGCTTGCGCCGCCAGTAATCCCCCGCCGCCATCGTGCCGCGCGCTCGCCCGCTGACCACCAGTTGCGCGGTACGATCGCTTTGCGGCTTGAGCAGCACCGGGTTCATATCGACATGCGGTTCCACGCGGCAGGCCATCGCCTGCAACGCCTGCGCGCGCCCGATCTCGCCGCCATCGGCGGTCACCGCGGCATTGTTCGACATGTTCTGCGGCTTGAACGGCCGCACGACCAGCCCGCGATTGGCGAACACGCGGCACAATCCGGCGACCAGCACCGATTTGCCGACGTCCGATCCCGTGCCCTGCAGCATCACAGCAGCCATGCGAACATCCCCACCAGCAGCCACAACAGCAGGCATGCCACGCGATACACGCCGAGCGCGCGGGCGAGATCGGCGGCATCGGGCGGCGCGCCCCGGCCCAGCACGGCGCGATGGGCCGGTTCGCCGTCATACCGCACCACCCCGCCCAGCTGCCGGTCCAGCACGCCCGCCATCGCGGCTTCGGGCCAGCCGCCATTCGGCGAGGCGTGCCCCGGTGCATCGCGCGCCATCGTTCGCCACCCGCCGCGACCGGCCAGGCAGAGTAGCGCGCCGGACAAGCGCGCGGGCAGCCAATTCACCACATCGTCGGCGCGCGCCGCCGCCCAGCCGAAATAGGCCAGTCGTTCGGTGCGGTGCCCGATCATCGAATCCGCGGTGTTGATCGCCTTGGCCGCGAACAACCCCGGTAGCCCGGCGAGCAGGAACCAGAAGGCCGGCGCCACCACGCCGTCGCAGAAGCTCTCCGCCAGGCTCTCGATCGCCGCGGTGGCGACCCCGGCCTCATCGAGCTCCGCGGTATCGCGCCCGACGATCATGCCGACCGCGCCGCGCGCCGCCGGCAGATCCCCCGCCGCCAGCGGTCGCAGCACGGCGGCGACATGATCATGCAGGCTGCGTTGTGCCAGCCCCGTCGTGCCGATCACGATCACCGCCAGCACGCCCCAGCCGTGGCCCGCCACGCGCTCGATCGCGCCGCCGATGCCCACCGCCAGCGCCACCAGCACCAGCAACAGCGCGATGCCCGCCATTCGTTGCCGCGTTGCACCGCCGCGGTTCCACCGCCGCTCCGCCGCGTCGATCAGCGCGCCGGCCGCCATCACCGGGTGCCAGCGCCACGGATAGCCGAACGCGGCTTCCACGATCAGCATCGGCAGCAGCAACGCGGCATGGCTCACCGCCCGACCGGCAGGATGAAGCGATGCCCCGCGGGCGTGCGTCCGATCTCGACCTCGACGCCGTACGCCTCGGCGATCAGCGGTGCGGTCAGCACGTCCGCCGCCGCACCCGCCGCCACTACGCGCCCGCCACGCAGCAGCACCACATCGTCCGCCACGCGCGCCGCGAGATGCAGGTCGTGCAGCACCAGGATCACGCCGCTGCCCTGCGCCGCCACGTCGCGCAGCCGCGCCAGCACGTCGAGCTGGTGCGCCGGATCGAGGCTCGCCAGCGGTTCGTCGGCCAGCAGCCAATCGGGCTCCCCCGCCAGCACGCGCGCAAGCAGCGCGCGGCTGCGTTCGCCGCCCGACAGCCGCTCCACGCCGCGCGCCGCCAGCGCGGTCATGTCGGTCGCCGCCAGCGCGCGCGCCACGGCGGCGCGATCCGCGTCGGTCGTGCTCCAGCGCCCGCTGTGCGGCAGCCGCCCCAGCCCCACCAGGGTCGCCACGTCGATATCCCAATGCACGTCGGCGGCCTGCGGCAGCAGCCCGATCGCCCGCGCCCGCGCGCGCCGCTCGAGCGTCTGCACATCCGCGCCATCCAGCGTCGCGGCACCCCGCTCCGGCACGCGCAGTGCCGCGAGGCAGGCGAGCAGGCTGCTTTTCCCCGCGCCATTGGCGCCAAGCAACGTCGTCACGCGCCCCGGGCGAAACGCGAAGCTGACATCGTCGAGCACGATATTGCCGCCCAGCGTCAGCGCGATGCGATCGGCGGCGAGCACGCTCATGCCAGTTTCCGCCGCATGCGCAGCAACAGATAGAGGAAAAACGGCCCGCCCAGCATCGACATGGCGATGCCCAGCCGCAATTCGCTCACCGTCGGCGCGAGCCGCACCAGGCTGTCCGCCAGCGTCAGCAACAGCGCGCCGCCCAGCGCCGAGGGCAGCAGGATCGCCGACGGCCGGTTGCCTGCCAAAGGGCGGACCAGATGCGGAACCATCAGCCCGACAAACCCGATCACCCCCGCCGACGCCACCGCCGCGCCCACGGTCAGCGCAATCCCCGCGATCACCGCCCACTGCAGCCGTCGCGGATCGACTCCCATCGAGCGCGCCGCCTGCTCGCCCAGGGTCAGCGCATCGAGCGACCGGCCCGTGGTTGCCAAGATCACGCTCCCCACAAAGATCAGCGGCAACGCCACCGTTACGTCATCCCAGCTGCGATCGGTCAGCGCCCCCAGCAGCCAGGTGACGATCTGCGACGAGACGAACGGCGTCGGCGCCAGGCTGATGGCGAGCGAGGTGAGCGATCCGGCGATGCTGGTCAGGATCATCCCCGCGAGCGTGAACAGGATCAGGCTGCCCGAACGCCCGGCGATCAGCGCTAGCAGCGCCATCGTGCCCGCCGCGCCGGCCAGCGCGAACGCCGGCAACAACCAGATTTGCGCGGCATATCCGAAATAGAGCGCCAGCACCGCGCCGAAAGCCGCCCCCGACGAAACGCCGAACAGCCCGGGATCGGCCAGCGGGTTGCGCAGATAACCCTGCATCACCGCCCCCGCCAGGCCCAGCGCCGCGCCGACCAGCAGCCCCAGCACGGTGCGCGGCATGCGCAGCTCGACGATGATGATCGAGCGCGGGTCGGCCGCGCTCCACGCATCCAGCGGCACCCACACCTTGCCGGCCGCGACCGACAAGCACGCCGCCAGCAGCAGCGCGACGAGCAGCCCGGCATTCAACCGCGTCATGAACCGAATTCCCCCCGCACCTGCTTCAAGCGCGCCATCGCCGCGATGATCGTCGGCCCGCCGCAATTCATCAGCCGCGCCGGATAGGGCGCGAGCGTGATGCGCCTGCCCAGCCGCCTGACCGCGGGATGCGAGGTCAGCCGATCCTCGCCGACCTCCGCCGCGCTGATCGAGAGCAATACGCGCGGCGGATTGGCGATGAGATATTCGAGCGGCAGCACGTCCCACTTCTTGAGCCCGTAGACCGCGCTCATGTTGCGGAAACCGGCGCGGCGCAGCAGATCGTCGGAGAGCGTGCCCGCCCCCGGCACCAGCCCGCCCGATTGCCAGATCAGCGCGGGCAGCGGCGTCGCGCTCGATGGCCGCGCCGCCGCCTCGATCCGCCCGGCCAGCGCGGCGCCGCGATCGGCATGCCCCGCCAGCGTCGCCATCGCGCGCACCTGCGCAGCGCTTTCGGCAACCGAATCGGGCACCGGATATTGCACCAGCGCGATATGCATGCGCTTGAGCGCCGCGATCGTCGCCGGTTCGACATGCGGCCCGGTGATCACCACATCGGGCGCCAGCGCGACGACTTCTTCCGCCGTGCCCGAGGTCGCGCGAAAGCGTCGCGCCTGCGCCAGCGGGATCGAGCTGCTGCGCGCATCCTGCGAATAATGGCTGATCCCGGCGATCTGCGCAGGATCGGCGATCTGCATCAGCACCGCATCGATGCACGGGTTGAGCGACACGATGCGGGGGGCCCGCGGGGGCGCGGCGGAGACGAGCAGGGGAGCGAGCGCCGCCCAAAAAAGCTGTGTCACCCCGGACTTGGTCCGGGGTCCACTGAGCCGCAAAGATAGCCGCGGCAAGTTATGCGGCCCGGTGGACCCCGGAACAATTCCAGGGTGACGGTTGCGGGATCTCAAAATTCCACGCCCTTCTGCGCCGCGAAGCCGGCATGATACGGATGCTTCACCTCGCCGAAATCGGTCACCAGATCGGCAATCTCAAGCAATTCCGGCTTCGCCCCGCGCCCGGTGATGCAGATATGCTTGGTCAGCGGGCGTTCCTTGAGGAACGCGACGATCTCGGCGATCGGCAGCGTATCGTCGCGCAGCACGATGTTGAGTTCGTCGAGGATCACGAAATCGATTGCCGGATCGAGGATCATCTCCTTCGATCGCTCCCAGGCGGCGCGCGCCGCGGCGATATCCTGTGCGCGGTCCTGCGTGTCCCAGGTAAAGCCCTGCCCCATCACTTCGAACGTCGCGAGATCGGGATAGGCCTCGAAGAAATTGCGCTCCCCCGTCTCCCACTTGCCCTTCACATATTGCAGGATCGCCACCTTCATGCCCCAGCCGATGCTGCGGATCGCCATGCCGAAGGCGGAGGAGGATTTGCCCTTGCCGTTGCCGGTGTGGACGATCAGCAGCCCGCGCTCCAGCGTGCGCCGCGCCTGCATCTTGGCCCGCGCCTCGGCCATGCGCTTCATCCGCGCATTGTGCCGCGCATAATCGTCGCCGGCATCCTGGGGCGTATCGGTCATCGGGCAAAATCCTTGAGAGCGGTGGCAAGACGGTGCAGCGCTGCGGCGCCGCGCGGCAGGCCGAGGCGCAGCCGATCGGGTTGGTCGGCAAACGGGCGGGTGAGGATAGCATGCCGCGCCAGATGCGTGAAAAGTGCGCCTGCGCGCGCGCAGCCGATCAGGCGGAACAGCGGCGCGCGGCCGAGGATCGGCAGCCCGGCATCGCGCAGCAGGTCGTCCAGCAACGCGCCCGCCGTGCCGATCCGCGCGTGCTGCGTCTGGCGCCACGCGGTGTGGCGATAGGCGGCAGTGCCGATCGCCACCGCCGCGCTGGAGACGGGCCAGTCGCCGAGCAGCGCGCGCAACCGCGCTGCCACGCCGTCGCCCGCCACCACGAAGCCCAGCCGCACGCCCGGCAACCCGTAGAATTTGCCAAACGAGCGCAGGACGATGAGCCTGTCGCTGGCATGCGGCGCGAGGCCGGGGGCCGGATCGGCATAGGCTTCGTCAACGATAACGGTAGTGTCTACAGACAGCGCGCAGAGCGTTGCCGGATCGGTCACGCGGCCGTCCGGGTTGGCGGGGCTGGCGAGCACAAGCAGGTCGTAGGTCGCCCCGTCGCCTCCGGCGGAAAGCGCGGAGCCCTTGCCTACGTCGTCCCCCCGGACTTGGTCCGGGGTCCACCGCCCCGCACGATCAAGTGCCTGCGAGTTTGCGGCACGGTGGACCACGGACCAAGTCCGGGGGGACGGTGTGGGTGGTGGTAAGCCACCCTCGCCCGACAGGGGAAGCAAGGAAATCCCGACCGCATCCGGCCATGCCGCGCGGTGCCCGCCATAGCCCGGCACCGCCACCGCCGGCCGCTGCGCCTTCAGCACCAGCGCCAGCAAGCGCAGCGCCAGATCGGTCCCCGGCACCGCCACGACCTCTGCACCGGAGACGCCAAACGCCTGGCCCGCCGCCGCCTCCAGCGCGGCAATCTCGCCGGGCTCGGGCAACCGCGCCCAGCCCATGTCCAGATCGCCGACCGGCCACGCCCAGGGCGCGATTCCGGTCGACAGATCGATCCAGTCGCCCCCGTGCCGGTCGCCCTCGCCAAACACCGCGCGCGCGTCAGCCACGCGGCCGCCATGCGTGCAGAACGTGGCGAGGGCGTCGTCCATCAATAGGTCAACCGGATGCCACCGAACGCCGCACGGCCCGGCTGCCCATAATTATAGATCGTCTGATAGCGCACGTCGAAGGCGTTCTCGATCCGGCCATAGAGCTCGACACGCGCTCCGATGGGCAGCGCCGCACGCACGTCGGTCAGCACATAGCCATCGAGCCGCCGCGCGTTCGAGGCGTTGTCGAAACTATCGCCCACCGCGGTGATCGTGGCCCCCGTCTTGAGCCCGAACGGCCAGCGGTAATCGGCATTCACCGTCACGCTGTCGCCTGGCCGACGCGCCAGATCGCGCCCGTAATTGGCGGTGCCGCGCGACCGATCGGTGGCATCGACATAGGTGTAGCTCGCGCTGAACGACAATGGCTCGACCGGCTTCAACAACAGCGCGAGTTCCAGTCCCTGCGCGCGAGCACGCGCGACATTGTCGTACGTGCCATCGGGGCGACCGGCGCAGATGCCCGTCGTCGCCGTGGCCGGGCATGACACGAACGTGATCAGATCGCGCGTGTCGCGGTGGAACCACGTCGCGCTCGCCTCGATCGCGCCGCCCAGCGCCTTTTGCGTCACGCCGGCATCCCAGCCATGCGAGCGCTCCGGGGTCAGCCCCGCATTGCCGTATTCGCTCTGCAACTGATACAAGGTCGGCGCCTTGAAGCCTTCGGAATAGCTCGCGCGGAACGCGGTCGATCCGCCATTGGGCGAATAGACGCCGCTGCCCGAGAACGTTGTTTCGCCGCCGAACACATTGTGATCGTCATGCCGCACGCCGCCGGTCGCGGTCAGCCCGGTGATCGGCGTCACCGCCAACTGCCCATAGACGCTGAACAGCCGCGCGCGGCCCTTGGTCGCGGCGCCGCCATAGCTCGAACTCGAAAAGCGCGACACTTCGCGCTCCGCGCCGAACGTCGCGAACACCGCCTGGCTCAGATCGACCACGCCCTGATATTCCAGTCGGTTGTTGCGCCCGATGCCGCGGAACGTCTCGGTCGGCGTGCCATCGGGATCGATGTTGCGGCGATCGGTATCGGTGTGGGCAAAGCCGATGCGGTTACGGAACTTGCCGTCAAACAGCGCCGCGTTCAGCCCGGCATAACCGGTCCACTGCTCGCTCTCGCCATATTCGCGGGTATCGCCGAAGCTATAGGTCGGGGCCGGATAGCCATCGATGTCGGTGCGGCCGTTGGTGTAGAAACCACGCAGATCGATCGAGATATTTTGCGTCAACGCGATTCCGAGACTGCCGTTCGCGCCATAATTGCGGAACCCGTCCTTCTCCCTGCCCAGCGCGAAAGCCGAGATGCCGTCGGTGGTGTAATAGCCGCCGCCGACGCTGGCTGAAACCGGACCGACCTTGCCCGAGACATTGGCAAAGCCCTGCCCGGTGCCAAACGAACCGCCTTCGGCGCGCGCATTCACCGCAAGCTGCTCGGTCGGCTGGCGCGTGATCAGATTGACCACGCCGCCGATCGCCTGGCTGCCCCACAGCACCGATTGCGCGCCGCGCAGCACTTCGATGCGCGCGATATTGCCGATCAGCAGGCTGCCGAAATTGAACCCGCCGCCCGGCGACGAGGGATCGTTGAGCTTGATGCCGTCGATCAGCGCCACGGTCTGGTCGCTGTCCGCGCCGCGGATGTTGACCGAAGTGGTGGTGCCGACGCCGCCATTGCGCGTCACGGTGACGCCCGGCGTCTGGCGCAGCAGATCGGAGACGACCACCGCCTGGCGATCGGTGATCGTCTGCGTATCCAGCACGGTGACCGATTGGCCGACCGTATCGGCCGGGCGCGCATCGCGATTGGCGGTGACGATAATGTCGCTGCCCGCTTGCGCCGCTTGCGTCAGCCCGCCGGTGGATTGCGCAGTCTGGGCAAAAGCGGGGGTGGCGGCCGCAATGCACGGCAGCAGGATAAGAGATGCATAATTCTTCACATGGTTTCCCCTTGGCAGTAACCAGGGACGCACGTGATGACTCGCCACGGAAAACAGCTTTCCATCGCGCACGACCCCAACGACGTCGTCACGCGAGGAAAACCTCGATCGCCCGGAACACCCCGTCCGCACGAAGGACAACCGCGACAGGCAGGTCTCCTGGCTCCCGGTTCATCGCCTTGCCCGGCCTTCCCGGATCCCAGGGGATCCAGTGGCGCACGAGGAGCAAGGCTCACCGGTCACAGTTGCGGGGACAGCCCCGGATGACGAACAGATGCTCGCTTCCGGGTTCCCTTTTCATTCCATCTCTGGAAACCTGACGCAACCGCGCCCATAAGGCCCGCCGACGGCGAGGGCAAGATGGCGACGACAACGATGTTTCTGGGGGGCGCGCGCTCGGGCAAGAGCCGGCTCGCCCAAGCGGCGGCGGAGGCCTGCCCTGGGCCGCTGATCTATCTCGCCACCGCGCAGCCGTTTGACGCCGAAATGGCCACGCGCATCGCGCATCACCGCGCCGATCGCGGGCCACGCTGGGCCACTGTCGAATGTCCGCTCGCCTTGCCCGAGGCAATCGGCGCGGTGACCGAGGGCGCAATCCTGATCGATTGCCTCACGCTGTGGCTCTCCAACCTGATGCTTGGGGAGCACGATATCGCCGCGCGCAGCGCCGATCTGATCGGCGCGCTGGACCGCGCCACGCTGCCGCTCTTTGTCGTCTCGAACGAAGTCGGGCTGGGCATCGTCCCCGAATATCCGCTCGGCCGCGCGTTTCGCGATGCCGCCGGGCGGCTCAATCAGGCCGTCGCGGCGCAGGCGCACCGGGTGTTTTTCGTCGCCGCCGGCATGGTCCTGCCGCTGCAGCACTTTTCAAACGCGCCGCTCTAACCGGCGACGCGCATATTGCGCACTGCTTCCCCTTGACGTAAACGTGAACCAACCCACCTTGGTCTGCCCAGACCGCCCGGTGCGCCGGGTGCCCAAATGGAGATTCTCGTGACCGATGTCGTGATCGCCGGCTATGCCCGCTCGCCGTTCCACCTCGCAGGCAAGGGCGACCTCGCCCGCGTCCGCCCTGACGATCTCGCCGCGCAGACGATTCGCGGGCTGCTCGACAAGACCGGCGTCAATCCGGCCGAGATCGAGGACATCATCCTCGGCTGCGCCTTCCCCGAGGGCGAGCAGGGCCTCAACGTCGCGCGCATGATCGGGCTGCTAGCGGACCTGCCGCTGTCGGTTGGCGGCATGACGGTAAACCGCTTCTGCGGCTCGTCGATGAGCGCGATCCACATCGCGGTCGGCCAGATCAACATCGGCGCGGGCGACGCGTTCATCTGCGCCGGTCTCGAATCGATGAGCCGCGTCCCGATGGGCGGCTATAACCCCCTCCCCAACCCCGATCTCTTCAAGATGAACGCCGGCGCCTATATGGGCATGGGCGAGACCGCCGAGAACGTCGCGCGGGATTACCAGATCACGCGCGCCGAGCAGGATGCGTTCGCGGTCAAGAGCCAGGACAAGGCCGCCGCCGCGCGCGCCGATGGCCGCCTGTCCGACGAGATCGTGACGATCCAGACCAAGGCCGGCCCGGTCAGCCAGGACGGCACGATCCGCGCCGGCACCACCACCGAAGCGCTCGCCGGGCTCAAGCCCGCGTTCAGCGCCGATGGTTCGGTCACCGCCGGCACCTCGTCGCCGCTCACCGATGGCGCCTCCGCCGTCCTCGTCACCTCGGAAGAGTTCGCGACCAAGCACGGCCTGACCATCCTCGCCCGAATCAAGTCGGTCGCGGTCTCGGG
Source organism: Sphingomonas qilianensis (assembly GCF_039614825.1). Classification (NCBI taxonomy): domain Bacteria; kingdom Pseudomonadati; phylum Pseudomonadota; class Alphaproteobacteria; order Sphingomonadales; family Sphingomonadaceae; genus Sphingomonas; species Sphingomonas qilianensis. Next base: position 92,649 of record NZ_JBDIMF010000003.1, on the reverse strand, counting down.
CAACGAACCGTCGACGATGGGCCTCGGCCCGATCTACGCCTCGCAAAAGGCGCTGGAGCGCGCCGGGATCACCGTCGCCGATCTCGATGTGGTCGAGATCAACGAGGCGTTCGCGAGCCAGGCGATCGCCTGCATCCGCGACCTCGGTCTCAAGGACGAGACGATCAACCTCGATGGCGGCGCGATCGCGCTCGGTCACCCGCTCGGCGCGACCGGCGCGCGCATCGTCGGCAAGGCGGCGGCGCTCTTGGCCCGCGAGGGCGGCCGCTACGCGCTCGCCACCCAGTGCATCGGCGGCGGTCAGGGCATCGCAACGGTGCTGGAGCGCGCATAATGGTCGATGCTGTGAAAAAGGTCTGCGTCATCGGCGCGGGCGTGATGGGTGCGGGCATCGCGGCGCAGGTCGCCAATGCCGGCATCCCCGTGCTGCTGCTCGATATCGTGCCACGCGATTTGCCCGAAGGCGGCGACCGTGATGCGGTCGCCAAGGGCGCGGTCGCCAAGATGCTCAAGACTGATCCCGCGCCGTTCATGTCGAAACGCGCGGCCAAGCTGGTCGAGACGGGCAACATCGACGATCATCTGGGTCGCGTCGCCGAGTGCGACTGGATCGTCGAGGCGATCGTCGAGCGGCTCGATATCAAACAGTCGCTCTATGCCAAGCTCGAAACGCTCAAGCGCCCCGGCACGGCGGTGTCGTCCAACACCTCGACGATCCCGCTCGGCCATCTGGTCGAAGGCCGCACCGATCAGTTCAAGGCCGATTTCCTGATCACGCACTTCTTCAACCCGCCGCGCTACATGCGGCTGGTCGAGATCGTGCGCGGCGTGGCAACCGACGTCACGGTGGCCGAAAAGGTCGAGAATTTCGTTGATCGCTTCATGGGCAAGCGCATCGTCCGCGCGAAGGACACGCCGGGCTTCATCGCCAACCGCATCGGCACCTATTGGCTGGCGGTCGCGATCAACGCGGCGATGGACCGGGGGCTCACCGTCGAGGAAGCCGACCAGATCGGCGGCCGCCCTATGGGCGTGCCCAAGACCGGCATCTTCGGGCTCGTCGATCTCGTCGGCGTCGATCTGATGCCGCTGCTGTCGAAAAGCCTGTCGTCGACGCTCCCCGCCGGTGATCCCTATTTCGATACCGTGCGGCCGATGCCGCTGGTCGACAAGATGATCGCCGAGGGCTTTACCGGCCGCAAGGGCAAGGGCGGCTTCTACCGCTTCGACAAGGCGACGCGGACCAAGCTGTCGCTCGATCTCGCCACCGGCGATTATCGCGCTGAGCAGAAGCCCGCCGATCTCCCCGGCAAGACCGCCAAGGACCTCGCTGCGCTCATCGCCGAGCCCGGCAAGATCGGCACCTATGCCTGGACGATCCTCGGCAGCGTGCTTTCCTACGCCGCGATGCTCGTCGGCGAGGCGGCGGACGATGTGGTCGCGATCGATGACGCGATGAAGCTCGGTTATAATTGGAAGTTCGGCCCGTTCGAGCTGATCGACAGCATCGGCCCCGGCAGGCTCGCCGAGCGCCTCGCCGCCGAAGGCCGCGACGTGCCCGCGATCCTGACGCTCGCGGGCGATCGCCCGTTCTACCGCGTCGAAAACGGCAAGCGCCAGTATCTCACCAGCGCCGGCGATTATGTCGATGTGCCGCGGGGCGAGGGCGTCGAACTACTCGAGGATATCAAGCTGCGCACGCAGCCGATCCTGACCAACGCGTCGGCCTCGCTGTGGGATGTGGGTGACGGCGTCGCTGCGCTCGAATTCCACACCAAGATGAACGCGCTGGACGATCAGGTCATCGCGCTGATCGAGGAAGCGATCCCGGTCGTGCAGGAGCGCTTCAAGGCGCTGGTCGTCTATAACGAAGCCAGCAACTTCTCGGCCGGTGCCAATCTCGGGGCCGCGATGTTCGCGGTCGGCGCCAAGCTGTGGGACATGGTCGAGGCCAGCGTCGCCAAGGGGCAGCAGGCCTATAAGGCGCTCAAATACGCGCCCTTCCCCGTGGTCAGCGCGCCGGCGGGCCTGGCGCTCGGCGGCGGCTGTGAGATCCTGCTCCATTCGGACGCCATCCAGGCGCATGCCGAAACCTATGCCGGTCTGGTCGAATGCGGCGTCGGCCTCGTTCCCGGCTGGGGCGGCAATGGCGAGATGATGGATCGCTGGACCAGATCGGGCGCGCTGCCCAACGGCCCGATGCCGGTGCTGAGCCAGGTGTTCCAGATGATCTCCACCGCGCAGGTCGCCAAATCGGCCGCCGAAGCGCGCGAGATGATGATCCTGCGCAAGAACGACGGCATCACCATGAACCGCGATCGCCTGCTCGCCGATGCCAAGGCCAAGGCGCTGGCGCTGGTCGATGGCTATGCCGCTCCCGAAAAGCCCAGCTTCCGCCTGGCCGGGGCCAGCGGCCGCACCGGGCTGACGATGGCGGTGGCCGATTTCCGCAAGAAGGGCATGGCCACCGACTATGACGTGGTCGTGTCCGATCGCCTGGCGGTGGTACTCACCGGCGGTGAGGCCGATCTGGTCGATACGGTAACCGAGCAGGAAATGCTCGATCTCGAGCGCGCCGCGTTCATGGACAGCGTCAAGGATGAGCGCACGCAAGCGCGCATCGTGGCGATGCTGACCACGGGCAAGCCGCTGCGCAACTAGTCAGGGGCGGTGCCGGTCCGCCGGCACCGCGCCCGTCCCCCACGGAACAGCCGATGCGCACCATTTCCCACGACGTCGCCGTCCGCCTCTATCATCTCGGCGACGACGGCACCGCAGCGACCCTGATTTACGGCACGCTGGCCGAAGCGCTCGCGCTCGCGGCACAACAGACAGATGACGTACAGGATGGCCTGTTCCTGCAGACCAGCAACGATGTCGTCGCCTATCTCGATTACGTCGATGGTTGATGCGCTTGCCGCGTTGACCCGGGCGGCGGCGTTCCGCTAACGCAACCCGGCGTGGGCCTGTAGCTCAACTGGTTAGAGCTGGCCGCTCATAACGGCTAGGTTGCGGGTTCAAGTCCTGCCGGGCCCACCACCGCGCCGGGGCGCCGCCTCGCGAAGCCGGCGGGGCAGCGCGCAGCGGCACGTGATAGCAAGCGCGGGCGACAGACGCACCCTCGCTCAATTGGCCGATGCGTGGTCCATCGCGCCGCGCGTGGCAGCGGGCAGCATCAGGGTCAGATGGCGCGCATCGATGGTCAGCGCCCCATCCAGCTCACGCGCGAGATTGCGCGCCAGCCGCAACGCGAAGCCCGTGCCGAGCAACGGCGCGCCCTCCGCATCCGCCGCGGCCTCGGCATCGATGCTCAGAATGGCGTCGGTGCCGAACGACGCCAATGCGCGCGGCCGATCGAATATCAGCGAAACCATCGCGTCCGCGCCGAGCGATGCCACCACGCCGATCTGCTCGCCCGCCCCGCCGGACGCCACCAGCGTCGCCATCAATCGCCCGATCAACCGCTCCACGGCGCGTTCATCCCCGGCAATAGCCAGCCCCTTAGCCCCCGCATCGACGCGCACCGATGTCCCGCGCAGCGTGGTCAGCGGCGCCAGATCGCCCGCCACGCGCGCCAGCAACGGCGCCAGCGCCACCTGCTCGGCGCGCAACTCCAGCGCGTGCGATTCGAGCCGGGCAGCAAGATCGATATCGTCGATCGCGGTGAGCAATCCGGCCGCCTGTGCGCGGATCGTCGCCGCCTGCTCACGGTACGAATGCGGCACCGGCCCGAGCAATTGCATCTCGATCATTTCGGCAAACCCGGCGATCGCGTTGGTCGGGGTGCGCAATTCGTGCACCAGCTGGCGCAAGGCATCGGCGCTTGCTCCGTGCAGCGGATGCGCCGGTGCCGCGCTCTCGTCGATGCGCGGTCGCCGCGCAGTGCCACGATAGCCGGTAAACCGCCCGCTCTCAGCGTCGAATACCGGCGTGCCGGTGATGCGCCACTCGCCTGCGGCATTTGATGTGCCGCCGACCACCAGCCGCGCGCCGCTGAAGTCCGCGCGGCGGCGGAACGCGCCGCCGGCAATGCCATCGACCCGCGCTGCGCCGGGCATATCGGCCAGCTCGATCGACAGCCCGATCAACGGCGCACGCGCCGCCCCTTCGATCCAGCGCATTACGCCCCGCGCATCGGTTTCGAACAAAAATGTCTGCGCAAGCGGGCCGGCCAGATCGGAGGACGCCGGCTGGTCCGCTGGCAGGCCGATCGGCGGCCCTGTCGTCTCGAGCCGGCGCTGATAGGCGTCGATTCGCGCGACCAGCTCGGCAATCTGGAACGGGCCTTCGGCCACGCCCTCCGCTATCTCCGGGGCGGGGGCGGCGGGGGCGGGGGCCGGCGCATCGGTATGCCGCAACGCTTCCGCCACCACCGGTAGCCCGCGCGTGATCGATCCTACCGATAGAAACGGGCTCGCGGCACTGGGGGTATCTGCGGCCGCCGCGGGCCCCACCGCCGCCGCGCGGTCCGGGGCAGGCGCCGGCACGGCCTGATGCCCGCGGGTCGATCCGTCGCCGTGCGGCTCCGGTGCCGCGACCGCGTCAGACGCCGCCAGAATGAAATCGTCCGATCCGAAGGCGGCCAGCGCGCGACGCACCGCAGGATCGAGATCGCGCCGATGCCGCAGGATCGATCGCCCCGTCGGCGTCAGGCCCGGCAGCACCGCCAGCCATTCCGCACTGGTTAGCATGGCCACCCGCAGCACCGGCGCCGCGATCGCCAGTTCCTCATCGAAAAACAACCGCGCCAGCGCGGCGGGCGGCCGCGTAAAGGCCAGCGCGCGCGCCGTCGCCGCGCGCACCGATTGCGGCACCAGCGGGCGCAGCGCGGCCAGCCGCGCCATCGCCACGTCATCAGGAGCCACGCGCCCGCGCCCGATCAGGTCGACCAGTTGCCGCCAGGCCGACTGCGCACCGAACGGCGACGACATTTCTGCCGCAAGCACCGTGTCGAGACTGTCGTCAAACCGCACATCGTTTCCTTAAGGTCGCGCGCCGCGTTGCGGCTCTGCGTCGCCTGGATACCTAACCGTGCAAGCCCGCCACTGGAAGCGCCTGATTTCGGCCCGTCGCATTGTGGGACAATTGCGTTCCCTCGCAATATTATTATGCTTAGAGGGACCGCGCCAGTCGTAAATGGGCGCGGCGCAGGAGCACGAAGTAATGGCCTTTGATCACATCGACCGACAGATTCTCTCCTTGCTGCAGGTCGATGGGCGGATGACCAATGTCGATCTTGCGGAGCGTGTCGGCCTCACCGCTCCGCCCTGCCTCCGCCGCGTCCGCGCGCTGGAAGACGCCGGCGCGATTCGCGGCTATCATGCCGAACTCGACGCCGCGATTCTCGGCTATCCGATCACCGTCTTCGCCATGGTCTCGCTGCGCAGCCAGGCCGAGCATGATCTGCATGCGTTCGAGGAGCATGTGCACGGCATTCCCGAAATCCGCGAATGCCATATGCTCAACGGCGAGATCGATTTCATCCTCAAGATCGTCGCGGCGGATCTGAAAAGCTTCCAGGATATCCTCACCACGCATCTCACGCCCGCCCCCAACGTCGCCAGCGTCAAGACCTCGCTGACCATTCGCACAGCCAAGGCCGTGCCGGGAATTCCAGTGCGCACCGAGTAAGCTTGCAATGTTGGATTTCCTCTGAAATCATCGTGGCGGTCTTTGAAATCGTCAGCTAGATCAGCGCATGGCCGCCCGACTGCTCGGCGCGGCGCCAGTTATAGCGACGTGTCCTAAGGCAATCGCCGCGCTTCGCTGTCGCAGGCGTATTGCCTCGTGCCGAATGTAGCACGCCACTGTCGCGTCGCCGTCGCTGCGGCGAGGCTTTGGTGGTGCACTGATGGTGCGTCGCAGAGCGGTGCCGTGGCGTCGTCGTCGCGTCACCGGCGCATAAAGCGCGTTACCGGGTCAACATTGTCAACATTCGCCGATCGCCGGCGGCATTAGTCGAGTCGCCACGTCCGACCGCGATTAACCTTCGGGCAGGTCCCAACGCATCTCAGCGCAGACAGCCCAAAAAAAAGGGCGGCATCGCTGCCGCCCTTCTTCGCTTGCCTTGAAGGGGTCGTTTACCCAGCGGCGGGGGTCGGCGCGCCCGGCGCATCCGCCCACACGTTCCACAGCGTGGCGATCTGGCCGCGCAGCCCGGTCGTCACCTGCGCGAACGCCGCCTTGGCCGAAGCCTTGTCGCCGGTCTGCAGATAAGCGATGCCGAGATGCGTGTTGATCTCGTCCTTGTTGAGCTTGGCGCCGCCCTTGCTCAGCGCGAGCTTGTACATCTCGACGGCCTTGGCCGCGTTGCCCGTGCCGAGCGCGTAATCGCCCACGCCATTGGCTTCCAGGCCATCCGCCGCGGCCATTGCGCGCTTTTCCTGCACGGCCAGCGAGCCCTCGCGGGCCAGCTGCGTGTTGGCCTCGCCCAACGTCATCTTGGCCGACGAATTTGCCGCGGCAATCTTGCCCGATGCGGTGCCTTCGGCAAGCACGGCCTTGGCTTCGGCGGCATTGGCGGTCTGCACCGCGAGATCGGCATATTCGATATATTCACGCTCACCGGCCAGCGACTTGGTCGCGCGCAGCAGGCGGAACAGATCGATGCGCTCGCGCTTGGTGATCTGCTTGTCGTTCTCGCCCTGGAAGCCGAACACGTAGATCGCCGTGTGCCAGTTGGGCTGCGTGTTGTAGGCATACAGCCATTCACGCGTCCACCGCATCGTGCCCGCGGTATCGCGCGACTTCTGTAGCGCGACGATGGCATATTTGTAGAGATCCTCGTCGACCGGCTTGCCCGCGGCCTTGTCGGCGGCGATCTGCTTCTCGATCCCGGCCACCCCGCCGGCCACGTCGCCTGCCTGGATCTTGGTGCGCGCGATCTGCAATTCCATGTTCGGCGCGGTGAAGCCGGACTGCGTGGCGCGATCGAAGAAGGCCAGCGCCTGCGGATATTGCTTGGCGTTATAGGCGATGTTGGCGCGCATATAGGCGTAACGGCCGACTTCGGTGGCGGGCGTCTTGGGGTTGGCGATCAGCGCGTCGAGCGGGCCGGCCAGCACGGCGGGGTTGCCGGTGTTGCCGATCTTGTTCGCTTCCAGCTGCAGGCGGAAGGCCTGCGCCAGATAGCGCTCGTCATCGGTCTTGGCGCCGCTTTCCATCAGCGCGACATTGGTCTCCGCGGTGGCGAAGTCCTTGGCGGTCAGCGCGGCGGTCGCGGCGGCGCTCGCCACGCGGATCGGCTCGCTGACGACCAGGCCACCCTTGCCCTCGTCCTTCTTCTTGGCGGCGGCGGCGGGCGCGACAATGGCGACGCTGCTGGTGCCGGCGATCAGCATGGCGGTCAGCGCGGCTTTGGCAAATGTCTTCACGAACGAACTCTCCTCTTGGCGGTGCGGGGCACCGTTGTCGTCTTGCCTGCTGTAACCTGCGCCCGGAACGGGTCAAGCGAAGCGGCATATCGGGCAGCGAATGCCACCCTGCCCCTGAACAACGATTGAATGCGCGGGTGGCTCCCGCTACCCGATGGGCATGATCGCCATCCTCTCCCCCGCCAAGACGCTGGATTACGACAGCCCGCTGCCATCGCTCAAACCCACCGCCCCGCGCTTCGACGCCGAAGCGATCAGGCTGGCCGCCGCCGCGGCCAATCTCAGCCAGAAAAAGCTGTCCGAATTGATGCACATCTCGCCCGCTTTGGCCAAGCTCAATGCCGATCGCTTCGATGGCTTTGTCGATCAGCCCGAGCGTCCGGCGCTGTTCGCCTTTGCCGGCGACGTCTATACCGGGTTCGAGGCCAAGACGCTCGATGCGCCGGGCGTGGATTTCGCGCAGGATCATGTCCGTATGCTCTCCGGCCTGTACGGCCTGCTCCGCCCGCTGGATAAGATGCGCCCCTATCGTCTGGAAATGGGCACGCGCTGGGCGCCGCGGCGCAAGAGCCTGTACGATTTCTGGGGCGACCGCATCGCCGATCTGCTCGCTAAGGATGTCGCCGCGGAAGGCTCGGGCGTCATCCTCAATCTCGCCAGCCAGGAATATTGGCGCGCGGTCGATGGTCGCTTGCCCAAGGATGTCCGGGTGATCGAAATAGAATTTCGCGAACCCGGCCCCAAGGGCCCGCGCTTCGTCAGCTTCAATGCCAAGCGCGCGCGCGGCATGGTGGCGCGCTATCTGTGCGAGCACCGCATCACCGATACCGAAGCGATGAAGGGCTTCGACACCGACGGGTATCGCTTCGACGCCGACGAAAGCGACGACACGCGCTGGCGGTTCCTGCGGCCATGAGCGGTTCGGCCGTCATCATCGGCGCCTCGGGCGGCATCGGCGCCGCGCTCGAGGAAGCGCTGGCCGACGAAGGCGCGTTCGACACGGTCCACGGCTTCGCCCGCTCGCGCAGCGGCGACCAGCATCTCGATCTCGAAGACGAAGCCAGCATCGCCAGCGCTGCGGCCGTGGTGGCGAAAGGCCCAGCCCCCCGCCTGATCATCGTCGCCACCGGCTTGCTGCAAGAGGATGGCCACGGCCCGGAAAAATCGATGCGCGAGTTCGACCCCGCCTGGCTCGCCCGCAATTTCACCATCAACACGATCGGCCCCGCGCTGGTCGCCAAGCATTTCCTGCCGTTGATGACGAAGGGCCAGCGCGGCGTGTTCGCTGCGCTCTCGGCGCGCGTCGGCAGTATCACCGATAACAAGCTCGGCGGCTGGTATGGCTACCGCGCCTCCAAGGCCGCGCTCAACATGATGCTGCGCACGCTGGCGATCGAGGAACGCCGCCGCAACGAGCGCAGCATCGTCGTCGGCCTGCACCCGGGCACGGTCGACACCGCGCTGTCCAAGCCGTTCCAGGGCAACGTCCAGCCCGGCCACCTGTTCGATCCCGGCCGCGCCGCGGTGCAGCTGCTCGACGTGATCGACGGATTGAAGGTCCCCGACAGCGGCAAGGTCTTCGCCTGGGATGGCACGGAAGTCCCGGCGTGATTTAACCCTCTCCCGCTTTCGCGGGAGAGGGTTGGGTGAGGGTCTTCTTCTGCTCGGCAGTCGAATACGGGATGACCCGTGCCGATGCGGCTAGGCCCGCCGGACGCAGTCGGACCAGTCTCGCCGCTCTCGCGCAAGGGAGAAGGGACCCGTCACGATCACCCCCCACCCTTGGCATTTTCGGCCGCCTCGGCTAGAGCCGTCACACGATTGAAACCAACCCGAAAGCACCAGAAATTTGACCGACGAGACCATCCTCGCCGACCCTTCCGATATCTCGCCGATCTCGATCGTGGACGAGATGCGCTCGAGCTATCTCGACTATGCGATGAGCGTCATCGTCAGCCGTGCGCTGCCCGACGTGCGCGACGGCCTCAAGCCGGTCCACCGCCGCATTCTGTTCGCCAGCCAGGAAGGTGGTTTCGTCCCCGGGCGCCCGTATCGCAAATGCGCCAAGATCGTCGGCGACGTAATGGGCAATTACCATCCGCACGGCGACAGCTCGATCTATATGGCGCTCGCCCGCCTTGCCCAGGATTGGGCGATGCGCGTGATGCTGATGGACGGTCAGGGCAATTTCGGCTCGATGGATCCGGATATGCCGGCCTCGATGCGCTATACCGAGGCGCGGCTGACCAAGGCGGCGATGGCGCTACTGTCGGACATCGACAAAGACACGGTCGATTTCGCGCCCAACTATGATGGGTCGCGCGAAGAGCCCACCGTGCTGCCGGCGCGCTTCCCTAACATTTTGGTCAACGGCGCAGGCGGCATCGCCGTCGGCATGGCGACCAACATCCCGCCGCACAATCTCGGCGAAGTCGTCGATGCTTGCCTCGCTTATATCGAGAATGGCGGCATTACTATCGATGAACTGATGGAGATTGTCCCCGGCCCCGATTTCCCGACCGGCGGCATCATCCTCGGCCGGGCCGGCTGCAAGGCCGCCTATACCGAGGGCCGCGGCTCGATCATCGTGCGCTCGCGCCACATTGTCGAGGAAGGCCGCGGCGATCGGCGCTCGATCGTGCTCACCGAAATTCCGTACCAGAGCGGCAAGAACAACCTCGTCGAGAAGATCGCCGAAGCCGCCAAGGACAAGCGCATCGAAGGCGTCAGCGACATTCGCGACGAATCGAACCGCCACGGCGTGCGCATCGTCATCGATCTGAAGCGCGATGCGACGGCCGATGTCGTGCTCAACCAATTGTGGCGCCATACCCCGGCGCAGGGCTCGTTCCCGGCCAACATGCTGGCGATCCGCGGCGGCCGCCCCGAAACGCTCAACCTGCGCGACATCATCGAAGCGTTCGTCAAGTTCCGCGAAGAGGTGATCACCAGGCGCTCGAAGTTCGAGCTCGCCAAGGCACGCGAGCGCGCGCATCTGTTGCTCGGCCTGGTCATCGCCGTCACCAATCTCGATGAAGTGGTGAAGATGATCCGCGGCTCGTCGAGCCCGGCCGTCGCCCGTGCGCGATTGCTCGAGAAGAGCTGGCCGATCGCCGAGATCGCGCCGTACATCCGCCTGGTCGAGGCGGTCGAGGACAAGCAGGAAGGCGATGTCTATCGTCTGTCCGAAGCGCAGGTCCGCGCGATCCTCGATCTGCGGCTGCATCGCCTGACCGCGCTGGGTCGCGACGAAATCGGCAACGAGCTTCAGGGCCTGGCGGATTCGATCACGGAATTGCTCGAAATCCTCGCCAACCGTGCGAAGCTCTATGAGGTGATGAAGGAAGAGCTCGCCGCCGTGCGCGCCGAATTCGCCACCCCGCGCCGCACCGAGATCGCCGCCGCTGCCGATGGCATTGACGATGAGGATCTGATCGAGCGCGAGGACATGGTCGTCACGGTGACGATGCAGGGCTATATCAAGCGCACCACGCTCGATACGTTCCGCGCCCAGGCACGCGGCGGCAAGGGCCGCTCGGGCATGAGCACCAAGGACGAGGACGTCGTCACCGAATTGTTCGTGACCTCGACGCACACGCCGGTGCTGTTCTTCTCCACACACGGCAAGGTCTACCGCAAGAAGGTCTGGCGTCTGCCCGAGGGTGGCGCCGCCACGCGCGGCCGGCCGATGATCAACCTGCTGCCGCTGGCCGAAGGCGAGACCATCTCCACCGTGCTGGCGCTGCCCGAGGACGAGGCGGAATGGGGCAATCTCCACGTCATGTTCGCCACCGCCAAGGGCAATGTGCGCCGCAATTCGATGGATGCCTTCACCAGCATTCCGACCAACGGCAAGATCGCGATGAAGTTCGAGGGCGAGGACGAGGATGATTGCCTGATCGGCGTCGCCCTGCTCAGCGAAGGCGACGATGTGCTGCTCGCCACCCGTGCGGGCAAGGCGATCCGCTTTGCCAGCACCGACGTGCGCGAATTCCAGAGCCGCAACTCGACCGGCGTTCGCGGCATGGCCCTGAAGGGCGACGACAAGGTCATCTCGCTGTCGATCCTGCACCGTGTCGACGCCAGCCCGCAGGAGCGCGAGAATTATCTCAAATTCGCGCCGTGGAAATCGGAGCGGGAGGGCGCGCCGGACGATCAGGAATTGTTCGATCAGATGGTCAAGGCGGAGCAGTTCATCCTCACCGTCTGCGCCAATGGCTATGGCAAGCTCTCCAGCGCCTATGATTATCGCCGCACCAATCGCGGCGGCCAGGGCATCACCAATATCGACAATATCGCGCGCAACGGCCCCGTCGTGGCGAGCTTCGCCGCCGCCAAGGGCCACCAGCTGATGCTGGTCACCGATCAGGCGAAGCTGATCCGCACCACGCTGGGTTCGCTGCGCGTGATCAGCCGCAATTCGGCCGGCGTGAAATTGTTCGATGTCGGCAAGAACGAGCATGTCGTCTCGGCGGCGCGGATCGAGGAGACGGTAGAGGATGCCGAGGCGGATGTCCGCGGCCCCGACGACGCGCCCGAGATCGCCCCGAACGATGACGGCGACACGCGCGACGATCTCGCCGCCGGCCCGGAAGACGGTGCATGAGCGATCTGCCGACCACGGCGTACAAGGTGCTCACCGCCGACCAGATGACGGCGCTGGAGACGGACGGCACTTTCGCCGGCGCGCCGGTCGATCTGGCCGACGGCTATATCCACCTCTCGACCTGCGAGCAGCTGACTGAAACGGTCGACAAGCATTTTGCCCGGCAGAGCGATCTGCACGTCGCGGCGGTCGATCTCGGCAGCTTCGGCAACTCGCTCAAATGGGAAGAGTCGCGCGGCGGCCAGCTCTTCCCGCATCTCTACGGCCCGTTATTGTTGGAAACGGTGATTGCTTACGGCCCGCTCGAGCGGCTGGCGGACGGCACGGTCAAGCTGCCCGTCGCCGGCTGAGCGCCATCGCGTCACCCCGGCAAAAGCGGGTGTCCCCGGCACCGCATCCCAGGCTACGCTTAGGTATACAGGTCCACCACGTCCGCCCCCTGCCCCACCGCCTTTAGCAGCAACGTCCGGTGGCAATGGCAGGGATCGCGCTCGAAACACAGCAGCGCCGAGGGCATTTCCGCTGCCAGATCGAGCATCTGCTCCGCCTGCGCCTGCGCCTCGGGCAAGTCCAGTTGCTCGGCATAGACCGCGGTCAGCGTCGCCACATCGCCTTTCTTGGCGGCATCGCGCCCGCGCTTGGGCGTGCCCAGCGCCTTCAGATGGACGTAGCCGATCCCCGCCTCAAACAGCGACGCCGCCAGGGAGGTTTTGGAGAAGCCCGGCCGCCGCGACAGCGGCAACGCGCGCACGTCGATCACCCGCTTCACGCCCGCTTTGGCCAAAGCCGCCAGAAAGTCGGCCATCGTCGTGGCCTCATAGCCAATCGTAAATATCTTCATGCGGCAAACATGGTGCCCCCGCCGCGCCGCCGCAACGCGACAGGCCCGCGCCGCGAAGGGTTGGCCAAGTCGCCGCGGAGGCGCTAACGCAACGCCATGACACATGACATCCACATCATCGGCGGCGGGCTCGCCGGATCCGAGGCGGCGTGGCAGCTCGCCGAGGCTGGCTTCAAGGTCAAGCTCTCGGAAATGCGTGGCACTGGCGAAATGACGCCGGCGCATCACACCGATGGCCTTGCCGAACTGGTCTGCTCGAACAGCTTCCGCTCCGATGACGCGACGAGCAATGCGGTGGGGCTGATCCACCAGGAAATGCGCACGATGGGATCACTCATCATGCGCGAGGGCGATGTGCACAAGGTGCCCGCCGGATCGGCGCTGGCGGTCGACCGTGATGGCTTTTCGCAAGGCGTGACGCAGGCGATCGAAAACCACGCCAACATCACCGTGGTGCGCGAGCGGATCGACACAATCCCGACCGACGGCCCGGTGATCATCGCCACTGGCCCGCTCACCGCCGCGCCGCTTGCCGCCAGCATCGGTGCGGCGACCGGCGCCGATGCGCTGGCCTTCTTCGATGCCATCGCGCCGATCGTCCATTTCGACAGCATCAACATGGAGACAGCCTGGTTCCAATCGCGCTGGAACAAGGGCGCCGACGAGAATGGGGGCAAGGATTACATCAACTGCGCGATGACCCAGGAACAGTATCTCGCCTTCCACACCGGGCTGATCGAGGGCGAGAAGACCGAATTCCGCGAATGGGAAAAGGACACGCCCTATTTCGAGGGCTGCATGCCGATCGAGGTCGCCGCCTCACGCGGCGTCGATACGTTGCGCTACGGCCCGATGAAGCCCGTCGGGCTCGATCACCCGGTCACCGGGCGCTGGCCTTATGCGGTCGTGCAACTGCGCCAGGATAATGCCTCCGGCACGCTGTGGAACATCGTCGGCTTCCAGACCAAGTTGAAGCATGCCGAGCAGGTGCGCCTGTTCCGGACCATCCCGGGCCTCGAAAATGCCGAGTTCGCGCGGCTGGGCGGGCTGCATCGCAACACTTTCATCCGCTCGCCCGAATTGCTCGACCCCACGCTACGGCTCAAATCCATGCCCAACGTGCGTTTCGCGGGGCAGATCACCGGCTGCGAAGGCTATATCGAGAGCGCGGCGATCGGCCTGATCGCCGGGCGCTTTGCCGCCGCCGAGCTGCGCGGTGAAACGCTCGCCCCGCCGCCGGTGGCCACCGCGCTCGGCGCGCTGCTGCACCACATCACCGGGGCCGCGGAAGCCGAGACGTACCAGCCGATGAACGTCAATTTTGGGCTGTTCCCGCCGATCCCGGGCAAGACCAAGAAGGCGGATCGCAAGAAGATGTACACCGATCGTGCACGCACTGCGCTGGGGGAGTGGCTGGCGGCCTGACGGCCGACGGTCAGCCCTCATCCTCCTCCCGTGCAGCGCCGGCGGCCGCCGGTGGGCACGTCACCCGCACCGCTGCCTTGCGCTTGGGCGCGGTCGCCACGAACTCGGTGGCGGTCATCGTCCCGGATTTATCGGCGTCCGCCAGCGTAAACTTGTCTGTCGATTTCACTGCCCATTCGGGGAACGACAGCCGCCCATCCTTGTCAACGTCCAGCCGGGCATAGGCCTTGCGCCGGCTGGCCAGATATTCCTCGCGCGTGATCAGCGCGTTGCGATCCTTGTCGTAGCGGTTGAAGCGTTTTTGCTCGCGCGTCTTTGGGCTCGCCTCGGGCACCGTGTCCGGCAGTGGCTCCATCCCGGCGATCTGATCCGCTGCTGGCGCCGCACGCAATGGTGAAACCGATCGCGCCGGCATCCTCACCAGCAGCACCCCCGCCGCAATCACTAGCAAAATCGCGATTCCACCCGCCAGATACCGCCACATATCCCGTCTCCCCCACGCCCAAATTATCGTCTTTTGCGCGCCAGGAAAAGGGTTAACGCCCCGTCACCCGCCGGTCAGCCGATGGCGCAGCAAACGCCATACGCGCGCCGGCGACGCCGGCCGGATCGGCGCGCCAAGCGGCACTGCCAGATCCATCCGCGCCAGATGTGCCAGCGCTCCCAGCGTCCGTGCCGGCCGGCTCCACCGCGCGCCGGTCGCCGCCGCCAGCGGCCCCGCCGCCAGCCCCCGCGCGCGCGTCGCCACCGTCGCATCGCTGGCATGCCGCGCCAGATCCGCCAGCGCCCAGCCGCGCCCCGCCGGCGCCACCGGATCGCCTGGCGCGGCACCCAGCACGGTGCCTGCCGCGCCGAACAAAATCACCCCGCGCTGCGCATATGTCGTCATCACGCTATCGTCAGGCCTGTCGCCGTCGAGCAATGCCTCCCACGCATCGATCATCCCGGCCAGGCGCGCCCCGCTCACGCCGCGCGGCAGTGCCTCCGCCGCCAGCGCCTGCAACACCGGCTCGGCCGGCGCAGCGCCACCGTCGAGACGCTCCAGCGCCTCGAACCACCAGGTCAGCCGCATCTGCCCCACCACCGGCTCGCGCGTGGTGCGCAGGATCCGGCCCAGCGTGTCGTCCAACGCAAACAATGCTGCCACTGCGGGGCGCGCCGCGACGGCCGCATAGGACAGCGCGAGCAGCCGCTCGGGATCGTTCATCGTGATACGCCTGGAAAAGCCTGGTTACGAGGCATGAATCTTAAGCTCGCTTTTACCGCCACAGGATATTGGTCCTTACGGCTTGATCGCACTGCGACAACACCGACGGGGATTGCTTTGACCATAACGCTAACAGTTTTGCGAACATTGCGAGCCGCTAGCCGACGCATTCCCGCGGGGTTAGGGCAGCGTCGCCGGTCGGGTAAGGATACTTTTACCACTACGCAGGGTCTGGTCTCTTTTCTCCGCCTCCTGCGCAGCGACAAACGCGGCAACACCCTTTTGCTCGTCGCCTTCGCCATCATCCCGCTACTGGCGATGATCGGCTCTGGCCTCGACATGGCGCGCGCCTATGTCGCCCGAGACCGACTGCAACAAGCCTGCGATGCAGCCTCGCTGGCATCCCGCCGATTACTGTCCGGCGCCGTGCTAACTCCGGCGGTGAGCGCCGAAGCGACGAACTATTTCAACTTCAACTTTCCCCAGGGATCGTTCCAGACCGCGGCGTTTACGCCCACGGTCAGCGTTCCTGCAGTGGGCACCGTCAGCATCACCGCCGCCACGACGATCCCCACCACGATCATGAAATTGTTCGGCTTTAGCCGGCTGCCTATTTCTTCGACATGCTCAGCCACGCAGGATTTCGTCGGAACGGATATCGTGCTGGTGCTCGATATGTCGGGGTCGATGAACTGCGCGCCGGGCGTTGCCGGAAGTTGCAACGAAGTCGAACAATCAGGGTCGAAAATGAAGGCTCTGCGCGACGCATCGAAGTCGCTCTATGACACGCTGAAGAGCGCGCAGGATCAATTGCATGCCAATAATCTGCGGCTTCGCTACGGCTTCGTCCCCTACAATCATACGGTCAATGTCGGCTATCAGGTTAACGCGTCGCATATCCGCAATAGCGCCCCATATCAAAGTCGGGAGCGGACTGCTGGGCCGGCTACAAGCGACGAGAATACCTGTAATGCCTTCGAAGGTTCGTGGAGTCGCTTGGATCGGAGGGGGAACGGCACCTGTACCAATTACTTTACGTACAAGCAGTTGACGCTGAATACATCGGATTTCAAAACCGGCGCGTCGGTCTTCACGCCCGGCGCCTCTTCGAGCAACTCCAAGTCAACCTGGGCAGGCTGCATCGAGGAGCGGCAAACAAACAATATTTTGATCGACGGCGGAACAACTGTTAAGACCGCGCCGGCCGATGCCTGGGATCTGGATGTCAACATGATCCCTTCGAGCGACGCCAGTCGCTGGGCGCCCATGTGGCCTGAGGTTGAGTATGATCCAGATACGCGATCGCTCTACCCTGCCGCTCGTTACTGTGCGAGCCAAGCCAGCCGCCTGAAAGAATACTATAATAATGAATCGGGCTTTGATAGCTATGTAGACAGGCTTGACCCTGTCGGTGGTACCTATCACGATATCGGCGTCATCTGGGGCGCCCGTTTTATATCGCCGGACGGCATCTTTGCATCGGCGACCCCCGAAACGAACGACCCAGCCGATCCCGATAATCCGCAAAAGCTGCGTGGTTTTTCAATTCGAAAATACATGATTTTCATGACAGACGGAGACATGTCGCCTTATCTCAACATCTATACTACGTACGGCACAGAAGAACGCGATAAGCGCGTATTGGGATCTGCCAATGGAGCGACTGCTCAACTAGCGCGGCATTTGCAACGGTTTCGGATGGCTTGCAATGCTGCCAAGAGCCAGAATATCAAACTTTACGTCATCGCCTTCTCCACCACGCTGACCGACGACATGAAAAACTGCGCCAGCGATCCTTCGATGGCGTCGGGCATCAGCACATCGGCCGCGCTGATCACGAAATTCCAGGAGATCGGAAGCAAAATCGGGTCGCTGAGGATTAGCCGGTGACGATCGCGTTTGGCATGATGCCGCGGCTCAGCAGGGACACCCGTGGGGCGTCAGTGGTCGAGTTCGCCATCATCGTGCCGGTCTTGATTGGGCTGATATTGGCAATTCTTGAGGTCGGGTATCAGGGCTATATTAATGCGGTAGTGCAAGGCGCGTTGTCGAAAGCCGGCCGGCGGGTCACGGTCGGCAACATGACGCAGGCAGACGTCATCGCATTGATTAAGTCGGAAGTGCGGGATGTTGTTCCGGCACAATATGTGGCTATTTCCACCCGGCGCTATTTCAATTTCTCAAATGTCGGCAAGCCTGAGAAGATTACGTCGGATATCGACCCCAAGGGAACCTATAATCTCGGCGATTGCTTTGAAGACGCGAACAATAACAAGATTTACGATGCCACGCCCGGCGATGATGGCGTCGGCACGGCGGATGATATCGTCTATTATACCGTCCGCGTCGTGTATCCAAATCTGACCCCGATCGGCGGGCTATTATCTTGGTCGCCCACCCGCACGGTGTCCGCGACAACAGTCCTCCGCAACCAGCCTTTTACATCCCGGGCGGAGCCCACCACCGTATGTACGAAAGCATGATCAGCCACGTTAGCGCGCGGGCGAAGAAATTCTGCGCGGATAATCGCGGGCTTGCCCTGGTGGAATTTGCTCTTGCGGCGCCCGTCCTGATAACGCTCGGCTTGGCAGGCGCTGAAGTGACGAATATGGCGGTGTCGGTTATGCGGGTGAACCAAATTTCCACGGCGATCTCTGACAACGTCGCGCGCGTTCGCGATTCGATCGACGAAGCTGACGTCAATGAGGCGTTGCTGAGCGCCAAGACAATCGGCGCGAGCCTGAATTTTACCGCTCGTGGCCGGGTGATCGTTTCCAGCGTGGAACCCAATGCCGCGACCGATGCCACGGGTCAATACATCCGCTGGCAGCGCTGCACCGGCACATTAAATGTTCCCGCATCGCAGCCGCAATACGGCGCCCAGGGCAAAGGCCAGAACGACGCCACGCTACCTTATATGGGACCCACCGGTCGGAGGATCGTCGCTGGCCAGGGCTCCGCATTGATCTTCGTCGAAGTCACCTATCGGTACCAACCGCTGGTTACGGCGGAATTATTTGGAACGCCGATCATCCGTTCCGAATCGGTGTACAATGTTAGAGAGCGTAGTAGCCAGGTTCTGGGCACTGCCCCCGGCACGACGGCCAGCTTGTGCTCAACGTACGCTGCGTGACATGCCGGCTGGGACAGTTCCCAACAGGCGAAACTAATCCGAGGCGAAGCCCATCGCGCCGCGCCCTCAGCTGTGATTCAGGGTATTCACAGCGCGCCAACTTCTAATCCCGTGGGTGCACCACGTTCGCGGGATAGCCGCCCCCTCCCCACCAGCGGGGAGGGGCGGCATCCTCACAAAATCTTCTGCACCGTCGCGACGATCTTGGCCGAGCTCAGCAACGCCAGCTTCTCCAGGTTCGCCGCATATGGCAGCGGCACGTCCTCATTTGCCACGCGCAGCACCGGCGCGTCGAGATCGTCAAAGCCTTCTTCCATGCAGATCGAGACGATCTCCGACGCGATCGAGCAGGTCGCCCAGCCCTCTTCCGCCACGACCAGCCGGTTGGTCTTCTTAAGGCTCGTGAGCACGGCCTGCTTGTCCAGCGGGCGCAACGTGCGCAGATCGATCACTTCGGCCTCAACGCCCTGCTTGGCCAGTTCCTCGGCCGCTTCGAGCGCGAGCCCGACGCCGATCGAATAGCTCACGATGGTCACGTCCGTGCCCTCGCGCATGATCCGCGCCTTGCCGATCGGCAGCACGTAATCGTCGAGCTTGGGCACCTCGAACGTGCGGCCATAGAGCAGCTCGTTTTCGAGGAACACGACCGGATCCTCGGTGCGGATCGCCGCCTTGAGCAGTCCCTTGGCATCCGCCGCGTCATAAGGCGCGATCACGATCAGCCCGGGGACGCTCGCATACCACGGGCCGTAATTCTGGCTGTGCTGCGCGCCGACGCGGCTCGCTGCACCGTTGGGGCCGCGGAACACGATCGGGCAGCGCATCTGCCCGCCCGACATGTAATTGGTCTTGGCGGCAGAGTTCACGATGTGATCGATCGCCTGCATCGCGAAGTTGAATGTCATGAATTCGACAATGGGCCGGAGGCCGCCCATCGCCGCGCCAGTACCGACGCCGGCAAAGCCATATTCGGTGATCGGCGTATCGATCACGCGCTTGGCGCCGAATTCCTCCAGCAGCCCCTGCGTCACCTTGTACGCGCCCTGATATTCGGCGACTTCCTCGCCCATCACGAACACGCGGTCGTCCGTCCGCATTTCCTCGGCCATGGCATCGCGCAGCGCCTCGCGCAGCGTGATCTTGACCATTTCGGTGCCGGCAGGAAGCGCCGGATCGGACACTTCGGCGCCGTGCTTGGAGGCGGCAAACAGCTGCTGCGCGCCGCTTTCCGTCTTGGTCGGCGTGGTGCCTTCCGCCTGGTTCGGTGCCTGGTCGGCGGGCTGCGCCTCCTTGGGCTGCGCGTTCGCCGAATCGCCGGCGCGCTCTTCGCGCTTGGCGGGGGCTTCGGCGGATGCGTCTTCGCCCTCGGCCAGCAACGTCGCGATGACGGTGCCGACCTTCACGTTATCCGCGCCCTCGGCGACCAGGATCCGACCGATCGTGCCTTCGTCGACTGCTTCGAATTCCATCGTCGCCTTGTCGGTTTCGATTTCGGCCATGATGTCGCCCGATTTGACGACATCGCCTTCCTTGACCAGCCATTTGGCCAGCGTGCCTTCCTCCATCGTCGGGGAAAGCGCGGGCATTTTGATTTCGATCGCCATCAGTAGGTTTCCACCAGCACGTCGGTATAAAGTTCGGCTGCGTCCGGCTCGGGCGCGGTCTCGGCAAAGTCGGCGGCGTCGTTCACCTGGCGGCGAATCTCCTGCTCGATGACCTTGAGATCGGCCTCGGTCACGCCCTCCACTTCGAGCAGTTTCTTGCAATGCTCGATCGGATCGGACTTGTCGCGCACCGCCTGAACCTCTTCGCGGCTGCGATATTTGGCCGGATCGGACATCGAATGCCCGCGATAGCGATAGGTCTTCATCTCGAGGATGATCGGCCCCTTGCCCGCGCGCACCCAGGCGAGTGCTTCCTCGGCGGCACCACGGCACGCCAGCACGTCCATGCCGTCGACCTGGATGCCGGGAATGCGGAACGATTCGCCGCGGCGATACAGCTGGTCTTCGGCCGACGAGCGGTTGACGCTCGTGCCCATGGCGTACTGGTTGTTCTCGATCACATAGATCACCGGCAGCTTCCACAGCTCGGCCATGTTGAAGCTCTCGTAGACCTGCCCCTGGTTCGACGCGCCATCACCGAAATAGGCCAGGCAAACGCCGCCATCGCCCTTATATTTATGGCTGAAGCCGAGGCCCGTGCCGAGCGACACCTGCGCACCGACGATGCCGTGCCCGCCATAGAATTTATGCTCGACGCTGAACATGTGCATCGAGCCGCCCTTGCCCTTGGAAATGCCGGCTTGGCGCCCGGTCAGCTCAGCCATCACGTCGCGCGGCGGGATCCCGCACAGCAGCATATGGCCGTGATCGCGATAGCCGGTGATCACGCTGTCCTTGTCGGACAGCGCCGACTGCAAGCCGACGGCAACCGCTTCCTGCCCGATATAAAGATGGCAGAAGCCGCCGATCAGGCCGAGTCCGTACAGCTGGCCGGCCTTCTCCTCGAAACGCCGGATCATCAGCATCTGCTTGTAGAAATCGAGCAATTCGTCTTTCGACGCCTTGTACGGCTGCGGCTCGGCGGGGCGCTCGCGATTGGGCGCGGGCGGCTCGGCGATGCGATCGTTGGGCCGATCGGTGGGGCGGGCGGGGGCTTTGGCCACGTGTTGGAACCTCGTTTCCTTGGGGAGGAGCGCGCGTATAAGCGCGTTTCGCTCAGGACTTCAATCGTTGGCCCTCATCAGAAGTTTCATCGCCACAAGCAATCCCTGATTGCCCCGCGCCGCCACGCCCGCGTAAGTCCAGGCTAATGGATATTGCTCTCCACCCGCCCGCCCACCCTCTGCGTATCGCCAATTTTCGTGCTTATTGGGTAGCCCGTCTCGCCATGACGGTCGCGCAGAACGCGATGATCATCGTCATCGGCTGGCAGACCTATACCATCGCGCGCACCACGATGAGCCCGAGCGGCGCGGCGGCGCAGCTTGGCCTGATCGGCCTGCTGCAGTTCCTCCCCTTGTTCCTCACCACCCCGATCACCGGCTGGGTGGCGGATCGCTTCGATCGGCGCTGGATCACCCGCATCACGGTATCGCTGCAACTGACCTGCGCGCTGATTCTCGCGCTGGCCACGTATGAGGGCTGGATGTCGCTGCCCGTGCTGTTCTCGGTCGCGGTATTGCTTGGGCTCGGCCGCGCCTTTGCCGGCCCGGCATTCGGCGCGCTCGCCCCCAATCTGGTGCCCCGCGCCGTATTGCCCACCGCGATCGCCTTGAGCTCGATCTCGTGGCAGGTTGGGACGATCATCGGCCCGGCGATCGGCGGCTTTGCCTACGCGCATGCGCAAAGCGGCGCCTATTGGCTGTCGGTCGTGCTGTTCGGCCTGGCGCTGATCGCTCTGATGTTCATCGGCAAAGTGCCCAGCCCGCCGCGCTCGACCGCACATCCGCTGCGCCAGATCGTCCAGGGCCTGGCGTATGTCGGGCATAACAAGCTCGTGCTCGGCGCGATCACGCTCGATCTGTTCGCCGTATTTCTGGCGGGAACCAGCGCGTTACTGCCAATCTTCGCACATGATATTTTCAAGGTTGGCCCGACCGGGCTGAGCCTGCTCGCCGCCGCCCCCGCGGTCGGCGCAGCGGTCATCGCGGTGCTCTTCTCGTTCCGCCCGCTCAAGCACAATGTCGGCCCGCGCATGCTCGTTTCGGTGCTGATCTATGGCACCGCGACGATCGTGTTTGGCATCGCGCATCTGATCATTCCCGCCTACGCGTTCGAGGTGGCGGTGGGGGCGCTGGCGGTGGCGGGGGCCGCGGACATGTTCTCGGTGTATATCCGTCAGTCGCTGATCCAGTTGCACACGCCCGATGAGATGCGCGGCCGCGTCGGCGCCGTTTCGCAGCTGACCATTTCCGCCTCCAATGAGCTGGGCGAAGCCGAGTCGGGCTTCCTCGCCGCCGCGCTCGGCCCGGTCGGCGCGGTGCTGGTCGGCGGTGGCGGGGCGATTGTAGTCACCATCCTGTGGACCTATCTGTTCCCCAGCTTACGGCGCGCCAAGACGTTCGATCCGCCCACCAGCCGGCAGGACGCCGCGGACAAAGAGATGGAGTCAGTAGCATGAAGGCCAACACGATCCTCGAGACGATCGGCAACACCCCGCACATTCGCGTGCAGCGGCTGTTTCCGGGTACCGAAGTGTGGATCAAATCCGAACGCGCCAACCCTGGCGGCTCGATCAAGGATCGCATCGCGCTGGCCATGGTCGAGGCGGCCGAAGCGTCGGGCGAGCTCAAGCCCGGCGGCACGATCATCGAGCCGACCTCGGGCAATACCGGCGTCGGCCTGGCCATGGTCGCGGCGGTGAAGGGCTACAAACTGGTGCTGGTCATGCCCGAGAGCATGTCGATCGAGCGCCGCCGGCTGATGCTGGCCTACGGCGCTACCTTCGATCTCACGCCGCGCGAAAAGGGCATGAAGGGCGCGATCGAGCGCGCGCTGGAGCTGATCGCACAGACGCCCAACAGCTGGATGCCACAGCAGTTCGAAAACCCCGCCAATATCGACGTGCATGTGCGCACCACCGCGATGGAAATCCTCGCCGATTTCGCTGATGCGCCGATCGATGTGATCATCACCGGCGTGGGTACGGGCGGGCACATTACCGGCGTGGCGGAGACGCTCAAGAAGAGCTGGCCCAACCTCAAAGTCTATGCCGTCGAGCCCGCCGCCTCGCCGGTCATTGCCGGCGGCCAGCCGGGGCCGCACCCGATCCAGGGCATCGGCGCGGGCTTCGTCCCCGCCAATCTGCACACGCAGTCGATCGATGGCACGATCCAGGTCGATGCCGCCGTCGCCAAGGATATGGCGCGCCGCGCGGCCAGCGAAGAGGGCATGCTGGTCGGCATCAGCTCGGGCGCGACGCTCGCAGCGATCCTGCAGAAGCTGCCCGATCTGCCCGATAACGTCCGTGTGCTCGGCTTCAATTACGATACCGGCGAACGCTATCTCTCGGTGCCCGATTTCCTGCCGGAAAGCTGATCGTGTCCCCGGCCGAGGCCGGGGACGTTTCTCCTTGCGCGCATTTTAGGCTAAGGCCCGCCGCTCGCCGTGGCATGAATCGTCATGCCCCCATGTCCGCTCGCCCGCGAGCCGTGCCGAAGTTAGTCCCAGATGCCCCTCGCCCCGCACAAGATTTCCCTCCCCCGCGCCGCCGGGATCGCGCCGATCTATCGCGCGCTCCTGCTGCTGATCGCGCTGCTGGCGATCGCCGTTCCGCTGCTCGTCGTGCGCTTCGCCCCCCCTGTGGTGCCGCAGCATCGGATCAAGCAGCGCGCGCAGCGTGTGGTGCCGCAGGCCGAGCTGCCCCCGGTTGAGCCGGTCACCTACCGCCAGCTTGCCCCACAGGATGCACAGACGTTCAACGCCGCCGTGCCCTTCTCGACCGATCCCAACCCCGCCGCGCGCCCGTTCCGGCTCGATGGGGCGGCTGATGACCGCGCGCGTGCGATCGACTGCATGGCCGCCGCGATGCTGTACGAAGCGGGCGACGATACCTTGGGCCAGCGCTCGGTCGGTCAGGTGATCATCAACCGCACACGCCACCCTGCATTTCCCAAGACGATCTGCGGTGTCGTGTTCCAGGGGCAGGAACGCAGCACCGGTTGCCAGTTTACCTTCACCTGCGATGGCGCGCTGCTGCGCAACCGCTGGTCCGAGACGGCGTGGAAGCGTGCGCGCGAAACCGCCACGCTGGCGCTCACCGGCCAGGTCTACAAGCCGGTCGGCTATGCCACGCATTATCATACCGACTGGGTGGTGCCGTATTGGCAGGCCAGCCTCGACAAGGTTGCCAAGGTGCGCACGCATCTGTTCTTCCGCTGGACCGGCTGGTGGGGCACGCCGCCCGCCTTCCGCCGGGCCGTTTCGTCGAGCGAACCCGTCATTCCGCAACTCGCTTCCTATTCGGAGGCGCATCGCATGGGCGCGGCATTGCTCGACCCGTCCAATCCGGCACTCGACGGCATCACCTCGGTGGGCACGCTGCCCACGCCCGTGGCGCAGGACAACAACAGCTTCCTGGTGTCGCTCGATCCCGAAATGTCGGCCGATACGTTTCCGCTGCTCGCCACGCGCGCGTGCGGCACGCGTGATTATTGCAAGTTCATGGGCTGGCTCGATTCGTCGCACACGCCCTCCACCGTGCCGATCGCGCCGCAGCAGATCGCCACCATGTCGTTCAGCTATCTGCGTGACCGCTCACGCGGCTATGACAAGGCGCTGTGGAATTGCGCGCAGCTCAAGCGCCCCGATCCCGGCCAGTGCATGAAGCTTCAGGTCCTGGCGCCAGTCGCGCGCCAAACCGAGGCGTTTCGCCTGGAAACCATGCCTGGCTCGCGCGTCACCGTGCCCGTCAGCAGCGGTGCCAAGCCGACGGAGGAGTTGACCGGCGTGCGCCGCCGTGTGGAGATCACCGCCGTCCCGCCGAGGCCGGCGCCGACGCCGGCCGCGCCACCGGCTCGTTGACGCTCAATTGCTTCCGGGCTCGGGGGCAATCACTTGGCGGTATATGTCCCCATCCAGCCGAGCACTTCACGATACCACTGCCGCGAATTGTTGGGCTTCAACACCCAGTGATTCTCGTTGGGGTTGACCAACAGACGTGATGGCACGCCGCGCCGTTGCAACGCCGTGAACGCCGCAATCCCTTGCGTGTAGGGAATGCGAAAATCCTTCTCGCCGGTGATCACCAGCATCGGCGTCTTCCATTTATCGACGAAATTCACCGGGTTCCATTTCTCGAACGCGGCGGGGTCTTCATAATAGGCTTTGCCACCATGCTCCCACTCGTCGAACCACAATTCTTCGGTCTCATAAGCCATGGCGCGCGAATCAAACACGCCGTCATGCTGCACGATGCATTTGAAGCGATCCGGCCACTGCCCCTCGAACCAGTTCATCATATAGCCGCCATACGACGCGCCGAGCGCGCAGGCATTATCGCCATCCAGCCAGCCGAACGTGTCCGTCGCCGCCTTCAGGCCCTTCTGCAGATCCTCGAGCGGCCAGCCGCCCCAATTGTTGCTGATCGCATCGGTGAAGGCCTGGCCGTAGCCGGTGGAGCCGTGGAAATCGACCGCCACCGGACCATAGCCCGCCCCGGCAAACACCGCCGGGTTCCAGCGATACGACCAGCTGTTGTTGCTCGATCCCTGCGGCCCGCCATGCACCATATAGGCGATCGGCACCTTACCCGTGCTGCCCGCCGGCTTCACCGCATAACCCCACACCGTATCGTTATTGGCGCCGGTAAAGCTGAACCGCGTCACCACCGGCATATCAATATCCGCCAGTTTGGCCGCGTTGACCGAGGTTAGCCGGACGGGCTTCTCGCCTGTCAGACGATAGAAATCGTCCGGCGCGGTCAGGCTGTTCATGGCGAACACCAGCCCCTTGGGCGTCGGCACCACGCCCGACACATGGCCCTGCTGCGTCAGTCGCGTAACCTTGCCGCTCGCCGCGTCGACCGCGAAGACCGGTGTTTCCTGCGTATCATCGGCGGTAACATACAGCGTCTTGCCGTTTGCCGCCCAGGCGATCGAGGCCACCGAGCGATCCCAGCCTTGCGTCAGCGCACGCGTCTGCCCGCTGGCCAGATCGCGCACCATCAGCACTTGTCGATCCGCCTCGAACCCGGCGCGCGCCATGGCGAAATAGGCAAGAAAGCGGCCGTCGGGCGACACCGTCGGCAGATTGTCGGTGCCATCATTGGCGTCCGTCAGATTTACCGGCGCCGTCGATCCATCGGCCGCCGCGGCAAAAATATCGAGGTTGGTCGATAGCGGCTCGATCCGCCCTGCCTCGCGTAAAGCGAAGTAGACAGTCTTGCCGTCGCGGCTCCAATCGACTTCCTCCGCACCACCGAACGGCTTGGACGGCGCATCGCCGATCAGCGCCCCGCCGATCGCCACGCCGTTGCCTGTCGCGCCCTCGGGGCCCAGCGGCAAGACGAACAATTGCGAGCGATCGCCGTTCGACCAGCTATCCCAGTGCCGGACGAACAACTGCTCATAAGTCCGGCCCTCCCCCGCCCCCGCATCCTTCTCAACCATAATAGGCTCGAGGCTGGGAGCGCCTGGCTTGCGGTCCGCCCAGACGAGCATCTTGTCGTCCGTTGGCGCGACCTTGAACCCGCCAAACCCGCCGCGAAATGCGGTCAGCTTCTTGGGTGCGCTACCATCCACGCCGATCGACCAGACGGCATCGTCCCCGCCCTTGTCCGACTGGTAATAGACCGTGCGGCCATCGGCCGATATCTGCGGCGCGGTTTCGTTGACCGCCGCCTCGGCCGCCAGCTTCTCGGGCGTGGCGCCCTTCGTCGCCAGATCGAGCCGCCACAAATCGAACCGCCCTTTATTGGCATCGAGATCGGCTTCGCGCTGCTGCCACACCAGCCAGCGGCCATCGGGCGAGGCCACGGGCGACGAAACGCGCGACAACGCAATCACGTCGTCGATGGTCAGTTGGCGGGCAGCGGCCGGGGCAGCGGCAGCGGTGAGCGCGAGGACACTCGCGGAGAGGATCATCTTCATGCGCGCCGGTGTAGAGCAGATCGCGCTGCCTCGGCAACGCCCCGGCGCCAGTCAGCGCTGGCTGGTGATCCGGGCGATCTCCTGCGCCACCATCTGCTCCACCATGCCAGGCAGATGGGTGTCCATCCAGTCACGCAGCATGGGGCGGATCATCTCGCGCACCAGGCCTTCCAGCGTGTCGGCGCCCGACACTTCTGGTTTGACCACCAGGCGGGACAGCGCATCCAGCGGCCCGCGCGTCGCCTGCGTCGCGCGCGCAGACAGAATTGGCTCGGCCTCCGGCGTGGCGGAGGCCGGTGCGTGGATGTAAGACTGCCGCACATCAGTATCCTCGTCTCGGACGGGATCGCTCAGTTCGAGAATCTCTTCATAAACGAAGTCGTCGAGATCGGGCCGGGGCGACTGCGTCAGGCGCGACGCCTTGCGCGCGCGCGTCGCGGTCGCTGCGGCATCGCCCTCCTCGGCAATGATCCGTTTGATCGACGAGAGGATATCCTCCATCGACGGTTCAGCGCTGATATCCCCCATCGACACTTCCCATCCGCCGCAGCGCATTATTTGGGTACGCTTGCGGGATTAACCACGTCTCTGTCAACCGGCGTATCGAGGATCGGATCCAGCGGCCGCGTCACCTCGGATCCCTGCGCCCGGGTCCCCGCCGTACGCGTCGCCACCGGTTGCGGATCGACGTCGCCGCCGCGATCCGACCAGCGATTTTTCACCCGGTCATAATTCACGACGGGGTTGTAGAGCGGCCCGCCCTCCAATCCGAGATCATTGGCCTCGGCGCGGCCCATTGCTGCCTGCAAGGCAAAGCGCGCCACGTAGGAATCGCGCCGCGCGGTAACCAAAGTCACTTGCGAATTGAGCAATTCCTGCTCGGCATTGAGAATATCGAGGATCGTGCGATTGCCCACGCTATTCTCCGCACGGACCCCCTCCAGCGACAAGCGGTTGGCGGCGACCGCCGTCTCCGCCGAGGCGATCACCTCTTCGGACGATTTCCACACGGCATAAGCGGCGCGCGTATTGGCGATCACCGCGCGTTCCGCCTCGGTCACCTGCTCGATCGATTGGCTGCGCCGCGCTTGCGCCTGCCGCACCTGCGCCGCCGGGCGCCCGCCCTGGAACAGCGGCAGCGTCAGCGACAGGCCGGCGCTCCCCGTCGTGCCCGCCTGGTTGCCGACCGCCAGCCCGGATCCCGCGCCCAGCGATCCGAGATAATTGAAATAATTGGCGCCCAGCACCACGCCCACGCGCGGCGAGCGGCTGGCGCGCGCGACATTGATATCGAATTCGGTCGCGTCGCGCGTTCGTTGCGCGGCAAGCAGGCTGGGATTGTCCTGCAGCGCGATCTCCACTGCCTGATCGACGCCAGCCGGCGCGCCCGGCACCGCGGGCGGCGTTTCCAGCACGCCCGGCGCATCACCGACCAGCCGGATATAATTTTCGCGGCTGGAAATCAGCCGGGCCTGCGCGGTCTGCAGCTGCGCGCGCGCCAACGACAGCCGCGCCTGCGATTGCGCCACGTCGGTGCGCGTCAGATCGCCGACCTGGAAGCGATCGTTGCTGGCCTGCAGGTTGACGTCGAGCACGCGCACATTCTGCGTGTTGAGCCCGACGATCGCTTCGTCGCGGATCACATCCATATACGCGCCGACCACCGCGGTGAACAAATCCGCCTCCGTGCCGCGCAAGCCCAGCCGGCCGGCATCCACCCGCGTCTCGGCGGCGCGGATCGAATTGCGCACCGCGCCGCCGTTGAAGATCGGCACGGACAATTGCGTCGAGGCGGTGGCCGATCGATCGGGCGAATTGAAGCCGTTAGCCCCCGGCCCCTGCAGCACCGCTTCGCTATAGCCGCCGGTCAAATCGAGCGCCGGCCGCCCGGCGGCACGCGCGATCGGCACATTCTCGTCGATCGCGCGGACATTGGCGCGCTGGGCAGTCAGCGTGGGATTGGTGTTATACGCTTTGACCAGCGCTTCCTTGAGCGTGTCCGCCCCCGCCGGGGTAGCAACGAGCATCAGCGCCGTTCCAGCTAGCAAGCACGTCCGGCGCATCGGCATCTCTCAGAAAGTGAACGATTTGGTGCGGGCAAAGCCCGGCAGCGGCACGCAATCGATGTCGGCGAACGGCAGCAGCGCAAAGCCGCCCGCGCTGCGCCGGCCGGCCGCCAGCCGCGACACGCCGCGATCGGCAATCCCGCCAACCACGCGCCCGCCCGGCTTGACCTGCGCCAGCAGCGCCTCGGGCAAATGCTCGGTCGCGCCATCGATCACCAGCAGATCATACGGCCCGGCGTCCGCCGCCCCCGCCTCCAACGGCCCCTCGACGACGGTCACGTTGGCATGATCGGCAAGCGCGGTGCGCGCCAGCGCGGCCAGCGCAGCATCGCTTTCCACGGCCGTCACCGACGCGACGATCTCGGCCAGCACGGCAGCGGTGTAACCGCCCGCTGCGCCGATCAGCAACACGCGGTCGGTTGCCTGCAGCACCGCCTCGGTCAACAGCCGCCCGGTGGCGATCGGCACGTTCTGAAAGCGTCCACGGCCCAGCGGCAGTGCGGTATCGCGATACGCCATCGCCTGCGCCTCGACCGGCAGATACTTTTCGCGCGGCACGCGCGCCATCACGGCGACGAGCCGCGGATCGCTCACCGCATTGGTGCGCAATTGGCTTGCCACCATCGCGTGCCGCATCGTTTCACTCGAATCGGTTGTTTCTACTGTCATCACGCTATCCTCATTACACGGCTGTTTTAGCCGTGCAACACACCAATTGATCCGACCGGCTTGTACCGCGCCGCGCCGCCCGCGCCAAGCGACCGATAAAGACGCGCGCAATTGCGGCATTTGTGCGCTAAAGGTTGACACCGGCTCGCCCCCGCCGCATCTCGCCGCCTCGCTCATCGAGGCCCGATGGCGGAGTGGTGACGTAGAGGACTGCAAATCCTCGCACCCGGGTTCGATTCCCGGTCGGGCCTCCAGCCTTGCGAAATTATGTTTATATTTCATCATCTTGTGCCTGCGATGTGTCTCTCGCTTGGGAAAGGTGAGACACTTCCCATTCTGAAATCTGCTTGAGCGCGCTGTCTGCGAGACGCCGCTGACTCGCGCTGGCGGTGTAAAGCGCGACCTCTGCGTCCTCGGTGTGGCCCGAAATCGACTTGAGCGATTGGTTGCCGAGCTCCAATTCTGCCGCCCGCCGCATGATCGCTTTGCGAAGGCCGTGCGCGGTGCAGTGCGGAAGGCCGGCATCGTCGCAGCACTCGCGAAACCAGTTGCCAAACCCGGCGCTGGTATAGGGCCTGCCCCAATCCGTGAGCAGGAACGCGGTGGCTTCGGGCAGGCGCGGCGGCATAGCCTCAATAGCAGCGCGAAGCTGAGGCATGATGAGCAAGCCCAATTGCTTGCCGCCCTTTTTCTGCTTCAACTCGATTCGGCAGTCTACAATATGCTGATCGCCGAACAGATAGGCATCGCCGCGGCGTTGGCCCGACCAGAGCAGGATCTCCAACGCGAGGCGCGGCCTCGTGCCTAGCGCGTGAAAGGCGCGATACTGCGCGATCTCGGCCTCGCTCCATGCGTGATAGCCGGTCGACTTCTCGCCAGCCGCAACCTTGATGCGGTCGGACGATTCGACTGGATTATCTGCCCGCATCCGCGCCTTGACGGCAAAAGCGAACATGCGGACCAGTTCCTTGCGGAGTTTGCGCGCCGCCTCGACGCCGCAAGAAGCCTATGATCGCGCGTTGCACCGTCGAACGGCTGGTGCATGAGATGGGCTTGCTAGTGGTGATCCGGGGCAAACCGGTGCGCACCACGATCATCGACAAGGCGGCGCCGTGCCCGTGCGAACCCCGCCTCCAAGGTTGTCGCGCATTTTCTCAATCCGACAGGGCATCTCGCACAATAGTGCGAACATAAAGCACGTGCGCCACCGCGCACGCCACAATTCTCCAGAATTCGCGGTGTGCTGCGTCGCCAAACATGTGTTTTCCGACAATGGGCGGCGCCGTTGTTTCGCTGAAGGTTGCCAATCGGGAATGGCGGATCGGCGTAGATGAAACGGCACTCAACAGATAAAGACCGCCACAACGACGGGGTAGACGGATATGAACCTGGCACTGGGCATGACGCGCCGTAATATGATGGGTAACGCGGTGGCCGCAGGGCTGATGGCCTCGCCATTGGCCGCTGCTGTGCGGTTCGATCGGCGCAAGCGTGGGTTCGATATCACGCGAGACGACGGCGGCGTGGTGCCCGTGTTCGTAGATGCGGAGGACTTGCCCGGCGTCCGTCGCGCCTCGGGCGATCTGGCCGCCGATATCGGTCGTGTGACGGGCACCGCGGCGCAGATCGTCGGCGACCGCTTGCGACTGCCGGCGCGGATCATCATGGTCGGGTCGATCGGCCATAGTCCTTTGATCGACCAGTTGATCGCTGGCGGCAAACTCGACGTCGCCGGCATTCGCGGCAAATGGGAGTCGTTCGTCGTTGAGACAATCGCCAACCCGCTACCGGGCGTTACCGAGGCGCTGGTGATCGTCGGCAGCGACAAGCGCGGCGCGATCTACGGCGCCTACGAGCTCTCGCGGATGATCGGCGTGTCGCCCTGGTATTGGTGGGCGGACGTGCCCGTCATCCGCCAGGCGCATCTGAGCGTCGCGCGCGGCCGCTATGTCCAGGGTTCGCCCGCGGTCAAATATCGCGGCATCTTCCTCAACGACGAGGCGCCGTGCCTGTCGGGCTGGACCACCGAAAAATTCGGCGGGATGAACGCGCAATTCTACGGCCGCCTGTTCGAACTGCTGTTGCGGCTGCGCGCCAATTATCTGTGGCCGGCGATGTGGAACAACGCGTTCGCGATCGACGATCCGGCCAACGCGCCGATGGCCGAGGAATACGGCATCGTGATGGGCACGTCGCATCACGAGCCCATGATGCGCGCGCACAAGGAATGGACCGACAACCGCAAGGATTACGGCAACGGCGCGTGGAATTACGCGACCAACGGGCCGGCGGTCGCCAAATTCTTCCGCGAGGGGATCGTCCGCAATCGCAGCAACGAGGTCGTCGTCACGATCGGGATGCGCGGCGACGGCGATGTCGCGCTCGAAAGCACCGGCGGCCTCCAGTCCGACGTTAAATTGCTCGAAGGCGTCATCACCGACCAGCGGCGCATCATCGCCGAGGGCATGGGCAAGCCAGCCGATCAGGTGCCGCAGGTGTGGGTGCTGTTCACCGAGGTCTATAAATATTACGATGCCGGGCTGAAGATTCCCGACGACGTGACGCTGATGCTAGCCGACGACAATGTCGGCAATCTGCGGCGCCTGCCGACGGCGGCGGAGCGCGGTCGCAAGGGCGGCTTCGGCGTCTATTTCCACATGGACATGCACGGCGGCCCGTTCGCCTATCAGTGGATCAACTCGAACCCGCTGCCCAAGATCTGGGAGCAGATGAACCTCGCCAACCAATATGGCGCGAACGAGATGTGGATCGCCAATGTCGGCGACCTCAAGCCGCTCGAACTGCCGATCGAGTTCTTCCTCGCGATGGCGTGGAACCCCGCCGACGTTGCCAAGGACAAGATCGCCGACTGGACGCGCACCTGGGCGGAACGCCAGTTCGGGCCGGAACATGCCACCGAGATCGCGTTTCTCGCGGCGCGCTATGCGAAATACAACGGGATGCGCAAACCGGAGCAGCTTCGGCCCGGTACGTACAGTCTCGAACATTACCGCGAGGCCGAGCGCATGTGCGAGGCTTGGAGCGATCTCGTCCGTCGCGCCGAGGGGGTCGACGCCGCGCTGCGTCCCGACCAGCGCGATGCGTTCTATCAGCTTGTGCTCTACCCGGTGCGCGCCTGCGCCAATCTGACGCTGATGTATGCCGCGGCCGCGCGCAATGCGCGGTTCGCCGAGCAGGCGCGCGCGAGCACAAAGGCCGAGGCGGACGAGGTCCGGCGGCGTTTCAAATACGACCACGAACTGCGCGACACTTACAATCACGTCCTCGCCGGCGGCAAATGGAACCACATGATGGACCAGATGCACATCGGCTATTTCGACTGGTATCCACCCGAGTCCGACATCATGCCCGCAGTCACCGACCTAAACCTGGACGGCGTGACCGGATTCGGCATCAGCGTAGACGGGGACAGCCGCGGGTGGCCGGGCTACTACCTGCCGCCGACGCTGCCGACGCTCGACAGCATAACGCGGCTGTTGACCTATCTCGACGTGTTCCCGCGCGGGTTGGCCGAAGCGCCGGTGACGGTCACTGCGGATCAGCCATGGGTGATGATCCGCGAAGGCAAGGCGTTCAGCGCGTCGCCGCGTGACAAGCGGTTCTGGATCGATGTCGACTGGGCAAAGGCTCCGGTAGGCAAGGCCAAGGCGACGATCGCGGTCAAGGGTGAGACGACGATCACCGTGCGGCTGAATGCGGTTCGCGCGACGCCGCAGCAGGAGAAGGACGCGCGCGGCGCATTCGGTGGGCTTGCCGGAGCCTTTGCGGTGCCGGTTGCCGAGTTTACGCGGTCGGTCCCCGTCGGCAACGTACGCTGGGACGCGATCCCCGATTTCGGCCGCGTCGAGACGGCGATGTCGATCTTCCCCGTCGATGCGCCCTCCTTCGCGGACCCCACGCGCGCGCCGCGTCTGGAGTATCTGATCTTCCTGGCGGCAGCGGGCAAGTATCGCGTCGATCTGGTGACCGGCCCGACGCTGGAAGTCATCCCCGGGCGAAAACTGAGCGTCGCGGTCTGGCTCGACGGCCAGCGGCCGGAGATCGGTACGGTCTTCACGCCCGAAGACGGTGCGTCGCAGGACTTTCTCGGCGCCAAGCACGCGGTCAACACCGCCGACAACGCGCGGACGATGCGGTTCACGATCGACGCGGATCGACCTGGCCGTCACGTACTGACCATTGCGATGATCGATCCGACGATGGTGGTGCAGGCCATCGCGATTGCGAACGGCGATCCCAAGGCGTCGTATTTCGGACCACCGATAATCGACACGCGCCCTGCGAAACTTGGCCGACCGGTATCGCCCTGGGCGACCGTTAGGTCATGATGCCCATCCGCGCGCGCTTATTCATAGGTGCCGCCGCCTCGTGTCGGTTAGCGCCGT
This sequence comes from Sphingomonas qilianensis, assembly GCF_039614825.1. Classification (NCBI taxonomy): domain Bacteria; kingdom Pseudomonadati; phylum Pseudomonadota; class Alphaproteobacteria; order Sphingomonadales; family Sphingomonadaceae; genus Sphingomonas; species Sphingomonas qilianensis. The sequence goes on along the minus strand of NZ_JBDIMF010000003.1, from coordinate 58,330 downwards.
CAGCCTTCCCTTAAGCCGGCTGTCCGTTTCCCTCTCGCCAACCCGGACATTCCCGAAATTTAGTCGATTCTGGAAACGCCGATGCCGTCTCGCCCGCTGTTTACAATCTGGAAAGCCACCGCTTCGATTTACCAACCACCTCAGCATACAGGCAGAGCTTCAAGGCCCGCTGCCAATGTAGGCTAATAGCTCGCCAGCTTGATCTTCAGCACCTGCGGCAATGTCGTGAGGTTGAGGCCGCTACCGGTCTGATCGCCGTTCCAGACGCGGTCGAAGATCCATCGACCATCCTGAAAATGCCCTTCCTCGACCCTGGCGAGCATGAACCGTTCGTCCTTTGCCGAGCCGAACCGGACGCGCACGCGGTGCCCGACGAGGAGGAACTCGTTCGCCGACAATTGCGCGATCACCGCGCCGCCATCCGGGACTGCGCGATCGGGTACCGGATCGGCCTTGCCCAGCCAGCTGTCACCGACCGTTCCCATCTGCCACTCGCCATAGGTGAATGTCGCCGTCCAGCGACCGCCCAGCTGCAACGTTTCGGGTCTGCGATCATCGGCCTCGCCCGCCCCCCAGACCTTGTTCTCAAACGATATTCTAGCCCATTCTCGCGCCATCGGGGCAAATTGACGGTAATGGACCGCAAAGTTGTCGACGGTTTGGGCATTCACGACCCTTGCCCCTAGCGGGTAGTTCGAGAACCCTGAGTAATCCAAGCCGAACGGCGCAAAGCCGATGCCCTGCCGGCCAAGGACATCGTAAAAATGCCGTGCATAGCCCTTGTCACTGCCAATTTCGGGAACAAACAAGGCATTATCCGCACGTCCGTATTGGTCCAGCGTCTTGCGAACCCTTGCACTATCGCGGTCATAAATGTCCGGCGCGATGGCATCGATAGAGGGCGCCGCGGTCTTCCAGACGTCCAGAACGTTCCATGTCGGACCACCGGAGGAGTAAGTAAACGGATCCTGGTATTTGAAAGGATCGCGCAATGCGGCGTTGACGTACATCGGTAGCGCAAGCGCGCGCTTGCCGGCGGCTGCGACCTCGTCGACGTACCGGGCAATATGCCAAGCGTGGAAATATTCGTCGGCTTCCTTGCCGAATGCTTCACGCCAGGTCCCGGGCTTGGCGCGCATCGCCTTGACCAACTCGGCCGGCGCTGGCTGGTTGAACAGCCGCTGCGCCGTGGGCGAAAAATCCCGCACCGCGCTGTACGTGCCGGTCTCATTCTCGACCTGGACCATGATGACACTATGGTCCTGATCAACGGCCTTAAGGTGCTGCAAGAGGGCAACGAACGCGCGCTTATCCGCTTCCAGCGTCGCCCGGAAATGCGGCGAGAGCGAGTTCTTCATCTCGCCCTTCGCATTGATGACACGCGGAAAGCGTGCGTTGTTCAGCTTCACCCATTCCGGGGCGTAGTCCGGGTTGTTGTTCTTCCACGTACCAAACCACAGGAGGACCAACCTGACGTCGTTCGCCCGCGCCTGCTTCAACAACTCGTCGACGAAGGAGAAATCGAATTCCCCCTCGATCGGCTCAATCTGCTCCCAAGCGACCGGCATTTCCAACGTGTTGGCGTGGGCAGCCTTTATGGCGGGCCACACCGTCGGGAGTTGAGACGGGTAGTTTGCCGAATTGTTGGCCTGAACGCCAAGGATGAGGAACGGTGCACCGTCGACCATCAGCGCGTGCCGGCCTTCCTTCTCAACGAGTTGCGGAAGATCACGCGCCCACGCGGCGCTACTCATTGCGATGGTCGCGAACAGCGCCAAGGGTGAAATCAGCTTCATGCTACCCAGCATTGTCATCTCCGCGTTGACCCCGTTACCCATACGACCTTGCCGCACGATATCATTCATCTAGGGCGACTGTCGGTAACGAGCCATAGGCAGGTGTTGGCGATAGATCCTCTTGATGGGATTTATCGGGAGGACGCCCACCTTCTTGATTGTCGATCCTAATCGGGAATGCCTCCCCGATCGCAGCCCGTGCTATGCGATCCTTGAATGTGCGACAAATAGGTGTTTTTCGACACGGCAAGTCTCAGGCTTTGGCCTGTGGCTGCGGAATGACTGACATGTGCGCCTTGCTGCAGTGCAGTTGTCGCGCCAGCGAATGACTGGTTCGGGCGCGAGCGGACCTTCACCGTGGTGCAACGGAACGGCGTGAGTTGGGGATTGCGGCGGTGGAGGCAGACCTTTTCGGTGTGAGCCCCGTTTGAAAGCTGTGCGCGCTAAATGTCGCCGTTCAGCGCGTTGATCGGTGTCCCTAAAGCCCTCTCGTTCACGCAAGCCCGCCGTCGCGCGCTACAAAGGTCCGGAGCTGGGACAAAGCTGCCGTTCCCGACGGCGGCGGCGAACGGCAGCTTCCGGCCGCTAGCTGTCGATCCGCTCCAGAGCAAAGGTGCCTTCGCTCTTGTCGAGTTCAGTCACACTCATCTTCAAGTTCGGATGAGGAAAGCTGCGCTCGATCGACCGGGGGCTCGCCGGCCTTCCGCTGCCTCGTCACTCGCGTTCACGACGGTGGCGGCCCTGTCTGGTGCCAGAACGGCATCAAGGTCCGCCTTGCTGGCGTGCAAGCGCCCGACTTCGAGAGCGCCGAGCCGTGCCGTCAAGGGAAGCCTGCCTATGTCTGTTTGGACGTCCAGGCGGCGCGCAGCCAGCGTCGTCGAGAAGCTGACACTCAACCGATCATGATCAGCCAGCCCGTCGTGAAGTCGTATCAGCGCGTTGGCGCCCGCTGCACGCTAGAAGACGGTCGTAGCCTATCCTGCGCGGTGATCGCTGCCGGCGCTGCGACGCGGTGGGATAGCTACTGGCGAAAGTATCGGATGGGAGGGTGCTTGTAGCGCCAAGCCGGAGCAACAATGGAATTATCATAGGTTACCAAATCCGCGGGGCGATCGCGATAGAGATGTCGATGGTAGCGGGCATTTCTCCAAGCCATGCGCGCTATCGCATAACGGGCGGCCCGTCTGACGCCCGCCCTCGATCGGCCGGGCCGTCCTATACTTTTTCTATTCACCGCGCCGAGATGGGGCGGGGCAATTCGCGCGTTACCGGCGGTAGGCTCAGTGCGGCACCAGTTCTTGCCCACACCGGCGAGCAGTTTGTATATCGTGGGAACATTCGGCGGCGTGATCCTTTCGGTCCAAACAGCGCCATATCGCATCCGCATGCGAAGCGGCCCCATCACGGAATAGTATATTGGACGATCAGGGACGCGACGCGACCAACCCGTGGCAAATGCCCGTCCCTGCGTGGATCGCAGTCGCAAAGCGGACATGGGCGGAGACCAGTGGGGATAACATTGGGCTGATCGCAGCCGGTGTTGCATTCTACGGATTTCTAGCACTGGTGCCGCTCTTGGGCGCAATAGTTCTCGTGTATGGGATCGCGGCCGAACCGACGACAGTGATGCGCGACATGACGCAATTGACCTCCGTGATGCCAGCCGATGTAGCGAAGCTCGTCGGCGAACAGCTGATGAACGTGGTCGAGACTTCGGACGGCAAGAAGGGCCTAGGGCTACTGCTGGCGCTCGGACTGGCGTTGTTCGGCGCTCGGAACGGTGCCGGTGCGGTAATCACCGCGCTTAATGTCGCTTACGAGGAAGAGGAAAAGCGCGGTTTCGTGCACGTAAACCTCCTGGCGCTGGGGATGACGGCGGCGGCTGTCGGCGTAGCGATGCTGGCCTTGGTGGCGATTGCGGCGCTCGGACATCTTGAGAGCCTTATCCCCAACGCTCCCCAATTTGTGCTGATCGTGGGCAAGATCGCGGCATACGCAGCTCTCGCCTCGGCGGGTGCTGGCGGTGCAGCGACGCTCTATCGCTATGGCCCTTCGCGGGCGCGAGCACGCTGGGTCTGGCTTACGCCAGGCTCACTCTTTGCCGCTCTGATGTGGCTCATTCTTACGATCGGCTTCGGCATCTACGTCGCCAACTTCGGCAACTATAATGCAACCTACGGCTCGCTCGGTGCCGTCGTGGTGACGCTCACCTGGCTTTATTTATCGAGCTACATCTTGCTATTTGGGGCCGAGCTCAACTCCGAGCTCGAGCATCAGACCGCTCAAGACAGCACAAGGTCAGCAGCGCCGCTAGGTGAACGAGGGGCTTGGGCCGCCGATCACGTCGCCGGTGATCCGCAATCCTCGGCGTCCGAAGCAGCGGCTCCGATCACGGCGCCAGTGCAAGTACTCAACACCCGAAATGATAGTTCAGGGTTAGCAAGCATGGTTGCAAGCCGGGTGGTCGATCAGGGCGTGAGCCTGGGTGGATCGCCGAAAATAGGGTGGATGGCGTCAGCGATGGCTACGCTTGGGTTATCCTTGCTCCGCCGTGGGCAGGGCACGCCCGGCATCGCGTTGCTGTGTGGCACCGCCGCTGTCGTCTGGCTGAGGCGCAAGCATCCCGGATCGCCTGACTATGACAGCAAAACGATGCACCGTTGACCGAGCAGCCGTTGGCTTACTTGCGGCGTGGGGGGCGAGTTGAGGCCACCCCACCCTAAGCTGAATAGCAATTCGGGCCCTCACAATCTTGTCCGCGTTCGACAAGCAATTGCGTTGTGGCGTTTCGATCAACCGCACGGGAGAAGAGATAGCCTTGACCAAGAACGCAACCGGCGCCCCGTAAAAGGTCGGCTTGATTTTCTGTCTCGACACCTTCTGCGATGACGCGGATGTCCAGCTTCCGCGCTATTTGAAGCAAGCCTTCCACGATGGCCATACTGGCGTTGCCGACAGCGAGGCGATCGACGAAGCTCTTGTCGATTTTAATGATGTCCACCGGCACGGTCAGCAGGTGCGTCAGCGAGGCGTACCCTGTCCCGAAATCGTCGAGCGCAACCCGCAGGCCTTTAGCGCGCAGCGCCTCGACTGCACTTTGCACCGAGCCATCGTCGTCGCCCATGTAGACGGTTTCCGTAACCTCAATGATAACGTGCTTCAAAGGCACACCTGCGTGTTCGAATGCGGTCGCGAGCATCGTGTCAAATGTGCCGCCATGCATGTCCGCGGACGAGACGTTGATGCCAACGTGCTGAAATGGGATGCCCATTTCGAGCCAGGCGCGGACGTCTGCCGCGACAAGCTTTACCATTCGCTCTGTCAGAGCCCTTGCGACATGCAGGTCCTTCATCGCTTCCTGAAAGTCGCCCGCCGAGATAATCTGTTTTCCCAGCCGCATCCTGCACAATGCTTCAAGCCCAACGATCTCGCGGGTATCCAGCCGAACGACAGGTTGATAAAAGGCCTCGATCCGGTCCTCGCGCAGCGCTGCGTCCACCTCGCGAATATGGTCAAGGCGGCGGGTAATGTTTGTTCCGAGCCCCGGCCAATACCGCACAAAGCCACCGCGTTCGTTTTCTTTGGCGTGGTAAAGTGCAAAGTCCGCATTCTGGCGGACCCGTTCCGCGACACGGTCGCCCGCCGACAGCAGTGCACCACCGATCGTAGCACGCGGGACGACGATATGGCCGCCGCACTCCGCAGGTTCCGCCAGCGCTTTCAAGACCCGTTCCGCAGTCTGCTCCAAATTATGTAGCTCTTCCGGCGCTTGTAGCAGGATAGCGAACTCGTCGCCCCCGACACGAAAAGCGTGTCGGGTTGCGGCCTCTGACGCTAACCGAGCGCCGGCAGTCTGCAGAAGGCAGTCACCCGCCTGATGACCAAAGGTATCGTTCACATACTTAAGGTTATCGAGATCGAGGACCAGCAGCGCCCAATGCCCTGGCTCATCGCAATTGAGCGCCGCTAAGGCGACGTCAAACGCTGCCCTATTGGCCAGGCCAGTGAGTGCGTCAGTGTAGGCGCGTCGCTCATGTTCGATGACGCGCTGGTGCCGCTCAAGAGCGATGACGCATAGGTGCACACAGCGCCGAACGATCCTCCTTTCCAGCGCCGTCGGGCCTCGACACTCGCGATAGTAAAAGGCAAAGGTGCCGATGGCTTCGTCGGCCGCATTAAGGATGGGCCTGGACCAGCATGCGCGTAGTCCCAAGGGAAGAGCCAACTGCTTAAAGGCTGCCCATCTGGGATCGTTTGCGATGTCGGTGACCGTTACCTCTTCGCCAAGAAAGGCTGCCGTCCCGCAAGACCCGGTGTTGGGACCGACGGGTAACCCGTCCAGTGCCGCCGAATACTCCGGTGCGAGGCTCGGCCCGGCCAAGGGATGGAGCAAGCCCGCCCGATCGACCGTAAGCACTGAGCACATCGCGCCAGGTGAGAGCTTTTCGGCTTCCAGACACATGCGCTCCACGGTGTCCACCAACGGCTCGCCCGTCGCAATCATCTCAAGAATGGCATTTTGAAGCTTTAACACGGTCTTCGACCTGACGTCGGCTAAGGGCATTGTCGTTGAATAGGGCCCGCCGGGTAAATAGGCAGAAATTCTTAACAACTTCATCCACTATTCTACATGCTGAGGCGAGCTGCTTATACTGATGCTCTAACCATATTGCGGCCGTTCGGGCTTATACCTGTTGGTGTGAAAGAGCGCGGTCAGCGCTGAAAAAAGCGCCACCGTCCAGCCACGTCGAGGCCACCCGCATCCCACCGCGAGCAGGGTCATAGTAATCTGGTCATGCGAACGGCGAGCAGTGGTGTCTTGCGATCGAAAGCATGAACTAAGATCAGACCGAAAGTGGCCGAAACACGCTTTACCGTTCTGAATAAAGTATGATGTAGGTTAATAGCTGCGGCAATCTGGTCGGTATATTAAGGTAATACTTGAATCCACTTTCGACTTCATAGGGTTGCAATATGGACTGGCCGACTGTGACGAGGTAGAAAAATTACTTAGACAGCAAGCGACGCTTGCGACGTTTGGTGAACTCGCATTGTGTTCGGAAAATATCGACCAAATTTTGCATGAGGCTTGCCGTCTCGTGGGCGAGGCACTTGGGACCGATCTGGCAGCGGTGATGGAGCTGCAGGACGATGGATCGTCTCTTCTCGTTAGGGCAGGTGTCGGCTGGAACCCCGGTGTCGTAGGACACACCTCGCTGAAGACGGAAAAGGGCTCTTCGGAAGGGCACGCGCTTGCCACGGGCGTCCCCGTCATTTCGGAAGACATCCGTTGCGAGATGCGCTTCAAGTTTGCTGACTTCCTGACGGACAATGGCGTAGTTGCGTTGGTTAACGTGATCATCATCGGAGGGCCTGGCAAACCGCCCTTTGGTGTACTTCAGGTCGATAGTCGAGCCATCCGCAAATTCGATCAGAACGACATACCGTTCCTTCGTACATACGCTAATCTTCTGGCTGCCGCGATCGACCGGCTGCAGATTTTGAGCAGCGACGGCTTGAACAGCATACGCTGGAGGCCAGCGAGGCCCGCTATCGTTCCCTCGTGGAGGGTATTCCGCAACTGATCTGGCGGGCGACGGATAAAGGTGACTGGACTTGGTGCAGCGCCCAATGGATGGCGTATACGGGCCAGTCGCAAAATGAAAGCCATGCAGCGGGTTGGCTCGAGGCATTGCATCCAGAGGACCGCGCGGCCGCCCAAGATTCCTGGAAGGAAGCCGTTTCCAGCAACAGCTTTGAAATAGAGTATCGGATCTACAATGTCGGTCGGGACAGCTACCGCTGGTTCCAAACCAGGGCGACCTCCGTGTTTGGAAATAACGGGCAGATCATCGAATGGCTCGGCACCTCGACAGACATTCACCATTTGCGTCAGCTTCAGGCTCAACAGAAAATTCTCGTCGCAGAACTGCAGCACAGGACGCGCAATCTTCTGTACGTCGTCCAGGAGATTGCAGGGCAGCTTATCGGAATGAGCACTTCGCTCAGTGATTTCGAGACCCGCTTCCAAGACCGACTGGCCGCTTTATCGCGCGTTCAAGGGCTCATATCGCGTGCTGAGCACGAGCCAATCACCATCGGCCGGCTGATCCAGATGGAGTTGGAGGCGCTCGGTGCTACGCTGGCAAGTGACCGGATAGCGTTGAACGGCCCAGAGGTGCAGATGGATAGCGCTGTCGTCCAGACAATGGCATTGGCGATCCATGAGTTGGCGACAAATGCGCGCAAATATGGGGCACTTGCAACTCCACATGGCTTTTTGTTCGTCACCTGGCGGGTTCACGAAGGAGCTCCGAGGAACCTTTGGCTAGAATGGATCGAACGTGGCATTATGGGCAACCGGGGTTCATCGACTGGGCAACATCGGGGATTCGGCCGACAGCTGATCGAAGATGCTTTGCCCTACCAGTTTGGGGCAAGCACTAGCCTCACAATATCGCAAGATGAGGTCGTATGTATCGTCAACCTCCCGCTGGATAGTTAAAAGGGATATTGTCATCAAGCTGTCGGCAGACATCCGCGACTTGCATGTCCTCATTGTCGAGGACGAGTATTTCTTGGCCAAGAAGTTGACCGACGCGCTTGGCCAGCTAGGTGCTCACGTCGTCGGCCCATTTGGGAGTGTCAAAGACGCCTTGAAGTGCGTGGCGGCCAAGGGGCGTATCGATGCGGCCGTGCTGGATCTAAACCTTGCTGGCGAGATGACCTACGGCATCGCGGATGCCCTTCGCGCGAGAGGTGTCCCGTTTGTTCTGACGACGGGCTACGACGAATGGAGTATATTGGAGTCGTATCGAGACATTCCTCGATGCACGAAGCCGTTCACGTTGCCTCAGTTGCTTAACGCGCTTAGCCTGCCTAATGAGCCCTAGGGAGATCAAAATTCGCTGACGTGGATCCAGTTCGTGGGGTGGGCAGCTTGTTGCTGTAGCTCCTCGGCCAACAAGTACTCGTCTTCCACGACGAGGATATGGCGTCCTGCAAGGCTGTGTTCCGGCATGCGCCGTCTCCCTTGTGCTCGCCGATACCGGCATCGAAATCGTACAATGAACGCCATCGGACTCGAAGACGTACGATGTCGTTGCGCGCAACTGATGCGGCAGCGCCTTCTCGATCAGTTCGCGTCCCTGACCGGTGTACGCGGCGCTGACCCGACGGGTGGCATCTCGACGCCACGTTCTCGCCAATCGATGTGCAGCCACGGCTTACGGCCTTCGCCGAATTCCTCCATCGACCATGTGATGTCCAGATGCCCTGCCGGCTGCCCGAGCGCGCCATATATGACCGCATTGGTCGCCAGCTCATGCAATGCCATGGCTAGGGTCTGCACCGTCGACGAGGCTTCCGGTCGGTGTGAGATAAACCGAAATCTGCTTCTGACACTGCCAACGCCTAAGGCTGACCAGCGACAACCCGACCCATTGCGGCCGGTCAAAGCGAAGTTGGCCGGCGGCCACAGCCCGTTAGCGAATGACGGCTATTGTGGCTCAGCAAGAGAGCAAAGCACGGCCAGGAAGAGGGCGCTTTGCCGATGGTCGGCTTGGAGGGAGACAAACGTCCACTTCTGGTAGAAGCTGCCGTCTAGGAATGGCCTCGGGATCGTCTGCAAGTGGTCGACTGTCGTTGCCGCCCGGAAGACCCAATGCCGGACACTCAGCCCCGCCCGGTCAGCTCTCGAAAGCGGACGTTCGTTAATCTTGACCGTACGACGGCTTGGCAACGCACCAATCGCGCCGACGCCTGCTGGCAGACGCGCTCGCCTTACGTTCTGTACCAACACGGCAGCGGAGACTAGCGGCACTATGCTGGTCACCTGCCAATCGGATGTCTCTCGGCTAACGCGAATGGCCGTTATCACTAGAAATGCCATTTCAGCGTAACGGCCGCGGCAGGCACCGTCGCGACCGGGGTCTCATGTTGGATCACGTGCACAACCGTTTCCGTGTTGAGCGGTCCCGTGAAGCTGGCGCGCAAGGGTATCGCCTCGAACCCGCTGCTATCGGCAACCCAGATCTGCATATTTTTTGGCGCGCACACGACGACGTCGTCCGATTGGCCACGATCCGCACAGCTTGCCTCGCGGACCGTCACATTTGCCAAATCGAATCCCTCGATACCCGCAAGGATGGGGGCAGGATCACCCGCAACGGCCAAGGCGGCGACCAGGGCAGCAATCATCCGTTTTCCCCTCCAAATCGGCGATCACCAGCGAATCTTGCAGCCGCCGTCTTGGACGGCAGCGTCGGCGGCAAGACGTATCGCGGCTGCAGGGTCCTTGATCTGGGCAAGTTCCGGCAATTCGACGCGAATATGCTCACGCCCAGCGTGCCACTGCCGCCGCCACCAGCGGTTACCACCGCGCGTATCGACAGATGGCAGCCAAATTCGGGCACGGCGCAGCAACTCATCAGGCGGGATCAAGTCTTCTCCCGCGGCAAGCGCATGCGACAGGTCCTTGGCCAGATCGACATTGGGGACTGCGGCCATGCCGCTTGCGCGCTGTTCGAGCTCCTGGATTACCCCCTGCTTGGCCGCGCTCCATTCCTGGTCGGAGAAACCGATCGTCGCGAGATCGCAGGTCATTTTCCGCAATCCGGCAACCGCCGGCCGCCACGCATCGCCAGCAAAATTGTCCCACACCATGATCTGCCGGTGGCCCTGCTCGCCATTCTCGACAAACACCCCGACCTTGCCTGTCGGCCCCGCCGGTTGCACGAGCGCTAGGCGATCGTTGACCGCGCGCGTCGCCAGTAGGTCCATCAGCATTCTCGCCGCCTGCTCATCTCGTGAGGCGGGCGGCGACGGGGTCGGCGTTACCACAGTGATCAGCGCAGTCCTGCGCCCCTGTGGCAACGCCGAAAAGCTGATCGGCTGGATGCGGTCGGCTTGGAAAACGGGTGCCGGTGATGCGGCAGTCGCCGCTTCGCCCCGCCAGTTACCAAACCGCTGTTCAATAAGCATCTTCACCTGGGTGACATCGACGTTCCCCACGACGACGATCATCATCTTTTCCGGCCGATACAGCCGACGATAGAGGCCACGAATGGTCTCGACGCTCGCGGTCGGCACATCGTCGGAATTCTGCGCATCGATCATGTCGTTTGGCGACCGCGGCGCAACCGCCGCGATGTAACTGGCATAAATGTCGTTGCCGGGCTTCCGCCCGGCCATTTCGCGCATCACGTCCGCCCGCTGATCGTCGACCGCGTCAGCCCGGAAGGTCAGGTCCGTAGCAGCCTCGCGGAACAGGTCTAGCAGCGTTCCGAGATCGGCCGCCTTCGTGGTTCGCGTCGACAGGAAGTAGTTCGTCTCGCGCCAGGAGGTCGTGCCGGCCGAGGGCGCCGGAAAGGTCAGCGGCAGGCCAATCCGGATGAAATGCCGCAGTTCGTCCGGCGCGCGGGTCGTCGGGCTGACCAGAAACAGATGCTCGATCAAATGTGCCAGCCCGCGCTCGCCCGGCCGCCGCTCGGCAATGAACCCGCCCTCGTTGCGCATCAGCAAACCTAGCCCGGGCTCGTTGCCGGTGCGCGGCAGGATCGCGAACCGCATACCGTTCTCGAGCCGCCCCGCCACCACGGCCCGCCAGTTGCCATGCGGTATTGACGCCTCATGCGCTTGCGACGCCGCCTTATCGGCGGTTTTTGTCTCGTTTGCGTGGGCGGAGGGCATGAGAGCGCTCATGGCCAGGAGGGTCGGGCGCAGTGAACGCCAAGAATTTTGCAGCATCTGTTAAAGTTGCCCTCGGTTACGAACGTGGGTCCGAGGATGAGCGATGTTTACGGCGATAAGGTGGCTAGTTTAAGGTTTCCGATGCGCAGCCTTGCTCCTACTCTGACCACACTATTTGGTGTGTCCATGCCCATGTCAGTTCCACGCAATCGAAAGGCGACCTGACTGAACACGCGCGGTGAAGATAGTTTGCGCGGCACGCCAACGTCGTTGCAGGTCGGTAAGGTGGCGCGTCGACCCAATCCCCGCCATTCACGGCGCCTATCCGCCTCAACTTCCGACGTTCCCTCATCTGTGCGTCATCGCTCGTGACGCCGCCGGAAAGGCGACAATTGGGACTTTTCGGCCATTCCTGCAGCCAGGGTCGAATGGCAGCCTCAGCCGGAAGCCGACATTCACGATTTTGGCCATTGAACGGCACTAAAAGAGCAGGAAAGGCCGATAGGCGACCTGCAGGTTTCGGGAAGTGCTCGCAGTCTAACTGCAGTTCGCGCGGTCCTGGCGAGGATCGACGTGCCGGCGTGCAAATCCTGACGAGCCAAGCGTTTGGCCAAATTGGAGGCACTCCTAACCCGGGAAGTTTATCGTTGCGCTTACACTCGGCGCGGCAAGGCGATCTCCACCATCAGTCCGCCTGTCGCGGCGGGTATAGCCTGAATAGATCCGCCATGCCGCTCGACGGCATATTTGGCGATCGCCAGCCCTAGACCAAAGCCGGCAATGTCAATGCCATCGGCATCGACCCGCTTGAACGGCTCGAAGATGTCCGCCAGCATTTCGGTGGGAACGCCGCTTCCGTGATCGCTGATACGCACCACTGCCTGGCGATCGCTGACCTCGGCGGCAATATCCACGTACGCGTTCACCGGTGAGAATTTGACGGCGTTGCGGATGACGTTCTCGATGGCGCGGTACAGCAGATCCCCATTGCCGATCGTTACGAACGGCGCGACCGGCGCATACCGTATTACGCACCCTTTCGCCTGGCCTTCAAAATTGGCGTCGTCGACGATCGCGCTAAGCAGATCCATCAGGTCGACCGGACTGACGGGGAATTCGGCCGCACTGGATTTAAGTCGTGCCAGCGTGAGCAATTCCTCGATCAGTCGGTTGAGCCGGTCCGCTTCGCGCTCGATACGCAAGAGCATGTCGGGAACCTTGTCCGGAGACTGGCGCAGCAAACCGATCGCCATCTGCAAACGCGTCAGCGGGGAGCGCAACTCGTGCGACACGTCATGGAACAGCCGTTCCTGCGCCGCCAACACCTGCTGAAGCTGCGCGGCCATGCCATCGAACTCACGCGTGAGATCGGCTATTTCGTCCCGACGAGTGCCGACCAGCGGATTAACGCGCGTCGCCAGATGTCCTGCTGCGATGGCACGAAAGCCGCGGCTGAGATGCGTGATCGGGCGCGCCAGATACCAGGCAAGCCCGGCGCTGAAAATCAGGCTGACGACGGTTCCGATCAGCAGCGGCATTGTGCGGTTAAACGGAAGCGCGTCGAACATCGCACGCTCGGCCACATCCGGTCGAGCGAACGCGAACAAGCTGGCGCCGATCAGGAACGACGTGCCGCTCGCCAGCAGGAAGGCAATGAACAACTTCCAGAACAGTCGGCCAGGGCGCCGCGGCGCAAAACGCGGCATCATTCGCACGCCAATTGGTAGCCTTGGCCCCGAATGCCGAGGATCCAGGGCTGGCCATCGCTGCGAGGCCCGAGCTTCTGGCGGATGCTGCTGATGTGCACGTCGATGCTGCGATCATAAGCAGTGAGCGCGCGGCCGAGCGCGTTCAGCGACAATTGCTGCTTGCCGACGATATGCCCGGCATTACGCGCCAGCTCCTCGAGCAGGCTGAACTCGGTGCCCGTCAGATCGAGCACGGCGCCATGCCATTCCGCGCGGCGCTTGCCCGGCATCAAGGTCAGCGGGCCGGCCACGATCGGATCGCCCGGGTAGTTGTCGCGATTGCTGGAGACGCGGCGTAGGATTGCGCGCATCCGCGCCACGAGTTCGCCGGCGGAACAGGGTTTGGGGACATAATCGTCGGCGCCCAGATCGAGTCCAGAAATGCGATCGATATCGTCGCCGCGTGCCGTCAGCAGCAGTACCGGCACGTCGCTCGCGCGGCGGATGCGGCGCAATACCTCGATACCCGACAAGCGCGGCAGCATCACGTCGAGGACCACCAAATCGTATTTGCCCGAAAGCGCTTCGGTCTCGCCGGTCTGCCCGTCATGCACGGCAAACGCACCCAGGCCTTCCCCGGCGAGAAATTCGGTCAGCATCGCGGTCAGTTCGCGATCGTCGTCGATCAGCAGGATTTCGGGCATTCGTTCGAGCAAAGCCTTTTTGTTTTTCATCGTCATGCACCCACACGAGCGCATCGTAGGTGCACCTTTACATACCTGAACACACCATTTTCCTAACTTTACACGAGGCGCGAACAACCAGACATGCGACTGGGCTAAGCGGCAGGAATCATGACCAGCCCGCCCTCCGCCTCCCGCAACTTCCGCTCTCTTTGCTGGCCGGCGCTGCTCGCTACGGCGGTGCTGGCGGGCTGTACCGTCGGCCCGGATTACCGACGTCCGCAGGTTGGCATGCCAGCCGCGTGGGTGGCCCCTGTGCCGCACGGCGCAACCGTGAGCGCGCTCGGCGGCTGGTGGCGGCGGTTCGACGATCCCGTCATGCTGACGTTGCAGGATCAGGCCGAGGCGTCCAGCCCGACGCTCGACCAGGCCGTCGCCCGCATCCTGCAGGCGCGCGCGACGCTGGACACCAATCGCGCGCAGGGCGCCCCGACGGCGAACGTCGGCGCATCCTATACCGAAAGCGGCCAGCGGAGCAGCTCCGGCACGCAAAGCGTGCAATTCTCGTCAGGCGGTTTCCAGCCGAGCGCCGACGCCAGTTGGACGTTGGATCTGTTCGGCAAGATCCGCCGTAACAGCGAGGCCGCCCGCGCGCGGATCGAGGCGCGCGGCGACGATCTGGCCAATGCTCGTATCGCACTCGCCGCAGAAGTGGCGGATCATTATGTGCAGTATCGCGGCTGCGAGCAACTCGCCGATCTCTACGATCAGCAAGCGAAATCGCAGAACGAGACCGCTCGGCTGACTCGCATCACGGAGCGCGCGGGCTTCACGTCGCCCGCCGATGCCGAGCTCACCGATGCCAGCGCCGCCACCGTTCGCGCGAGCTACACCGACCAACGCGCGCAGTGCGATCTGCTGGTGAAGAGCCTGACCTCGCTCACCGGATCGCCCGAAGCCAAGCTGCGCGCGACGCTAGCGCCCGGCACGGGCCATTTGCCGATGCCGACGATACTGAACGTCGCCACACTGCCCGCCGATCTGGTGCGCCAGCGCCCCGACATCGCGGCGAGCGAGCGCGAGCTCGCCGCGTCGAGCGCCGAGATCGGCGCTGCGACCGCCGATCTATATCCCAGCCTGTCGCTCTCGGGATCGATCTCCGCCGGCGGCGGACTGACGCAATGGTCGTTCGGGCCATCGGTCAGCTTGCCGATCCTCGATGGCGGCAAGGCGCGCGCTGGCGTGCGCAGTGCACGCGCCGCCTACAAACTCCAGTTCGCGACCTATCGCGAGAGCGTCCGCGCCGGCATTCTCGAGGTCGAACAGGCGCTGGTCCGACTACAGTCGACGCGCGCGCGCGACGCCGACCTCGCGCGCTCGGCACGAGGCTATGCCGCCAGTTTCGCCGCGATCGACCGACAGCGCCAAGTCGGCTCGGTCAGCATGATCGAGCGCGAAAGCGCGCGGCGCAACGCGCTCGAGGCGCAGCGGACGTTGGTCGACCTGCGGCAGACGCAGGTGCGCGCGTTGATCGCGCTCTACAAGGCACTGGGCGGCGGCTGGGAAGCCGGCGTCATCTCGATTGGAATCCTGAAATGATGCGCTTTTCATCCCATGCGGCGCTGGTCGCTTGCGCGCTGGTGCTGACCGGCTGCAGCGGCAGCAAGGACGCCGCCGCGACCAAGGATACGCCGGCGAGCCTGACCGTGACGGTGGTCCGCCCGCAGCAGCTTTCGTGGCCGCGCCTGCTGGGCGCGAACGGCAATTTGCAGCCGTGGCAGGAAGTCGTGATCAGCGCCGAGACCGGCCCCTATCGCATCGCATCCTTGAACGCCGATGTCGGCGGCCGCGTGCGCAAGGGGCAGGTGCTGGCGACACTCGCGCGCGAAACGCTGCTCGCCGATCGCGCCCGCCTGCAAGCCGCAGTGGCCGAGGCGCAGGCCAATCTCGACAAGGCCGACAGCGATGTCGCGCGCGCGCGGCAGATCGGCGACAGCGGCGCTTTGTCGGCGCAGCAAATCCAGGGCTACCGCGTCACGCAGCAGACCTCGCAAGCATCGCTCGCGGCGGCACGCGCGCAAGTCCGCGCTGCCGATGTGCAACTCGGACAGGCCAATGTGCGCGCGGCCGACGATGGCGTGGTGTCGTCGCGTACCGCCTTGCTCGGCAAGGTCGTCAATGCCGGCGACGAGCTGTTCCGCCTGGTTCGCCAGGGCATCATCGAATGGCAGGCCGAACTCGACGCGCGGCAGATCGGGGCGGTGCGCGCCGGCCAGAGCGCGCAGGTAACCTTGCCCGATGGCCAAAAGGTGACCGGCATCGTCCGCCTCGTCTCGCCCACCCTCACCAGCACCACCAGCCGCGGGATCGTCTATGTTCGGCTCGCCGCGAATTCGCCGGCGCGCGCGGGCATGTATGGCAGCGGCGTGATCGACGTCGGCTCGGGGCCGGTGCTGACCGTGCCCGACGGGGCGGTCGTGCTGCGCAACGGCAAATCCTCCGTCTATCTTCTGGGCAAGAACAACAAGGTCAAAGAAACAGCCGTGACCACCGGTCAGCGGCGCGACGGACGCACCGAGGTGAGCGGCATCGCGACCGATGCGCAGGTCGTCGCCTCGGGCGGCGCGTTCCTCAGCGACGGCGTCTCGGTCCGCGTGGTGAGTGCCGCCAAGTGAACATTTCCGCGCTGTCGATCCGGCATCCGGTGCCGGCCGTCTTGTTGTTCATCATGCTCACGATCTTCGGGATCGTCGGCTTCACCGGCCTGCAAGTCCAGAATTTTCCCGACATGGACTTGCCGACTGTCACCATCACCGCCTCGCTGGAAGGTGCGGCGCCCGAACAGCTCGAAACCGAAGTCGCGCGCAAGATCGAGGACAGGCTGACCTCGCTGCGCAAGCTCGATCACGTCACCACGACGATTACCGAGGGCACGGTCAGTATCGCGGTCTCCTTCACCATCGACAAGGATGGCAACGAGGCGGTGCAGGAGGTGCGCAACGCGGTTGATGGCGCGAAGCAGGATCTGCCCTCGGCGCTGCAGACCCCCACCGTGTCGAAGCAGACCGCCAACGGCTCGTCGATGCTGACCTACATCCTCCAGGCCAGGAACATGGACGAGCAAACGCTGTCCTGGTTCGTCGACAACGACGTGACCAAGGCGCTGCAGGCGGTGCAGGGCGTGGCCAGCGTCGCGCGTGTCGGCGGAGTCTCGCGCGCGGTCAACGTCGATCTCGATCCCGCCGCGATGGCGGGTCTCGGCGTCGCCACGGCCGACGTCAGCGCCAAGCTCAAGGCGATGCAGACCGATCAGTCGGGCGGGCGCGGCGACATCGGCACCCAGCGCCAGTCGCTGCGCACGCTGGCGGCGGTGCACGATCCGGACGAACTCGCCGCGATCAGCATCCCCACGAGCACCGGCCATCGCATAACGCTCGGCCAGATCGCGAAGATCGACGACGGGCACGCCGAACGCAGCACGCTTGCCTATCGCGACGGCAAGCCGGTGGTCGGCTTCACCGTCACCCGCTCTCTCGGCTTCGGTGACGCGGCGATTGCCGCAAAGGTGCGTGCGGCGGTGAAGAGCTTCTCCGCCCAACATCCCGAGGTCGAGATCGTCGAGGCGAGCAACACCGTCACGCCCATCATCGACAATTACGAAGGCTCGATGCATCTGCTGATCGAAGGCGCGCTGCTCGCGGTGCTGGTGGTGTGGCTGTTCCTGCGCGACTGGCGCGCGACTCTGATCTCGGCGACCGCGCTGCCACTGTCGATCATCCCGACCTTCGGCGTGATGTACCTGTTCGGCTTCACGCTCAACATGGTCTCGCTGTTGTCGATCGCGCTGGTGATCGGTATCCTCGTCGACGACGCGATTGTCGAGGTCGAGAATATCGAGCGCCACATGCGCATGCGCAAAGGGCCGGTCCAGGCGGCGACCGACGCCGCGGCCGAAATCGGTCTGGCGGTCGTCGCCACCAGCTTCACCCTGGTCGCCGTGTTCCTGCCGACCGCTTTCATGGGTGGGATTCCGGGCAAGATCTTCCGCGAATTCGGAGTGACGGCATCGGTCGCGGTGCTGTTCTCGCTGCTCGTCGCGAGGCTACTGACGCCGATGATGGCGGCCTATTTCCTACGTCCGGGCACGAAAGAGGAAAGAGACGGCACGGTCATGAAGCGCTATCTGCGCGCGATTAAGACCTCGCTCAAGCGACGGCGGATCACCGTGATCCTCGCGGCGGTGTTCCTTGCCGTTTCCTGTTCGATGATCCCGCTGCTGCCCTCGGGCTTCATTCCGGCGCAAGACAATGCGCAGTCGAGCGTGTCACTCGAACTGCCGCCTGGCAGCACGCTCAAGGAAACCGCGGCGATCACGCGCCAGGCGAGCGCGATCCTGCAGAAGATTCCGGCGGTGACGCATGTCTTCGCCTCGGTCGGCACCGCCACCAGTGGCGGCGGTCCCGATTCGTCCTCGACCGCCGCCGTCGGCAGCGCGACGCTGACCGTCGATCTGGTCGATCGCGGCGACCGGCACGACAAGCAGGCGGGCGTCGAGGCAACCATGCGCGCGGCACTAAAGGTGTTGCCGGGAACACGCGTCAGCGTCGGCGGATCGGGCAATGGCGAAGTGCTGCAGATCGTGCTCGGCGGCGACGATGGGGACTTGCTGGAACGCACCGCCGGCATCGTCGAGGCCGAGCTGCGCAGCGATGTTTCCGGCATAGGAAACGTCACCTCCAGCGCGGCACAGCAGCGTCCCGAAATCCAGCTGCGGCCTGATTACGCCCGTTCCGCTGCGCTCGGCGTGACCAGCCAGGACATTGGCGACACCGTCCGCATCGCCACCTCGGGCGACTATTCCGCCGCGCTGCCCAAGCTCAACCTGTCCGACCGGCAAGTCGATATCGTCGTCCGCATGGACCCGGCCATGCGGACCGATCCGCAAGCCTTCGGCCAATTGCGCGTCAACGGCGCCAATGGCCAAGTGGCGCTTGGCTCGATCGCCGAGATCGGCTTCGGCAGCAGCCCCTCGCAGATCGACCGGCTCGACCGCCACCGCAATGTGACGCTCTCGGTCGAGCTCAACGGTCGTCCGCTCAGCGAAGTGATGGCGGAGGCGAAGCTGTTGCCGTCGCTGAAGAACCTTCCCGCCGGCGTGAGCCTTGTCGAACAAGGCGAGTTGCAGCGCACCTCCGAGATGCTTGGCAGCTTTGGGCTGGCGATGGGGATCGGCATCTTCTGCATCTGGGCGGTGCTGGTGCTGCTGTTCCATGATTTCTTGCAACCCGCGACGATCCTGTCGGCGCTGCCGCTGTCGCTCGGCGGCGCGCTGTTCGCCTTGCTGATCTGTAACATGAGCTTTTCGATGCCGTCGGTCATCGGGCTGCTCATGCTGATGGGCGTGGTCACCAAGAATTCGATCCTGCTGGTCGAATATGCCATCATGGCGCGGCGCGATCATGGCATGTCGCGCTACGACGCGCTGATCGATGCCTGCCATAAGCGCGTCCGCCCGATCATCATGACGACGATCGCGATGGCGGCCGGCATGGCGCCGACCGCGCTCGGCTTCGGTGCCGATCCCAGCTTCCGCCAGCCGATGGCGGTGGTGGTGATCGGGGGGCTCGTCACCTCGACCGTGCTGAGCGTGCTCGTGGTGCCGGTGATCTTCACCTATGTCGACGATTTTGAGCATTGGTTGCGTAGCCGTGCCCAACGCTTTGGTAAGCGGGTTACCCTGTGAGTATAAAGAGGCAACGCTGGCTGATATCCTCGATCAGCCCCGCTCCTCGCCCTCCCGAAGCCGCCTTTGGCGCGTCCGAAAACGTTCAGTAATAGTCCCAGAATGGCTGCCACTGCCGGTGCAGGTCGTTCTCTTCGATCCGTCTGCCGGCAGCTTCTGTCAGGACCGGACATTAACGTCGGGGAATTGAACGACCGGGTCTGGTCGACACCCGCCGATGGCCTTGGCGTCGCGAGGACCCATTTGTGGACTTTCGTGAGCTATTCGCGGCCGCCCAATTTCGGCCGTTCGTTCATATCGTTGCAAACGCAGCAAAGGGGGCGGACCTCCGCCCCCAGCAGGCCATTTTCTCAGGAAGGGCGGAGCTAATAGTATCCCTCGATCGCTTTCCCGGCTGCCCTCATTCTTCTATGGCTGTCCGATGGATGTAGCGGGCTTCGACCTAAACTTGTTGAAGGCGTTCGATGCCCTGTACGCGGAGCACCACGTCACACGTGCTGGCCAGCGCATCGGTCTGAGCCAGTCCGCTATTAGCGGTGCGCTTACCCGCCTGCGCGAGGTGTTCGACGACGAATTGTTCGTACGGTCGCCGACGGGGATGCAGCCGACACCGCGGGCCGACGATCTCGCAGGCCCGATATCGTCTTCGCTCCACCTCATGCGATCGGTCCTGCAAGACGATGGCTTCGATCCGGCGTTGGCCGATCACATCGTCACGATCGCGATGACCGATTACGCTGCGTTCGTCCTTCTGCCCCCCCCTGTTGGCACGACTAGCAATTGAGGCGCCTCGTCTCGAGGTGCGGGTCCGCGGCATTTTCGGTAAGGACGAAGTCGTCGACCTCCTCGACAGTGGCGAGGCAAGCCTTGCACTCAGCGTTCCCGTCGAAACTTCGGCACGCATCGTGACACGCCCGCTGCTTAGAAGATTTCGCCTGCATCGCGCGGCCCGGACATCCAGCCTTTGAAAAAAATGCCGACGTAGAGGCGTTCGCGGCTGCCCCCCATCTCCTAGTACCGCCAGAGGGGGATCGCACAGGGCTGGTGGACCGTAAGCTCGCCGCGCTCGGGCTGACACGCCGCGTAGTGCTGAGCCTGCCGCAGTTTCTGGTCGCCCCGTTCGTCGTTGCCGATACCGATCTGATCGCGACGCTCGCCTCGCGGGTCGCCCAGCGGTTCGCTGCGGCTAATTTCGGCATCGTCGTCCATGAGCCGCCGATCGCGATGTCCGACTTTTCGCTGGCGATGATGTGGCATCGTCGGGTGGATGATCATCCGGCCACGGTATGGCTGCGCGACTGTATTGCCGGGATCGCCGTGTCGGCCTGACGTCATCGGCGAAACCGATGAGGCCGTATCATTTCTCGCGATTTCACGCAGGCCCGCCGTTCCGCTCTACGTCTTGGCACAGAGGTAATGAGGTGCCGACATGCGTGTATTGGTAACGGGTGCTACGGGATTGATCGGCGGCGCGGTCGCACGTCGATTGGCGGCGGCGGGGCATGACGTAGTAGGGCTTGCGCGTTCGGAAGCGAGCGCGGTCAAGCTGACCGACATGGGCTATCAGGCGGCTTACGGTGATCTGGAGGATGCAGACAGCATTGCCAACGCGGTCCAGAGCGTGGACGCCGTCGTTCACGCCGCATCACCGAATGACCAGAACAGCGCGGCTTATGACGAAGTCGCGACCCGCGATCATCGATGCGCTGCGCGGCACGTCCAAGCGATTTCTCTATACGAGCGGCTGTTTTCTGTATGGCGCTACCGGCGATACGCCCGCAACCGAGGATAGCCCGCTGCATCCGCTGGAAATGGTGCGGTTTCGCCAAGCGCTTGAAGAGGAAATTTTCGGCGCTGCGGCCGATGGCGTTCACGGCATCATTCTCCGTCCCGCCTGGGTCTACGGCAATCACGCGTGGACCACGATGATGATGTACGGCTCGGCGCAGGGAGATGGTGCTGCGCGTTATGTCGGAAACGGGCAGAACCGCTGGACGTGCGTGCATGTCGATGACCTGGCCAACCTCTATCTGCTCGCGCTCGAAATGGCGCCGGCAGCCTCAGTCTTCAACGACGCTCACGGCGCCGCTACGCCGCTGATCGATATTGCACGCGCCGCCAGCGAGGGCGCAGGCACCGAGGGCCGGGTGGCGGCATGGCCGCTGGAGGAGGCACGGCAGGCGTTGGGCGGCTTCGCCGACGCGATTGCGTGCGATCAGCTGGTCTCGGGCGAACATGCCGAACGTGTGCTTGGTTGGCGCCCGTCGCGGCATTCGATCCTCGATGAACTGCGCTCCTGCGCGCCGCCAGCCGCCTGACCGCAAGTCGTCTCGATGACCGGGATCCGGGTCTGCTGAACGCGGTCGATACATTAGCCGAAAACAGACGGACGCGCCCTCGACAACCAGTCCGGGCAGACGAAAGGCATGCCCGGACCGAGTTTCGCCATGCCGCCTACATGCCGGCTGCGGTAGGGCGCACGATGACCTCGTTGATGTCTACTCCCTCGGGCTGCTCCAGTGCGTAGCGGATCGCACGCGCGATCGCGTCGGGGGTCAAGGACTTCTGCCGCCACGTAGTCAGCGCCGAGGCGATATCCGGGTCGGTGATATCATTGCCCAGTTCGGTTGCCACGACCCCGGGTGAAATGATCGTCGTGCGGATATCATCATGCTCCTGGCGCAACCCTTCCGTGATCGCCCAGACCGCGTATTTGGTGGCGCAGTAGACGGCCGCGCTCGGCATCACGAAATGCGCCGCTATCGATGCGAGGTTCACGACGTGGCCGGCCTTCTGCGCAATGAATCCAGGCAGTACGGCAGCGATCCCGTTCAGCACGCCATGAACGTTCACGTCGATCATCCGCGTCCACTCGTCCTGCTTCAGCGCGGCCAGAGGCGACAGCGGCATCACACCGGCATTGTTGATCAGCACGTCCACGCGCCCGAACCGGGCTTCCGCTGCATCGGCGAACGTCGCGAAGCTTGCCGCGTCGGTCACATCCAACCCGTGCCACCCGACATTTGCGCCGAGCTCTGCCGCAAGCGCTTCGAGGCGATCGGTCCTGCGCGCACCGATGAAGAGGCGCGCGCCTCTACCCGCCAGTTCACGCACGGTGGCCTCGCCAATACCGCTGGAGGCGCCGCTGATCAGCACTGTCTTGTCGATGACGTCGTTCATGAGCTTTCCTTTTCTTTCGCCATAAGGGCCGACGACAGATGGAACCGAACTGTCGGCGGGCGTAAGACCGATCGCCCGCAATCCTTGCACGATCCTCCGAAACGGCATCATCCACGCTTGTGAGAATGGGTGAGAGCGGACACAGTCCCTTTATGAGCACGATCGCAGACCTCGCCACGCGGGTTGCACGCCATGTCCCGAGAACCGGCATGTTCGGCACGCCGATCGATCGACTGTCACTTTTCAGGGCCGACGAGCCGACCGTGCCCCTCCCGGCTGTGTATGACGCATCGCTTTGCATAATTGTCCAAGGTGCCAAGCGTGTTTCGCTCGGCGGACAGAGCCTGCTCTACGATGCCGCGCATTACCTGCTGGTATCAGTTGACCTGCCGCTCGTTGGGCATGTCATCCAGGCGGATCGCGATGCTCCGTACCTCTGCTGCAAGATCGATATCGACCAAGCGGTGTTGGCGGACCTTATCCTGGCGGAAGGCGCCCGGGCGCCAAAGGCCGACCTGCCGGCTCTCGCGGTATATCGCAGCGACGATGATCTGGTCGATGCAGCGTGCCGGCTGGTGCGTTTGCTGGACCAACCCGACAGCATCGCAGCGCTGGCACCGCTGATCGAGCGGGAGATTCTGTATCGTTTGCTCAAAGGCCCCCACGGCCCCGCCCTTCGCTACATGGCTGTCGCCGACAGTCACCTTAATCAGGTGAGCCGAGCTATCGCGACGATCCGCACGGCGTTCGACCGGCCTTTGCGCATTGACGACATCGCCAACGCCGCGGGTATGAGCACATCGTCCCTGCACGAACATTTTAAGGCGGTGACGAAGATGACGCCGTTGGAGTATCAAAAGCAACTGCGATTACAGGAGGCTCGACGCCTGATGCTGTCAGCGGGCGCGACCGCAAGCGGCGCGGGTTTTGCCGTGGGCTATGAAAGCCCATCGCAGTTCAACCGCGAGTATGCCCGCCTATTTGGTGCTCCTCCACGTCGTGACATCGAACAGTTGCAGCGCAGCGGCAATTTACTGACGCCAGTGTAACCTCTGACGACGAGTTGAAACGACGGAACGGGCTCGGTGAAAGCGCCCTCGATTTTCGGCTCATCCACACCCGCTAGCAGCGGTCCGATGCCGCTGCCGCTGCCACATTGGTCTGACAAAGCCGGTTGACCAGATGGGAAGTCGATGCCCCGTAGCTTTGACAGTGCCCCTCACCCGTTCGCAGAGGCGCCGGCCGCGCCGGCCATCAAACAAACTGTAACGTGCGAAGATTATAGGCACGACGCCACTCGGCCACGTCTGACAACATCGTGGCGGCGGCGGCTTCGGCAAGGTCGGTCTGGCGAGCGAGGCTGTTTGCCGGGTTGTCCAGCGCCTTGGCAATTCGGGTCAGATCGTCGGCTGTAATAAGCGAACGTTCAGCCGTGCTGCAAAAATCACCTTGCATACGAATGCCAAAGATTGCCGCGCCAATGGTCGGTAGTCCTGCCGATGCAACGATAAACATGAGATGTACCTCATGGCTGGCGTGCGAAATCAGGTTAACCACCACAGATAAAATGCAGCTCAAGATTGTCAGACAAAAGAGCATAATGCCGACTTGATGCAGTCGGTGGTCAAGAACATGCATCTGGTGACCACTGCCGTGATTATACCGGATTTGAGGTTCGAGTTCTTCCCGCACGATCGCTTGAGTCAATCCGGTTGCGTCGGTCAGACGGCCGGTGGGACAACCAGCCGCGCGCCATTGTGCTCGCGCATACCACTCGATCCAACTTGCCGTTGAGCCTTCGCCCTGCCGCCCGGCGATCGGCGGCGATGCCACGCCAAGTAGCTTCAGGCTGCGCATGGGTCGAACCCGTTCAGCCAGCTGCCGATATTCAAGCCACCTCCGGTGCCATTGCTGCCTTGATCCGATCAACGTGTTCGCCACGAACGTGGCGATGACCGAAGCTTCGGCAATCGCTAGCGGGAAAGCAAATCGCGGCAGAAACAATCCGGTCAATGCAATAAGCACCGCACTTGCAGCGAGGGTAAAGTTTAAGGCGTGGCCCGATCGATAAATTTGGCCAAAATGCTGCGCCAGCTGATCTGCCCAGGCGAATGATCGTTCGAGGTCCGTCAAGGTAACGTCTACCCCGAAGCGCTCCGGCCCACACGAGTTGCGAAAGTTTAGCCACTCGACGCACGTCGCCTCTTCATACCGCTCCGATGCAAATGCAGATCGCCGTAAAGGTTTGATACCGAACAGAGCAAGCAGAAGCGGATATTCGATGCGGGGCCGGGCACGTCGCTGGCGCTCACCCAGATAATGTTCAAGATCGTCCAGCGTCGGCGGATGCGTCGGCGGACCGATTACTGCATGCGCGAGGGCATGCAACGTTGCCGGCTCGACGAGCCGAAAAGGCATGCTTTCGAGGTCTGTGGAATCGACAAATTCTTCATATCCCGTCCATAGGATGCGAGAGGTGACGCCCGTTTGCATCGCCAGGTGGATGACAGGCACACCCCGCCTAAGCGCCATCGAAACCACGTCGGCAGTGCCGCCCGTCCCGCGCGCGGGCTCCCCGTCCCATAAGGCGATTAAGATATCGCAATGCGCAATAATGGCCCGTCCGGCGAGCGTGTAACTTTCTTCCCGGCCGCTATGTTGCGGCGGCAACTCAAGAATGCGATCGGCCTGGCCTCGTAGCGCGTCGAATTTGCGCGCGCCGACCGCATCAAAATCCTGCCGATAGTCCTCTTGAGGCAGAGGAAGAATTGCTTGAAGCCGGTATCCGAGCTCGATCGCGGCCATCGCTCCGTATTGATCGGCGCCCTCGGCCAATGCCGATACCAGCTGAGGCACGAAAGGAACGTCCTCGAAAATCTTTGGGTGCATGGGTTTCAGCGCTGCCGTCGCCTCGGCAAGCTCCCTCAATACGCTGGTAAGATGTGGTGCCACGCATCTTTCGGCGTCGGCATCCATCAGCGGCGGGCGGTGCCCCGTTATGCCCACCGAGAGCCCGAGCCTCGGGCGAGGCGGAGCGTTAGCGCGCATACCAATATCTCATGCATCGGGCCGAACGGGTCATGGATGATCGTCGATCAGGCCAACGCTGCCCGACCCACCCGACGTCGCCGCAATACGCCCCCCGTCATTGCAAGGCCAGCCAGCATCATCGCCCAGCTGCCTGGCTCCGGCACTGTAGGTACGATTTCGACGTCCAACTTAAGCTTAGCCATATCAAATCCACGATCGAGTACGAAACCGACCGGTTGCGTCGCGCCCAATGACTCTAGTTGGCCAGCGGGCACGGCACTGATGACCCCGCCCCGGTTGCGTGGATCGCCGAATGCGACCTGCACGCCATCACACCGCGCTACGTTCGTGCACAGGCCATAGGCACTTAGATAGGTCACCGACCTGTAGGTCACGATCGTTGTCTCGCCCGGCGCAAGCGGCCTGAGCAATGCACTGAGTTCAGTTTCCTGCCAGTCCAAACCGATCTGCGCAGGATCCTGATAGGAGGTCAGCGCGTTGAAAACCGAGCCATCGGACGTAGCAATCGAGGCCCCCGACGACGACACCTGACCCATGGCATTGTAAAGCTGATAGTCGTTGCTGCCCCTTGTCTCGAATATGCCGAACTGGAAAACGCCCGCCGATGGCGTCGACGCGTTTTGAACGATGCCGAGGTGGCCAGCGGTGATATTTGAATTGAGCCGCACGTTTACCGTATCGGAACCTGTGTTCGTTACAATATTTGTTAACGTTGTGAATACGCCAATAGAGCAATATCCCTTGCATTGAATATTATGCAGGAAGAAGAAGCTCGCATCCGGCGCTGTTAGAGACGTATAGTTGACCTTTATATCTGTTGCCCGTCCCGGAACGCTTCCCGGAATATTAAATATATTCGTGCTTCCGGTTCCGCCATTTAAACCAGGAAGCCCAGGTGAAAAATCATAGCTATAGTTGCTTGTGGTGGCCAAGCTTTCGACAATGGCCGCTTGGGCCTCAACAGACAGGGCCAAGCTTAGGTGCACCGCAGCAATCATTATCCAGATTTGTCTTATGACGATTTGCAGGGATTTCTGTATCAGGATCGTCATCTCTGGCCTTCCTTTAGCTGCAGCATGCGAGCCTAGATATACCTTACAAATGTCGCCAACATATCACGACCTACCAAATTATACATTATCGTTTTCTTAAATAAATGAACTATTATTTTTCCTGTCAGGACATCAGTTCCGTTTCATACATGAACAAAAGTCAATTATATCATACCGACGTGGGCCGTGTCTGCATTTCGGCACAAGCTTGACGAAGAGCATTCTGGACCGATCGCGCAGGGTTGATCTTTGTTTGCAATATCTCTGCGGCGGAGCAGTCCCGCCTTGACTCGGGTTGTCGTCCGGACCTTGCGAATATTCGCGCTCTTGCCAAAAGGAGTTCGACCTGGTCGGGATCATCAGGTCCATAACTGCGATCGTAAATCTCTTTCGTTTGATTTAGCATTCCCAAAGCCTTGTCGGCATCGCCCCCGATTGAGGCGGCTTCCGCTGCATAAAAGTCCACATCCCCCACTGCAGGGTTTCGGCTCCCGTAAAGCCCGGCATAGATCGCCCGCGCCCTTGCAAACGCGCTGAGCGCACCGGCGCTGTCGGCACGCGCCGTGCGGATTCGCCCCAATAGAAGGTTGGCCGCAGCCACCTTGGGGTGGTCCTTCTCCAGAACCGTGTCGTAAATTGCTACAGCGCGGCCAATTCGCGCCTCAGCACGCGTAAAGCGGGCGCTTTCGAAGTCATTCAACGCCTGGTTCTGCACGGCGGTCGCTGTAAGCACGTTATTCGTGCCCAATTTTGCGGCATAAAGGCGCACAGCCTCCCCCAGCAACGCATTGGCCTCCGTGAAACGCTTCAACGCGCCAAGTGCTTGCGCCTGGTTCATCAGCGCTTGGCCGATCTCCTCGCGATAGTCGCCCTTGAGATTCCGATATGAGGTTGCGGAGGCTCCAAATAGTGTCGCGGCCTCCGCATAACGCCCTGTCAAATACGCGATCGCGCCCCGCGATTTTGCGACCAGCGCATCCAGCGGCGGTGCATAGCTCGCATTACGATCATAGGCGCGCTCCGCTCGATCGACCCAGGCGGCACTGACATTAGCGTCACCGCGACTGAATGCGAGCGCGGCCAGACGCAACAAGAGACGGGCTCGCCGCTCTCCCCTCATCGGCGTCAGACGCAGCGACGCGCGCAGATCCCGTTGGGATTCCTTGGGAAGACCAAGATTGAAATAGATTTCACCCGTCGTCTCCAGCAGGCGGGAAGTCGCGGCGGGCTCATCGCGGAGCTCGCTTTTTGCCCGCCGGCTGGCTCGATCGAGAATTGTAATGGCAGTAATGGTCCGCGGATTTTCAGTCGCTGGGTTAGCGATCGCAAAGGTTTCGACGAGAAACGCGAGACTTTTGTCCGCTAAGCGTCGCTGGGCGTCCGCCAGGCGGCGCTGGGATTCCGCATAGATGGCAAGCCCAATGGTTATAATGCTGATTGCCATCGATGTTGCAGCAATAACCGCGAGCCGCCGCTGCCGACGCGCCACGTCGCGTCGCACGAGCGCGTCGAGCTTGACGCCAAGGAGCCCGCTAATCAGTTTTAACAGCGCGAGGCGTCGGCCGTCCTTTCCAGGTCGGATGTCAGCCGCAATAGGTTCAGCCGGCAGGTCCGAAAGCGTGCCGTCCTGGCCCAGGCGAAACCGCAACGCTGCCGGGAAGCATTCGCGCTCGTCGCCTGCATAGGGCTCCCCCCCCACGATAAGCGCCAGGGTTCGGGTCTCCCCGTGCATTCGCTTGAACGACAGAATTTCTTCATTGACCCATTTGGATCGCGCAGCAAGCCTGCTGCAGATGACGATCTGAAAGCGTGAATGTTGGAGCGCCGCGCGCAGCTCTTCTCCAAGGTCGCCGCCCGCAGGAAGCTCGTCACGATCACGAAAAGCCGGCGGCAGCCGCGCGGGCACCGGGCCGAAAGGGGAATGTGTGCCAACCAACACCTTGGGCACGCGATATGTTTCCAGCGCACGATGAAGCCAGCGTGCGCAGCGCTGATCGGCATGACTATAGCTGATGAATGTGGAATATTCTTTCGGTGCAGGAGTGCCTGCAGGTAGGCAAACTTCGCCGCTGCTCCAACTTTCAGTACGCAGCATATAATGCACGGCGGCGGCGACGCAGTGCACCCCCTATCGCACCGAACCCGATGGTCATCATCGCCCAGGCGGCAGGTTCCGGCACCGCAGCAACATCAAGCCTCAAACCAAAATCTGCCGGCGCACCGCCAGCGCCGTCTCCCGTCACGGAGAAGCTATAGCTTCCCGGGGTAAGCCAGATAGAAAGCTTGCCATATAATGCGTCCGTCCAATAGCTGCCGTAGATCCCGCTCGCTTGTATCGCTTGAGATGACCCAGCGTAGAAGCTTGTTTGGCCCACTACGTCGCCGTTAAGCGAGTAAGCGTCTCCCGGGATGAACAAGTCAGTTATGCTAAGCGTGCTGGGTGCGGCTATAGTAAACGTCCATGCCGAATTCTGACTTGGCACACCGATGACGGGAATCCTGTCGGACTGCCATCCAGACCCGCTGACCAGAACGGTCGCCTTTGCTGGGGCGACGTGCATTGCCGCGAACGCCACGACGAGCGCGACAAGTCGGATGAACATGCCAGTTTCCCTATGCACAGCGCATCAGAAAGATCAAAATAGAAATCGGATTATCATAACACGCATAATATGGAATGCAAAACTGATAATGTTACAATTTCTAGGAAAAACTATAAAATATCAGGTCTACATATATGGCATCTCAGAATTCGAATACATCAATGACGTACTTTCGAGAATCCCTCGTTAACTATTTGTATTACAAAATACATTATGACTACTATTGCATAATACAACGGTCTTTGGGGATCAGGACGGCTCTGTCAAACCAAATGTACCGCCGATTTCCTATTTGGTTAGGGCCGCACGTTGAGCAGCTTACCGTCGACTTGTTCCGCTAAAAGGCCTCCTATGTTCTCGTTGTACAACAGCGCTGCGATCGCTTCGAGCAAGTTTGATTGGAAGAACGGAACGCTTAGCTTGCACGTGCAGAACATTTTGCCGCCTACCCATACCTAGTTCCCAGACGGTGCATTGGCTGAATAGCGCCCTAGTCACGAAAAGAATGGTCCGTCGCAATACGAAAGGTGCCTTTGCCGCTTCGCTTTGCGTCATAAAGCGCAGCGTCGGCACCTCCCATCAATCTGTCCAGGTCCCATCTGTCGGCCATCAGTCGCTGAAACTGCTCGCTGGTATATTGGCTGCCCTGGTCCGAGTGATGCAGCAGTGCATCGGGCTTGCCGCGTCGCCAGATCGCCATGACCAGCGCATCGGTGACGAGCTGCGCCGTCATCGTGTCGCTCATCGACCAGCCCACGACGCGCCTCGAGAACAGGTCGATCACCGCGGCCGCGTACAGCCATCCTTCGGCAGTCCAGATGTAGGTGAAGTCGGCCACCCACTTCTGGTTCGGCGCCTCCGCGCTGAACTGTCGATCGAGCACGTTGCTTGCGATCACCGAGCGTTCGCCATGATCCTTGGGCAGACCGCGACGCCGCGGTCGCGCCATCAGACCGTGCACACGCATCAACCGTTCGACACGATGCAGGGCCACATGAAAGGCCTTCGGCCAAGAGATCGTGCCAGACGCGACGCGCGCCATAGGTTCGGTAGCTGGAGATGAAGCTGGCGCGGATCTTCCCTGCATACACTTCGTCGCTGCGCGACCGGGCACTTGGCGCCCGCACAAGCCAGGCGTGGAAACCACTGCGCGAGACATCGAGCGCCCCGCAAAGCCACGATACCGGCCAGATCCCTCGATGCTTTGCGATGAACCCGAACTTCATATCGAGTCCCTGGCAAAGTAGGCCGCGGCTTTTTTTAATATGTCACGTTCGGCCTTCATCCTGGCCAACTCGCGGCGCAGCCGCTCAATCTCCTGCTGCTCGGGCTTCATCTGACCGTTGCCCGGGAATGCCGACTGGGGATCAGCTTCCGCTTCGCGGACCCATTTGCGCAGCACGTTCTCGTGCAGGTCCAGGTCCCGCGCGGCCTGCGCTACCGCCACGCCCCGATCTCGGACCAACTTCACCGCCTCGAGCTTGAACTCTCGGCTGAACTTCCGTCGTTGCATTTACACCCTCCGGTTCCGAAAACACCTTATCTTGGTGTCCACGAAACCGGCAGCAGCTCAATCTGTGGCGCGCTTAGGCGCAGGATCCGCTGTGAAACGGGTTTGAACAATAGGGTCGTTCGCATACGCTGGCGCCTGCAATCCAAAAGCGTAGAGAGACGCAGTCGCAGCTTTCAACAATACTTTGCTCATACAAGTTCCTGTCTTTCTGGCTGTTCCAAGCTGGTTTTCAGATCTGCTGCGAAACCTAATTGACATAAGCTTGCGCGATACGAGTGCTGACGCACCAGTGCTTCATTTGGTGACGCAGTCCTCAGCGGTCAGATCGACTTTGTTCGCATTGTGCGGGCCGTATAAACCTCGACCCCCTGCCATTCGTCGGATTCGAAGCGAACGCGAATTTTGGCTTTCTCGCGCGTCATCTCGGGCGGCAGCGGGTAGGTCTGGACGTTGCGGGCGGCGGTTACCTCGCCGGTCAGCCGTTCCCGCACCAACTGCTCGCCGTCGATCAAAATACGAAAATCCTTGTTTCGCTGCCCACCGCTATAGGCGACCGTCAGCATCAATGGTCCGGGCGCGACGGCCAGATCGAACTCGAAATAACCGGTGTTCACGTTGCGGCTGCGTTCGGCAATATGTGAAACCGCAGCCGATTGACCGCTGTCCGCAAAGTTGTGATCGACCTCGGGCTGCTGCTCACCCAGCCGGATCATGTCGATCGTCCGCGCGGCCAGATCGGCCCGCTTGCTCGCAGCGCGCGCCCAGGCAACTTGTGCGGTCGGCCACTCAGCGGGGTCGAACCGGCGAAAATAGACGGCGGTGCGGTTGTCATGCTGGGAAAAGAACGGCCGCAGCGTCAGATCACCCGGCTTACCCTGTCCGCCCAGTCGATATTGGTGCAATCCGCCGGCCGGCACCAACGCCGGTTGCGCCCGATCAGTCACGAGCGCCGGGTCCATCCCCTCGGATGGACTATTATCCGCTCCCATGTCGGCAGCGAGCACCAAGGGCCCGCTGAGAAAAGCGACCAGCTTGGCATCATCAGGCATCGATTCAACGTGCAACGGCATCGGAAGGAACAGCTCGATCCGGTCGCCAGCTTTCAACCCGGCGAGCATCAAATAGCTTCCGTCGCGTATACCGCCCGCTTTTCCGTTCACCTGCAATCGTGGCGCGGCGCACCAACCCGGCACGCGAAGCGCCAGCTTCCTTGGCGCTTTTGCCACCGTTATTCGCACCGTGTCGCTCAGGGGAAACTGAGTCCGCATGTCGAGCTGCGCCTCGGGTGCGTCGAGCGTCGAGGCATAATAAAGGTTGATCGCCACCGCGTCGCCGCGCTTCCAGTAAATGCTTTCGCCATGCTTCGAATGGCTTTCCATGCCCGACCCTACGCAGCACCAGAAATCCTCGGTAGGGTTCGAATGAACTCGCCCCATCCCAGGCGCTAACGCCGTGAAATATGTGAACATCCCGGTCTTGGGGTTTTGCTGGCTCATGATGTGATTGAGATGCGCGCGCTCGTAGAAGTCGAAATAGCGCGCATCGCCGTTCCAGCCATACAGATGCCGGGTCAATCGTAGCATGTTGTAGCTGTTGCACGCCTCGCAGGTCTGCTGGTCAAGCCGTTGCGCTAGCTGCCGCGGCAACCCGAAATGCTCGTGATCGGAATTGCCCCCGATCACATAGCTGTGGTCGCGCGTGACGGTGGTCCAGAAGAATTGCGCAATTTTTGCCTGGTCGGTGTTGCCGGTAAGCTCATGCAAGCGGGCTTCGCCTACGATTTTTGGGATCTGGGTATTAGCGTGATTGCCCGCCAGTTCGTCGCGCCCTGCCTGAAGGGGGTCGATGATCGCGTGATGCCGAATCCGTTCTGCCAGGGTCAGCCAACGGCGGTTGCCAGTGCGCTTGTAGAGCTCGGCATAGGATTCGGTCAGGCCGCCATGCTCAGTCCGCAGAATTTCCTGCACCTCGGCATCGCTTAGCCCTTCTAGAATGTTCCCGAGATAGTCACCCAAGCCGACTGCTACGGTCAGGCCATCTGCGATTCCCGCATGCTGATGCGCGTCTAATGCGCCAGCTACAACCTTGTGGTAGGTATAAAAAGGCACCCACCCTTCGTTCAAGCTGAAGCCAGTCGACCGAATCTTACCCTTTCGGAGTTCCTCGTAAACTACCTTGCCATCAACGGTCTTGCCGTTGCGCTCCACTGTGGTGCCGCCGGCATAGCCATCGCCTTGCTGCGCCTGGATCGCCTTGAGTTCGCCGACGATATAGGCTGCGCGGTCGCGGAATTGCGGGTCTCCAGTCTGCGCGTAGATAAGCGATAAAGCGCTGAGATAATGGCCGAGGGAATGACCCGCGATACCGCGAGATTCCCATCCTCCGTACACCTCGCCCTTTGTTGCAAGCCCCGCGCCAGCGTAAAAATTGTGCAGCAGGCGATTTGCATCAAGAGACAGCAGATAACGCTGATTTGCTTGAACCGACGTAAGAAAGATCGATGGCGTCAAGCGGACGTGCGATAGGGGAAAGGGCGTCGCTATCGACGGCGTAGCCGGTGCAGCCCAGACAAATGGGGGCAGCGACCCCAAGGCAATGCCCGCGCCTAGCGCGCCGCGACGTGTCCAACCCATGTCACTCTCCCGGTCAGGTCGTTTGGCGCACCCTACTAGTTCGTTTTGTCTGAGTAAAATCTATCGGCGGCGGGGGCCTTTTGTTGAGCCATCTTCAGGGTAAAATTGCTTAGTGACGCGATGGCCGAATAGGAATGCTGGCTACCGCCTCGCTACCATTGGAACGAGACCATCTTCCGCAGCGTCTCGCAGGTTCATGTCGACGGAGAAGTCGTAGGTGCCGCCCTTTATCTTCGCCTGGGCGGCCTCGAAGTGCTTCTGCGGGACGACGATCGACTTGGATCGGACGGCGTCGAGGCGATCCATGAGCTCGCTCATTCGGGCTTCGGCCGCGGTAACGTCGCCGTACACAAGTATGTTGGCGAGTTGGCGAAAGCGGTCCTGCAGGCTCTTGTACTCGCCGGCCGCGTCCTTGAGTTCCTTCACGTGCGTTTCGAAGTCGAGCGCCTTCGCCAGTGACGGGATCAGCGTTGAGAGGAGACCGGCAAGCGCCACGACCCAGGCCGGTATCAGATCCCTGACGTAGCTGAACGCCGCGAGGGCGGTGAGGATGACCGGCGCAAGGACGACGACGCCGTGCTGAAACTTGACCGTCGCGAGCCAGCCATACATCGCGGTGGAGGTGTAGAGGCAGTTCTCCTCCTGCCTCAGCGCCTCGACACGGATCTCGGCGATCCGGCGAGACGTCACCTCGCGTGTATCGGGGTCCTCGTTCCGAATATCTTCTGCCATTCCTGCCCCGCTGTGACGTCGTAGTCGTGATACTCCCAGTGGCATGCCGCGACCGCGATGTCGCGCGCGGCCTGCGCTTTCTGGAGCCAGTCGCTTCCAAGCCAGTAGACTTCACCGGTTCCCGGGATGGCCACGTAGGTGTCGGCGCGTCCGCACAGATATTGGAGGAAGTCGCGGACATAGTAGTCGTACCAAAACGTGCTCTGGTCGCCCCAGCCCCGTGCGGGAAGAAACTCGGTCACGAGCAACTCGATCGCGAACGACTTCAGCGGCACGTTCTTCTCGTTGCGCCAATGTTTCATGGTCTGGCAAAGCGCGCGGATATTGCCATTCATCGCGCGGTCGGTTCGATCGACCTGGGCGAGCTGGGACCAAGGATCGACATTCTTCCATCGGCCGCCCGTATTCGTGTCGGGCATGATGAACGAGCCGCCGTAGGCTTGGAAGACGGGCACGATCTCCAGCGTCACCGTGTTGAAGGCCACGACAACGACCTGCCCGTCACCACGCACGCGCGTCTGCGGATAGGTGGCCTCCAGCACACCCTTCACCTCCTGGAGTAGTTGGGACTGCACGTTCCCGGAGCGCTGGTCGAACCGGCCCTTCACATCAGCAGGCAGGAAGAAGAACGAGTCGACGTCGAGCGGCCGAAGTGCACGACGGCCCGCATGCCGGCGCCGACCAGATCGTCGCCGTGCCGGGAGACGAGTGTCTGGCCACTCGCCGCGTCGTCGCTGCCGAGCCTGCAGCAGTTCTGCCTCGGCACCATCCTCGCGGGGCCTCAAGTCGCCGACTTCCATCAGCCGCAGGTCGAGCGTGGTCGCCGTGTCGACAGCCCTTGAACCGCATCAGGTCGGAGGCCGAAAGCCTCGTGGCGCCGTCGATCCTGCGCATACTTATTCCCCTTTCCTACGAAATAGCACATGTGGGTGACAAAAGCTGTCAGGGTTATTGGATGTCGTTCGCGAAGGGTCAGGAACTGCTCAAGCTCGCGATGATGGCGACCGGCCGCAGCGGCGTGTCGCTCGAGGACATCGTGGCGGAGTGGGGATGCTCGCACCGCACGGCACAGGGGATGACGGACGCGCTCCAGGCGGCGTTTCCGCAGACCGAACCCGAGGACGGGGAAGATCGCAAGCGCCGGTGGCGGATCCACGCGAAGGTGATCGCGCCCTTG
This sequence comes from Sphingomonas qilianensis, assembly GCF_039614825.1. Lineage (NCBI taxonomy): Bacteria > Pseudomonadati > Pseudomonadota > Alphaproteobacteria > Sphingomonadales > Sphingomonadaceae > Sphingomonas > Sphingomonas qilianensis. Next base: position 22,789 of record NZ_JBDIMF010000003.1, on the reverse strand, counting down.
CTAACCCCGTCGGCCGAGGAGCTCGCGGCGCTTGCGACCGCCATCATCGAACTCGAGGCGGCGCAGATGACGACCGAGGCCGCGACGCTCCGGCAGCTGCAGTCCAAAGTCCGCGCGCTCCTTCCGCCGGGAACCGGCACCCGGCTCGCCGTCGACGAGGAGGTGCCGCTGGAGGCGCTGGGGCACGCGGCGCGACCGGGCCCTCGCCCGGCCATAAGCGGCGAGGTCGACGCTGCCATCTCCGAGGCTCTGAAGGGGCCGTTTCTCTTGCGCATCTCCTACCGCAGGCGGCAGCAGGACAGGCCGAGCGAGCGGGTCGTCGCACCGCACGGACTGCTTCTCGGCGTGAGGCGCTACCTCGTCGCGCGTGACACGGCCAAAAAGGCGGGCGCGCCGCTTCAGCACTACCGCGTCGAAGAGATTTACGCGGCCGAAGTGCTCGGGGAGAGCTTCGACATCGACCCCGCCTTCAACATCCGCGACCACGCCGCAAAGGGCTTCGGCTCCCACGAGAGCGCCCAGCATGGTGACGTCGTGTGGCGCTTCTCACCCGACGCGGCCGACCACGCCCGCCGGTTCGTCTTCCATCCGACGCAGACCGTCGAGGATGAGGCGGATGGATCGCTGCTCGTGCGGTTCCGGGCTTCGGGACATCGAGATGTGCTGGCATCTCTATTCATGTGGTAGGTCGTTGGAGGTCCTGCAGCCCGCCGCCCTGCGCGAACTGGTGCAGGGCCATCGACGCGACTTTGACGTACTGCCTTAAGCTGTCGACCGCAGATACGCCCACTGTCGCATCGTGCATTCGAAGCCCTGGTGCAGGCACCAATGGTTTTTCTGCATCACCACGCTCCGCGCACCTGAAGGCTTCGGGGGGTGATGAGCAACACCGCTGAACGAATGGCGGGAAAAGCAATCCCGCGCTCCAAAGCGGCCGGGCCGTTCTCCACCCGATCCTCCCTCCCGTTCAGCACGCTGTTCGCACCTAAACGCATATGTGGACCGTCCGTCGGTGCATGGCAATTTTTCCGCCATTAAACTGCTAACCCAACCGGCATGCCCCTCATTGGGATGAGCGCGTTGGGCTGTTGGCGATAGGGGATGGCGCGGCGCGGATGGTGTTCACTTGCGCCCACCAAGCGTGAGACACTTGGTTCGGGACTCGGCGGGACTGCGTTGGGTGGTTTTGGTAGGTGAGACAAAATTATCGGCGGAAATCAGCGAATGTGCGACCCCCGGTCGGGCCTCCAGCGCACTGCTGAAAATGGCAGCCCCGAGCCGCTTGGCGCGTTCCGGCTAGCGCGCGTTTCGATCGTATCCTCGTGACCGATCGAACGAGCGGGCCTATTCTTTCATGTGCCGCTCCAGCACCGCGATAAACGGCGCGTCCGCGGGGGGCATGGCAAGCTCGCGCAGTTGGGCCGGCGTCGCCCATTGCAGCGCGACCGCATCCAGCAATTGCGGCGTCCCTACCCATTGCCGGCAGAGATAGAGCAGCAGCAGGAGATGCTTGCCCGCCAACGCCTGACTCGCGAACGACACGGGCGTCTGGTCCGATTCGGCAACATCGATCGCTAACTCCTCAGCCAGTTCGCGCACCAGGGCCGCCTCCGGCGCTTCGCCCGACTCGATCTTGCCACCGGGGAATTCCCACAGGCCCGCCATTTGTTTGTCCGGCGGACGCTGCTGCACCAGCACGCGCCCCGCCCCATCGATCAAGGCGGCGGCCACCACGGGGAATAACGGACACGCGGGATTGGGCATTTCACTCTCGACGGCTGGCTCGGCGGACGCTCACCGGATGGTGCGCAATACCACATTCCTCCAACCACTGCAGCGAGACAGGCCATCAGGCGGATCGGCCGTCGCCTGATGATCGCTTACCGCGCTGGCGCAAACCAGCCGTCTTGGCCCCTGCCACACCCTCCTTGCGGTCCGCTTTCGCGACGGCCAGTAGAGCGCCAGCAACATCGCTGGATGCCCGCCCGCGAGGCTGGCCCTTAAACAATTATCAACCTGCGCTTGATACGGCGATCCTGTCGTACCGGTTCTCCGGTCCGGCCGGGTACTGAAGACGGCCATTGGAGACCGCAAATGCATAAGATTCGTAACTTCATCAAGAACAGCCAGGGTGCAACCGCGATCGAATACGGCCTGATCGCCGCACTGATCGCCGTCGCCGCCATTGTCGGCATGGGCGCGCTGGGTAATAAGCTCAATACGACCTTCTCGAACATATCGACCAAGATCAGCGTCAGCTGATCGTCAAATAAAGGGTGGCAGGACTATGTCGCGGCCACCCTTTATTTTGATTGCCAGAACCGCCGCTACAGCCGTCCCATCGCCAGAAACTTCTCGCGCCGATCGCGTCGCAACGCCGCCGCATCCAGCCCGGCCAGCCCCCCCAGAGCCTCCTCAACCGCATCGCCCAGCGCGCTGATCGCCTGCGCAGGATCGCGATGTGCGCCGCCCAGCGGCTCCGCCACGATCGTGTCGATCACGCCCAGCCCTTTGAGATCCTGCGCCGTCACCTTCATCGCCTCGGCCGCATCCGGCGCTTTGTCCGCGGTGCGCCACAGGATCGAGGCGCAGCCCTCGGGTGAGATCACCGAATAGACGGCATGTTCGAACATCAGCACACGGTTCGCCGCGGCCAGCGCAATCGCGCCGCCCGAGCCGCCCTCGCCGACCACCGCCGCGATCATCGGCACGCCCAGGGACAGGCACGTCTCGGTCGAGCGCGCGATGGCCTCGGCTTGGCCGCGCTCCTCCGCCTGCACGCCGGGAAAAGCGCCCGACGTATCGACCAAGGTGACCACCGGCAGCCCGAACCGATCGGCCAGCTGCATCAGCCGGATCGCCTTGCGATAGCCCTCGGGCTTGCCCATGCCGAAATTGTGCCGGAGCCGGCTGGCGGTGTCATCTCCCTTCTCATGCCCGATGACCATCACGCGCTGCCCACGGAAACGCGCAAAGCCGCCCAGGATCGCCTGATCATCGCCAAACGCACGGTCACCGGCGAGCAGCGTGAAATCGTCGAACAGCCCGGTGACATAATGGTTGAAATGCGGTCGCTCGCCATGCCGCGCGACCTGCGTCTTCTGCCACGGGGTCAGCCGGGCATAAGTGTCGCGCAACGCCTTGTCGGATTTGGCCTGCAGCTTGGCCACCTCCGCGTCGATATCCAGCGTGCCATCGGCCGCGGTGTCGCGCAATTCATTGATCCGCGCCTGCAGTTCGGCGATGGGTTTTTCGAAATCGAGGAAACTTGCCATGGGCGCGCGGTTAAGCCCCCCGCCGCGTGCCGTCAATTGACGCGGTGCCCGGCGGCCGATCGGTCAGCGGATGCCGGCGGTTGACCAGCTCGACCAGCCGCGCGCTATCGACATGCGTATAGATTTCGGTCGTCGCGATATCGGCATGGCCGAGCATCGATTGCAACGCGCGCAGATCGGCCCCGCCCTCCAGCAAATGCGTGGCAAAAGCGTGGCGCAACACGTGCGGGCTGACGCGTTCGGGCGGGATCCCCGCTGCTGCCGCCAGCGCCTTCAACAATTGGTACAGCCGGATGCGCGACAGATGCGTCTTGCCCGAGGGAAAAAGCCAGGCGCGGTCCGTCGCCACCAGCGCGCGCCACGCCGCCACGGCGGCGCGCGCGCGATCGGAGATCGGCACCAGCCGCTCGCGCCCGCCCTTGCCGCGCAGGATCAGATAAGGCCGGTCCGGCGCGATCGCGTTGCGCGGCAGCGAGACCAGTTCGGTCGCGCGCAACCCCGATCCATAAAGCAGTTCGACCAGCGCCGAGAGCCTGAGATCATTGGGATCGGCCGGATCGCGCGCGATGCGCTCCGCGATCGCGGCGAACAGCCGATCGACATCCTGATGATCCAGCGTCTTGGGCAAGGCCCGCTGCGCGCCCGGCCGCGGCAACGCAGCGCCCGGATCATCCGCGCGCAGGCCCTCATCGGCGAGGAAGGCGAAGAACCGCCTGAGCGCCGCCGATTTGCGCGCCACGCTGGAACGCGACAGCGCCTGCCAATGCTCCCCCAACAGTGACAATTCCACCGCCGACGCCGCGGCGAGCCGGTGATCGAGAAAGTCCGAGGCCAGCGACAGATCGCTGCGATACGCCGCCAGCGTATTCTTCGCCGCCCCCGCTTCCGCCGCCATCATCTCGATGAAGCGCTCGATCAGGATGCGGTCGGCAAGGTCGCTCAAAGCCGCGCGATCGCCTCGCTGGCGATCATCCGTGCCTGCCCGCCCAGCCCGACCAGCCGCAGCGCGTTGCACACGCGGTACAATACTTCCGGCGGCACGCCGCGCCAGTCGCTGGTCTGCATGCCCACCGCCGCCAGCAGGATCACCAGCCCCGGCTGATTGCCGCGCGCGGCGCGATCGATCGCCCGCGTCCAGCCATTCTCGGTGCCGACCGGCACATCCACCGCACCTAGCGCGCTCGATGCCTCGTTTGCGCTCATCCGCCCCAGCCCGGCCATCCCGGCCACGAACAATTTGCTTTTCAGCGCGGCATTGTCGCCCGCCGGGGCATAATCGTTGACCTCTCCCGCGCGGTAGCGCCGCGACGCTTCGGGATCGGCTAAGGCCAGCATTGCCCAGGCATCGCTGCCAGGCTTGACGCGTGACTGCCAGCGGAGCGCGGTGCGATCCAGCCCGGCGCTCAGCATCGCAGCGACCAGCCGGTCCATGTCGACGTCCTGCGAGTCCGTCGGCAAACGTGCCGCTGCGCGAGCGGTCAGGATCAGCCGCGCATAGCGCGCATCGGCCGTCTTGGCGTCGTCCCACAACCCGGTCAGCGCGGTTACGCGTTCGGCGCGTGTGCCGGCGGTATAAGCGGTGCGCAGATCGCGCCCCACGGCATAATCGGCCCGCGCCTGATCGTCCTCGCCATCGAGCGCGCCGTACAGATCGACCAGCGCCGCATTGGATAACACGCCGCGCGCCGCGGCATAGTCGGCCGGCGCGATACGCTGCCGTGCATCGAGCATCGGCGACAGCGCGCGCCACGATCGCACCTGCGGCCCCGCGCTGTCCAAAAGCGTATCGGGGATTTCGGTGCCGCTGGCGGTGGCCAGGCCATAGCGCCACGCGGTCAACTGATCGACGCCGTCCCATTCGATCGTCACCGCCTGCCGACCGCGCGCGCCCATGCCGGCGATCTTGCGGGTGAGCAGCAGATCCACGCCCCGCGCCACGCCTTGCCGGTCGAGCGCCTTGAGCATCGGCGCTGCCGCCTCGCCCGCCAGCGCAGCGCAGATCGCTCGCGCCATCGCCCAGCCGCGCTCTTGCGCCGCCGCCGGGCCATCCTCGATCAACGGACATAATTGCCCGGGATCCCCCGTCGCCAGCGCGGTCTGCATCGCCACTTGATACAATTTGGGGGTATAATTGTCCGGGTCGACCGCCTGCACCACCGCGCGCGCCGCCACCGACTCGCCCATCCGCACCAGCAGCCAGGCGCGCTCGGCGGCAAAGTCGGCGCCATTGACGCGCGCGGGCGTATCGAGCCGCGACACCAGCGCGCGGCGCAGCGCGATCGACAGCCAGCGCGACGCGATCGGCGCATTGAGCCGCCGCATCAGCGTTTCGAGATAGATGCCATCCGCGCCGCGAAATGCATCCGACCCGAGCGCGCCGTCCGTCGGCCCGGCGACGCCGACCATGTCGAGCGAACGGCGGGCATATTCCGGCAGATTATAGCGCTGCGCCTCGGCCGCCTGCGCCGCGGCCAGCGCCGCTGCGGCGGCGGGGTCGAGCGGCGTCGGGCTTGGGCTCGGCATGGGCTCCGGGACCGCCCCGGCGGTGGCCGGCGCGCCGAGCGTCGACGGATCGAGCGTCAGCCCCCCTGGAGCGCCCGGCACTGGCGTCGCGCGCGGGCGCGGCGGTGCATTCGGCGCCGCGGCGGGCGCGACCGGCTCGTTAAAGCCCGGCGGCAGCAGCGATTCGGGGCTATCCTGTCCCAGCGCCATGCCGGCGCCGAACAGGCAGGCAGCAATCGCGCCGAGCGCGACCTTAGTTCGAGAGATTCGCAAGCGGCACCGCTTTCTCGACGCGGACCGGGGGCTTTTCCTGCGCCGAGCCGGCAAGCAGGAACAGCCCACCCACCACGATGACCAGGACGACGATAAGCGTAACCACCAGACGAGACATGAATAACCCTGTGCGAACAAATGTGGATGCGGCGTCACGCGCCTTTTGCCGCAGACGCAGGGTCGCTGTATAGCCCGGCCGCCATGTTGCAAAGCCACCATCCCGACGATCCATCGCAGGATCCGCCCAAGGCCCCGGTTTCGCCCGTTTATACCGGGCAGCCGATCGTACTGATCGGGCTGATGGGCGCGGGCAAATCCACGGTTGGGCGGCGTCTTGCCGCGCGACTGCAACTGCCCTTTGTCGATGCCGATACCGAGATCGAGTCCGCCGCGGGCATGTCGATCACCGATATTTTCGAGCGCTTTGGCGAGGCGCATTTCCGCGATGGGGAGCGTCGCGTGATCGCGCGGCTGATCGATGGCACGCCCAAGGTCATCGCCACCGGCGGCGGCGCGTTCATCAATGAAGAGACGCGCGCGCTGATCCTCGATCAGGCTTTGGCCATCTGGCTCGATGCCGATACTGCGATCCTCGCCGATCGCGTCAAGCGCCGCGACACCCGCCCGTTGCTGCGCGGCAAGAATCCAAAGGCGGTGCTGGCCGAGCTCGCGCGCGTGCGCAACCCGATCTACGCGCTGGCCCCGGTCCGCGTGCCGAGCCATCACGCACCGCACGAACATACCGTCCTGCAGATCATGAAAGCGCTTGGCCTATGACCGTCATTCCCGTGTCTCTGGGGACGCGCAGCTATGACGTAATCGTCGAGAACGGGCTGCTCGCCCGCGCCGGCACGCATCTGGCGCCGCTGTCGCGCGGCCGCACGATGGCCATCGTCACCGATAACAATGTCGCGCCGCATCTCGCGACGCTGCAGGCGTCGCTTGCCGCCACGGGCGTGCAGAGCGAAGCGATCGTGCTGCCGCCCGGAGAAAGCAGCAAGAGCTGGGCGATGCTGGAAACGCTCACCGACCGCCTTCTCGAGTTGGGCGTGGAGCGCGGCGATCATGTCATTGCGCTGGGCGGCGGGGTGATCGGCGATCTCGTCGGCTTCGCCTGCGCCATCCTCAAGCGCGGCTGCGGCTTCGTGCAAGTGCCCACCACCTTGCTCGCGCAAGTCGATAGCTCGGTCGGCGGCAAGACCGCGATCAATAGCCGCGCCGGCAAGAATCTGATCGGCGCGTTTCATCAGCCAGCCCTTGTGCTGGTCGATCCCACGGCGCTGGATACGCTGCCCGAGCGCCAGGTCCGCGCCGGTTATGCCGAGGTCGTCAAATACGGGCTGATCGACGATCCCGCCTTCTTCGCCTGGTGCGAGGCGAACGCAGCGGCGCTGATCGCCGGCGACGCGGACGCGCGCACTTTCGCCATCGGCCACAGCATCGCCGCCAAGGCGCGCATCGTCGGCGAGGATGAATTCGAGACCAAGGGCCGCCGTGCCTTGCTCAATCTCGGGCACACGTTTGGCCATGCGCTGGAAGCCGAAGCCGGCTTCTCCGATCGCTTGTTGCACGGCGAAGGCGTTGCCGCCGGCATGGCGCTGGCTTATGGTTTCTCCGCCGCGCAAGACATCGCCCCACCCGCCGACGCCGAACGCGTCAGCGCGCATCTCGCCGCGATCGGGCTGCCCAACGGCCTTGCCGCGGCGCGCAGCACACAAAGCGGCGCGGAGCTCGTTGCCCACATGCTGCACGACAAGAAGATGGACGCCGGCACCCTTCCCTTCCTCCTCGCCCGCGGCATCGGCCAGACCTATGTCGACAAGACGGTGGATCTGGCGAAAGTCAGCGCCTTCCTAGATGCGCAACCCCGCTAATGCCTGCCGGCATCGCTAAATCCAATCTCCCCACCAAGATCTGCCCGGTCTGCCAGCGCCCCTTCGCCTGGCGCAAGAAGTGGGAACGCGATTGGGAAAGCGTGGTCTACTGCTCCGAACGCTGCCGCCGCACCAAGCAGGAGAAATAAGCCCGTGCGTCCCCGGAAACGCGCGTCGCCTGATGCGTTGAGGTCCCCTCTGCGCATTTGAAGGATTTCCTATGGCCAAAGCACTGTCCCGCTTCACCATCCAGCCCGCCGACGACGGCTATACGCTGCATATCGAAGACGATAGCGGCGAAACGCTGGAGCTCACCGCGACCGCCGATCAGCTCGATATCATCGCCGAGGCGATCGAGGATCAACTCGACGAAGACATCGAGGAAATCGACGTCGTGAACTGACCAATAGCGCCCTGGCCCCGGCCGGGGCGCTTTTTGCGGCGGTCAGCCGCGTGCTGCAATCCATGCCAGCCACAGCCATCCGCCGATCAGCAGCGCCCCCCCGATCGGCGTTACCACCCCCAGCCAGCGCGGCAGCCCCAGCGCCATCAGATACAGCGTCCCGGCAAAGATCAGCCCGCCGATCACGAACAACCAGGCCGGCCCCCGCGCATCGAGGCGCAACACCGCGAGCGCCGCCACGACATGCAACAGCTGATATTGCGCGCCCGTCTTGAGCCACTCAACAGCAGCGCCGCTTGCGCCGTGCGCCCCGAATGCCCCCGCGGCCACCGCCAGCGCGCCCGAAAGACCGGCAATCAATACGATCCAGTTCATGTCGCCTGCTCCAGATCGGGCCGTTTGTCTTGCGTGATGATCTGGTCGCGCCCGGTGCGCAAATCGCCCGCCTCGTGCTGCAGTTTGAGCCGTTCCTTATCGCGCGCGCGATAATGGTCTTCGCTGCGGTTGATCTCGATTTCTGGAATGCCGATACTCAGCATCGCCAGCCGCGCCATCTTCACCGCCGATTCCAATACCTCACGCACCACGCCTTGAGCCTTGGAATCGCGTAATTTGAGTAGTGACCGCCGATCAAATGCGCGGACAAATATCTTGGCCTGCGGAAATGCCTCATGCACACCATCGATAAGCTCGGCGCTCAGCTGATCGCCATCGATGCAGAACATGATCAGCTCGGCGTCCGCTGCCCCGGCTTGGCGCAGCAGGTCCATGCGCGTGCCGTCGCCATAATAGACTTTGGCGCCGAACCCGCCGGCGATATCGATCATCTCGATATCCATATCGATCAGCGTGACCGGCACACCCTGCGCGATCAGCATCTGCGCCACGGTCTGGCCGAAGCGACCATAGCCAACGATTAGCGCGTTGGCGCCGTCCGCCATCGGCCCTTCGCGATCGCTGGTGTCGATCGGCTCGGCGCGGATCTTGCGCGTGATGCTCATCAAAAACGGCGTCGTCGCCATTGAGAGCGTGACAATCGCGCCGAACAGGCTCGCCGCCTGCGGTTCGATCAGCAGCGCATTCTGCGCCTGCGCGAACAGCACGAAGCCGAATTCGCCGCCCTGGCTGAGCAGCAACCCCAGCGCCAGCGCGCCGCGCCAGGTCATCTTGAACGCCAGGCCGATGGCGAAGATGATCAGCGCCTTGGTTGCGATCAGCGCCAGCGCCATGCCGGCGACGAACAGCGGCCGCTCGGCGATCGCGCCGAGATCCAGCATCATGCCCACCGCCAAAAAAAACAATCCGAGCAGGATCGAACGGAACGGCTCTACATCTGCTTCCAGCTCATGCCGATACGGGCTGTCCGCCAACATCACACCGGCGACGAACGCGCCAAGCGCGGTCGACAGGCCAAGCGCCTCCATCACTGCGGCGCTGGCGATGACCGTGAATAACCCGGCAAACACGAACATCTCGCGCTCGCCCATATTGCCGATGATGCGAAACATCGGTCGCAGGATGAAGCGCCCCGCCAGGATCAGCCCGACGATGGCGATCACCGTATAGATAAACAGCAACCAGCCCGGCGGGCCAGCGGCGTCCGCCGGATTGCGCGACATCACCGCGATGATCGTGATCAGCGGCACGATCGACAGATCCTGGAACAACAGGATCGAAAACGCCCGCTCGCCGAACGGCGTGCGCATGCGCCCGGCCGATTGCAGCATCGGCAGCACCTGCGCGGTCGAGGACAGCGCCAGCGGCAGCCCTAGCGCCAGCGCCGCCGCAATCGTCGACTGCGTCGCCGCCCACACCACCAGCGAGATCGCCACGCCGCACAACACCACCTGCAGCGCGCCAAGCCCGAAGATTTCGTGCTTCATCTTCCACAGCCGGCTCGGATTAAGCTCCAACCCGACGATGAACAACAGCAGGGTGATGCCCAGTTCGGCCACGCCGATCTTGGCTTCGGCATCGCCGACCAGTCCGAGCACATGCGGCCCCACCACCGCGCCGGCGACGAGATAGCCCAGGGTCGCACCAAGCCCCAGCCGGCGGAAGATCAACACGAATACCAGCCCGAATCCGAGCAGCATCACCGCGTCGCGCAATAGCGACGTCGTTGCGTGGTCCATCAGCCTGCCCCCCGTAATTCCTCTGTCTGTGGCGAAGGGGCGCGTCGCAATTGCGCCTGTTCCGCCGCCTCCGCCGCCGCCTCGAACGCCAGCCGGATCGAGGCGTGGCGCGCGCTATGCGGCAGCGCCGGCTGGAACAGTTCGAACCCCGCCCATTCAGGTAACGTACCCTCGCCCGCAAGCCATGCGGTCAGCGCATCGCGCGCCGCCGCCAGTTCCTCGGGCGACTTGCCGATCACATCGGCGGACAGCAACGAGGATGAAGCCTGCCCCAGCGCACAGGCGCGCACCAGCATACCGACGTCGCTCACCCGTCCGTCATCACCCAGATTGACGTCCACCGTTACGCGGCTGCCGCAGATCGGCGAGCGTTTTTCCGACGACCCCATCGGCGCGTCCAACCGCGCCTGATGCGGGATCGTCGCCGCCAGCCGCAGAATTTCCGTGTTGTACAGCGGTGCGTTCATGGCCGGTCCGTGGCGTTCGCACGCAGCGCGGCGCGGTGGCCGAATACGGGCTGCCCCTTGCGGCGACGATCAACGAAATCCGCAATGCTCGCGCTGGTTGCATTGAGCAGAGGATAGCTACGCGACTGCGTGAGCCAGGTCGGCCGCCGCGACGGCCCGCCGCTCATCGTGTCGGTCACCAGCGCGATGAGCAGGAACGCCAGACTGCACAGGATCAGCCCCTTGATCGCGCCAAAACCGAAGCCCAAGGCGCGATCAATCGGCCCCAGCACCGAAGTCCGCGTGCGATCGCCAATCGCGTTGGCCACCAACCGCCCGGCAAAATAGGTGATCCCGGCGATCAACACGAATGCCATCACGGCCGCGCCCGATACGGTGCCGACCACGCCCGACAAGGCTGCGGCGAGCGGGACATGGAACAGCTTGATCGCAAACACGATCGCCACCCAGGCAAATAGCGCCAGCACCTCGGTAACGAAGCCGCGTTTGAGCCCGAGCCCCGCCGCGCCCAGCACGACGACCAAGACGATGATGTCGAGTGCGGATAATCCCATGCGCGTACCAGTCCCCAATTCCCACCGTTCATCCGGTAGATAGAGGCGAGACGGGAGCGGCGCTACCCACGCCCCAGCATATGATCGACGAAAGCGCCGAGCGTTCTGAACCCGGTGAGGCTGAGCGGTGTCTTCTCATCCACCAATGCCGAGGGCACCAGCGCGCGCTCGAAGCCGAGTTTGCCCGCTTCCTTCAAGCGCAGCGCGCCATGCGCCACCGGCCGCAGCTCGCCCGACAAGGCAATCTCGCCAAACGCCACCGCATCCACCGGCACCGGTCGCTCGGACAACGCCGAGACGAGCGCCGCCGCCACCGCCAGATCCGCCGCCGGATCCTGCACGCGGTATCCGCCGGCGATGTTGAGATATACTTCCGAGGTCGAGAAGCTGAGGCCACAGCGCGCCTCCAGCACCGCCAGCACCATTGCCAGCCGGCCTGAGTCCCAGCCGACCACCGCGCGCCTTGGGGTGGCGCCGCTGGCCAGTCGCACCACCAGCGCCTGAATCTCCACCAGCACCGGGCGCGTGCCTTCCAGCGCGGGGAACACCGTCGTCCCCGTCACGCTTTCATCGCGCTGCGTCAGGAACAGCGCGCTCGGATTGGCGATCTCGGCCAGCCCCTCCGCGACCATCGCGAACACGCCGATCTCATCGGTGCCGCCGAAGCGGTTCTTGATCGCGCGCAGGATACGATATTGGTGGCTGCGCTCGCCCTCGAAGCTCAGCACGGTATCCACCATATGCTCGAGCACACGCGGCCCGGCGATCGAGCCGTCCTTGGTAACGTGCCCGACCAGCACCACGGCGGTGCCGCGTTCCTTGGCGAAGCGGATCAATTCCTGCGCCGAGGCACGCACCTGGCTCACCGTCCCCGGCGCGCCTTCGATCAGGTCACTGTGCATCGTTTGGATCGAATCGATCACCAGCAGATCGGGGGGCGTACTTTGCCCCAAGGTGGTCAGGATATCGCGCGTCGATGTCGCCGCCGCCAGTTGCACCGGCGCATTGCCCAGCCCCAGCCGCCGCGCGCGCAGCCGCACCTGGTCCGCCGCTTCCTCGCCCGAGACATAGGCGACCGCGCGCCCGGCCAGCGCCATCTTCGCCGCCGCCTGCAGCAGCAGCGTCGATTTGCCGATCCCCGGATCGCCGCCGATCAGCGTCGCGGATCCTTCGACGAAGCCGCCGCCCAGCGCGCGATCGAGCTCGGCAATGCCGCTCGCCATGCGCTCGGGCAGCGCGATCTCGGCATCCAGCCCGACCAGCTGAAACGATCGCCCGCCCGATTGCAGATTATGCTTGGCCTGAAACGGCGTGACGGTCCCGCCGCCCACCTCTTCGACCAGCGTGTTCCACTCGGAGCAATCGGCGCACTGCCCGGCCCAGCGATGCGATACCGAACCACATGATTGGCAGACATAGCGTTTCTGGGGTTTGGCCATGATGATCGCATAACAGCATGAGAACGATAGGGGAACAGTATCGCCGCGCATTCATTGATCCCGCTTCCTGGAAGGAAGAGGAGGGCGGCGAGCGCAGCGAGCGTGGGAGCGCCAGGAGTCTCGCCCCCCGCGGCACCCCCAGCACGACCGTCACGCGCGCGAAATGCGAAAAATCGCCACGCGCCACACGGCAGCGCGGAGATAGTCACATCGCATGGCATTCGCTATGCACCCCCGCACCATGCAGCCGACGGACCTCCGTGTCGCCATTTTCAGCGGCAATTATAATTATACGCGCGATGGCGCCAATCAGGCGCTGAACCTGCTCGTGCGCCATCTGCTGGCGCGCGGCGTGCAGGTGCGCGTCTATTCGCCGACCAGCCGCCGCCCCGCCTTCGCGCCCGCCGGCGATCTGGTCAGCGTGCCGGCGATCAAGCTGCCGGGGCGCGCCGAATATAAGATGGCGCGTGGCGTTCCCGCCGCGATCCGCCGTGACATCGCCGCGTTCGCGCCAAACATCATCCATGTCGCCGCGCCCGAGCTGCTCGGCCACCGCGCGGTCAGTTATGCGCGCCGCCACGGCATCGCGTCGATCGCCTCGCTGCACACACGCTTCGAAACCTATCCTGCCTATTACCATCTCGGCTTCGTCGTGCCGCTGATGATCCACCTGCTGACGCGCTTCTACAACCGCGTCGATCAGGTGGTGGTGCCCAGCCCCAGCATCGCCACGTTGCTGCGGGAATGGGGGGTGACCACGCCGATCGGCATCTGGTCACGCGGTATCGATCACGATCGCTTCAACCCCGCGCGCCGCGATCTCGGCTGGCGCCGTGCGCTTGGCATCGCGGATCAGGATCGGGTCGTCGGTTTCCTTGGCCGGCTGGTCAAGGAAAAGGGCCTCGACGTGTTCGCCGACGTCGTCACCGAACTCAAGCGCCGCGGCGTCGCGCACAAGGTGTTGATCGTCGGCAAAGGCCCGGCGCAGGAATGGTTCGCCGAGCGCGTGCCCGAGGCGATCTTCGCCGGCTTCCTTTCCGGTGACGATCTTGGCCGCGCGGTTGCCTCAATGGATGTATTCTTCAATCCCAGCGTCACCGAGACGTTCGGCAACGTGACGACCGAGGCGATGGCGTGCGGCGTGCCCGTGGTCGCGGCGCGCGCCACCGGTGCGGTCGATCTGATCGACGATGGCGTGGACGGCTATCTCGTCCCCCCGCGCGACGTGGGCGCCTATGCCGATGCCATCACCAAGCTGGTCGATAACGATGACGCCCGCCGCGCGGCCGGCGCGGCGGGCCATGCCAAGGCGGCGGGCTATCAATGGGACAAGGCCAATGAGAGCGTGATCGAGGCCTATCTCGAGGTGCTTAAGCGGCAGGCTGGCTGACCAGTCACCATGTCATCCCAGCGAAAGCTGGGATCTCAAGCGGCGAGGGCGCACCGTGAGCGGCACGAGACCCCAGCTTTCGCTGGGGTGACGTGATCTGGTGGCGACGGCCGCCATCACCGCGTCGGCACCGACGCGGTGGCGGTGACCGCGCTCATTTCAGCCGCTCGATCTTCTGCGCCACCTCGTCGAGCAACGCCGCCACGTCATGCAACCGATCGGCATCGAGCTCGCCCGCCATCAGCCGCTGCTGCAGCACGTGGCGCAGATTGCCCATCGCGCGCCGGATCGGCCCGCCATCGGTGCGCTGCCGCTCCGCGCCAAGCTCGGCCAGGCGTGCGAACAATGCCTCGACCTCCGCCTCCCGCTCGGTCAGCAAGGCCTGCCCCTCGGTCGTGATGGCGAACTGCTTCTTGGCGCCATCGGCCTTCTGTTCGTCGATCAGGCCCATATCGTCGAGCATCGTGATCGTGGGATAGATCACACCCGGGCTCGGCGCATAGGCGCCGCCGCTGCGCTGCTCGATCTCGCGGATCAGGTCGTAACCGTGGCGCGGCTGCTCCTGGATCAGCTTGAGCAGAACCAGGCGAAGCTCGCCCGAATCGAACATCCGCCGCCCGCGCCCGGGGCCACGCCCGCCGCCACGACCGTCGTCACCCCAGCGCACGCTGAACCCGCCGCTGCCACCAAAGCCGCGCCCGCCAAATCCGCCGCCATGGCGCATCCCATGTTTGCCATGGCACCCATGGCCACCCCGCTGAAAAATCATCATTAGAAATATCCTCATACCGATTCGATATGCTCAAGATATATCTTAGATGCTTTTACGCAAGAGCTGCCGCCATATCTTGTCCGAGATAGAGTCGGCATGGCGGGTGGTGAGGCGGCGTCCGCGGGCCTATCTTCGTCACAATGCCCGATCTCAGCCCCCTTCGATCGCCCTGCCGATCTGACAACGCAGTCAGACGCGCCTTGCGCCGCTCCCCCTCGGCAAAGCCCGTTGGACCGTTCCGGCTGGGAGCGCGGCCGCGTTGACCGCCTCGCTATTCTCCAACACTACGCGTCGTCCGTTGGCGGATGAGTTGCGCCCGCAGCATATATCCGAGGTCATCGGCCAAGAGCACCTGCTGGGCCCCGCCGCGCCGCTGGGTATCATGTTGGCCAACCAGCAGCTGTCGTCCTTTATCCTGTGGGGCCCGCCAGGGGTCGGCAAGACGACGATCTCGCGGCTCATCGCCCTGGATGCCGGTTATGAGTTCATCCAGCTCTCCGCCGTCTCGACCGGGATCGTCGATCTCCGCCGAACCTTGGCCAAAGCGTCCGATCTCCGCGCCTCCGCCGGCAAGGCCACCGTCGCGTTCATCGACGAGTTACACCGCTTTTCGCGCCCCGTGCAGGATGCGCTGTTGCCCGCGGTCGAAGATGGCACGATCGTGCTTATCGGCGCCACCACGGAAAACCCCAGTTTCAGCCTCGTCTCGGCGCTTCTCTCACGCGCCAAGGTGTTCACGCTTAATCGGCTGAGCAATGCGCAGCTTGGCACAGTGGTCGAGCGGGCCGAGCGCCACATCGGAAAGTCGCTCCCGTTGACCGCCGACGCGCATCAGGCCTTGCTGGCCATGGCGGACGGCGACGCGCGCTACCTGCTCGGCCTGTGCGAAACGCTGTTCCTGCTCGACGAGTCCGCACTGCTCGATGTCCCGGCCTTGTCAGCCGTCGTCCAGACCCGGGCGCCGCTCTATGACAAAGGCCAAGAAGAGCATTTCAATCTGCTTAGCTGCTTCCACAAGAGTTTGCGCGGCAGCGATGTCGACGCATCGATGTATTGGGCGGCCCGGATGCTGCAGGGGGGCGAGGACCCTGCGGTGATCTTTCGTCGGCTATCCTGCGCCGCCAGCGAAGATGTCGGTATGGCCGACCCCAATGCAATGGTCCAGGTCGTAACCGCGTGGCAGGCGTTCGAACGAGTCGGTCTTCCCGAAGGGCGACTGTTTCTGGCCCAGGCGATCAGCTATGTCGCCACCGCGCCCAAATCCAACGCATCGTATCTGGCGTTTGATCGCGCTGCGGCGCTGGCCCGCAAGACCGGCTCGCTCCCGCCCCCGAAGCATATTCTGAACGCGCCGACGAAATTGATGAAGGAGCTCGGCTATCACGTCGGCTACCAATATGATCATGATCGGCCCGACGCCTTTTCGGGGCAAGAATTCTATCCCGATGACATTGCCCAGAGCAGCCCCGATCCGCTATATGTTCCTAACGAGCGAGGCTTCGAGCGCGATATAAAGAATCGCCTCGCCTTTTGGGCATCTCGCCGGCAATCAAAGCGCTAGATTCCATTTCGATTGCCGTGGGTGATGAGGCTATCCGCCGGGGCCTCGGCGCGATCCTCCATGCCATAATCGCGGAGGACGCTGGCAACACGAAGCCTGTAGTTTGCGAAAATGCCCGCTCGCCCCCGCGCCTGTGTTGCGCGATGGGAGGTCGTATTTCGCCACTGTTGGACAGCCTGTTCATCGCGGAAGAATGACAGCGACACTATCCGGCTCGGCGTGGACATGCTCTGGAAGCGTTCGACCGACAGGAAGCCGTCAATCGCCTCCAGTTCGCTGCGCAGGGCGGCAGCGAGGGCCAGATAGTGTTCCATCCGGCCGTCGGCCAGATCGACCTCGAATATTACCGCAATCATGGTTTCACCTGGAGGCCATGGGGCGCAGACGCCAGACGAAGGAACGTCCGGTCTTCGCGGCGTATGAAGCGCTCGCGTTTGGCAAACTGGTAATTTTCCCGGCCGAGGGGATCGGCTGCAAGACGCTGGCGATAGCCCTCATAGGCCGCTAGATTCTCAACGGAATAAACCCCGTAGGCCGTCGTGGCCGACCCTTCGTGTGGCGCAAAATAGCCAATGAGATCCGCGCCGCAACGCGGTATCGTCTGGCCCCATCTGCGCGCATATTCTTCGAAGGCTTCGACACGAAAGGGATCGATCTCGTAGCGGATGAAACATGTGATCATGAGCGGCATTCCTCTTGTTTGTTCTCCGCTCGTTCATAGGACACGCAACCCCGACAATGCTTCGGCCGCGGCCGAAGCATGAGCGGGATCTTTCATGCGATGGCGTCTGTGCCGTCACCCATCTGCCTGGATGCCCCATGCTGACCACAACCGGGATTGCCCAAATCGCAGCGCTGGTCGGCGATCCGACCCGCACGGCGATGCTGATTGCCCTGATGGATGGGCGTGCGCTAACCTCGACCGAGTTGGCGCATGTCGCCGGCATCACGCCGCAAACCGCAAGCGGCCATCTCGCCCGATTGACGGACGCCCGGCTGCTGACCGTAGAGCGGCAGGGGCGGCATCGGTATCACCGGCTTGCGTCCGCAACAGTCGCCACGATGATCGAGGGAATCATGGCCGTAGCGGCAGAGCCGATAAACCGCCCGAGTCGCGCGGTACGGACGGGGCCGCGCGATGCCGCGATGCGGCGGGCACGCTCGTGCTATGATCACCTGGCGGGCGAGATCGCGGTAACGATTGCCGATCGCATGATCGAACGTGGTCATATCGGGCACTTAGCCCGCGGCAGCGAATTGACTATCGAGGGTGCTGCATTCCTGCGATCGATCGGGGTCGATGTGGATGTCGCGCTGCTACGCGTTAGCCGGCGACGGCTCTTCTGCCGTCCCTGTCTCGACTGGAGCGAGCGCCGTCCGCATATCGCCGGCACGGTCGGTGCCGCCTTGTTGACCGCCTGTTTCGAGCATGGCTGGATGCGCCCGACCGCCGGATGCCGGACGCTTGCGATAACGCGGGCGGGTATCCACGCGCTTGATGCCCACTTCAGCATCAGGGGCGAATGGCCGATATCTGGTTGAGGGCGCTGATCGTCCGAGGACGGGCTTTGAGCGGCTGCAACGGCTACGCACGGCAACAGTGTCGATCTGGGCAACTTTATCAATCGGTCTTGCCAACCGAGCATCGCCGAGAGCAGCTCCACTCTCGTAGCATCGCCGCGCATGCTCAAAATTGCCTGCTTCGGCTGCGTCGTAGGCAATGCGGAGAAGCGCGTCGGTGTCAGTCATCGCCTCCGACTGGCATACTTTTTACCGCTGGGCCAATGTCCGCAATTGGGCGCTTTCCAGCCTGACCGCTTTCGGGGTCCGATTTGCCGATCGCGAACGGCGACCTTGGGGTGCCGAAGGGACGGGCAGCTTTTGGCGCGATGGAGCACCTTCTGTTGACCTTAGAACGCAGATATTAGCAACGTTTCCAGTTTCAGCACTAGGTCAGCGACGTCAAATTGCCGCTCGGCCGCGCGCCGCCGCCCAGTTATCAGGACCGACTCACGTCAAACCTATAGCTTTCGTGATTCGTTGAATGTCGCCATGAGCGGAATTGATCTGCGTATCTGAGTTATCCAAATAACTATTTAGCGGCAGACGGCCTTGCAACATCATTTCGCGCCTCAGGAACGACAAGCGCCAGTAGAATACTATCGCAGACGTTTATATTTACAATTGTAGTTTTAGTATCTTCTGGGTCTGTATCACTTGCCGTTGTAAGCTCAAGTCCATTAAATTGACATGGGCCATCCCAGTTATCGTATGTAGAAAAATTGTTATACGAAAATGCTGTATTGATTATCTTTTTATTGAAATTCACTACTTCATATCTTTGTGGATCGCCTCGCATTTTTGCTCGAAAACCGCGCGTATATAAGTCTTTCCTTACGTGACGTGGCGAGCGGTTCGGATCACGTAGGCTGACCACTCTTCTACTCGAGCAATTGACTAAAAGTAGGACACCACTGTCATTCGGCTGATCCAACGTATGTATAGGAACGACTGTGAAATACTGACCTCGCTCGACGGGAAGATGTTGCCTGCACACCTTCTCCCTAACGGTTTCGCCGCGAGAGGGTTGGTTATCTTGAGCATGTATCGCCGCCGCAAGCAGCAGAAGCATATCTGTCAGCATAGGCGAAGGATGCCACCGACACGGGGCCAACGCAATCGAACACTTACATTTATTGCCGCGACCTATGGTCGCCATTAAGCGGCTTTAAATCAATGCTGAACGATGACAATTAGGCGACAGCGGAATGACAGCTTCAGTTGCCAGACTTATCTCTCCCCGGCACAGGGATGATTTGCTAGGACTCCTCTCATGAAGCTGCTCCTCCCGGCCCTCGCCCGCCCGATCCTCGAACCGCGCCTGCCCGCGGGCCTCGACATCTCCTGGTTCACCAACCACGGCGAGGCCAACGCCATGGTCGCCGACGCAGACATCGCCTGGATCGATCAAATGCGGCCCGAATGGACCTCGGAAACCGTCGGCAAGGGCGCCAAGCTCAAATGGCTGAGCACGATCTATGCGGGCATTGACAGCTTCCCAGTCGCACAGCTCAAGAGGCAAGGCACGATCCTCACCAACGGCACCGGCATCAATGCCATCGCCGTTGCCGAATACACCGTCCTCGGCATCCTCGCCGCCGCCAAACGCTATGACGAGGTGGTCCGGCTCGCCGATCGCCACGAATGGCCAGGTGACGCCCCGGGCAAGGTGGAATTGTACGACACCAGCGCGCTGATCATCGGCATGGGCGCGATCGGCCAATTGATCGCCGACCGGCTGGCGGCGTTTGGCGTCTGCGTCACCGGCGTGACGCGCTCGGGGCGGGATGGCACGCTCCTGCCCGATCAGTGGCAGGCCAGGCTAGGCGATTTCGACTGGATCATCCTCGCTGCCCCCTCCACCAACGCGACCAAGGCGATGATCGGCGCGGACGAGCTGGCCGCGATGAAGCCCAGCGCCTGGCTGATCAACATCGCCCGCGGCGACATGATCGATCAGGAGGCCTTGCTCGCCGCGCTGCAGGCCAGGGCGCTGGCCGGTGCTTTTCTCGACACGGTCCATCCCGAGCCGCTGCCCGCCGACCATCCGCTCTGGACCGCGCCCAACGTGCTGCACTCGATGCACCTCTCCGGCCGCAGCCAGAGCAAGATGTTCCACCGCGCCGCCGCCTTGTTTCTCGACAATCTCGACGCCTATCTGGCGGGCAAGCCGATGCGCAACCTGGTCGATCTCGACGCCGGCTATTGATCACCGCTCCAACAATCGACCACCAAAAGCGGAACTATCCATATCGGTTACAAATATAGCTGTCCTACAACCGCAATGATATGTTTCACTCTGCTTATGACAGAGTCGCAAACCCCGCCCGCCTATCTGTTCACCCCCGTCCGGCCGACGCGCGCGCACGCCAATGGCTGGACCGCCGATGCGCAAGTCGCGTTCATCGCCGCTCTGGCGCGCACCGGCGTCGTCGCGGTGGCAGCGCGCAGCGTCGGCAAATCGCCGCGCTCGGCCTATCAGCTGCGCGGGCGGCCCGGCGCCGAGAGCTTTGCCGATGCGTGGGATCGCGCGCTCGATGAGGGGCAGACCCGCACGATCGATCTCGGCCTGTCGCGCGCGCTCGCGCCGACGATCGTGCCGATCTTCCGCCACGGGCATCAGATCGGCAGGCGCGAAAAATTCGATCACGGCCTCGCCATCGCCGCGCTGCGCGCGCTGGACGGCGCCAATGGCCGCTGGTTCCGGCGTCCGTCTGAACAACCAACGGCGTCACTGCAACAGGACAGGGCCGAAAATTATCTCGCGCGCTTCCTCGGCGAGCAGCCATCACCGTGACGCCTCGGCAGCAACAATATTTCACGATCACCGTGAAATGTGTGAAGCTAAGCGCGCAATTACCCTAACAGGGAAATTCCTGTTGCGACACTTACCCCATCCGGGTAAAGCGCCCTCATGACCACGCTCGCCGGCACCAAGATCAAGCGTTTCCGCGAATCCCGCAGCCTCAGCCGCGCCGCATTTGGCGCTTGGTATGATGCGCCGGGCAGCACGGTGCAGGGCTGGGAGGAAGACGGCAAGCGCGCCAGCCAGCCGGTGGTCAATCAGATCGCCGCCAACGGCATTGCCACCCATGCCGACTGGTACATCACGATTCGCACGGAGAATGACATGAGCACCTGGGCCCCCGACAGCTGGACGAAAGCCGAAGCGCGTCAGCTGCCTAATTATCCCGACGCTGCCGCGCTCGATGCCGCGACGGACACGTTGGGCAAATTCCCCCCGCTCGTCTTCGCCGGCGAAGCGCGCAATCTCACCGCCGATCTGGCCAAGGTGTCGCGCGGCGAGGCCTTCCTGCTGCAGGGCGGCGATTGCGCCGAGAGCTTTGCGGAGCATAGCGCGAACAATATCCGCGATACGTTCCGCGTGCTGCTGCAGATGGCGGTGGTGCTGACCTTCGCCTCCAAGCTGCCGGTGGTGAAGCTCGGGCGCATGGCGGGCCAGTTCGCCAAGCCCCGCTCGACCGATCTGGAGACGGTCGGCGGCGTCGAGTTGCCCAGCTATCGCGGCGATATCGTCAACGATATCGATTTCACGGCCGAGTCGCGCATTCCCGATCCGCAGCGCATGATCCGCGCCTACAGCCAGTCCGCCGCCACACTCAATCTGCTGCGCGCCTTTGCCAGCGGCGGCTATGCCAATCTGCATCAGGTGCATCGCTGGACGCACGATTTCATGGGGCGCAGCCCCTGGGCGCAGAAATATACCGAGACCGCCAATCGCATCGGCGAAGCGCTCGATTTCATGGAAGCATGCGGGATCAACCCGGAAACGGTGCCGCAGCTTGCCCAAACGCAATTCTACACCAGCCACGAGGCGCTGCTGCTGCGCTACGAACAGGCGCTGACGCGGCAGGATTCGCTGACCGGCGACTGGTATGACACGTCGGCGCACATGCTGTGGATCGGCGATCGCACGCGCTTTGAGGGCAGCGCACACGTCGAATATCTGCGCGGCATCGGCAATCCGATCGGGATGAAATGCGGCCCCACGCTGGAGCCGGATGCGCTGCTGCGGCTGCTCGACACGCTCAATCCCGGGCGCATCCCCGGCCGCATGACGCTGATCACGCGCTACGGGCATGACAAGATCGAGGCCGGGCTGCCCAAATTGGTCCGCGCGGTGCTGCGCGAGGGGCATCCCGTGGTGTGGAGCTGCGATCCGATGCACGGCAACACGATCAAGGCGGCGACCGGCTACAAGACGCGCCCGTTCGATCGTATCCTCGCCGAAGTGCGCGGCTTCTTCGCGGTGCACCGCGCCGAGGGCTCGATTGCGGGGGGCATCCATGCCGAGATGACCGGGCAGAACGTCACCGAATGCACCGGCGGCGCGGTCGACGTGACCGAACAGAGCCTGGCCGATCGCTATCACACGCATTGCGACCCGCGGCTCAATGCCGGGCAGAGCCTGGAGCTGGCCTTCCTGCTGGCCGAAATGCTCAACGTGGAGATGACCGAGCGGCGCAAGGCTGCTTGAGCGGTCGGCGGGGGGGTCGGGGGCGCGCGCAAGCCGGAACAAGCAACACAGAGAAGAGGAGAAAAGACCATTGGGGGAACAAACCA
>NZ_JBDIMF010000002.1:0-480537 GCF_039614825.1 Sphingomonas qilianensis | reverse complement strand
GCTGTTTCGATCCACGCCCCCGCGCGGGGGGCGACAAATTGTTTGCCACGTGGGCCTCCGGAGTATGGTGTTTCGATCCACGCCCCCGCGCGGGGGGCGACCGCGATGATCGAGGCGCGGCCAGACGGCGCGACGTTTCGATCCACGCCCCCGCGCGGGGGGCGACCCGCGAGCTGCTCGACATGGAGCGCGAGCTTCGTGTTTCGATCCACGCCCCCGCGCGGGGGGCGACCGATCGGCCACTTCGCAGCATCGGGCACGCGGCTGTTTCGATCCACGCCCCCGCGCGGGGGGCGACTGCACCTACTCTTATACATTGAGAAAGAAGCGACAATTCGAACGTGTGCGCGAACCTATGCGGAATTGATCGAAAATCGCTACCTTCCAACTGCACTCTTTCGCTGCAGCCCGCAATTCCACCGATTTTTGGCTGCGCGAATTCTCGGCTCTACGATCGGCAGCTTGCCGTTCGCGCAAACACCGCATCGCTACAATATGATGGATCCGGCCAGATCCAAAGTGGCCTTGGCCCCGATATGCTCCACGCGAGACCGCCCGTTCCTGCCCAAGGCATAGAAGCGTAGGCTGTCGCATGCGAGGTCGATTTCACCCAGCAGAGCGGCGCGGAGCATTGCCCACTGCGCCGGGTCCACCTCGCATTCGAACACGGAATGCTGGACGCGCTGGCCGAAGTCGAGACACGTGCGGGCCACCCGCCGCAAGCGCCGTCGGCCCGCCTTAGTCTCAGTATTTACGTCATACGTGACGAGCATCAACACGAAGCGGCTACTTCCAGATGAACGGCGGATAGCCGTCGATATCGCCGCGCAGGTGCCGCGCCAATAACTGCGCTTGGATATGCGGTATGAGCCCAAGCGTCACCTTCTCGTCGAGATATGGGTGGCGCAGCTCCTCCTTCTTGCGCTCCTGCCAAGCGACCAGCACCGCTTTGCGCGCGTCATCCTTGAGCAATACAGCGCCGCCATCCTCGATCACGAAGTCGGTCGCCACCAACTGGCGACGGTTGATAAGGCTGAGCGCCAGGCGCTCGGCCATGCCAGGACGAAATTCCTCCATCAGGTCGAGCGCAAGGCTGGCGCGCCCGGGTCGGTCGGCGTGGAGAAAGCCGACTTGCGGATCAAGCCCAACGCTTTCCAACGCCGAGCGGCAATCATGGCCGAGCAGCGCGTAGAGAAAGTTTAGCAGCGCGTTGATCCGATCCATCGCCGGCCGGCGCGAGCGGCCGCGGAAGCGAAACGCATCGTCCTCGACGCGCACAAGATGATCGAACACCGCGAAATACAAGCTGGCCGCTTCGCCCTCCAGCCCGCGCAGGCCCGCAATGTCGGGCATTAGCAGCGTGCGGCGGATCGTGTCGCCGATGCGCCGTTCGGCCTCCTCGACCGCCGCGCGAGCCAGCGGCGTCATGCTCCCGGCATGATCGCGCAGGGCGCGACGCAATACCGTGCGCTGGTTGGCGGCTTTGGCGGCGACCACGCCGCGCACGATCGGCACGGCGCGATCCTCGTCATCGCTGGCCCGATATTGTGCACGGCGCAGTAGCACGTTGCCGGTGCGCGGACCTTCGACCCGCGCGATGAAGCGCCCGTTGGGGGTCAGGAAGGACAGTGCCACGCCGCTTTCCGCGCACGCTGCCATCAGCGCGGGCGACACGCCCGCGCGGCCGAAACAGACGAGGCTACCGATCATGTGAATCGGCGCACGACCGCGCTCGGCGCCATCGACCTCGACGACGATGTTGGCGCCGTCCTTGCGCACCCAGGCGTCCTCGCTGGTGACGTAGATACTGTTGAGATGGCGGCGCACGGGCGTCAATCGGCCAATTGGCGCGCGAGCCAACGCTCGACGGATGGTCGCGCGGCAATCGCCTTCGGGCGGCACAGCGGCTCGAGCGAGCAGCGCGCGCAACCGGGCATCGGCACCGGCGGCGGGGTGCGCCCGGCGGCGAACATCGCGTGCACGTCGGCTGCGACCGCAGCGGTCAGCGCGCGCAATTCGGCATCAAGCGCAATTTCGGTGCGGCGACGCCGCTCGCCATAGAACAGCGCGCCCTCGGGCACGGCAATTCCAAACATTTCCTCGAGACATAGGGCTTGCGCGCAAAGCTGGACTTCGTCGGCGCGGTGCGGCTTGGGCCGGCCGCGTTTATATTCGACCGGATAGGGCTGCACGCCCTGGAACTCGACCGCGTCGGCCTTGCCGGTCACGCCGAGCGCGAACGAGCGGATCGCCATGCCGCGCACCGTGCGGACACCGCGACGGCGGTCGGGGCGGCCGGTATCGACGCGCTCATGCAGGATGCGACCCTCTGCGGTGGCGCCGTCCTCGAGCCATTGCTGTTCGACATGGATCAGCGCGCATTGACGGGGGCAGAACAGCTGGTGCTGGAGCGCGGAGATGGGGACGAGGGAATCCTCGTCGCGATCTCCGGTTGTAGACTGCGTCTCCAGCACCGCACCGCTCAACAGGGCCGGTGGATCGTCACGCCCGCCGGCACCGCGGCTTCATCGACCGTCACCGCATAATCGTTGAAGCTACGCGCTGGCGGCCAGTTGTGGATAGTCTCCGATCCGATCTTGTGCAGCGCGCCTTCGTCGCGGGCATCGGCGTCGGGCCGTTTGCGCCAGGTCTTCACGCGATCGAACAGCGCATCGGCATGGGCATTGCCGAGCTTGCTCTCATGCTCGAACACGATCAGCGCGCGCGTCGCCATCTCGCCGCGAGCGGCAGAGCGATCATGCTCGAACATGTTGGACAGCGCGGTCCATAGCAGTTCAAGATCTGCCTCGCTGAAGCCGGTGCCCTTCGCCAAATGGCTGGCGAGCGGCGCAGAGACGAAGCCGTGCGCGCGATACAGGCCGTAGGGAATGATGTGCTTGCGGCCCATCGTGCGGTTGTCGGTGCGCTCGTCCTCGCCGCCGGCGGCATCCTTTTTTTCCTTCTCGGCAGCATTGGTGGCGGCCATCCGCGTGATCGAGATTTCAAGCGGCAGCACCGGCTCGATCGAGCGGGCGAAAGTGATCTGCACCGGCCCGCGGACCTGCCCGGCGTTAATGCCCGTCGATAGGACGGCGCCGAAAGTGCGGATGTCGAAGAAATTGTCGCACATCCAGTCGCGGATGGATTTTGCCTCCGCATCGCCCTTCGGGTTGAGCTTCTTGTCGGTCTTGGCTTTCTCGTCGTCGGGGCGCAGCGCGACATAGGCTTCGCGATGGGCTTCGTTAAGGATCGCGCCTTCTGTGACGTAGATGCGGTAGCCGGGCTCGCCTTCCTTGGCGAGTTCGACATAGTTGCGCACCTTGCGCTTCAAACACACGTCGGACACCAGCCCGAGGTTGGTCTCGGGGTCGAGCCGTGGCAGGTTTCCGGCATCGGGGTCGCCATTGGGATTGCCGTTTGTGACATCGAAATAAAGCACGAAATCGTGGCGGCGTGTCAGCGCCGGGCTGGTCTCACTCACTGGTCTTCCCCCTGGTCTTCGGTGGCGACCGCATCCTTCTTGACGAAGCGCGCGGCGCGTTGATGGTAATAGCCGATCGCGAAGCGCCCCTGGTCTTCGAGCCGTAGCGAGCGCGGCAATTCGGTGGCGATCCCGCTCATGATCTCTTCGAGATCACGTTCGATCCCGCCCGCTTTGCCTTCCTTACGCAGGCTGGCGAGATGGTTCTGCCCGCCGCGCAGCAGCAACGGGAACACCGTCGCCGGGGTGGCCGACGCCGCGCCGAAGAAGCGGTCGCGGATCGTTGAGTTGACACGGCCCAGCGCATTATATTGCGCCGCCTCCAGAACCGCGAACAAGCGTCCCAAGCGGTAGGCGGGGTTGGTTTCGTTCCTGTCCAGGCTCATCAGCCAATCCTTCTCGTCGGGAAGATTCTTCTGCTTCAGACGCTCGCGATGCTCGCGCGCCAGCACGCCGCGGATTACGGCGGCATGCCATCCGCCGCCGGGATCGTCGCCAGCGCGCAGCCGCATCATCGCGGTGGTCAGCAGCGTGCGGGGATAGCGACTGCCCATCAGCACCGCGCGCGCCATCTCGCCGGCAAGCAGCGGCGGGATATTTTCCCACTTCTCCTGTGCCGCAGTGGTCTTGACCAGCAGGCGGTTGATCGATGGGCCTGCGCCCCAGCGGTGGGGCGGCGGTGCAATCGCGATATCTTCGGCGTGGCGCATCACGTTGCTGGCGAAGGCGCCGAGCGTGTTGGTCAACCAGAAGCGTACCGACAGCCGCGCGGCGTTGGGCGACAGGCCGAGGACGTGAAGGCGCACTTCGGGCGGCACCTCGCCGTCGCCAATATGCGCGGGTCGGCCATCGGCGAGTTGGGTCAGCGCATCGCGCAGCGGCGCAGCATAGGCGTCGTCATCATCCTCCACCTGACCGGCGGGCCGGTCGAGCGCGTTGAGCGTGGATGCCATGACTGCCTCGCCGGCTGCTGCCTCCACTTCTTCAAGGCCGGATGAATCGGCCCAGAATACGATCGTGGCATCGCCGAGCCGAGCGCGCTGGCGATAGAGGATTTGCAGCGGCCGGGTGGGATCGACATGCGCCCCGCCGATCAGTTCCAGCCGATACCGGCTGTCGCGATCGAGCAGCCGATTCAGCGCCGCGCCATATTTGAACGCTGCGACCTGACCGGTCGGTGCATTGGCGCCTTGTTCGCGGCCATAGGATTCATAGGCTGCGGCGTTGAACGACACCAGCGCCGCGCCGGCGGTTTGGGCCCCATCGACCCCGCGAATGGCGGGATGCAATCGCGCGAGGGGCGTCTCGACGCCGCTGACGAGACAGATGCCGCCGTCACCAGCAATGCTGCGGGCTTCGATCAACGGCAGCGCGGCAGGGCGTTCATGGATGAAGCGCGGCGCGCCATCGACGGTGTCGCCATCGAGCCGGAAGACGATGTTTGCGTCGAGCATATCCGGGGCGAACGGGGCCGCCGCGAACCGTTCGGCCGTCCAGCTTTCGAGAAAGCGGCGCAGCGCGACCAGGCCCGCATCGTCGCTGCCAGCGAGCAGTTCGAGATGCAGCGCGCGGAATGCCTGCTGTTCCTGCGCCGTCCGCTTGCCATCGCCCGCGGTGACACCGAGTGAGTATGCCGTCTTGTCCCACAGGAAATTCGGCACGACCGCAACGGTACGCTTCATCTCCGCCGGCACGTCGATCGCGCGGCCGATCATCTTCTTGCCGCTCTGCTGGCACAGCGGCATCACGCTCACGGGGTTGCCGGCGCCGTCGATCACCACCGCGAAATCGATCAACTTGCGACTGAACCCCGGCGGCTCGGCCTCGCCGCGCCGCGCCATGCGGTCGTAATAGCCGGCAAGCGCCTGAAGGACGGTCATGCGACCATCGTCTCCGCCGCCAGATGCTCGACTTCGAGCACGCCGTCTTCCAGCAGCGCGCGGAAGAAGCGCGCGGGCGTGCCAGGCGCATAGCCCGGCTCGTAATTCATCCAGCCGAGATCGCGATTGCGCTCCGCGAGGTCGAGCGCGCTTTCGGGCAGCGGTGCACCCTCCTCGATCAACCGGAAGTCGGCGGCGAATTCGCGCGTGCCGAGACATGGCCGGTGGAAGCACTGCCCGTCGCGCGCGCGGCGGTTGAACATCGCGATATGCTTGGCGGGCGTGTCCTCCGCGCCGGCACGATCCGTCATCACAAACCGCGCCTCGATCACATAACCGACATCGATCAACAGCATGGAAGCGCGCTGCTGCCGCGCATTGGCGATATCGATGCCGAGGCCCGCGGTGGTCCCGGCCTTCATCGCGCTCTTGGCAAGGCTGGCGGATGCCTTGGCGGACACTTCGTTACGGCGGATCGATTGGAAACGGATCGGCTTGAGCACATGGATCCGGGTGATCTCCCAGTGGATCGCCGGTTTCCAGTGGATCGCTTCCAAAATGCCCCGCGCGGCGGCGGGCGTCATCACGTCATAGGAAACGCGTTCGACCTTCATCTCGGGACGTGTGAAGCAGGCGTGATCGCCCCAGACGTGCAGACGAACCCCAAATGCCATGCAGCCCCCGACTATTTCTGCCCCGCGCAGAGACTACACGGCCCCTCGCCCGGGGCAAGCCGGTATCAAATCAAAACGGTCCGAACATCAAATCTTTAGGATCCGCGGCATATTCGTCCAGTGCCAGCCCGGTCGCCGCGTCATACCGTCCCCCGACCAACACGACGAAGCGGTCGCCATGGTCCTTGTCTACGACCTGCACCGAGCCGGTCGCCAGCATCTTAGCGCGGACCTTGGTCGGCACGGAAACGGTGTAATGCTGCAATCGCCGCAACACCCCGCCCGGCAAGCGCCCCTTGTTTCGCAATGCTCCCCGCAGCGCGGAGATCAAGCGCTGGGGTTCCTCCGGATCGGCGCCGCCGCGCCACGGGATGATCACCGGGTCCATCACGTCGTCGATCATGCGGAAGGCTTCGGTAATGCTCGCATAAGGAAAATCGTACTTGATGCGGCGCTGGGCGATCTCTTTCAAAATCGGGAACGCCTTGTCGTCGAGGGTTCGCGACGCGTCGAGTTGCGCCTCGCCCTTGCTCCAATAGAGCGTGCGGAAATAGGTACGCACCGCGTCGAGCCCGAGCGGGTCGTCGCCATGATGGCGTAGCGTCTCGTGCATCGCCGCGATCTGCTGCGCGAATTGGCGCGGCGACGCGTGGTCGCTTGAGGCGAAGACCACGACGCGGCCCGTGTTCCTGTTGTCCTCGCGATTGCAGCGCCCCGCCGCTTGCGCAACGCTGTCCAGCCCGGTCTCCGCGCGCCACACCTCTGGAAAGTCAATATCGACGCCGGCCTCGATGAGCGACGTCGCGACCAGCCGTACCGGATGCCCAACCTTCAACGCATCGCGCAATTCGGCCAGCACCGCGCGGCGGTGCGCGGGGCACATCAGCGTCGTCAGATGCCGCGCGCCGGGCAGGTCTTTGATCGCCGCGAACAGATCCTGCGCGTGGCGGCGGCTGTTGACGATGCACAGCATCTGCGGCGTCTCGGCGAAACGCGCGGCGATCGTAGCGTCGTCCACTGCCTCCGGCAGCACCTCGACCGTCACCCGCTTGAGCGCCTCGTACAGCCCCTTCGGATCGGGAGCGAGTTCACGATCGTCGGGGATGTGGAGCCCGCCCTTGAAACCGTCCTGCGCGCGCATGGCGGGCTGAGTCGCGGTGCATAGCACCACGCTTGCGCCATAATGCCCCGCCAGTTCGTCGATCGCCGCGATGCAGGGGCGCAGCAACGGAACCGGCAGGGTCTGCGCCTCGTCCAGAATGATCACGCTCCGCGCAAGGTTGTGCAGCTTGCGGCAACGCCCCGTGCGGGAAGCATGCAGGCTTTCGAAGAACTGTACCGCGGTGGTCACGACGATGCGAACATCCCAATTTTCAGAGGCGCGTCGCAATTTATCGAGACCGTCACGGCCTTCGTCGCCATCGCCTTGGCGGCTTTTCTCCCATTCGACATTGCCGTGATGTTCGAGCACGTGTGCGTCGCCAAGCACGGTCTTAAAGATCGCGGCGGTCTGCTCGATGATCGAGGTATAGGGGATGACGTAGATCACGCGATCGAGGCCGTGCGCTATCGCGTGGTCGAGCGCGAAGGCCAGGCTAGCCAACGTCTTGCCGCCGCCCGTCGGCACGGTCATCGTGAACAGGCCGGGCGCAACCGCCGCCTTGCCCCGGGCGTGTACGAGGATTTCGGCACGCAGGCTGTTCAACGGGCTCGATTTGGCGCCGGCAACCAGCTTGTCGAGATGTCGATCGAGGCGTTCGCGCAATTCGGTGAGCGGCGTGGCGTCGCCGCGCTCGATCGGTACGCCGCTCGCGTTGGCATAAAAGGCTTCGGTCGCGAGAAAATCGGCGTCGACGAGGCAGGAGAACAGCATTCGGCCGAGAAAAACCTCCGCATAGCCGGCGGGTGCGCGATAGTCTGCGCGCTGCTGCCAATCGACCTGGGGCAATTCCGGAAGGTCCGAAACCTGCGTCTCCCAGCCGGCATAATCGGGCAGATCACGCTTTTCCAGCCGTGCCTGCAACGATCCGCCGCGATGACCGGTCCCGTCTGCCAGCCCCGCATGATGGCCGGCAATAGCGAAGGCGATAAGCCGGGCCGCGAGCGGAGCGGATGCGCCATATCGTCGCGTCGCCTCGACGGCGCCCGCCGTGCTGTGGTCGGGCCCGCGTCCTGCGTCTGCGCCGTTAATATAGGCCTGAAAAGCGATCGAGACTTTTCCGATATCGTGCAGCAGGCCGGCGGCCAGCGCCAACTCTCCGGCACCAAAAGCGGCGGCAAAGCGCCGGGCCAGATGACCGACCTGGGTCAGATGATGCGACAGCGGCTCCCATAAGTGCTGCGGTTCGCCGGCGAGCGAGTGTGCGAAGGGTGGCATTCCGCCAATTTGGCACGGTCCCACGAGATTGCCAGCCGACTTTGTCGAGCTGGGCGGATGATTCGCAGGCAGCGGACCTCCCGGTAGTTGCCAGTCCGCTTGCCACCGAGGCTGTGTGAGAACGGCGATCGAGCATCGATGATAGGAGCGCGCGCGAACGCGGCGCTCAGGCCTGCATCGCTGCAATCAGCCCCGGCACTCCGACCAGAGCGATGGCGCGCTTGATGTTGTAGGCCAGCACATGGAGGCTCATCTCGGTCGCCACGTTCTTCAGCGTGCGGGTTTTGAGGTGGCTTCGCCCCATCCAGTCCTTGATGGTGCCGAAGACATGCTCGACCGTGCGCCTGCGCACGCGCATCGCGTCCGGCATGCGGTCGAGCCGGGCCTGCATCGCCTCGATGACCTCCTCATGCTTCCAGCGCTTGATGCGGCGCTCGATGCTGCCGGTGCAGTTGGCCTTTACGGGGCAGCGGTAGCGACAGGCCGGCGTCGCATAAGCGTGCAGCAGCATGCCGTGTTCGATGGTTGAGAAGCGCCGGGTCATCGTTTCTCCGGCCGGGCAGCGATATGTGTCGCTCTCGGGCACGTAGACGAAGTCCTGCTTGCCCCAGCGGCCCTCGGCCTTGCCACCGGAGGTGAGCGGCTTGGGGCAGATCGCGGTGATGCCGGCCGCCTCGCAGGCAAGCACTTCGGGCCCCGAAAAGTATCCGCGATCGGCAAGCACCGTGAGCGCATCGGCACCGGTCGCCGCGCGTGCCTGGTGGCCCATGTTCGCCAGCGACGTGCGGTCGTGGCCGAGGTTGAGCATTTCGTGCGCGACGATGATGTGGCTGCCGGTATCGACGGCGGCTTGGAGGTTGTAGCCGACTTGGCCCGTGCCGGTGCCAGCCGAGGCCATCGCCCGCGCGTCGGGATCGGTGAGCGAGATCTGTCGGTCGGGCGATGCCGCGACCGCCTGCTCCATCGCCTCCAGTTCGCGCATCTGGCGCCGAAGCTCGTCGATCCGCGTCGTCAGTCGTCCGGTGCGCAGCTCGGCTGCGTCGCCGTCCTGCCGGTCGGCGGTGTCGAGCATGCCCAAATAGCGCTGGATGCTGGCGTCGATCTGCTCCATCCGCCGCCGGATCGTGACCGGCGTAAAGTTGCGATCGCGCGCGTTCACCGCGCGGAAGCGGCTGCCGTCCACCGCTACCGTCCCGCCCGCGATGAGGCCGAGCTGGCGGCACAACAGCACGAAGCGGCGACATGTCGCCTGGATCGCAGGCCCGTGCTCGCGGCGAAAGTCGGCGATGGTCTTGAAGTCCGGGGCGAGCTTGCCCGTCAGCCACATCAACTCGACATTGCGGCCCGCCTCGCGCTCGAGCCGCCGGCTCGACTGCACCTGGTTGAGATAACCGTAGATGTAGAGCTTGAGCAGCATCGCCGGGTGGTAGCCCGGCCGGCCCGTCGCTGCGGCATCGGGGAAGCCCAGCATCGCCAGGTCCAGCTCGTCGACGAACACATCGACAATCCGCACAGCGCTGTCTTCGGCCACGTAATCGTCCACGCACGGCGGCAGGAAAAGCTGCTCCCTGCGGTCACATCCCTCGATAAAACGGCCCATCCGACGTCTCCAGATGACGTTGACAAGCATAACATATCAGGACGTTTTCACACAGCCTCTACCCTAAGCCGGCGTTCGAGCCCTCCCCGACCAGATGAACAAACGTCCGCTTATTACCGCGCCCTACTCAAAACAGACGGGCCGCGTTCCACCCAAAGCGGAGACGGCTCAAATGAAGGGCACATGCCTTCGGGGATCGCGATGCGGTCTGGCAATAGGATATGCCAGCCCAAGCTCGTAGCACCTTTCGTTCATAGTCTACTGCACATGCGCCGGCCAGCATTGCCTATGATGCACTGTCAGCGGCGCAGGACAATGGCCGCGGCTTGAGCGAGCAGCTGCGCGTCGGCTGCGTCGCCGGCAACGGCAGAAGCGCGCTCTCCTAATTCTACCCCTTTGCGACCGATAATCGCGACCAATGATCCGTCCTCCATAATCGCGCCAGCCAGCGTCAGCAGTCTTAGCGCTAATTCGTGCCGGTCATCCATGGTGCCAAGAAGGGCGACAATGTCGCAGAAGTCGATACGCAGCTTTGCGCTAGCCGACCAATAGCGGTCATTCGATCTCGGCGAACAGCTCCGCAATGGGCACATCGAGAGCGTCTGCGAAGCGCTGAACGACGGTGACCGTCGGGTTACGGGCTCCGCGTTCGATACCGCTGACATACGTCCGGTCGATCCCGAATTGCAGCGCAAACTTCTCTTGCGCGAGCCCCCGCGCGCGCCGCAGGCGGCGTATGTTCTGACCAAGGCGCTGGAGTACATCCATTGCCGCTGCATCAACAGCGATGTCGCCTCAGTTGCCACGGACGATGAGTATCATTTCTGACTGGACTTGCGACGGCACGCAAGCGACGTCGGGGACATGAGAAAGGTACCGACCGCAGCGATACGCTATATCAAGTTGGGCGCCGGTGGTCGCTGGGAAGGCGCTCTGGACCGGGGCTGGCTTGAATGGGGCACCGCCGACGACCGCCACGTGGCGGGGCTCGGCGGTGACTGGAAAGCCGTGTATGAGGCCTACGTGGCGAAAGGGCGCGTTCCCGCTACGGCGACGGGATACACTACCGAAGCAAAGGCCTTCTTCGATGCGGATCCCGCCGTAACGTGGATCACCTTCGCGCGAGGTCGTATGTGGTGGTGCGTCGCCGAGTCGAAAGTGCAAGCAATAGAGGGCGCCGGGGACGCCAGCGGAGCCTTTTACCGGATGGCGCGCGGCGGCTGGCAGGACCGAGACGCGAATGGAGTGGTGCTAGACCTCGATCGCCTTAGCACGCGCCTGACACAGCTACAGGGCTATCAACGCTCCATATGCAGGCTAACGGCTGACCAGAAAGAGCTATGCCTACGCTATATAAATGCGACCCTCGATCCGGTTCAAACAGCAATGACTGCGGCGCGTGACGACCTCAAGCAGCACTTGCGTACATTGATCCGGCGGCTTGCATGGCGCGACTTCGAACAGCTGATCGACCTCGCTTTCGCGCGCACCGGCTGGACAAGGGTGTCATCTTTAGGCGGCACGATGAAGGACGTCGACCTGGTGGTAGAGCAATCGTTCACCCGTGAGCGCATGTCGGTCCAGATCAAATCTAAGGCTGATCAGCGAACAATCGACGACTATGCAAAGCGGCTCGGCGAGCGCGCTCCGCGCGAGCGCATCATGCTCATCTGTCATTCGCCCATTGGCAAGTTGACGGCACCCCCGCCCCTGCAGGAACGCCGGCTTGAGCTAGTGATGGATGAAGAGATTGCCGACCTGTCGATCAACGCGGGCTTGGTCGACTGGGTCATCGCACGGTCGTTGTGATCGAAATATCGGGTATAGCGTCTGCCTGCGGGCTACTCATACTCGGCAAACAGGTGCCGAGTTTCTTCATCGCGTTTACCTTCTTCAATTAGCCCCGCGACAACCTCGGCGATGCGTTCCTGCTGCAATTCTGGTGTCGTTCGTTCGTCCTCAACTGTTGAGTTGAAAGCTCCGATTTCGTGCAGAGCTTTCATCGCCTTCAGGCGCTGTGATGGCGTGCCTGCCAAAGCATCATTAATGACGCCGATTACGATCGCTTGCTTCTTCGGCAATCGCACTTCTCGCCCTCGGAAAACGACGGTTACCGATTCATTTAATGCTTCATGGGCGAGGACCTCGAGCGTCGCCTCCCGAGCCTTTTTCTTA
The DNA here is from genome assembly GCF_039614825.1 of Sphingomonas qilianensis. Taxonomy (NCBI): domain Bacteria; kingdom Pseudomonadati; phylum Pseudomonadota; class Alphaproteobacteria; order Sphingomonadales; family Sphingomonadaceae; genus Sphingomonas; species Sphingomonas qilianensis. The sequence continues at coordinate 468,350 of NZ_JBDIMF010000002.1, read as the reverse complement.
TGGCGGGGGCCTCGTGGATTGCCCGACTGCCCCGGCTTAAACTGGTGTTTTTGCGGCGGCTTGCCCTTGCCCACGGCGTATTCCCGATCGTCGTAGCTGCCCATCAGTCCTGCCCCTCGATATCGGTATTATCGAGCACGAGTTCGACGTCTCGGTGAATAAGCTCAGCCTTGCGACCGGTAACACGCTCCCAGCGCGCAATCGTACGATCGACATATGTTGGATCGAGCTCGATTAGACGCGCATGGCGGCCGATCCGTTCGGCGGCGATCAGCGTGCTGCCCGAACCACCAAATGGGTCGAGCACGCGGTCGCCCAACGCAGTTACATCCAGCAGGGCCTCGGCCATAAGGGCGACCGGCTTGACCGTGGGGTGCAGCGAGCGGGCCTTGGTCCTGGCCTTCCCGAACCCAATCATACCGGGGAACGACCAAACGTTGGTCCGGTCGCGCCCGTTCTTGCCGAGCGCCACATTATTGAGGTGGGGTGCTGAGCCATTCTTGAACACGGCCACGCATTCATGCTGGCTGCGATAAAGCGAACCCATTCCGCCTCTGCCCTTATCCCAAATGCAGATATTAAGTCGCTCGGTGAACACCTGATCGCCGACCTGCAGCAGTTCGAGCAGATGCGCATGGTCCATGCATACGAACGCAATTGCGCCGTCGGTAAGGTGTGCACAAGCGTTCGACAACGCCACATTCAGGAACTGCTCGAACTCACTCTGCGTCATTTCTCCCGAAGCCATGGCGAAGTCGTCGTGCTTCGCCGAGCTGGTGACGTGACCCTGAATCTTCACGTTGTACGGCGGGTCCGTGAAGCAGCACGTTGCTCGGTCCGCGCCCATCAGAGTCGCGTAAACTGACGGTTCCAAACTATTGCCGCAGATGATCCTGTGGTCGCCAAGCGCGTAAAGATCGCCGAGTTGCGCTCGCGGCACCTCGAGGCTTTGTGGCAAATCCTCATCCAGATCGTCGTACAGCCCGGCCCGGTACCTACCGTCGAGACGGTCCATTTCACCAATCGTAAAGCCGGTGAGGGTCAGGTCGATCTTGGGAACCTCTGCTCTGATTTCTTCAAGCTCGAGGCGGAGCGCGTCGAGGTCGTAGCTCGCCACCGACGGCAGCTTGTTTGCCGCGATCGCAAAGGCCCGTAGCTCTGCATCGCTAAGATGCGATATGCGAATAACCGGCACCTCGCGAAAGCCCAGCTTCTGCGCCATTTCCCAGCGGAGGTGACCATCGACAATGACATTCGCGCTGTTGACAGTGATCGGGTCGAGCATCCCATACTCTTGGATGCTTGCCTCCAGCGTCTGTCGCTTCTTGCCACTATGCGTCCGGGTTCGACGAACAGCCGGGACTAGGGCAGCTACCGCCACCAACTCCCAAGCGCCTGTTGCTGAAACTCTGTTCGAACCGCGAACCAATCTTGCTTTCGTCACGAACTCGCCTCCAAAACGGCGAATCGCGAAAAAGCACGAAGACGCCTGCCAAAACAGTTACTCGCCTCGTCTTCTGCAGATCGATTAGAACGGCATCACCGCCCCGTCAATAGTACTCTTTGAACTGAGCTAGATAATTATAGAATTTTAAGCTCGATACTTTACAATCTTTGCCACGGTTGTTCACTTTACTTTGGTCACCCCGTGAAACTCTTGTTTCCCTACCAGCACTTGATTCTAACGCTGCCAGCCCGCTTCATTTTCCCTGCTGGCTAACATAGGGAACGCTGCTGCTAACTAGCTGATAAATCGTGGTCTTTGCAGACCTCAAGTGCGGTTTTCGGTTCCAAAACGAAGTATCCTGTGCTTGGCAGGGAATAGCAGGGAAAGGGTACCATTCCCTCAGGCCGCGGAGAAATGACCGCAGAATGCCGCAGTTATCTCCTCGCGATTGTGCTCTGCAGTACCCTCCGACATGCAGAAAGGCGCTGAACCGCGCCCTTTTTGGGGTGCAGCCTACGCTCTGTCATTCATTTGGTGACTAGTTGGCGGAGACGGAGAGATTCGAACTCTCGGTACCCTTTAAGAGGTACGACGCTTTAGCAAAGCGTTGGTTTCAGCCACTCACCCACGTCTCCGGACCCGGCGGCAAGCGGCGGCTATAGCGGGCGTCGCGGCGACGATCAACCGTTCGTGGCGCGCTATCTGGCGTAAAATCGACTCAAGTTGCCGCGCCGGGCGCGATCGTTCATTGCCGGTCAAGCCGCGAAGGCGCTAGGCGATGGTCTTGGGGCCAGGGGAGTAGACCATGGGCAGACTGTTTTCGACGATTGCGATGGCCGGGCTGATGCTCGTGGCCGGCCCTGTTCTGGCGCAGGAGGTGCGCACGATCGATCCGAATCAGGCGATCGACGCCGACCTGTCGACGCAGCGCGCGCCGGATTATACCGTGCCCGCGCCGCTCGATCGCCCGCCCGCTTACCCGCCATACGATCCGCAGGGCCCGCGCGTCCCCGCGGAGACGCCGGCAGGCGCGCCCGCAGCGCTCGATCCGCAGCAGAATGTCGCGCGCGATGGCGCCGTGGCGATCGCCGAACAGGGCGATACCTTCAACCGCGAAGAATTGCTCAGCGCCGCCGAAGGCACGCTGGGCAAGGGCACCGCCGGCCTGGCCGGCATGCTGGAGAAGATCCTCAAGGACCAGGGCCAGCCCAACGCATATATCGCGGGGCGCGAGGCGGGCGGCGCGTTCGTCGTCGGGCTGCGCTACGGCCAGGGGGAGATGTTCCACAAGATCGAGGGGCAACAGCCGGTCTATTGGACCGGCCCGTCGGTCGGCTTCGATATCGGCGGCGACGCCAGCAAGGTGTTCGTGTTGATCTATAATCTGAACGACACCGAGGAACTCTATCGCAAGCGCTTCGCCGCGGGCGAGGGGCGATTGTTCTTCGTCGGCGGGGTCGCGGCAAGCTATCTGCGCAAGGGCAATCAGGTGGTGATCCCGATCCGCCTGGGCGTCGGCTGGCGGCAGGGCATCAATATCGGCTATATGAAGTTCAGCCACGACGCGAAGTGGTTTCCGTTTTAAAGCGCAGCGCCGCGCGGCCACGTCCGCGCGAACAGCGCAAGCTCGGCCGGCGGGCTTCAGCCCGGCCGAGGGCATGGGCTTTGCCCATGCACCGCTTGGCGCGTACGCCTCAACGGCCATGACGCCCCTCGACCCCACCGCCGAGCGCACCCGCAGCATCCTGCGCTGGACGCTCGCCGCCGCGTACATCACCGCCGGCATCGCGCACGTCGCACTCCCGCAGCCATTCCTCAGGATCACCCCCGCCTGGGTGCCCTATCCGGCCGAGATCATTTTCATCACCGGCCTGTGCGAGCTCGCCGGCGCGGTCGCGCTGCTGACCACGCGGCTGCGCTGGTGGGCGGGTGTTCTGCTCGCCGCCTATGCCGTGTGCGTGTATCCCGCCAACGTGAAGCACGCGATCGATCAGGTGCTGGTCGCGCACGAGCTGCGCAGCCTGTGGTATCATGTCCCGCGTCTGGCGGCGCAGCCGGTGATCATGTGGTGGGCGCTGTTCGCCGGCCGCGTGGTCGATTGGCCGTTCAAGCGCCGACCTAGCGGGAGATGAGCGCGCCCGCGTTCAGCCGACCATCTGCCAGGCCAGCGTCTGGCCCGCGTGGAACGGCACGACGGCGGTGTCGCCCACGCCGCACAGCGCGGGCACCAGCACATCGCGCCGCTCCAGCGTCACCGTGCCCTCGTTGAGCGGCAGCCCGTAAAAGCGCGCACCATGTTCCGAGGCAAAGCCCTCGAACCGATCCAGCGCGTCTTCCGCGTCGAACACGGCGAGATAGCTTTCGAGCGCGAACGGCGCGTTGAAGATACCGGCGCAGCCGCACGCCATTTCCTTGCGTCCGCGAACGTGCGGCGCGGTATCCGTGCCGAGGAAGAAACGCGGCGATCCCGACACCGCTGCCGTGCGCACCGCGAGGCGATGGCGCTCGCGCTTGACCACCGGCAGGCAGAAGGCATGCGGCTGCAGCCCACCGGCAAACAAGGCGTTGCGGTTGAGATGGAGATGCTGTGGCGTGATCGTCGCCGCGACATTGGCGCCCGCGCCATTGACGAAATCGACCGCCTCGGCAGTGGTGATATGTTCGAGCACGATCTTCAACGCGGGGAAATCGCGCACAAGCCCGCCCAGCGTGCGTTCGATGAACACGGCTTCGCGATCGAAGAAATCGATCTCGGGATCGGTGACTTCCCCGTGGATCAGCAGCGGCATGCCGATCCGCTGCAGCATCTCCAGCACGCGCCCGAGCGCGCGGATGTCGGAAACGCCGTGCGCCGAATTGGTCGTCGCATTGGCGGGATACAGTTTGCACGCGGCCCATACGCCCTCGGCATGGCCGCGCGCGATCTCCGCCGCGTCGGCCGTGTCGGTCAGATAGCAGGTCATCAGCGGCGTGAAGTCGCTGCCCGCGGGCAGCGCGGCGCGGATGCGCTCGCGATAGGCCGTGGCAGCGGCAACACTGGTCACCGGTGGCGCGAGATTGGGCATGATGATCGCGCGCGCGAACTGGCGTGCGGTATACGGCGCCACCGCGTGCAGCATGTCGCCGTCACGCAGATGGACATGCCAGTCATCGGGGCGGCGGATCGTCAGGCGGTAGGTCATCGCGTTCGCCTAGCGCGCCGGCGGCCAATTCGCCAGCCACGTATTGCCGCTGCCCCCTGCCCGCCCTACCTCGGCCTGTATGACCGCCACCATGCTCGCCGATCGTTCGCTGCTGCGCCTGTCGGGAGACGATGTCCGCGGTTTCCTGCAAGGGCTGATCAGCGCCGATATGGCCGGGCCGCTGCCGGTGTGGGCCGGATTGCTGACGCCGCAGGGCAAGGCGCTGTATGATTTCATCGTCTGGCCCGATGGCGATGCGCTATTGCTCGATTGTGAAGCCAGCGCGGCGGAGGGCCTGAAACGCCGGCTATCGATCTATCGGCTGCGCCGCGCGATCACGATCGAGGCGGACGCGCGCACCGTGCATTGGTCGCGTGCGCCCGGGCATGGCATGCCCGATCCGCGGCTCGCCGCCCTGGGCTATCGCTGGCTCGCGCCGGCCAGCGAGCCGGCCACTGGCTGGCTTGCCCACCGCCTGTCGCTGGGTATCACCGAAGGCGTGGCGGAACTGGGGCAAGACAAGACGCTGTGGCTCGAATGCAATGCGCGTGAGCTGAACGGCGTCAGCTTTACCAAGGGCTGCTATGTCGGCCAGGAAAATACTGCGCGGATGCATCACCGCAGCAAGGTCAACCGTCGCCTGGTCGTCGCGCCACGGGCCGAACCCGGCGATCGCACCCGCGCGACTTATCCCGAGCTCGGTCTGATGATCGAACACCGCCGAGTCGAGGCGCTGGGCGATGCCATTATCCCGGAATGGCTGGCCGCCGCGCTATAGCCATCGTGCTGCTCGCGCGGTCGGTCCAGAACGGCGATAGCTTTGCACGCCGTCCCCGGCGACAGCAGGGGCCACGAGGACGCAACAGCGTCGCGCCCGTTTTTGGCCCCTGCTGTCGCCGCGTATACGTGTCTTACCGGTTTTGTTCGTCGTGAAACCGTCGGTCGCCCGCGCCGGTCAACCAAAAAGGGGGCCGGCTTTCGCCGACCCCCTTTCCGTGTAGCCAAACTAGGCTCGGGCTTACTGGCCCGAACCAGGTCCGTACTGGATTTCCACACGGCGGTTTTCCAGCTCGCGAACGCCATCGGCGGTCTCGACGCGGGGACGGCTTTCGCCGAATGCCGACGTGCTGATCACTGCTTCCGGGATCGAGCGAGCCGTGAGGTACGACTTCACCGAATCCGCGCGACGCTGCGACAGGCCAACGTTGTAGCTTGCCGAACCCGACTTATCGGCGTGGCCGGCCAGCATGACCTGCGTGTTGCCGCAATTCTGGTACTGCGAGATCGCACCGTCGAGCAGCGAAGCTGCCTGCGGCGTGATGTCCGACTTATCCCACTCGAAGAACACGATATACGGTCCAGGAGCGCAGACCACTTCCGCAACCGGCGGCGGCGGCGGAGGAGGGGGAGGAGGCGGCGGGGGCGGAGGCGGCGGCGGCGGCGGAGCTGCCGGTTCGCCGAAGTTGTACGTCAGGCCACCCAGGATGCTGTGCGTGCGCAGACGGCCTTCATACTGGCCACCCGTCACGTCGACCAGACGAACGTTGTCCACGTTGAAGAAGCGATACTTCAGCGTCGCGTCGACATTGCTGCTGAGCGGTGCACGGATGCCCGCCAGACCCTGCCAAGCGAAACGCGTGTCCGAATCGTTCAGGAAATCGCCATTGGTGTTAAGACCGATGCGCGACTTGACGCGGGCAACGCCGACACCACCGCCAACGAAGCCCTGGATGCCGTCATCGTCACCGAAGTCGAGCAGAGCGTTAGCCATGAAGCTGAGTGCCGACGTGCGGCCCCCCGCATAGTCGTAGTTACCAGCCGGCTGCTGCGAAACAGTGCCGTTGGCCAGATACGCCGGGGTCGTGCCCGTCGCGCTGTAGCCCTTGACCGTCGCCGTGCGATAGCCGACTTCGGCCTCGACACGGATCGCGCCGAGATCGTAACCGATCACGCCATCGACGTCATAGCCATAATGGTGGTCGACCGATCCGTTACCCGAACCAGCAGCCGTTGCGCGGGTAACATCATAATCGATGTCTTCCACGATCATTGCGCCACCCTCGACGCCCACGTACCACGAATTATCGCGTGCGAGGGCAGGTGTGGCTAGCGCAGTGGAGGCAAGCGCCATGGTGATGGCAAGCTTCCGCATAAAAATCCCCTTTCGTCAGTGTCACTCGGACAGCGCAAACTAACTACCCGCCAGTTGGTTTCCACGCAAGCGAACATATTTCGGAACGTGTTGCCGAAGAGCAACAGATTGGCACGGAAAACAGCCAGTTTCACCCCGCAATCAAGCCATGCGTGCGCATCGCCTGTAATATACTGGCAATCGCGACGCGGGCTTGTCCGTCTGTCACCGTGCCGCCGGTGGGGGCGGCGATCGCCGCTTGCTGCGGGCCCACCACCATGTTGCCCCCGATCATCAGGCGGCTTGCCGTGACATCGCCCGCGTTCCACACGCCGCCGGCAAATCGAGCGAGGACACCGCCCTGCACGATCCACACCGCCATCCCCTCGATCGGGACGGCAAATCGCCAGCCTCCATCGGTCCAGCCGGCCAGCTGGTTTGCCCGGCCAGCCCAGGCCCCGCTCGGCGCAGATCCGACTACCCAGGTATCGCCGGGCGCCGGGGTCGGCGGCGGCGCGTTCACGGCAAAGCCGATCACGGCGGCATGGATCAGCAGGTCGATCAGCGCGAGCGCCTCATTATGCGACAGTTCCTTTTGCGCTTGCCCCACGCGGATCATTGGCAGACCAAGGCGGCTCGTCGTATCGCTCATCACGCTCTCCTCTTCACATCGCCGGCAGCGCGATGGCGCTGGCCGGTGATTCGCCATGCAGCCCGGCCTGCCGCACCTCGATCGAGACGATTGCCGCTCGCTCCGACGCGGCGAGCAGGAGCTCCGGCAAGGCCGTTTCCACAGTCCGCCCGATCCCGCTGGCCGTGCGCAGGGTCACGCGGTACGCCTCGTTTTCTTCGGCCAACGGCGTCTCCGCGCCATCGATCCAGCGCCAGCCGGCACGGCTACGCCGCACCCAGCGGATCAGCAGATCGCCGCTGGCCTGCGCATCCACCCACAGGTGCACCGGCGCCAGCGGCAGCACCGATCCGCCGCGCACCGCGGCCGTCGCGCCGATCGGCCCGGCCGCATCGCCGATCCCCGATGCCAGGAACCGTACCGTCGTGCCGATGCTGGTGAGCGGCAGCTCGATCGCCAGCGCCGCGTCCGCCTCGATCAATATGAAGCGATCGCCCGCCTGCTGCAGCCCGATCGCCGCCTCGGTGCCGCGCCGCCCGCGCAACAGCCGCGACAGCCGCCAGCGGCTCTGCGAAATCTGTGTCGCATCGCCGAACTGGATCAGTTCCTCGCCAAGCAAAGCGATATTGGCGCCGGCATCCAGCGCCACGTCGTCCGCCCCGTTCAGTGCCATGCCCGCATGCGCCAGATTGATCTCGATCTGGTTGATCAGGTCGATCACATTGGCGCTGGCCGCGCCCGGCCGGCCGGCCAACACGCCAACTGTCGCCACCCCCGCCGTCGCCCCTGCGGTAAGCCAGCGCGCGCCGTCGTCGAGGCTGTACAGCAACGCCGCCTGCCGCCATCCTGGCGCGGTCCCCGCCGCCGCCACGATCAGCCGCGGCGCGCTCAGCACCGTATCGTCGAGTGGCGGGATCTCGAACGCATGCAGTATCGTGCGCCCGGTGAGAATGTCCGGCGCTGGTAGCGCACGCCCGGGGCTGGCGCGGGCCGGCGCGGTTGCTCCCGCCAGCCTTACGCATTCCAGCCTCAGCACGCTCTGCTCGAACGACCAGCGCGCCACCCGGTACACGCCCGGCGTCCCTGCAATCCTAACACACGCCCCCGGCAGCACGCCGAGCGCGTCCCAGCCCATCGCCAGCGTGCGCCGCTCGCGCCCTGCTTCGCCGCGCGCAAGTTCGCGTTCGGCGATCGTCTTGGCCATGTCAGCCGACACGGACGCGGGCAATTCGATCTCCGCTGCACGGTGGCCAGCGCCCGGCCGCCGGGCACGTTGCAAACCGCGCTGGTAATCGCGCGCAGCGTCATAGTGCGCGATCGTCACGGTTTGCGGTACGGCTTCGATCGCCCCAAGCGTCCGCACGCCACGTAAACCTGGCAGATCGCCCGCACCGAGTCCGGCGTCGTCGAGCGTGTCGTTCGCGCTCGTGCCATCGCGCAGCACGATCGTCCGCCCCTCGGGCACGAACCACGCTCCGCTTGCCGCGCCCAGCAGCTCGAGCACCCCGCGCGCATCGCCGTAAGCCGCAAAACCGGGCAAGGTCAGCGCTACGTCACCGCGCACCAGCCCGCCCGACACCGCCGCCGCGATCGCCCCCGCTGGTACCGGCGCGGCATCGCCGATCACCTCGAACGTCAGCGAGGGGATGCGATTGCCGAAATCCGCCAGTTGCAGATGCTCGAACACGGCATAGGCAATCCCCCGATGCGCCGGTGCCAGCCCGCCCTCGGCCGAGGCGATCAGCGGATCGACTGCCTGGTCCTCACCGCCCAGATGCAGCCGGAAGCCGGTCGAGGTCTTGAAGTCCCCGGCGCTGCCGCGCAGCAATTTGCCATCCGCCCAGATCCGCCCGACGCCGCTGATCGCCCGCCCGGACAGCGCCACCGCGAAAGACGCCGAATAGCTGTAATTGGTCACGCTCGGCTGGCCCTTGCCCGATCGGCTGGTGGCGCGGCTCTCGATCAGATCGGTCGACCAGATCACGCACCCGCCGATCCGCATCGTGCCGAAGACGTGCGCGATCGGCGTGCCATAGCTCGACGTCTGCAGCGCCAGTTCGGTCAGCCGCGGCCCCTGCCGCCCCTTCGGCGCGAACAGCACGTTGCGGTCGATCTGCTGCCCCGCCAGCGCGCCCACCGCCGCGCCGATCGGCCCACCGACGAGCCCGCCGACGACGGTCAATACCAGCGTCGCCATCTATCCTTCCCCCCGCAACAGATCGCTTGTCAGCGCATCCTCGATCAGCGCCCAGGCCGCGACCAGCGGCCAGGGCGGCGTGCCCGGTCGTTCGACCACGCGGCGCAGCATCGCATCGGCATGATAAATCCCATCCTCGGCCATGATCGCGAGATGGAATTGCGCCGGCCCGGCCGCGAACAGCAGCAGATCGCCGGGTATCGGGTGATCCGTCCGCACCAGGGACCCGCGATCGATCAGCGCCAGCATCGCATCCGCCGTCCCGCCGCGCAGCGCATAGCCCGCCGGGATAGCGTCCGTGCAGCCCGCCGCACGCAGCGCCAGCCCCGCCAGGCCGACGCAATCCACCCCGAATTGCGGATCGCGCCCGTGCAAACGATATTTGACGCCGACCGCCGCGCGCGCCGCCGTCACCGCCCGTTCCCGCGCGCTCATGCCCCGGGATACCGCGTCAGCAAGTCGATCCCGGGCAAATGCGGTTCGCCGCGAAAATTCGCCACATTGCCAAACCGCGCCGCACAGGTCGCCAGGCTCTTGTCGCAGCCCTCGATCAGCTCGATCAGATCGCCCGCTGCCACCGCCAGCATCGGCTCGGCCCGCAACATCACGGTGGCGCCCACCGACGAGGCAATCGCGCTCTCCAGCCCCGAATTGGCGCCCCCGATCCAGCGCAGCAGCCCGCCGCCATACGCATTGGCCAATGGCTCCACCGCGTCGACCGTCACGGCCCGTTCCACCACGGACCCCACCCGCACGAACCGCCGCCGCGCCGCCAGCGCCACGCGACAGCGTTTGTCGCCCAGTTCGGCGCGGCATTCCGGCGAGGTTACTTCCGCTACCGGCCGATCGAGCGCCCCGCTCACCCCGCGCAGCTCGGCGGAAAAGCCGCCATCCTTGGTCTCGACCGCGCCGATCACGCCCTCGCCCAGATCCACCCGCCCCGCAGCCCCAGTCCAGTCCACTGCAAACACCATCACGCGCGCGCCGTCCCAGCGCCCGGCGAGCAGATCCCGTTCGTCGATCGCCGTGCTGGTCAGCGCGCCGGCGACATCCATCGTATCCGCCTCCAGGCCATCGCTGCGCTGGATCGCCGAGGGCACCATCCCCGGTGCCGCCCGGTGCACCAGCCCGTCGACCGTCAGATCGCGGTCATGATCGGTCAATCCGATCGTCACCCCATCCCGCCGTTCGATCCGCCAGCACAACGCGATCGTGGTCAGCTGCCCTTCGAGAAAGGTCATGATGCATCTCCCACTCGCCGCTTCTAAAGCCCTCTCCCGCCCTTCGCGGGAGAGGGTTGGGAGGGTCTTCTTCTGCTTCTTCTTTGGCACCGTTCCGCCAAAAGAAGACCCTCACCGCTGCGACTAGGACTGCGCTGAAGCGCGCAGCCCAAGTCTCGCTACTCCTCGCGCACTTCCACCAGCGGCACGCTCGCCGCCGCGCCGGCCAGAAACGTCGCGCGATTGACCGCCAGCCGATCCTCGGCAAACCGCACCGGCACGTCGAACGCGAACCCCGCGGTGACCGCGGCGCCCGCCCCCGGCGCCACATCCAGCACCACGAAGCCACCCGCCGCCACGGTAAACGCCACCGTCTCGACCCCGTTCACCGCCACGCGCACGCTCCCCGCCACCGGCCGGGTAATCCGCCGCGCACCCTCGCCATAATGTTTCACCAGCGCGAACCGCGTCACGATGCCGTCGCCCAGCCCGAGCCGCTGGTCGAGCGCGCTCCCGGTCCCCGACGAGGCATCGAACGGGTCGCGCAAGCGAAACCCCCGCGCCGGCCCCAGCCGCGCGCGGAAAAACGCCAGCAGCGCGGCGATATCCGCCTCCGATCGCACCCCCGGCCCAACGTCGTAGCGCGTCCGCCCGCCCGCCCAGCTCGCGTTGCGCACCTCGTGCCCGCCCGCGCCGGTCAGGATCGCGGTGGAAAATTCCGGCATCACTTCCGCCTCGCGCCCCAGCGCCAGCGGGAATTGCACATCGTCGAACGCCTGCATCTCGCTCTCCGTGTCGAACTGAACGAACCCGTCACGCAACACCTGCGGCAGCGCCCAGGCGAACGTCGCCCCCACGCCGCGCGCCCGCGCCACGTCCGCCGCCGCGGCGATCGCGCGCCATTGCCCCGCCTGGTCCGGGCGCAGCACGAACCCTGCCAGATAATGCTGCTGCGCCACGGGATAGCCCAACCGTGCCTCGGCCAATGCCACCCCCTTGGCGGTCGATGCGCTGTCGCCCGCCACCACCCAGTCATAATCTTCCAGCTGCAGCACATCGAATGCCGGCCTTGCCCAGCCCATCGGCATGTTGGCGCGCTTCAGTTCGGGCGCCGCGGCATCCAGCACGGTCGGCAGATAGGTCAGCAAATGCGTCTCGCATTCCGGTGCCGCCGCCTTGGCCGCGGCCGCCAGTGCCGCGGTCGATTGCGCCAGCAGCGCCCCCGCCGCGTCGAGCAGCGCCTTCTGCGCCGCCGTGAGCGCGCCGCGCACGCTGCCGATGGCCACCGGATTGCCCCCCAGCGCCGCCTTCGCCGCATCGTCATACAGGCAGGGTCGGCCATCCGGCATGACCCACCACCACGGCTCGCCGATCTGGAATTTGGGCGCCAGCCCCGCCGCGACCGCCATGTCCATCAGCGCTGCGGCCAGATCGCGCAGATAGCGCATCGCCTCCTCATGCGCCGGCGACAGCAAAGCGGAGGGCGGATCCCACCCGGTCAGTCCCGCTGTCCCGTCGCCTGCACGCTGCTTCCACGCTGCCCAGCAATGCTGGTCGAGCAATTCGTACGATACCGACCAGATGATGCCGAAGCCGAGCAGTTTCGCCTGCGCGGCAAATGCCCGGTGCCAGGCCAGCGCCGCCACGTTCATCACCGCGCCGGTCGTACTGACGAAATAGCCGCCGGACGCCGGCTCGAGCCGGAAATAATGGCTCATCCCCACATAATGGACGATGCTGCCGCGATAGCCGAGCAGCAGCGCATTGCGCAGCAACCGTGCCGGCGTCAGATGATAACTGTCGTCATAGCCGCTGGCGATGCCCAGCCCATGTTCGGGCACCACGGCATCGCCGATCGTGAGCACCGCCCCCGGTCCCTCGCACGTCATGTCGGTCAGCTCGATCCAGCCCGTGCTCGGCGCGGTCAGCGCGGCGTCGGCGCCGGTAAACCCCGTCGGCACCAGCGACACGAACATCCGGTCGATGTCCCCGGCCCACACCGGATCGGCCTCGCCGGGCAGCAGGAAGCCACCGCTCAGCGCGGCAAGATCGATCGACACCACCGCATCGTTTGGGCTGCCCACGGCATAATTCCACAACCGCACATACCAGGCCCGCGCCTGCCCCGCCGCATCGCGCCCTTCGATCGTCAACACCGGGCCATTGATGACATTCAGCGCCAGCACCCCCGACGCGCGCCAGCGAAAGCGCAGGCGGCAGCCGCGAAAATCGCGCGATGTCTCGTAGCGCAGCAGCGGATGATCGTGCACGTCCGCCGCTTCCCAGATCAGCCCGGCAAGATCGTTGGCGCGGTAGAATTGCGCCTCCACGCGCAGCGCATCCGCCGCGATCGTCGTCACCGCCGCCATCATCGGCCGCGGAAAATTCACCGTCCAGAAGCGCGGGTCGAAGCGCGAGATCACCCCCTCGCGCTGCACCGTCCGCGCCGACGCCAGCCAATGCGCCATATGCGCCTCCTTCCCTCTCCCATCGGGAGCGCGCCTACTCCGCCTCCAGCGCCGCGCGCACCGCGCGCGCCACTTGCCGGCTCGATCGCGCCAGCGCCGCCGGCGCCGCGTCCGCTGCGGCATGAACCGAGATCGCCACGCGCACCTCGCGCGCGCCGCCCCCCGCCCCGCTGCCCGGCTCCACGCGCCCAGCCCCGGCCGGCACGAACAATTCCGGCCCCCGCTCGCCCACCATATACGCCCGCCCCGGTGACACCGGCCCGCCCGTCGCGCGCCCCGGCGCGCCGCTCAGCAAGCCGGACACGAGAGTGAGCAACCCGCCCGGTCCGCCGCCGCCGCCACCGCCGTCCCGCCCCAGCAACGCATCGATGCCGCCCCGCACCGCTGCCGTGGCGATCTCCGCCATCACGGCCAGCGCCGCCTGGCGCAAATCCTCGAAGCCCAGTTTTCCGGTCCGCACCGCGCGCAGCAAGGTTGCCTCGATCGCCCGCCCGGCGCGCTCCACCCCCGCCTCCAGCGGCCCCTCCAGCGCCCCGCGCATCGCGCCGACATCGCGCGCAAAAGCCTGCGTATCGGCGCGCACGCTGATCACCAGCCGTTCGATTTCCTCATCCATCGGGAAACGCCTCCCTCAACCGGGCGATCGTCGCGTCATCCGGCGGTGCCGCCGCCGCGTCGCCACGCAATGCTGAAACCACCGCCAGCAATTCCGCCGGCGTCGCCCCCCAGAACGCGTCCGGCGCCCAGCCCAGAAACGCCCCGGCAAAGCCGGCCAGCGCCCCCGCGCGCTCGACGAACAGCATCACCGCCCCGCCAGAATCTGCCCGAGCAGCACGCGCAGCGCCGGCGACGCCGCCGCCAGCCCGCCACGCACCACCCCCTCGCCAAACGCGTCGCGCGTCAGCCCCTCGGGCCGCTCGCGCAGGCAATGCCAGAACAACGCGACCAGCTCGCCCAGCCCCAGCCGCCCCTCGGCGGCGCGCTCGACCAGCGCAAACAGCGGCCCGATCTCGCCCTCCGCCGCGACCAGCGCGGCAAAGCTCGGGCGCAGCACCAGCGGCTCGCCATTGATCCGCACCGCCGCCTCGCCCCGCGCCGGATTGGCTGTCGCATTGGCCGCGCTCACGCCGACACCACCGGCCCGGAACTCTCCAGGCTCACCGTGTACGAGCGCTCGCCATTGAACTCCCCGGCATAATCCAGCCGCGTGACGAGGAACTTGCCCGTCATCGTCTCGCCGCTTTCGAAGCTCAGCCGATAATCGTCGAGCACGCCCGACAGCGCATTGCTCTTGATGCGCACCTCCGCCGCCGATCCGGTAAATACCCCCGCGCCGCTCACCGAGACCGAGCGCACCCCCGCGCCCGACAGCAGATCACGCCACCCGCCCGAATCCTTCGACGTCGTCGCCACCATCTCGCCATTCACGCTCAGCTGCGTCGTGCGCAGCCCCGCCACCGTCTGATAGACGATCGGCACCGCGCCATTCCCCACCTTCAGCAAAAAGGCACTACCCCGCTCCACCGCCATCTCATCCTCCTCTAAGTTGATGTCACGCGACGGCGCGAAGCCGCGAAGAGCGCCCGCCGCACACCCTTCGTGTCTTCGCGTCTTCGCGCGAAAACCCTTCTTGTTCGGCCGTCAGACCGCGAGCATGCGCACGCGATATTCCACCACCGCCGCCCAGGCGCCCGGCCCACCGCGCAACAACCGCGTGCGCAGCAACACCACGCTCGCCACGCGCCACCCGCTCAGATCGCGCGGCAACCGCTCGATCGCCGCCCCCACTGCTCCCGCCAGTGCCGCCACCGCCGCGCCCGTATCCCCCGCGCCACGCACCGTGACGGCGATGCGCAGCTCGCGCCCCGCCGCCGTCTTGGTCCCCCAGTCCACCGCCAGCAGCTCGCCCAGCTCGGCAAACGGCAGCGACGCCCTTACAGCCGGCCCCTCAAACACGCCGTTCAGCCCCGCCGTCAGGCCGGCATCGCCGCGCAGCACGGTCAGCACCGCGGCCTGCAACACGCTCTCCGCGCTCATCTCAGCAAACTCCCGATCCAGCGCAGCGCGGGGTCGCGCACCGCGCGCCAGCGCAGCCCCCGCCCGGCGATCACCACGTCATCCCCCACCACCGATACGTCCACGCCCTGCACCTCAGCCGACAGCAGGGCCGCCACGTCAGCGCGCACCGCCGCCGCCCGCTGCGCCCCGATCGCCTCGGCGCGCGCCGCCAGCCGGTCCATCATCGCCCCCGCTCCAGCAGCGTCAGCCGGCGATACGGCCGCCACAACGCGGTCACCGCCGCCGGCGGCGGTCCCCCACCACCGCTGGCATCCCGCTCGGCATGCAAATGCCCGATCAGCCGCACCACGCCCTGCGCGATCGGTGCGGGCACCCCCGCCCAGTCCACCGCCAGCCCGGCCGAAAATGTCACCGCCACGCGCCCCGCCGCGCCCGGCGCGGAGACGCGCACCCAGCCATCGCCGTCCGCATCCACATCGATCGCATAGGCCCCCACCGGCAGCGCGAACTCCGCCCCCGCCGCCGGCACGCCGGCCACGGCGGTAATCGCCGTCACCGCCCCCACCGGCAGCCGCTGCCACCCGCTCCCCGCGGGCAGCACCGCGCGGTGCGGTCGCACGATCAGGCTGAGCCGCAAAAACTGTTCCGCCATCGCCAGCGCCGCCGCGGCCAGATCATCGAACAGCGCGTCTTCGCTCGCCAGCGACACGCGCGCATAATCCTTCGCCGCGGCCCGCGCGTCCGCAATCACCTGCGCCGGAAAGCCAGGAGCCATGATAAATTCCTTCGCAAGAATCCCTCTCCCATCGGGAGAAGATACGAAGACTTGGCAGCTTGCTGCCTAGTCGCAGTTGGTGAGGGGATCCGGACGATCGATCGTGCGGAGCCCCTCACCAAATTCCCCCCAGGGGGAGGAAGCAGCTCAGCTCACGGCAAACTTCAGCAGCTTGATCGCCTCGCTATTGGCCACGCACCCGCCGATCCGCTTCGTCGCATAGAAGTTCACGAACGGCTTGTTGCTGTAGGGATCGCGCAGGATCACCGTCTCGCTGCGTTCCGCGATCAGATACCCCGCCTTGAAGTTCCCGAACGCGATGGCCAGCGCGTTGGCCGCGATATCGGGCATGTCCTCCGCCTCGATCACCGGATAGCCGAGCAGCGTCGCCGGCACGCCGGCGCTCATCGATGGCATCCACAGGAACTGTCCGTCCGCCGTCTTGAACTTGCGGATGCGCGACATCGTCGCCGCGTTCATCACGAACACCGCGCCCTGGCGGTACGGCGCGCGCAGCGCCTGTACCAGACCGATCAATTTGTCCTGCGGGCTGGTGCCGAAATCCCCCGCCACGCCCGAGGCCAGATGCTGCAACTGCCCGAACGCGCGCGTCGCATCCGGCGTCGCCGCGGTGGTATAGGTCAGAAAGCCCTTGGGCCGGTTGATCCCGGTGCCGTTGATGAACGCGCCGCCTTCCGCCTTGGCGAATTCGGTCGCGATCTCGCTCGCCAGCCATGCCTCGACATCGAATGCGGCATCGTCGAGCATCGCTTGGCTGGCCGAGGGGTTGGCATAAAGCTCGCCCATCGGCGGCGCGAGTTCGACGAACACCGGCGTCGCCGTCTCCGGCCGCACCGCCGTCTCCGCTGCCCAGCCCGATGGCGTGCCGCCGGTCGTCACCAGCTTGCGATAGCCCGCCGTGCCGACCTTGACGACATTGGCCACCGACCGGATCGGCGACACCGCTTTGAGCGTCGCATCGATCACCGCATCGATCTCGCGCGGCACGGCAAAGCCGCCGGCATCGCCGGTCAGCCCGGTAAACGACTTCATCTCCACGCTCGCGCCCGAGCGCAAGAACCCGTCAAACGCCGCGCCACCGGCCCGCGCGCCCTCCAGCATCGGCCGCGCGGTCGCCGCCAGTTCCATCGTCTCGAAGCTCGCCTCAAGCGCGTCCATCGTGTTGTCCGTCATGTCCGTCTCCTCCACCCAAAAGAAAAGGCGCGCCCGAACCGGACGCGCCCGACAAAACTCTCCCACCCCCTGCCGTCACCCGGTGGTCTTCGCGGATCGCCGCTCACGGTCCGCTCGTTTCGTCCACCGCATGCACCCGCGCCAGCCGCTGCATCGGCTGCGCCACCAGGCTGATCTCGACCAGCTCCAGCGCGGTCAGCTCGCGCACCCGCCCCCCGGCGAGACGGTGCCGCGCCGCCCGCACGCGGTACCCGAACGACAGCCCCGCCACCGCGCCCGAGGCGACCAGCCCCGCCAGCCGCGGTTCCTCGATCCGCCCGATCACGCGCAAGCCCCGCGCGTCCTCGCGCACCCGCTCG
This sequence comes from Sphingomonas qilianensis, assembly GCF_039614825.1. NCBI lineage: Bacteria > Pseudomonadati > Pseudomonadota > Alphaproteobacteria > Sphingomonadales > Sphingomonadaceae > Sphingomonas > Sphingomonas qilianensis. The sequence continues at coordinate 450,727 of NZ_JBDIMF010000002.1, read as the reverse complement.
ATCACGCCGACCGGCTTTCCGCGATGCTGCCACAATAACGGCACGCCCGCGGGCACCGCCCCGAACGCCCCGGCGCGCACCACATCGCCGCCGCGATCCGCCACATCGAACACCGCGGCGTAACCGGCAAACCGCACGCTCATTCGAGCAGCTCCCACAGCCGCAGTTTCACCGCCAGACCGGCCAGCATCAGCACCAAGGCCATTTTCACGATCCACCCCAGCACCGCCTTCCACAAAGATTTCTTCGCCGCGCGCCACGCCGCCAGCAGCTCGCGCAGTTCGGCCATGTCCTTGGCCGCCTGCGCGTCCTCCAGTCCGAGCCGCGCCAGCGCGCGCCCCGCCGCCAGATCGCCCGCTTCCTCGGCGATCGCGCGCAGCGCGAGCAGATCCGCCCCCTGCCCCGCGCTCTGCGCCAGCAATTGCGCCAGCACCGCGCTGCCCGGCCCGCTCATGACAGCCCCACCATCGCGCGCTTCTCCTCCGGCGTAAGAAAATCCGCCCCCGCGGCCTGCTGCCATAATGCCGCGCGATCCTCCGCCAGCGCGGTCACGCGGTCGAGATCGACGCTCAGCGCCGCGCCCGGAAACCACCCGGTGAGCCCCTGCGCCAGCGACGCCAGGATCGATCCCGCCAGCGGCAAAATCGTCAGCCGCCACAGCGCCCGGCTCGCCTCGCGGTAATTGGCATAGGTCGCATCGCCCGGAAGGCCCAACAGCATCGGCGGCACGCCAAAGGCACCGGCAATCTCGCGCGCCGCCGCCGCCTTGGTCGCGGCGAAATCCATGTCCGCCGGTGATAGTGATAAGGATTGCCATTTCAGCCCGCCCTCCAGCAGCATCGGCCGCCCGGCATTGCCCGCGCCGGCAAACCCCGCCTCCATCTCCGCCTTCAGCCGTGCAAACTGCTCGCCCGACAGGGCCGAGCCATCGCCCGCATCATAGACCAGCGCGCCCGATGGCCGCGCCGCATTGTCGAGCAGCGCCTTGTTCCAGCGCGCCGCGGCATTGTGCACCGCCACCGCCCCCGCCGCCGCGCCCAGGCACCCGAGGCCATAATGATCGTCGCTCGGGTTGAACGCCTTGATGTGCACGATGGCCGGCCGCCCCCCGGCATCCTCCGCTGGCAACCGCGCCACCCGCTCGCCCACCCGGTAGGCATAGCCTGCGGGCCACCCGCCCGCATCCGGCTCCACCGTCACCCGTTCGGGGCGCAGCGCGAACAGCTCGCGCAAGCCCCCGTCCGCATCGGTCAGCAACTGCACATAGGCATTGCCATGCAGCAACAGCTGCGCCGCCACCGTGGCGAGCAACGCCTGCCCGCCCGATCGCGCGCGCACCAGCGCTTCCAGCTCGGGCGACGATGCCGTCAGCGGCGCCTCGCCCAGGCCATCCGCCACCACGCGCACCGCGCGCTGCGCGATGGCATTGCCCAGATACGCCTCGCGCACCTGCGCCTCATAGCGCATCGGCCAGTCCCCGATCACGCGAGACGCGCCGACACGCGACAACACCGGACGCACTTCCGCGCGCCCGGCTGATTTCCAGCCGAAGATTTTCATGTCATGCTCCTGAAAAGCGCCGCGCGCGCCAACCGTCATCCCCGCGTTGGCGGGGACGCATAATCCCGAACGCCGAAACTACCCCGTCACCCCGGACTTGGTCCGGGGTCCACCGTGCCGCATGCCCACCCGTCGAGATTGCGCGGCACCGCAGACCCCGGAACACGTCCGGGGTGACGACAGGGGATAGCGCAGTCCCTGAGGGGTTCAGCCTATACGGGAATGACCAAGATCACCCCTTGGTCGCGAACCAGATCACATGCCGCGGCCCCTTGCCGTTGCTCCTGGCCTTCACTGCGACCTCGTCCACCGCAAACCCGGCATCGCCCAGCCGCTTTAAGAACTTCGGATCCGACGCCGCCGACCACACCGCCAGCACGCCCCCCGGCGACAGCGCATTCTTCGCCGCCGCCAGCCCACGCGCCGAATAGAGGCGCCCGTTGCTCGGCCGCACCAGCCCGTCCGGCCCGTTATCGACATCGAGCAGGATCGCATCATACGTCTCCGTCCCGTCGAAGATCGGCGCCGCGACATCCTCCATCACCAGGCTCACACGCGGATCGTCGAGGCACCCGGCGGTCAGATCCGCCATCGGCCCCTCGGCCCATTCGATGATCTTGGGCACCAGCTCGGCCACCTCGATCCGCGCGTCCGGCCCCACTTCCGCCAGCGCCGCGCGCAGCGTGAACCCCATGCCATAGCCACCGATCAGCATGCGCAGCCCCGCCAGCCCGCCCGGCCGCGCGCGCAGCCGCTCGCACGTCATTACCGCCAGCGCCTCTTCCGATCCGCTCATCCGGCTGTTCATCAATTCGTTGCGCTCGAGCACGATCATATAATCCGCGCCGCGCCGGAACAGCCTGAGCGGCTCGCCCCCCGGCACCTCCGCCACATCGATCAATTCACGCGGTACCATCGGCTGTCCTCATCTGAAGGCGCCGCGATACGCAGATCAGCGCCGCAACGCCACCGTCACGTCCCCCCTCTCACGTCCCCTCACTCACCGCCCCGTCGGCGGCGGCGCGGACCCGGTGGCGCTGTCATCGTCATAATCCTCGCCCGGCGCGCCGCCCGCGCCCGCGCCTGATCCCTCGACCTTGCCGCCCGGATCGACCGCCAGCGCATCCTGCCGCCGCCGCCAATCCTCTTGCCCTGCGGAATCATATTCCTGCCCGGAATAGCCGCCGCCGGTGCCGATCGCGCCCAGCCCCGTATCGATCGGTTTGGCAAAAGCCGGCCGTTTGCCGTTATCGGGGCCGACATCGGGTGCTTCGTCGCTCATCACGCATCTCCTTTGATCCCACGACAACGCACCAGCGCGCGGGAAGATCACAGGCCCCGCACCGCCGCCTCCCCGTGGCTGCCCAGCATCAGTTCGGTCAGCCCCCACACCAGCGCATCGGCGCGATCGGGCGAGCGCCCCGGCCCGCGGTACACCCCGCCGACCACCATGCCGCACAATTCGTCCTCCAGCTGGCGCAAGCCGCTGACATGGCCGATGCGCCCGCCTTCATACAGCGCCGCCACCGGCTCGGCCCGCGCGATCTTCCCCCGCGCGGCGTGCACCAGCGTCAGCGGCATCACCGCATTCGCCGCGCGCAATACGCTGCGCACCATCTCGCCGCCCTGGTTCTTTTCCGCCACCACGCGGTCCGCGTGGTGCCGCGCCGCGCAGTCGGCCACCGCGCGCGCCCAGCCCTCGGGCGATGCGCCGCTCAGGCTGGCATCCTCGATCACATAGCCACGGCCATCCGCGCCCAGCCCGACGCACACGATCCCGCAGGCATCGCCGTCGATCCCCGCCGGCGGATCCACCGCCACCACCACGCGCACCAGCGCGGGCAGCGCATCCACCCGGCACGCCTCGATCATCGCGCGCGTCCACAGCGCGCCCTCGATATCCTCGAGCAGTTCGCCGTCCAGCTCCTGCCGCCCCAGCCGCGTGCCGCCATACAGATGCGTCACCGCGGCGACATAGCTTGGCGGCAGATGCGGATTATCCGCGGTGCTGCCACGCCGTACATTGTCGCCCGCCTCGCGCAGCACGCGCCGTAGCAGCATCACCGGCTTGGGCGTCGTCGTCACCAGCACGCGCGGCTGATCGCCGCGCCGCACGCCCAGCACCATATTGTCCCACGCCGCGTCGCCATACCGCCACTTGGCGAGTTCGTCGCACCACGCCGCATGATGTTCCGGCCCGCGCAGCTTTTCCGGTGCGGCGGCCGAAAACACATAGGCTTTGGCGCCCGAGGCGAATTCGATCTCGTTGCGCGTCTGTCGCCACACGATCGGCTCGTTCGAGCGCGCCACGGCAAGCAGCCCCGATTGGCCTTCGATCATCACGCGGCGAACCTCGTCGACCGTCGCGCCGATCAGCGCGATCCGCGCGTCGGGCGTGGTGCGCGCGACATCGCTGACCCATTCCGCGCCGGCCCGCGTCTTGCCGAAGCCGCGCCCGGCGCAGATCACCCACACGCGCCAGTCGCCGACCGGTGCCAGTTGCGCGGCGCGCGCCCAATTGGTCCAGTCGTCGAGCAGGTCGCGTCGCTCCGCCGGCGGCAGCTTCATCATCTCGATCGCCCGGTCGCGCGCGTCGAGCGCGCTCAGCCGCGCGATCAGCGCGCGCCGTCCGGTCGGCGCGGCGGCGCTCATGTCGCATCCTCGCCGCGCTCCTGCCGGCGGCGCGCCGCCAGCGCATCGAGCCGCTGAAGCAATGCCGCATCGACCTCGCCCTGCGTCTTGATCACCGGCGGCGCGCCCTGCGGGCCTGCGCGCTTGGTCGTCTCACTGCGCAGCTTGAGCACCTGGATGGCCAGCGCCGGGTCGAATGCGGGCAGCACGGCGGGGGGCGTCATGATCTCCGCGCTGGTCGGATTGTCGCCGCTCGAAACGAGCCCCAGCGCGCGTGCCACCAGCTCGTTTTCCAGTCGTTCGTAACCGACCTCGAGCGCTTCGGCCCATAACAGCGAGAATTCGCCGTCGCGCTTGCGCAGCGCGCGCGCCGAATGATCCGATTTGCCCGCCGCGCGCGCCGCCGCGGTCACGTTGCAGGTCGCCGCCAGCGTCGCCAGAAACACCGTCCGCTTGCCCGTGGTCCACCCGCCCTTGCGCGTCGCGCGCTGCTGCACGCGACATCCGTTGCTACCGCCGATATCCGCCACCGCCCATCTCCCACGCAAAAGGGCCGGAAAGCGTCCCCGCTCCGGCCCGTCCCCGGCGCTGCATTCCCGCACCGCCCGACTCGCAATTTGTCATCGTTCCTGATATGTACCAGAACAGCGTGACGCTGTCAAGCGGATTATCCTATATGGTTCGCCTTAAGCCTGGCCTACACCGTTAGCTCCCGTAAGATGGCGTAGGGCTACGCGCGATCACCCGGCCGGTCGCGCGGCCCGCCGCTTGTTGCGTTTGTCGGCCACGTACGTTTGCCCAGCATCGCTCCTGCTAATGTCGAACAGGCCGACTGCTTTGAACAATGCGGGAAAGTTTTTCGCGCCATGCGCGCGCGGGTCGATCGATGATTGCCGGATCGCAGCATTACCTGCTGCGCCGATCATCGCCCAGCCATCGTCCTTCATCGATGCCTCCACCGCACTGCGCAGGCCGTGAACGAGTTTCGTATTCTGCCGCAGCGCCTTTTCCGTTGCCGATAATGGCGCAGGCGCAGGCGCCGACCCGTCAATTTTTGTCGGGGCCTTGGCCGCCGGCAGGGCATTCGCTTCCGCCACGTTATCCTGCAACGGCATGCCCGCGGCACGGTCGCCAAGCTGGTCGAAATAGGTGAACGAGGTACAGGCATCGGCGAAGGGCTGTGGTGCCTTCCGCTCACCATAGCCATATACATCGCAGCCGCGCTCGCGCGGATGCATCACCAGCGGTGTGAAATCCGCGTCGCTGGAAACGATGCAAAAGGCATCCGGTCGCTGCGTGTGGAGCAATTCCATGGCGTCGATGACCAGCGCGATATCGGTCGCGTTCTTGCCGCTGGTGTAGCAGAATTGCTGGATCGGCCGGATCGCCAGCGCGTGCAGCGTCGTCTTCCACGGCTTGAGCAGCTCGCTACTCCAGTCGCCATACGCGCGCCGGATATCGGCCGTGCCGTGCTCGGCGAGCGCCGCGACGATGCCGCGGAGACGGTCACAGGCCACGTTATCAGCATCGATCAGCAGCGCGATGTGCCGCCTGGGGCCAGTAAATGTGTCGGGGTTCATGGCGTCTCGCAGGCTGCAAAGCGCCGACCCTGCCCGGACAAGATTGACAATGTGTAAGCGCTACAGGCTGTCCACCAGCGCGGACCAGGCGGCGATCTCTTCCGGGTAGTGCCGCGTCACTACCAGGTTGCTGGCCACCTCCATCGTCAGGTCGACCTCCACCGTACCGGCAAATTCCCACGTCGCATTGCCCGATAGCCGCACCATGCCGTCGCGCTCGGCTTGCGCGCGGACCAGCCCGCCGCGGTTGAACACCGATAGCTCGGCGCCATACGCGATCCGCCCGGTGAGGCACGCCGCAAAGGTCGATGCCGCCATCGCGCTCCCGCAACTGTCCGTCAGCCCCACGCCACGCTCATGCGTCCGCACGAACAAATCCCCCCCCCGAACCTCCACAAATGAAACATTCGCTCTATTTTTCAACCACTTAGGCGCCGCTCCGCACGCTTTTCCCACGCGCACTAGCTCTGTTTCGTTGATCACGTCGACGAAACTCACCAGATGCGGATTAGGCATCCCCACCGCGGTGAATGTGCGCGCACTCGGCAGCATCGGGATGGTCTGCTCGACGATCTCCCGCCCCATACCCGTCAACGGCCAGGCGGCAATATCGAGCGACGCGGGTCCGGCCACCTCGCGCACGGTGTACACGCCGGGTGCAAGGGCAGCATCGCGCGCGGCCTGCGCTACTGAGGTCTTGAGGCGCACCGCGCCATGATCAATATCCAGCGCCTCGAACCCGGCGCGCGCCACGCAGCGCACGCCGTTGAGACATGTCTCCGCCTCCGAGCCATCAGGATTGAGCATGGTCATGCCAAATGGATGCGCCTTGTTGCCCTCGGTCAGCAACAGGATCCCATCGCCACCAAGCACGCCACGCCGGTCCGCCAGCGCGCGCGCCACGCTTGCCCAGTCGCCAGTGCTCAGCGTGCTCCCGCGCGCGTCGATCAGGGGGAAATCATTGCCCGATCCATGGCATTTGACGAAATCGAGTTTCATATCCTGCATTTAGCGCCGCGCGCCCCGTCCGCAAGGTCGCTTGGCGCGGTGCTGAAGTCGAGTCCGCAGGAGTTCAAATTGGCGCGACATGCCGGTGGCAGATCCGATCCGTCGCCGAAGGCGTGATCGGATTATCGATCGAGCAAGGGCGCTACGCCGCCCGCCATCGATATTTCGGCATGGATTGGTGCCAAGGATGATGCGATCTCGCGGGCGACGGCGAGGGCGGCGCTGGTAAGATAGCGCGATAGGCCAGCGCGCCCGGATGGAAATCCCCGCTCTTCAAGGTGCTAGCATTTCGGAAATGGTCCCGCGGCGAAAATCGATCTGCCGCCCGGCCCGGTCCCGCGCATTGTTGACCGCCTCGCTGGTACTTTCGCCTAGCGATTCGAGATGCTGCGAAAGCGAGCCCATGCGCCGGTCAAGCGCTGTCGCGGCGGCGCGCACGTCGTTTGGCAATAGTGGCTGAACTATTTCGAGAAAACGGGCTAGTGTCAGTTCGGTCAACATTGCTGCAGACGCAGGCTGGGTCACGAACATTCGCAGAAACTCGTGCAAATGGTCGGCGGGCGCCGCGCGAATGGCCTCGATTACGCGATAATATTCATCGCCCAGCGCATCGTCATTAAAGCCGCCGCCGACGACAAGCGCAACGCGCTCGGCGGCGGTTTCGTCATGGTTCGCGGTGCTCATCTAAAGGCTCCTCGTCAGCGTATTACCCGTGCTCGAATCGGCGACGGCTGTCGCGTTTGTCGGTGCCGGAAATGGAAAACGCGTCGTGCGCCGCCGCCTCACCCAGTTGACGACATTATCGTTCGAGGGATCATTGTCGGGATTGGGCGAATGAAGATGCTGAATCCGCAATCTGACGCGCGCATCCGGCACGGCTAGGCCATAGGCTAGCGACGGGTTCGTATTGAACGGAAAGAAAGCGCGGAAGGCGAGGTCCGACACGGGGGGCTTCGGGCTGAGATCCGGCCGGTTGAACAACACATGATGAAGCTCGTGCGCCAACGTCGTTCCCTCGGGATTGATGCCGGGATTGATAAAGACGAAGAATCGGTCGCCAAGCGTGGTCGCGGTGCGCTCGAAAAGGGTGGTATAGGCATTGCTGGATGGCATGCGCACGAACACCACGGTGAGCGTATTGTCGGCGGATCCCGGCAGCAGGTCGTTTAGCGCCGCAATCTCAGCGGCGTCGTCCTTCACCTGCTTTGCGTAATTGCCATGGGCATCCTTGGCGGCGGCAGGAAGATTGCGCGCCTCTGTCTTTGCAGGATCAATCCGCAGGCCCGCTTGTGCCCAGCGACGGTTTGCAGTTGCAAAATGTCCGTTGATGTCCGCCGGCGTGGCATGACCGTCATAGTTTACCACGCGCACCGCGAGCTTGCGCCGGACGTCGGGCGCACGCTGAAAAACGGGTAACCTCTCCGTTACTGCGGCGCCGGTCGAGGGAATGTAGCGTGTCTCGACAAAGCCATCGAGCGCGGCGCGGCGCAACCGGTGGTTGCTCTCCCCGCGTTGGCGCAAACCTGCATCAGGGCCGGACGTAAATCCACTATGCGTCGCCTGTTTGGCATCGGTGTTATTCGACACGATCATCAACGCCTTGGACACGAAGACGTGCGATCCCGGGGCTGTTTGAGTCAGGGTGACGGCTAGGGATGCCGGCGCATCGTCCGTTGATCCATTGGCTTTCAATGTTCGCCAACTGGCGGTCACGGTGGATCCGCCGGCCAATGGGTCGCGCACGCGAATGTAAAAGCGCCGAATATCAAGGCCGACGAAATTGTCGGTTTCCGCGGCAGCGTTGCGGACATTTCCGGACCCATCATAAGCCTGATCCCACAGGCCGAACATCAATGCCGTCGCCGCGGGTGCGCTGGCATCGGCGCGGTGGTCGCCATCCTCATCCGTAACGAATGCAACCGAGGCCGCCTTCGCGGGTGGCGGCGTGGGCGCCGGGCCGGTCCCTGAACCAGCCAACAACGCAGCCCAGGTATGCGGGCCGACGACGCCGTCCCACTCCGACGGGTCGGCAGGAAAAGCGACGCGCTGGAACGATAGTACCGCTGCGCGTGTCAGCGCGCCGAACTTGCCATCGACCGTTAAGGGGCAGCGATCGATCGGCGATTCCCCCCGCGACCGTCGTGATGCGTCGACCGCATTCAGTCGCGCTTGCGCTTCGGCGACGGCCGGCCCCGATGATCCGACGCGGATCGTGGCACGGTTTGAAGGGGCTGGCGCGGCTTCGTCCTGCTCGCCGATGCGCCGCACGATCCGCACATTGGGCAAAACCAGGCCCTCGGGGCCGGTCAACCGCCGTGCAAATCGACTGCCCGATTGCCCGCTTCCCGGTTCGAGCACGCGCACATAACGGCCCGGCAATGGCCCATCGGTCATCAATGCGCGGCGGCGCGCGGTGGCCCTGGTCATTGGCTGCGGCTCGTCGACCACCGACAGTCGCGGCGTGCTGTCGGCGCGGTCGCGCAGGACGAGATCGCCCCGCGCCAATGGCTGCGTCATGCGTTGCCCAGGCCAACCGATCACCGTCATCGAGGGGTCGTCAGGGTCGAGCGCACGCTGGATCAACCGGCCCGGATCGTCGCCGACGAGAGCCGAGATAAACGCCTCGGCCGAAATATCCTCCTCGATCAGCCGCTCTGCCACTTCCGCCATTTCACGGGACATTACATCTCTCCTCAAGCGGTTTCGAGCTGCGTTGCGACGGCAAACTTTGGGGGTTGAACCCGGCCGAGCGCAGGGCCGCCGCCCGCAATATAGGCAATGCCGTCGATCACGGCGGCGCGGAACGCCTTGTTCCTGAAACACGCCGCATGTTCGACGCCGCTGAAAGCGTGAACGAAATGCGGCGCGGCCAGATCGGGGGCGCGGGCGCTGAACGTCGGCACGGTGCCGTCACCGGCCTTGTGTCGTTGCTGCGGATCGAACTGCGTATCGGTCGTCAGCCCGTCGGAATACAGCAGCCCAGTCACTGGATGATATCGTCCACCAACCCGGTCGTGAAAGGCTTTCGCGGCGGCCAACCGCTGCGCCAGCGCATCCCCCGCGGGATCATGGCGCAAACCGGTAGGAATCAAGCCACCCTGATCCCATCCTGCGGCGTACAAGTCGAATACCGAGATCGTTGGACGCTTCGCCGCATGCGGCCACCATCCGCGATCTGCGCCATCCGACGGCAGCAGTTCGTTGGCGCCGGCGACGCCCGCCATTAGGCGTGCATAATATTCCGGATGCGGACCGAGCTTAGTGCTGCTGAAAACAGCCTGCATAATCCAGTTCGCGGCGAATTTTTTGGCCTCTGCGCCTTCGTCATACCAGCCGTCGCGGCCGTCGCCGGAGCCGACCTGTTCCTTCAGCATCTCGGCCATGGCTTCACCGAGCGACCCGTCGATCTTATAAGTGAATCCCGTGCGGAACCGTCGCGCCGCCACGACGGCACCAACCGCGGGCTGCATCGCATGAATAACGCCCGCGATGCGGCCCGCCAGTCTTGGGTAAGCAACCAGCGCCGCGCGCGCCATGAGACCTCCCATGCTGTGCGTGAGGAGGATTAGTTGGGGGGCGTGTTCGGTTTTTAGAATGAGGTCTACATAACTTGCCAGGTGGTGGGCGTGGTCGAGATTGGACTGCCGCCAGTCATAGCCCATGGCCCAGACCGGGCAGCGCAGCGCCGCGCCCGCCCCGCCGCGGTTGAACGCGGCGTCGATCGCCGTCAACAACGGGCGGTAAAATCCCGCGGGCAATTGATCCCAGCCGCGGCGATGCTCGCCGGCATGCTTGCCATCGGCCACAATGGTGACGCGGCTGCGCATATCCAACCCGCGCAACTTATCGTCAGGATCGGCGCGGAACCAGCCGAGCATCGCAGCGGCATTGTCAGGATCCCAGCGCGGCAGCGGCGAATTGGTGAAATCGAGCCGCGTGCCCATGATGCCGGGCAGAACGACTATGGGGACGACCCGACGCCCCGACCCCGACCCCCGCTGCGGCGGCGGCGGCGGTGCCGCAAAGCCTTCGATCGGTCCGGCCGGTGATGGCACTTTCGGGGGCGGCTTTTGGGCGAGCGCGCGCGCGCGAACGACCGCCGCCATGATATCGAGCTTGCCGTACCCCCAGCGCGCATTGTCCTCGCTCACCGGTGCCAGCGACGCGAACAGGCAGCGGCGCAAGGCACTGATCCGTTGCGGGCCGGCCGCTTGCAACATCAGCGCGAGCGTGCCCGTCACCAGCGGCGCGGCCATGCTGGTGCCGCTCATCCGCACATAGCCCGGCGCCGCGGCGGGATCGGCGCGCGACCGCACCGACAATGTCCGGACGCCGGGGGCGGCCAGCAAAGGCTTGCGCCGACCGTCACGGGTCGGCCCGACACTGGAAAAAGGCGGCAACGGGTGCGCGGGATCATGCCCGTCATACGCGCCGACCGCGATCGTGCGGAGCGCGTTACAGATGCTGCCGGTGGTGCCATCCGATGCCGAAAGATCGCTGGGGAACTGCCCCTGGCACGGCGCGCACGCGGCGTTGCGCTCGATCCATGCATGCCATCGTCCGTCGACGACATCGATGCCCTCTATCTGAAGCTCCCAAGCCCCGCTTTTTGCGTGTGGATTGAGGAACAAATTGATCAGATTGTCGCCGTTGTTCGGATCGTTGCGGCGGTGGTAAAGGCGCCCGACTTCCTGCCCGGCGGCGGTGCGCAGCTCGGCCTTGCCGCCCAACGGCGCCTGCGCCGCCACGCCATCGGGACCGCGCGCCGAAGCGATGAATTCATCGGCCCCCTTATACCAGATTTCGACCGACACCGGCTGGGTGTCTCGCCGACCGAGCCTGAACGGCAAGCGGGCAATGCGCGCCTCGCTGATCCGCCCGTTCATATGCACGTCGCGCGAATAATAATTGCCTGTGCTCTGCACGATGGCGGTGCCGGGGCGGTTCATCAGCAGCCAATCGATAGCGCGTTCGATCAACAGCGTGCCATCATGGGGACCGGCATGCCGGCCCAGGCTGAAGTTGATCGCAAGCGGCCGATCCCCGGCCATGCGGACGGCAAAGTCGACCGCTTCGAGCAACTCGATCGAACTGCCGAGATCTTCGCCGCCATTGCCGAGATGGACGAAGATCAGATCGGCCTCGGGCGCGACGCCGGCCGGTCCGCCCGCTCGCCCATTACCTGCCGCAATACCCATAACATGGGTGCCATGCGCGCGATCCGTGCAGGGATAGCCCAACGCCACGAACGGATCCTGCTGCAGCAAGGCGCGGTCGATTGCCGCGCGATCATGCATCCGGCCATAGCCGTAGCGGTTTTCGGCACGACCGATGCGCTGATCCCATAAAGCCAGCAGCCGTGTCCTGCCATCGGGATGGCGAAAATCGGGATGCGCGAAATCACACGACCAATCGATCACACAAACAATCGTGCCCTTACCTGTTTCGGCAAGGCCCGCCGGACGGCGCTCGTCGCCGGGTTGGCTGTCCTCGATCCCCTCCAGGGCCACGCCCAAGGGCTCGTGAATCGCGTCGAGCTCCTTGGCGTAGAGCCGCGGCGCCTTCAGACTGGCGATCGCCGGGTCGGCATGCAGCCGCGCCAGTTCGTCCCGTTGCGCCCGGGCGGTAGCCACCGGGCCGAAACGGCTGATCAACCGCATGCCGACCGGAGGCTCGGCCTTGTCCTGTAACCGAACCACGATCGCGACCTCGTCCTCGGGCCGCCCCTCGGCGATCAGTTCTTGGAGTGCCGGGTCCACCGCCGCCTCCTATGCGCGCTCTTTAGGCTGGTTCTTGACGAGCCGTTCGACCGACTGGCTCAAATTGTGGATCGACTGGTTGAGCGACGCCACTTGCACCTTGTCCTGCGCGGCGAGGTCATTGATCGCTTTGGTCAGCGCCGCCGAATCCCGTTCCAGCTGAGATTTCAGCGGCGCCACGGCAGCCTGGACATCCTTGGTCGTCGCCACCGGCAGCGAGCCGGGATTGGCGCTTGCCCGACTTGCCTGGCCATTGGCCGGCGGCGGAAGCGCGCCGGTTATGGTGCCGTTGTTACCCTTGTCATCAGAATCCTTGCCATCGCCATCCTTGTCGGCTTGCGCTCTTTTGGCGGCGCGGATCGTGTTCGTGGCCAGCACCGCGCCGATGGGGGTGACACCGCCCAGCCCCATCATCAGCCCGGCGCGTGTTGCTGCCTTGGGAACGCCCGCGCCCCGGGCCATTGCGATGCCCAATACGACGCCCTGTCCTGAAATCCCGGTCATGGTCTCTCTCCCAAATAGGTCGTCATTTTTTGCCGCTGGTCAGCGCCATCATGATGGCCAGCGTCGCCATGCCGTTATCATTGCCCCCGAACATTCCCGGACTGGCGCCCGGCGTTGCCGCAGCCGCGTTATTTCCGCCCAGGCCGCCGGATAGCAGGAGGATGGGCAACAGCTTCGACATCTGATCGCCATTGTCGACGACGACATTCGGCACGCCCAGCGCATCGGTCGTCTCTTGCGTGCTCAGCAACGGAAGCATGACCGCGAGCTGCCGCTGTTCGTCGAGACTGCGTTTCAACGCTTCGGTCACCGCCTTGCGTTCGGCGAGTTCACGCCGGAATTCGACCCGCAATTTGTTCGTTTCGTTCTCGATCGAGCGCGTCCGCGTGTCGAGCGTGGTCACGGCCTTTGAATTTGTGGCGATCCGCGCATCGAGCCGCTGGGCTGTCACATGAAGATCGGCCTTGGTGGCATAGCCATCCGCAACCTTTTTCGGGACCGGATTGCCCTTTGGCGCGGTGGCCACTTTACCAAACCGGTTGGCTATCGGACGCGCCCCGCGACCACGGCGGGCGGACTCGTAATCCTCATAGTCTTCGGTGTCTTCGACATCCTCGACGGCTTCAACGGCTTCGAGCAGTTCGCCGTAATCTTCATACGTGTTGAACATCATTCGTTCCTTTCATGTCTCTCTGGGTGGTGTCTTGCTGCGCCGCCTGTCGCGACGGCGATGTCCGGGCTTGAGACGCGTGGGACTGGAGTGGACCGAGCAAAGTTGCGCGCAATTCGGGATCGGGCCGGACCATTCCCGGTCGCCCGCGGCCACGACAACTCGGGCAGCGGTCGTCCTCCCCCCAGCACAGGCCGCACGCACCGAGCGCAGCGGCAAGATCAGCCAGCCTGGCTTGCGCCTCATGATGCGATTGATAGAGCCGGCGCGCCGACTTCTTCATCGCGTCGATCCGGCGATGCGCCTCGGCAAGCCGATCAGCGAGTTCGACCACATGCTCGCCCAGATCTTCCGAGACGGGCGAGGGCACGATCGCGCGGGCCTGCATCATCTGCGCGATCATCGCCAGTTGTGGGTTGCTCGCCTGCAGATCGGCCATCATCTGACTGGCCAACAACGCGGGATCGGGCGCCGCGCCTTCGGGCGGATCGATGACGGTATCAGACATAAAGCGGATCATCCTCGCGCTCGGCCTCGTCGTAATTGGGCCATGCCTCATCGCTGGTTTCGTAATCTTCGCCGGTATCGGATTCCCACACGTCCTCGCCCGCCGTCACCAGCGGCGGCGCTGGCCGGTATGCCGGTTCGGCTGGTGGCGTGACGGTGACGTTCACGGGCCGCTGCGCCTGCGCGCCCCAGATCGAGGGCGACAGCGCCAGCAGCGTCAGCAGCGTATCCGCCCGCCCCTCGGCATCCTCGACATCGAGGCCAAGCGCTTCGCCGGCATCTTCCATGAATCCGGGCAGGGATTCTGCCCCTTGATAATATTCGGCGGCTTCGTGCGCGGTACGATTGGCCAGCGTGCCGAGGGCGCTCATCAACATGTTGACCGGCACCTGCTGCGCGCCGACCGGAACCGTCGGTCGGCCAAAACCACCCATCGCGCTGGCGGAAAGCGCCTGCAGCGTTTCGGGCCGCATCAGCAATCCCAGCAAGGCATTGGCACCGCCGCCGCCGCCCAGCATGGCCAGCGGGTTGCGACCGCCGGCTTTGCCACCGGTTATCGCACCAAGCGCGCCAAGCGCGCCGGCCGGGCCACCGCCACGGACCGTCGACACCAGATTGCTGACGGTGCCGATCCCGCCGCCGACGGCGCGGGCGGTTGGATTGCCGGATTGCGACAATATGCTGCCGGCACCACCCGCAATGCCCCCCGCCAATGCCCCCCACGGCCCCAGCGCCGCGCCGGCGCTGGCGCCCTGGATCATGCCGGGAACCGCCTTGGCCACCACGGGCGCCGCCTTCTGGGCGAACTGGCCGACAGCGCCCGCCGCGTGTTTCAGCCCGCGCCCAATATCGCCAAAGAGCGATTCGACGTCCTCCGCCGTGGCTTCCGGGCCATAGATTTGCTGGACGATCGCTTCCAGCTGATCGGCTTCGGCATGGGCATATTCTGCGCCCAAACTGGCGCGCAGCAGGGGGAAATCATCGGCCATGATACAGTTCCTCATTGCGACGAGTGGGGAAATTCTTCGGGCTGCGGGGCATCGAGCTGTCGCACGACCAGTGCCGCCAGGGCCTCGATCGAGCTGAACGCGCCGAGCATGACGCCGCCAAGCTGGGCGACCGTGCCGCGCAAAATGGGTGGCGCGCCGCCCACCGGCTCGAGCCAGGCGCGCACGACCAACGTGACGGCCGTGCCGGCGAGCGTGTATTCGCGCTGGGCTGACGAGCCTGCATCATCCGCTCCGTGCATTAGATTTATCCAGGGACTCAAAATCCCGATTCGTCATGATCCATGCACCGCGACGATCACTGGCCGATCACGGCAGGATCACGCCCGCAACACCGGCGCTATGGATGATCCGCCAAAGCCTTTTCGATCATGCCCAGCGCATCGCGCACCGCATCCCGCGCAGAGACCAACGCAACGCGACCGGCGGGGCGCGCTGGTACCGCCGGGCCGGCCGCGCGATGACCGAGAATCTGGCGATACAGATGGGCGGTTTCTTCCATCGGATCGACGGCCAGCTCCGCCTGCAACACCGCGGCGCAGGTGCGGAATTGCTTCAGCGCGAGCGCGCGATTGCCGGTCTGCGCATAAGCAGTCATCAGAAGGCGGTGCGCATCTTCGCGCAACGGTTCCAGCGCGCAGAGCGTCCGGGCGGTGCCCATTGCTCTGGCCCAATCGTTGCTATGGGCACTCATCATGGCGAGCGCATAAAGGCCGTCAAGCCGGAGACAATGGAGCCGCTCCCGCTCGTACAAGGCCCATTCGGAATCGACCAGGGGCAGGAAATCGCCGCCATAATCATCCAGCGCGCGCGCCAATTTCAGGCGCAAGTGTTGCTCATGACGCATGGTGCGCGCCCTGAGCGCCGTGCGGACACGCCGATCGAAGGCCAACGCATCGATCCAGCAGGATCCCTTTATACGGAGCGCGATCAGCTCCGCATTAGTGGTTATGAAAGCATCAGCGTCCAGCACCGACTTGGCACGCCACAAGGTCGTCGCCAGGCAGTGCCGGGCGGAGTCCTCGTCGCGCCCCGGCCAGAGCGCATTGGCGATCGTCTCGCGCGGCGCCTCCAGCCGCGGCCGCGTGGTTAAAAAACCAATCAAAGACCAGCAACTGGAAGACAAGGCGACGGCGCCAGCACCAACCTGATTGGCCTGCGTCCCGCCAAGGACTGATAGACGCCAGTGAGGCACGGCTCCCTCCTGATTATTTATCTAGGCGGATGCATAGTTTGTCGGCGTTATTTACCGAATCGTGATTGCTCTGCGACTCGTGCCGCGGACGCGACATCTTCGGCTCATTAAAAGTTATGGCAAGATATCACGCGCTATACTGCCAACAGCGTATTTGGTCTTACGATTGCCGGTCCTGGCGGTGCCGGACCGGCTGGCGGCGGCATCGTAATCACGCGTCACCGTTCTGGCGTGACCCGCCTGCGCCGGTTGCACGGCCGGCGCACGACTTACCGCACATTAGACGCGCTCTATCGAAAGCGGCCGCAGCGGCACTTTTCTAACCTCCCGCAGCGGCTACAGGCGGCGCCGCGGCCACGATCCGCCATCACCACGCTCATCGCCCCCCGCGATGGCCGTCAATAAAGCTTCCCTAAACTCGGCCGCAACCCAACAACCAAGCACGTTCATTGGAGTTTACAGAAGGATGGCGCTTCACGATCCAATCCGTACCGAGGCTGAAGTGCATTATTCGCGCATGACGCAAGATGATCCCCACGATATTTTTCGGTCGTCCACTACAGTGCAGCTGCCTTGCTCGACCGGCGGCAGCAATCCGGAAGCGATATTTGTCTGCCTGGCAGAAAGCAGCGATCAGCGGAACTCGGCCACGGAGCTGGTCAACCACATGTATGCCCGGCGCGGATATGGCGGCAATCATAGCATCCCGCAGACGTCCCTACATACCACCTTTACCGCACGCACGGCGACGAGGACCATTGGCACCATCACTCTTGCCATCGATTCGGCCGCGGGCCTGGCGGCGGATACTATTTTTCGCGCGGAGATCGATGCGTTCAGGCAGGTGCCAGGCGCAAAGGTCTGCGAACTGACCAAGCTGGCGTTCGATACGGAGGCGCCGTCGAAACCGCTGCTGGCCGCGATGTTCCACGTGATCTTCATCTACGGGCAGCGGCGGCATGATTGCACCGATCTGTTCATCGAAGTGAACCCGCGCCACACGCGTTTTTACGAAGTGATGCTCGGATTTGAGCGAGTGGGTACGCTCAAGACGAATGCCAGCGTGGCAGCACCGGCGCAGCTGCTCAGACTGGAGATTAAAAAGATACATGCGGCGCTGGACGGACGACAGGGCTGTGGAGAGAACCGCCGCAGCAGATCACTATATCCCTACTTCCGCTCGAACGACGTGGTTGGCAATATGGATCTGCGCGTAACGGCCTGACGACTGGATCGGCCAAATTGTTTATATTTATACTAATTAATCTATTAAACGTCTGGGCAGAAGATCTCAATGCACCAAGCGGTGTTCAATGACATCGATCGTGTCGTCAACACCGCCTTCTTCAAACCCGTCTGACCAGAACTGATTGCCCGCCCCCCTGCCGATGATCAGTGTAACGCCGTGGGCGAAACGGGCCAGCGTCATCCCGGCGGTCCGCCCTGTTTCAAAGCTATCAATCAGCGAATCGAGAATTGGATCTTTTAACATTCGCAATCAACATCCCTGCTGAGTTTATTGTTCCAGCCGATCCACGCCCCCCTCGAGCGTGAGCGCACCACGCCCGCGGACGCCCGATGGCAGCCGTGAAACGGCGCGCGCGCCAACCGCGCTGTCCGGCTTTGAGACACCTCGCCCGCACCGATATTTAAGTGGAATATGGGCGCCGAATCGCTTTGCAATATATTAACAATGGATTAAGTACATCCCACGAGTGGGTGTGCGAATCGTCGAAATAGTCAGGGAAACTCTATGAAAAATACTTTGTTAGGTGCTGCAGCATTCGCCGCAGCCATATGCGTGTCGCCAGTCGCCAACGCGGCCGATTTCACGCCCGGAACGCCACAGTTCCAGGTTTTCGGCGAAATTACCAACGGTACCGTGTCCGCCTCGATCGGCAACCAGGGGATTGCCGCCGGTTCGTTCACCGACAATTTCATCTTCAAACTCGATCAGACCGGCATCGGCAGCGGCTCGCTGTCGACGAGCACGTCGATCTTCCGCAGCGTTACCGATGTCGATATCGTGTCGGTCGTGATCAATGGCCTGGCGGCAACGAAGATCGCGGGCCCGAACGCTCTGGTCGAATTCTTCAGCATCACCGGTGTTCCGATCTCGTTTGCTGCAACAAACACGCTGACGATCACGGGGACGTCACGTGGCAACGGCTCCTACGGCGGCAACCTGACGTTCGAACCAGCGGTGACCGCAGTTCCTGAGACCGCGACTTGGGCAATGATGCTGTTCGGCTTTGGCCTTGTTGGTGGCGTGATGCGCCGCCGCGTGCGCAAATCCGAGGTCAGCTTCGCTACTTCCGCGGCATAAGCCGAGGATCTACGAGTTCGACAAGCCGCCGGTCGAGAGACCGGCGGCTTTGTCATATGCTGTTGAGCCGACGAACAAGTCCCGGCGATTAACGCGGATCAGCCTAAGCCCCGCGACTGCGCCCAGCGGTAGAACAGATCGGGCCATGCCGCCACCGGCTTGCCCGCCGCGCGGCGCAGCCCGAAACCATGGCCGCCCTGCGTGAACAGATGCGTCTCCACCGCCACGCCCGCCGCTCGCAGCGCGGCACGCATAGCCACGCTGTTGTCGACGGGTACAATATCGTCATCCTCGGCATGAACCAGAAAGCAAGGTGGCGTCTCCCGCGTGACGTTACCCGCCGGCGTGTGCGCCCGTTCGAGCGCGGGCGATGCATCCGGCCCGATCAGCAGGTTGCGTGATCCCTTGTGCGCCAGCGGGAGCGTCATCGACTGGACGGCGTAAATCGGGGCGGCAATATCGGGTCGGGGCGACAAGCGATCCGCCGCATCAACTGCGTTATAGGTCGACTTCGCGAACCGCGTCGCGAGATCGCCACAGACATGGCCACCCGCCGAAAACCCCATCGCCGCGACACGCCCGGGCAGGATGCCATAATGCTGGGCACGCGCTCGAATCACGCGGACCGCGCGCTGCGCGTCGGCCAAGGCGACGTCTGGCCCGGCCGCCCAGCCCTCGCCCGGCAGCCGGTAGAACAGCACGAAGACGGTGTAGCCCCGCGCCGCGAGCCAGCGACCCATTTCATAGCCTTCCTTGTCGACGACCACCCAGCGATAGCCGCCCCCCGGGGTGACCAGCACCGCGGAGCCGTTGGGTGTATCGGGCCGGAAGACGACCAGGCGGGGGCGCGTGATACCGTACACGGCACGGTCGCTGACCTGGTTATCCTTGCTGCGGTCTTCGACGGTTTCGACGGGCGGGGTCGCGGGCATGCCGGCTGCCCCGAACGGCCACAGGTCGATCGTCTCATATGGTTCGGGAAGCCCAGCGACCAACGCCCCCCCCCCGTTACCGGGGGCGCGGTCTGCGCCGACAGGCGTCCGCCCAGTCCGGCGGCGAGCGTTTCGATCAGGGCCTGTCGGCGATCGATCAAGGGCATGGAGCTGTCGGCGCCTTTCAAAAGCGCCTGTCCGAAGACAGGCGCGCCGAGCGGGGAAGCGATCACACCGCAGCGATCACATCTTGAAGCGCGCCCCGATCAGGATGGTACGGCCAAAGTGGTTATATTCATAATTCCGCTTGGCATCGAGATCGGTGTAGCGATCGCGATAATCGTCGGTGAGGTTCGTGCCTTCCAGCGAGACTTCAAAGTTCGGCGTCAATTTGTAGCGGAGCGACGCATCGACGTTGAGCGAGGAGTTATAGCCCTCGAAGATGTTGCCGGTGCCTGAGCCGCCGTCGATGTAAGGGCCACGATAGCTGACCGAGCCACGGGCACTAAACCTGGCGTCCTCGTAATAAAGCGTGCCGTTATACGCGCGCTTCGACAGCCCGTAGAGCGTTTCGGTGCGGGTCACCGGGATCAGCGCGCCGCCGGGGACGATCGCCGGGCCGCTCTGCGTGTAGGCCGCGTCCGATCCAATGAAGGTCGCGTTGGTGATCAAGCCGAAGTTTCGCAGAAAGCCCGGCAGGAAGCGAAAGGCAGTCTGGAACGATATCTCCATGCCTTTCAGCGACGCGCCCGTGCCGTTGGTGATCGAGCTGATCTGCCACAGCTGGCCTTCGGGGTTCGACGCTGCGGGCGAGCTCGGCGGGATGATCGACGTCGGCAGCCCGGTCGAGGCATAGGTGCCCGACGTGGTCACCGATACCGGGAGCCTATCCACTCCAATCCATCAAGCCAATGGATTTCACGGTGGAACTGCGGTGGCCCCTACCGGGCCGGCCCGTTCGAGACCAGCCCTAAGCTATGCCTTTTTGCTTGTTGGCTGCAGCGTCGCGTTACCAGCTGCCGTCCCCACCGTATAAGTCGGCTTGGACCGAGCCCGCTTCCTACCCAAAGCGTCCCAAGCAGGACCCAAACGCGCACCCTACTTTATGAACTTCCAGCCGTAAGTTTCGGATTTCCCTTCTTAAAGGGATGGTGCCGCTTACAGGACTCGAACCTGTGACCCCCGCATTACGAATGCGATGCTCTACCAACTGAGCTAAAGCGGCATAGTGCCAAGGAACGTCGATCGACCTTAGCAAGGCGGCGCGGGTAGCAAATCCTTTTCGGGCTGGCAAGCGTATCGCGCATGCACACCGCTTTACCCATCGTTTACCACGCGTGGTGCACAAGGGCCGCACCGACGGATCGGCCATCGGTCCCCCTGGAGGTGCTTGCGCGATGGAAACTGTTCTCGGGATCGACGACCCGCGCGAGCGCGAGGACGCCCCCCAGGTCACCGGGGACGTGCCGGCCATCGCCATCGGCAGCGATGAACGCCGCATGCATGTGCGCGCCTATAATCACTGGGTCTCGCTGCTGCAGGCGCGGTCGTTTCCGTCGATCGCCGATCTTGATCCCGCCAATATCGCCGATTTCGGCCCGCACAGCGTGTTGCTGGATTTCTCGCGCGGCGCGGAGGATCCGGCGATCGCCTATCTCGGTCGCGCGCTGCGCGACGAGTGCAGCCTCGATTCGTCTGTGGCGCAGATCTCGCAAGTGCCGAGCCGATCGCTGCTGTCGCGGCTCACCGATCGCTATCAGCAGATCATCGCCAATCGCGCGCCGATCGGGTTCGAAGCCGAATTCGTCGGCTCGCGCGGTTTTCACATGATGTATCGTGGCATTCTGATGCCGTTTTCGTCCGATGGCGAGTCGATCGATTTCATCTTTGGCGTGATCAACTGGAAGGAAATGGTCACACCCGATGCGCAGACCATGCTCGAGGCCGAGGTCGCGCAATCGCTGCGCGCCGCGCCGCGCGCCGCGCCCCCCGCGGCGGTGCCGGCCTGGGCAGATGGCCCGAGCGCCCAGCGCAGCGATGCCCCGGTCACATCACCGACGCCAGGCGTCGACCTGACTCATCAGATGACCAGCGCGCGCGCATCGGCCGCTGCCGGGCGCGCCGCCGACGCGCGTGGCCGCGCCGCGCTGCATCGGGCGATCGAACGCGCCTATGCCTTTGCCGCGGCAGCCGACCAAGACCCGCAACACTATGAAGCACTGCTCGATCAGGCCGGCATCACGCTGCATCTGCGCGCGCCGATGCTGTCGATCGCCAAGCTGGTGTTCGGGGCAGACGCGCCGCCCGCGCGGCTGGCCGAATACGCCACCGTGCTCAGCCACGCCCGCCGGCTGAACGTTGCGCCCGATGCGGTAGCCGACTTCCTCGATGCGTTCGAAGGCGGGATAGACGGCGTGGTCACCGCGGAACGCGCGCTCCGCCACGGGAACACGCTGGATGAGGATCAGCGCGCGGTGCTCGATGACCGACCCAGCCTGGCGCGGCTCGCGGCGCCGAGCGGCACCGCTGCGGGCGACTATGTCGTGTTGCTGGCGCGCGCGCGCGACGCTGAAGCGCTCGATGTGGTGGCGACGCTCGACTCGGTGGCGCTGGTCGATCAGGTCGTGCGCGCCGCGCTGTGATCGTCCTCCCCTGCCGGATGCGCAGAATTGCGCACTCGCCAGGGGTTGAGCTGGAAAAGCGGCAGGCGCATAGGTCTCGACCATGGCCAAGACCACGTTGAATTCGCTGTCGGACGCGCTTGCTGCCCGATTGACCAAGGGCGCTCTTCCAGGGGAATTGCAGGACTTCGGCACGGAGGAGCGGCACGCCGCAGCGGCCTTCGTCGCTGCCACGGCGGAATGCCGCACGCCCGGCGCGCCGGCGCTGGAACTGGAGCCGATTTCAGGCACCGATCCCAGGCGGCGCATGCGGCTGGCCATCATCAACGACGATATGCCCTTTCTGGTCGATTCGATCGCCTCCACGATCAGCGCGCACGGCATCGGCATCGATCGCATCATCCATCCGGTACTGCGCGTAACGCGTGACGACAGCGGCGCGCTGACCGCGGTCGGCGATACCGGCCAGCCTGAATCGATGATCTATATCGAGCTGGAGCGCGCCGATGCGCGCGAACGCCGCGATTTGCTTGCCGAGCTGACCGCCAATCTCGCGGATGTGCGCGTCGCGGTGGCGGATTGGCCCGCGCTGCAGGAGGCGCTGGCGCAGGATGCCGATACCCTGCTCGCCAGCAGCCATCACGATAACGATGGCGAAGGCGCCGCTTTGCTGCGCTGGCTGCTCGACGAGCATTTCACGCTGCTCGGGCATGAAACGTGGATCGCCGGCAAAAGCGCTGCGCGGGCCGGCATTGCCCGCAATCCGCACAAGATACCGATGCTCGCCGAAGCGTCGCGCGATCTCGCTGTCGCGCATTTTGCGGAGGGCGGCGAGGCGCCTTTGCTGCTCAAATCGAGCCTGATCTCGGGCGTGCATCGCCATGTCCCGCTCGATCTGGTGCTGGTGCCGGTGATGCACGGCAGCAACGTCGCGGGACTGTCGATCCATGCCGGGTTGTGGACCAGCGCCGCTTTGGCCGCCGCGCCGCAGGACGTGCCGGTGCTGCGCACGCGGCTTGCCGCGCTTGAGGAAAAATTCGGCTTCGATCCCAAGGGCCATACGGGCAAGGCGCTGACGCACGCCTTGGCCGCATTGCCGCACGATGTGGTCACGGCGTTCGACGCGGACGCGCTCGAGCATCTCGCGCTGACCGCCATGTCGCTGGCCGATCGCCCGCGGCCCAAGCTGGTGTTGGTCCGCTCCACGCTGGGGCGGCACATGTTCGCCTTCGTGTGGCTGCCGCGCGACGATCTCAGCACCGCGCGCCGCGTGGCGATCGGCGACATGTTGTCGGATGCCTGCAATGGCGGGCTGCTCAACTGGAGCCTGTCGCTTGAAGACGGCGGCGTCGCGTTGATCCGCTATACGTTCGATCTTCGCGGCGACGGGCATATGCCGGCGGCTGCACCGCTCGACCTGCGCCTTGCGCGCATGGTGCGCGGCTGGATTCCGGCGGTGGAGGCCGCGTTGGGCGAGATGGTCGATCCCGCGCGCGCCGCGCGGCTCGCCTTGCGCTATGCCGGCACTTTTCCGCAACATTATCGTAATCACGCAAGCGCCGATGAGGCCGCGCGCGATGTCATCCGGCTCGCGCGGCTGGAACATCCAGGCGACCGCGATGTGCGGCTGTATCACGACGCCGACGGCGCTGTCTGGCTCAAGATCTACCGTCAGGGCGGCGCCTTGGCCTTGTCCGATGCGGTGCCGGTGCTGGAGAATTTCGGCTTCCGCGTGATCGCCGAACTGCCGCACGCGCTGACCGACGAGGCCAAGGGCTTCGTGCATGAATTCTATGTCGAGGCCGCGCGCAAATTCTCCGGCGACGCCATCGTGCTGGAAAATGCCATCGCCGCGGTGCTCGAAGGCCGGGCCGAGAATGACGCCTTCAACCGGCTGATCGTCGATGCCGATATGGCGCCCGCCTCGGTCGTGCTGTTCCGTGCCTGGTTCCGCTATCTGCGCCAGGCCGGGCTGACCTACGGCCTGGCCACGGTGGTGGATGCGCTGCGCCGTGCGCCGACGGTGGCCAAGACGTTGATTGATCGATTTGCGGCGGCGCATGATCCGGCACGGGATGCCAGCAGCATCGCTGCCACTGATGCAGCGATCGAACGCGGGCTCGATGCCGTCTCGGCGATCGACGACGATCGCATCCTGCGCGCGCTGCGCAGCGTGATCGCCGCGACGCTCCGCACCAACGCCTTTGCCCCGGCGGGGCAGACGGCATTGGCGTTCAAGCTCGACAGCCAGCTGATCCCCGGCCTCCCCGCCCCCGTGCCGTGGCGGGAGATCTGGGTCTATTCACCCCGCGTCGAGGGTATCCATCTGCGCGCCGGCCCGGTCGCGCGCGGCGGCCTGCGCTGGTCCGATCGGCGCGACGATTTCCGTACCGAGATACTCGGCCTGATGAAGGCGCAGCGCGTAAAAAACGCGGTCATCGTACCGACCGGGGCCAAAGGCGGCTTTTACCCGAAGCAACTGCCGCCGTCGTCCAACCGCGACGCCTGGCTAGCCGAAGGCACCGAAAGCTACCGCGTGTTCATCCGCGCCTTGCTGTCGATCACCGACAACATCGTCGAAAACAAGGTCATCCACCCTGAGGGCGTGGCCATCCTCGATGGCGACGATCCCTATTTCGTTGTCGCGGCCGACAAGGGCACGGCGACGTTCAGCGACGTCGCCAATGCGATCGCGCTGGAGCAGGATTTCTGGCTTGGCGACGCGTTCGCCAGCGGCGGATCGGTCGGCTATGATCACAAGGCGATGGGCATCACCGCCAAGGGCGCGTGGCTTTCGGTCCAGCGCCACTTCGCCGAGCGCGGTGTCGATGTGCAAACCCAGCCCATCCGCGTGGTCGGCTGTGGGGATATGTCTGGGGACGTGTTCGGCAACGGCATGCTCCTGTCCAAGACGCTCAAGATCGTCGCGGCCTATGATCACCGCCATATCTTCCTCGATCCCGATCCCGATCCGGCCGCGAGCTGGGAGGAGCGCAACCGCATGTTCGCGCTGCCGCGATCGAGCTGGGCGGATTATGATGCCAAGCTGATCTCCAAGGGCGGCGGCGTGTTTCCGCGCACCGACAAGACGATCAAGCTGAGCAAGCAGATCCGGTCGGCCCTCGGCATCACCGCCGAGGAGATGGAGCCGACGGCGCTGATTTCGGCAATCCTCAAAGCGCCCGTCGACCTGATCTGGTTCGGCGGCATCGGCACGTATGTGAAGGCGCGGGCGGAGAACAATATTTCGGTCGGCGACCCGGCCAATGATCGCCTCCGCGTGGATGCCGAGGATCTGCGCGCCATTGCCATCGGCGAGGGCGCCAATCTGGGCGTCACCCAAGCAGCACGGATTGCCTTCTCGGCCCGTGCCAATGGCCTGGGAGGCGGGCGCATCAACACCGATTTTATCGACAATTCGGCCGGCGTCGATTGCTCGGATAACGAGGTCAATATCAAGATCGCGCTCAACCGCGAGATGATCGAGGGCCGCCTGTCGTACGAGAAGCGCAACAGCTTCCTCGCCAGCATGACGGAGGACGTCGCGCATCTCGTGCTGGAGGATAACCGGCTGCAGACGCTGGCGCTGTCGGTAGCCGAGAATGACGGTTCGCAAGCGCTGCCCAGCTATGTGCGCGTGATCGAGATTTTCGAGAGCACAGGCCGGCTCGACCGCGCGGTGGAAGGGCTGGGCAGCAACGACGATCTGCTGCGCCGCGTGCAGGAACTGCGCGGGCTCACCCGCCCCGAACTGGCGGTGCTGCTCGCCACCGCCAAGCTCGCGCTGCAGGATGCGATCGAACATAGCGATCTGGCGCTCGATCCCGAGCTGAACGGCGATCTGCACGCCGCCTTCCCCAAGGCAATGCAGAAGAAATTCGCCCAAGCGATCGACGAGCATCGTCTGCGCGGCGAGATCGTCGCCACCAAGCTGGCCAACCGCATCGTCAACCGTATGGGCGTGCTTTATCCGTTTGAATTGGCCGAGGAGGAAGGTGCTGCGATGTCGGACATCGCGGCGTTGTTCGTCGTCGCCGAACGGCTGTTCGATCTGCCTGCGCTGTGGCGTGAGATCGAGACGGCCGCGATGCCGGAAGCGGCCCGCATCGCGCTGTTCGATGAGGTCGCCGTGGGCGTCCGGGCGCAGATCGCCGATCTGCTCCGCATCACCCCGCCCGGCGCCAGCCCCAGCCTGGTGCTCAGCCGCATCGCCACGGGCATTGCCAATCTCGACAAGCAGACCAAGCATCTGCTGCTCGAGGAAGCCAGTGCGCAGAGCGCGCGCATCGCCACGCGCCTGGAGACGGCGGGCGCACCGAAGAAATTGGTGCAGAAGGTGGTGCGCCTGTTCGAGATGGACGGCGCCGTCGGGCTGGCTGATCTGGGCCAGCGGCTGGAGCTCGACGAACTGGTGCTGACCCGTGCCTTTACCAGGCTCGGCCAGGCGCTGGGACTGGATTGGGCGCAGGCCAATGCGGCGCGCATCAGCCCAAGCGATCCGTGGGAACGGCTGCTGATCGCCGGGCTGGCACGTGATTTCCAGCAGCTGCGGCTCGACTTTCTGGGGCGCAGCGAAAGCGATCCGCAGGCGCTGGTGGAAAGCTGGCTCAGCAAGAATGCCGATCGGGTCGCGCAGTTCAAGGCGGTGGTAGATCGGGCCCGCAATGCCGCGGCGCCGAATGCGGCGATGCTGGCGCAGATTGCGGGCCAGGCGCGGGTGCTGCTGGGGCGATAGTCCTTAATTCCTCCCCGTGCTTCGCTGGGGGAGGAATAAGGACGAAGCCTCGCCCAGCACCCACGTCCTGAGCGCACTCGCCAGGTTCGGCGGATCGTCGGCGAGGATGCGCACCGCATCCACTTCCGCGATCAGCGCGCTCAGCGGTAACTGCCGCGCTGCCGCCGCCTGCTCGACCGCTGCCCAGAACAGCGGCTCCAGACTGATCGAGGTCTGGTGGCCGGCGATCGTCACCGAACGCTTGACCGGCCCGACGAACCCGCCCGGCGGCGGATCAATCATTCTTGTCGAACAACGCCGCCAGCTGCTCGATGATCGTGCCGCCCAATTGCTCGGCATCCATGATCGTCACCGCCCGGCTATAATAGCGCGTCACATCATGCCCAATGCCGATCGCCACCAGCTCGACCGGCGATTTGCCTTCGATCCAGCCGATCACCTGGCGCAAATGGCGCTCGAGATAGCTGCCCGAATTGACCGACAGCGTCGAATCATCGACCGGTGCGCCATCCGAAATGACCATCAGGATCTTGCGATCCTCGGATCGCCCGATCAGCCGGGAATGCGCCCAGATCAGCGCCTCGCCATCGATATTCTCTTTCAGCAGCCCCTCGCGCATCATCAGCCCGAGATTGGGCTTGGCGCGGCGCCACGGCTCGTCGGCGCGCTTGTAGACGATGTGGCGCACGTCGTTGAGCCGCCCTGGCTGCGGCGGGCGGCCCGCCGCCAGCCAGGTCTCGCGGCTCTGCCCGCCCTTCCAGGCGCGCGTGGTGAAGCCCAGAATCTCTGTCTTGACCCCGCACCGCTCCAGCGTGCGCGCCAGGATGTCCGCGCTGATCGCCGCGATCGAGATCGGGCGGCCGCGCATCGATCCGGAATTGTCGATCAGCAGTGTGACGACGGTATCCTTGAAATCGGTCTCGCGCTCGATCTTGTAGCTCAAGGACTGCATCGGATTGACCACCACGCGGGCGAGCCGCGCCGCATCCAGCATGCCCTCTTCCTGATCGAAATCCCATGAGCGGCTCTGCTGCGCCATCAGCCGGCGCTGCAGCCGATTGGCCAGCTTGGTCACCGCGCCTTGCAGATGAACCAATTGCTGATCGAGATAGGAGCGCAAGCGCGCCAGTTCATCGGCGTCGCAGAGTTCGGTCGCGGCGATCACTTCGTCGTAGGACGTGGTCCACGCCTTGTAATCGAACTGCCCGGCGAAATCCTGCATCGGGCGATTGGGGCGCACCGGCAACATGCCGTCCTCGCCCTCGTCGCCCGGCTCGCCATCGGCATCGTCGAACTCCTGCTCGCCTTCCTCGCCGCCTTCGCCCTGTTCGCTATCGGCATCGCGTTCGGAGCCGCGCGCTTCGACCTCGCCCTGCCCTTCTTCGCTTTCGGACTCGCCATCGTCGCCCTCATCGGACTGCTGATCCTCGGTGCCCTCTTCGTCGTCGCCCCCATCGTCGCTATGCTCGGGGATCATATCCCCCTCGATCAGCTCGAGATCCTCCAGCACCCGCGTGGTGAGCGTTGCAAAGGCGCGCTGATCGTCGATCGCCAACGCCAAGGCATCGAGATCCTTGCCCGCCTTGCCCTCGATCCACTCGCGCACCAGCGCCATGCCCGGCGCGGTCACCGCCGGCGCCGGCAACCCGGTCAGCCGCTCGCGCACCATCAGCCCAAGCGCGGTGGATAGCGGCACTTCTTCCCGATTGCGCGCGCGCGTGATCGGGTCGGCGCGCAGCTTCATATCGAGCGCCGTCGCCAGATTGGCCGAAATCCCCGCATAGCCGCGCGAGCCCAGCGCCTCGACACGAGCGCCCTCGACGGCATCGAACACCGCGCGCGCCACCGCGTCGCCGGGTGCGCCACGGCTGTGCAACGCGGCATCGTGATGCTTCAGCCGCAGCGCAAAGCCATCGGCAAAACCACGCGCTTCCGCGACCTGTTCGGGCGGCAAGGTCCGCGCCGGCATCGGCACCTTGATATGCTTGCCCGAGCTGGCCGGCGCATCGGCGGTGAACGCCAGCTCGATCTCCGGCTCATCGGCCAGCGCGCGCGACGTGCCGCCCAGCACGGCCTTGAAGCGATCGAGGGGCGTCTCGGTCGTCAAGCCTTGCCCACCACGCTCTCGGGCAGATCCTTGCCGAACACGCGCTGGTAATATTCCGCCACCAGGCCGCGCTCCGCCTCATCGCACTTGTTGAGGAAGGACAAGCGGAACGCGAAGCCGACATCCTTGAAGATCAGCGTGTTCTGCGCCCAGGTGATCACGGTGCGCGGGCTCATGACGGTGGAGATGTCGCCGTTGATGAAGCCCTTGCGGGTCAGATCCGCCACGCGGACCATGTTATCGACCTGCGCCTTGCCCTCGGGCTTGTCATATTCGCCCGATTTGGCGAGCACGATCTGCGCCTCGACTGCGGCGGGCAGATAGTTAAGCGTGACGACGATGTTCCAACGGTCCATCTGCCCCTGATTGATCTGCTGCGTGCCGTGATAGAGGCCGCTGGTATCACCCAGGCCGATCGTGTTGGCGGTGGCGAACAGGCGGAAATGGGGGTTGGGGCGGATCACGCGGTTCTGATCGAGCAGCGTCAGCTTGCCCTCGGTTTCGAGCACGCGCTGTATAACGAACATCACGTCCGGGCGCCCGGCATCATATTCGTCGAACACCAAGGCGGTCGGCGTCTGCAGCGCCCAGGGCAGCAGGCCTTCGCGGAATTCGGTGATCTGCTTGCCATCCTTGAGCACGATGGCATCACGCCCGACCAGATCGATGCGGCTGATATGCGCATCGAGATTGATGCGGATGCACGGCCATTTGAGGCGCGCCGCGACCTGCTCGATATGCGTCGATTTGCCCGTGCCGTGATAGCCCTGCACCATCACGCGGCGGTTGAAGGCGAAGCCGGCGCAGATCGCCAGCGTGGTATCGGCATCGAACACATAGGCCGGATCGAGATCGGGCACGCGCTCGTCAGCTTCGCTGAACGCCGGCACCTCCATATCCGAATCGATCCCGAACATGTCGCGCACCTTGACCATGCGGTCAGGCGCATCGAGGATCGTGGTCTCGCGGCTGTCGGGCTGGATGTTCGGAATATCGGTCATAAAGTGCGCCTCGTGTCTGGCCCCATGCCTTAGGGCAAGGCGGTAGGCCGACTCAACCGTCCGCGATCAACTTTGCTCCGTTCACAAGAAGAACGTGCCCTCGATCGTCGTGACGCAGTGCCCGCCGAGGATGACCCGATCACCCTCCAGCCGGCAGGTGAGATGCCCGCCGCGCGCGCTGGCCTGAAACGCGGTAAAGCTGTCGCGCCCCAGCCGCTCGGCCCAATAGGGCACCATCACTGCATGCGCCGATCCGGTGACGGGATCCTCATCGATGGCATAGGCCGGGGTGAACACGCGGCTGGCGATATCCGTAGCATCGCCCGGCGCCGCCACCACCGCGACGATCGGGCCTTCCGCCGCGAGCGCGCGCAAATCGGGATCGAGCCCGCGCACTGCGGCTTCATCGGCAACGATGATCAGGGCATAGCCCTTGTCGTACCATAGCGTGGCGACCGGATCGACGCCGAGCGCGGCGACGATGCCGGGCATGTCCTTGGCCACCGGGGCCCAGGCGGGCAGCGCCAAATGATAGCCGCCGCCATCGCGCGTCACGCTCAGCACGCCGGCCTGGCGCGTCCGAAAACTGACGCTGTCGCGTTCCGGATCCCCGGAAAGCACGAAATGTCCGCTGGCAAGCGTCGCATGGCCGCACAACGCAACCTCGTCGCCAGGCGTGAACCAGCGCAATTCGAAATCCGCGACGCCGCTGTCATCAGCGACCAGAAAGGCGGTTTCGCTGAGATTATTCTCGCTGGCGATGGCCTGCAGCACATCATCGGCAAGCCATGCACCAAGCGGCATCACCGCCGCCGGATTGCCGGTGAACGGCGCGCTGGCGAAGGCATCCACTTGGACGAAGGGAATTCTCATCTGCGAAACCTTTCTACAGGCGCTTGGCGAACCAATGCGGCGTGACGTCCGCTTCGATCAGCGGGTTATCCGTATCGACATGGCCTTCGGGATCGAGATGGATCAGCACCTCGACCTTGGGATAGGCCTTGCGCAGCGCGCGCTCCACGCCCTCGACGATATCGTGCGCGGCAAACACCGTCAGATCACGCGCCACTTCCATATGGAATTGCGCGAATTCGTGGCTGCCCGAGCGCCGCGTGCGGAAATCATGGATGCCCTTGATACCCGGCTGCCGCGCGGCGACCTCGATAAAGTTCGCGCGCTCTTCCTCGGGCCATTCCTTGTCCATCAGCTGATCGATCGCGTTGGACGAGGCCTGGAACGCGCCCCAGGCGAGCCACAAGGCGATGATGATGCCCATCACCGGATCGGCGCCACGCAGCCCGAGATATTGATCAAGCACCAGCGCGACGATCACCGAGCCGTTGAGCAGAACGTCCGACTGGTAATGCACATTATCCGCCATGATCGCGACCGAGCCGGTCTGGCGGATGATGCGGCGCTGATAGGCCAGCAGAATGACGGTCGCCAGGATCGCGATGAGCGATACGCCGATGCCGAAATCGGCGTCCTGCGTTGGCGCCGTATCGCCAAAGGCCAGGATCGCGCGCCAGGCGATGCCGGCGGCCGATGCGGTGATCAGCGCCACCTGGAACAAGGCGGCGAGCGATTCGGCCTTGCCGTGGCCGAAGCGGTGATCGTGATCCGCGGGCTCGGCGGCGAGCTTCACGCCATATAGCGTGACAAGGCTGGCGAGCAGATCGAGCCCGGTATCGGCGAGCGAACCGAGCATGGCGACGGAGCCCGTGTGCCAAGCGGCGAAACCCTTCAGCAGCAGCAGGAAGCACGCCATGCCCACGCTGGCGAGCGCAGCGCGCACGGCGAAGGGGATGGCGCGGCGTTGTTCCTCCGTCATGGGTAGAGCATTCCCTCGCGCCAGCCGGCGCCATCGCGCGTGAAGACGCGGCGCTCATGCAGGCGATGCGCGCGATCCTGCCAGAATTCGATCGTGGCCGGCGTTACGCGGTAGCCACCCCAATGCGGCGGGCGCGGGACATCGCCGCCGGCGAAGCGCGTTTCGATATCCGCGAAGCGCGCCTCGAACGTGGCGCGATCGGCCAGCGGACGCGACTGATCCGAGGCCCACGCGCCGAGCTGCGAATCGCGGCTGCGGCTGGCGAAATAGGCATCGGATTCGCCATCGCTCACGTGCGCCAGCGCGCCTTCGATGCGGATCTGGCGGCGCAGCGATTTCCAGTGGAACAGCAGCGCGACGTTGGGATTGGCGGCAATCTCACCCGCCTTGCGGCTTTCGCGATTGGTGTAGAACACGAAGCCCTCGGGCCCGTGCCCTTTCAGCAGCACCATGCGCGACGACGGGCGACCATCGGCGGCAACGCTGGCGAGCGCCATCGCGTTGGAATCGTTGAGCTCGCTGGCACGCGCCTCGACGTACCAGGCGTCGAACAGAACGAAGGGATCGGTGGTCATGACGCTGCTTTAACGCGTACCCCTCTTTTCGTCACCCCGGACTTGTTCCGGGGTCCACCGGCCCGCAAGCGTCGCCGACGTGTCACAAGGGCCTTCGTGGACCCCGGAACAAGTCCCGGGTGACGGGTGGGAACGGACTCGTTTCTGGGGAATTGAATCGGCTACGTAACGCTCTTGAAATTGGGACACGAACATGGCCGCACGCGCCTATTGGCAAGGACAGATCCGGCTCGCGCTCGTGTCGATTCCGGTGGAAATCTATTCCGCGACCAAATCGGGCGCGGCGGTGAGCTTCAAGCAGATCCACGAGCCGACCGGCAAGCCGATCCATTACGAGAAGGTCGTCACCGGCGTGGGGCCGGTCGACACCGATGAGATCATGAAGGGCTTTGAATACGAAAAAGGCGAATTCGTGCTGCTCGAGCAGGACGAGATCGACGCGGTGAAGCTTGAATCGAAGAAGACGCTGGAGCTGACGCAGTTCGTCGATGCCGACGAGATCGACGTGCTCTATTACGAAAAGCCCTATTTCGTCGTGCCGGCGGACGATCTGGCGGAGGAAGCGTTCATCGTACTGCGCGAGGCATTGCGGAGTACGCGCAAGGTGGGCCTGGGCCAGTTGGCGATGCGCGGGCGCGAATATATCGTATCGCTCAAGCCCTGCGGGCGCGGCATGGTGCTGGAGACGCTGCGTTATGCCGATGAGGTGCACAAGGCGCAGGGCTATTTCCGCGATATCGCCGATGACAAGCCGGATGCCGACCTGATGGATCTGGCCGAAGCGCTGATCGCCAAGAAGACCGCCAAATTCGATCCCGCCGGGTTTCACGATCGCTATGTCGATGCGCTGAAGGAATTGGTCGAGCACAAGAAGCAGGCCAAGGGCCGCAAGATCATCGAGGATGACAGCGACGAGAAGCCGGGCAAGGCCTCTAACGTGGTCGATCTGATGGCGGCGCTGAAGAAATCCATGGGCCAAGCGGGCGGCGCGGCAAAGACTCCGGCCAAGGCGGCGGCCAAGAAGCCTGCCGCAGAAAAGCCAGCGGCGGAGAAGCCGGCCACCAAACGCGCGCCGGCGAAAAAGCGTGCGTAGCCCTGCCCTGCCCGTCACCCCAGCGAACGCTGGGGTCTCAAGCGGCGGGCGCGGGACACTCCCCCGTGAGATCCCAGCATTCGCTGGGATGACGGCTGAGGCGCGCGCGCGTGGCTGAGGCGGCCGATCCGCTCGCGCTGTACAATGCCAAGCGCGATTTCGCGAAGACCGCGGAGCCCGCCGGCACGCTCGATCCGGGGCATGGCAACAGCTTCATGGTGCAGAAGCACGATGCCACGCGGCTGCACTGGGATTTCCGGCTGGAGATCGATGGCGTGCTGAAAAGCTGGGCCGTGACGCGGGGCCCGAGCAGCGACCCCGGGCAGAAGCGGCTGGCGGTGCGGACCGAGGATCATCCTTTGTCCTACGCCACGTTCGAGGGGACCATCCCCAAGGGCGAATATGGCGGCGGCACGGTGATGCTGTGGGATCGCGGCACCTGGTCCCCGATCAAGGGCAAGAGCGCCAAGGATCTGGAGAAGGGCCATCTGCACTTCGTGCTCGATGGCGAGCGGATGAAGGGCGAATGGCTGCTGATCCGCCTAAAACCGCGCGGCAAGGAGAAGAACGAGAATTGGCTGCTGCGCAAGATCGACGATGCCGAGGCGGGCGGCACGGATGCGCTGGTGGAAACCGGGCTGACCAGCGTGGCCACGGGCCGGACGATGGTGGAGATCGCCGAGGGCAAACCTGCTAAATCCTCCCCTGCGACGCAGGGGAGGGGGACCAGCGAAGCTGGTGGAGGGCTAGGCAGCAAGCGCAGCGTACATGGCAAGAACCCCTCCACCATTCGCATGAAGGACGCGAACGGTCCCCCTCCCCCGCAAAGCGGGGGAGGATTTCGCGAACTGCAGCTCTGCACATTGGTCGATACCGTCCCGACCGGCAGCCAATGGCTGCACGAGGTGAAATATGACGGCTATCGCGCGCTGATCGCCATCGCCAAGGGCAAGGCCAAGGTGTTTACGCGATCGGGGCTCGACTGGACCGACAAGTTTCAGGCGATCGCCGATGCCGCCGCCAAGCTGCCCGTGAAATCGGCGCTGATCGATGGCGAGATCGTCGCGTTCAAGAACGGCAAACCGGATTTCTCGACACTGAAGGACGCCATTTCCGCGGGCGGCGACATGACGCTGTTCGCGTTCGATCTGCTCGAACTGAATGGCGAGGACACCACGTCGCTGCCCAATATCCAACGCAAGGAAAGGCTCCGCCCGCTGATCGATGGCGCCGATGCGCGGCTGCAATATTCCGAGCATATCACGGGATCGGGCGAGCAGTTGTTCGAGAATATGTGCCGCGAAGGTTATGAAGGCGTCGTCTCCAAGCGCGCCGACGCGCCGTATCGCGGCGCCCGCACCAAGAACTGGCTCAAGATCAAGTGCATCCAGCGTCAGGAATTCGTCATCGTCGGCTGGACGCCGTCGGATAAATCGCGCGGCTTCAAGGCGCTGCTGCTCGGCGTCAACACGCCCGATGGCTATCGTTATGCCGGCAAGGTCGGCACCGGCTTTAGCGGCGAGCTGATGATGGAGCTGCTCGATCGGATGAAGAAGATCGAGCGCAAGACGCCGACGGTGGAGGCGCCCAAGGCGGCGGTGCGGGGCGCGCATTGGGTGACGCCGCAACTGGTCGCCGAAGTGGCCTATGCCGAGGTGACGCCTGACGGCGTCCTCCGGCATTCCAGCTTTATCGGGCTACGCGAGGACAAGGCCGCGAGTGAGGTGGTGGCCGAGACGCCGGCCGTGGCCGCACCCGATACACCCGAGATCCATGTGAAGGTCAGCAGCCGCGAGCGGCTGATCTTTCCGGATTCGGATGTCAGCAAGGGCGAGCTGGCGGATTATTATGCCGCCGTCTCGGGCATCATGCTGCCCTGGGCGGCCAATCGCCCGATCAGCCTGGTGCGCTGCCCGCAAGGGCGCGGCAAGCGCTGCTTCTTCCAGAAGCACGATGCCGGCGTGTTCGGTGACCATGTCCACCAGGTGCCGATCCTGGAGAAGGACGGATCGACCGCGGATTATCTGTATGTCCAGGATGCCGACGGACTGGTGATGTGCGTGCAGATGGGCACGATCGAGTTTCACGGCTGGGGCTCCTCGGTGGCGACGCTGGAACAGCCCGATCGGATGGTGTTCGATCTCGATCCCGACGAGGAGCTTGATTTCGCGGTGGTGAAGAAAGCCGCCGAGGATCTGAAGGAGCATCTGGCAGAAATGGGGCTGGTGAGCTTCGCGATGCTGTCGGGCGGCAAGGGCGTGCATGTCGTGGTGCCGCTGCAGCCCGAGGCGAAATGGCCGGCAGTGAAGGATTTCGCCGATCGCTTCGCGCGCGCGATGGAAGCGGCGGAGCCCGAGCGGTTCGTCGCCAACATGTCCAAGGCCAAGCGCAAGGGGCGCATCTTCATCGATTATCTGCGCAACCAGCGCGGCAGCACGGCGGTGTTGCCCTTTTCGGCACGCGCGCGCAGCGGCGCGCCGGTCGCGGCGCCGGTATCGTGGAGCGAGCTACGCGAGATCGACAACGCGCATCGCTGGGGCGTGCGCGATGCCGCCGAGCTGATCGAGCGCGCCGACTCTCGCGAGCTGGCCGGCTGGGGTTTCGCCGCGCAGGTGCTGCCGGATATTTGATAGCCTTCCATTGTCACCCCGGACTTGTTCGGGGTCCACCCAGCGGCTTGCGAGACGCTTCGTTACTCATCCTACGCGTGCGGCCCGGTGGACCCCGGAACGAGTCCGGGGTGACGAAAAGGGCAAGCGTGGAACGACACTCGCATGTTGCGCCCGCGCGGGGTTTGTGGTCGGGTCCGCGCAATATTTCTGGGAACCTGTTGTGGCCAGCCTACCCGCCCCGTCGCTGCTCGATGCCGGCATCCATGCGCAGCGCTGGATCACGGATTACTGCCAACAGGCGCTGCAGGGCGACGTGCTTTGCGCCAACCCCGGCGACCCCGCCTGGAGCGCGATGTTCGAGGAGCTTGCCGCGGTGGCGGGCGACGATCTCAGCCATGCGCGCGAACGCGTGCAGCGCCATGCCGAGGATATCGGCACCGGTTTTCGCATCATCGGCGAAAGCGACGAGCGGCCCTGGCCGGTCTCGCCCGTGCCGCTGCTGATCGGCGCGGCGGAATGGGCCGGTATCGCCGCGGGCGTGCAGCAGCGCGCCGATCTGCTGGAGACGATCCTCGCCGATCTCTATACCGATGCCAGCCTCGTCACCGCCGGATTGATCCCCGCCGCCCTGGTCGGCGGATCGCCCTATTTCCTGCGTCCGATGGTCGGGCTGCTGCCGCCGGGCGGGCATCATCTGAACTTCATCGCGGTCGATCTCGGGCGCGGGCCGACGGGCGAATGGCGCGTGCTGGGCGATCATCTGCGTGGGCCGACGGGCGCGGGCTATGCGCTGGAAAACCGGCTGGCGGTATCGCGCACGATGGGCGGGCTGCAATCGCGGCTCAATGTGGCGCGGCACGCGCCGTTCTTCGCGGCATTCCGCGATGGCCTGGCCGCCGCCTGCCGCCGGGTCGAACCGCGCATCGGGCTGCTCACCCCGGGCCGCTACAGCGCGAGCTATGCCGAGCAGGCGCATCTCGCGCGCTATCTGGGCCTCTTGCTGGTCGAGGGCGACGATCTCGCCGTGCTCGAAGACCGGCTGTATGTGCGCACGATCGGTGGGCTCAAGCGCATCGATGCATTGTGGCGCCGTACCGACCCGCGGATGCTCGATCCCCTCGCGTTCGATTCGCACTCGCGCATCGGCGTGCCCGGCTTGATCGACGCGATGGCGGCGGGCGAAGTGGTGATCGCCAACGCGCCGGGCGCCGGCGTGCTCGAATCCGCGGCATTCGGCGCGTTCCTGCCCGGGCTCGCCATGCGGCTGACGGGGCAGGATCTGTTGCTGCCCAATATCGCCACCTGGTGGTGCGGGCAGGATGCCGCGCATGGGGCCGTGCGCGAGGATCTGGATGCCATGCTGATCGGCCCGGCGTTCGGCGTAGCACCGCTCGGCCTGCCCGGCGGCGTCCCGCTGCACGGCTGCGACATTGCCGGCGCCGCGCGCGATCAGCTGCTCGCCGACATGACGCGGCGGCCCGAAGATTATGTCGGGCAGGAAATCGTGCGGCTATCCACCATGCCGGTGGTGGCCGAGGACCGTTTAGTGGCGCGCCCCTTCACGCTGCGGGTATTCGCCGCGCGCGGCAGCGATGGCAGCTGGACGATCCTGCCCGGCGGCTTCGCGCGGATCGGCGACGATAGCGATCCACGCGCCAATGTGATGGGCGAAGGCAGCTGGTCGGCCGATGTGGTGATCCACGGTGCGGAAGCGGTGGAGCAGGTGTCGCTGCTCCCCGCGACCGACTCGGTGCATATCCGCCGCAATCCCGGCACGCTGCCGAGCCGCGTGGCGGATAATTTCTTCTGGCTGGGCCGTTATCTCGAACGCGGCGAGGCGCTGCTCGGCGTGATCCGCGTGATGCTGGGCAATTCGATCGACGCCGATGCAGGCGCGGCACTGTCTTCGGGTACAGTGGCCAAATTGGTCGCCCTGGTGACCAATGCCGGGGCCGCGCCGCACCCTGCATCGCTCCGTCGCAGCGATCTGATGCAGGTTGCGCGCACCGCGCTGGAGGCGGACGCGCAATGGAACAGCGTGCGCTGGCTCAACGGCATGGCGCGCGGCATCGGCCAAGGGTCGCGCGATCGGCTGTCCGCCGATGTGATCCGCCTGCTCGACGCGCCGATGCCGACGCGCGGCGGGATGCTCGATCGCGCGGGATCGCTGCAGCGCCGCTATGCCGCATTGTCTGGGCTGGCCGCGGAACATATGGGGCGCACCGCGGCGTGGCGCTTTCATGATCTCGGCCGCCGCATCGAGCGCGCCCTGGTGGTAACGCGCGCGGTGTGGTCGCTCGGCCTGCCCGGCGCGAGCGCGGACGATCTCTCGACCTTGCTCGATCTCGCCGACAGCCAGATCAGCTATCGCCAGCGCTATCTGACCGGCATCGCGCGCGTGCCCGTGGTCGATCTCGTCGCGCTCGATCCCGGCAATCCCCGCGCGCTGGCGTTCCAGATCGACGCGATCTGCGCGCATATGAAGGCGCTGCCGGTGCTGGGGGATGACGGCATGGACGAGCCGCAACAGGCGCATGCCGCCGGATTGGTGGCGATCGTCTCGACCGCGACCGCGGCCGGCCTGGATGCGGCGATCCTGGGCGATATCGAGCGCCGCCTGTTCGCGCTGTCCAACGCCGTGGCGCGGCGCTATTTCCTGCAGGGGGCCGAGCCGCTGCGCGCGGCGGGAATGACGCTGGCATGATCTACGACATCCGCCACATCACGCGCTTCGATTATGGCCGCAAAGTGGATTTCGCGCGCTGCAACCTGCGGCTGAAGCCGATCCACTGGTCCGGCCAGAGCCTGCAGGATTATCACCTCACCGTATCGCCCTCCGGCCGCACCGCGCCGGCGCGCGCGGAAGCCGGGCTCGCCAATGTCACGCGGCTGGTGATCGAGGAACCGGTGCGCCATCTGGTCATCGAAAGCGTGTCGCGCATCCTGGTCGATCGCCCGGTGCCGATGCCCGCCGCGACCGACCCCATGTTGGGCGAGATCGCCGCCGCGGCGCGCGCCAGCCGCGATCCCTCCGCCGCCGGCCCAGCGGGCTACCTATTCCCTTCCCCGCTCATCCCGCTCGATCGCGACATTGCCGAGTGGTGCGCCGAGGAGCTCGCCCCCGGTCGCCGCTGCCTCGATGCGGCGATCGGGCTGGCGCGCCGCATCCAGGGCGAGTTTGCCTTCGATACCGAAGCGACCCTGGTCGATACGCCGCCGCACGACGCATTCGTCAAGCGCGGCGGGGTGTGCCAGGATTTCGCGCAGATCATGATCACCGGCCTGCGCGCCGCGGGCCTGCCCGCGGCCTATGCCTCGGGCTACATCCGCACCTTGCCGCCGCCCGGCGAAGAACGGCTCGTTGGCGCGGATGCGACTCATGCCTGGGTGTTGCTGTGGTGCGGCGATACGCTCGGCTGGGTCGGCGTCGATCCCACCAACGGCATCTGGATGGCGGGCGATCATATCGTCATGGCGATCGGCCGCGAT
This sequence comes from Sphingomonas qilianensis, assembly GCF_039614825.1. Lineage (NCBI taxonomy): Bacteria > Pseudomonadati > Pseudomonadota > Alphaproteobacteria > Sphingomonadales > Sphingomonadaceae > Sphingomonas > Sphingomonas qilianensis. Next base: position 410,984 of record NZ_JBDIMF010000002.1, on the reverse strand, counting down.
TATGCCGAGATCGCGCCGATCGACGGCGTGGTGCTGGGATCGGGCGCGCAGAAGATGGAAGTGAGCGTGGACGTGGCACCGGTGCTGGTGGCCTGATCCTCTCGCACGTCATGCTCAAACACGTTCGGGATGACGTTATTGGGGCGGGGGTTTGCACTCACCCGTTCGATCCCCCAAATAGAGGCAAATCAACCGACCAGAGGAAACACGTGGCCGATCCCTACAAAACGCTCGGCGTCGAACGCACCGCCAGCGAGGCCGACATCAAGAAGGCGTATCGCAAGCTCGCCAAAGAACTGCATCCCGATCGCAACAAGGACAATCCCAAGGCGACCGAGAAGTTCAGTCAGGCGACGCAGGCCTATGACCTGCTGACCGACAAGGACAAACGCGCGCGCTTCGATCGCGGCGAGATCGATGGCGATGGCAATCCGGCCGCGCCATTCGGCTTCGGGCAAGGCGGCGGCGCGCCGGGCGGTTTTCAGGGCGGCAATTTCGGGGGTGGCCAGTCAGCCGATGTCAACGATCTGTTCGAGGGGCTGTTTGGCGGCCGCCAAGGCGGCGGCGGCTTTGGCGGGTTCGGGCGCCGGCCGCAGCCCAAGGGCGGCAATGTCGCGTACAAATTGAATGTGCCGTTCACGGATGCGGCAACGCTGGCCGCACAGCGGGTGACGCTGGCCGACGGCAAGACGATCGATATCAAGCTGCCGGCGGGCTTCGAAAGCGGCACGCAGATGCGGCTATCGGGCAAGGGTGACCCCGGCCCCGGCGGCAATGGCGACGCCATCCTGACGATCAATCTGCAGCCGCACCGCTTCTTCACGCGCGATGGCGATGACGTGCGGCTCGATCTGCCGGTGACGCTTGCCGAAGCGGTGCTCGGTGCCGGCGTGCCGGTGCCGACGGTCGACGGGGCGGTGAAGCTGACCGTGCCTGCCGGTTCGAGTTCGGGCAAGACGCTGCGGCTGCGCGGCCGGGGATTTCACCGCAAGGATGGCACGCGGGGCGATCAGCTCGTAACGCTCATGGTCGATCTGCCAGCCGAGGACACGGCGCTGGCCGAATTCGTCCGTGGCTGGAACGATCCACGGAACCCGCGCGCCAATCTGGGCGTCTGACCGCATGTGACCAGTATTTCCCCCGCCTCGCCCGAATATCGTGCCCTGCATGGCGAGGCGGGGGGCAACCCCGATGCCGCACCGCCGGCGGTCAAACCGTTCGCTTATGCCTGGCGGACGTTCAAGCGCGCCGGCATTGGCGTCTATACCAACGGCTTCATGTATGCGGGCAATCTTGCCTATCTGACGCTGATGACTGTGTTTCCATTCTTCATCGTCGCCGCCGCCGTGCTGTCGCTGTTTGGGCAGAGCGAGGAGACGCAGCGTGCCGTCAGCTCCTTCCTGCACGTCCTGCCGCCCGATGTCGGCGATCTGCTGCGCAAGCCGATCAGCGAGGTGCTCAAGGCGCGGACCGGGTCGCTGCTCTGGCTTGGCGCGCTGGTCGGGTTGTGGACGGTGGGCAGTTTCGTCGAGACGATCCGGGATATTTTCCGCCAGGCGTATGGCACGGTCAGCAGTTCGCCAATGTGGCGCGCGCGGCTGGGGCTCAGCCTGGCGATCGTCGCATCGGTGATCCTCGCGCTGATCTCGTTCGTTATTCAGGGCATTCTGGTGGCGGCCGAACAGTTCATCTATCGCCTGCTGCCGTTCGCGCAGGATATTGCCGGCTGGGTCGGCTTGTCGCGGATCATTCCCGGTCTGGTCATGTTCGGCGCGCTCTACATGCTGTTTTATTCGGTGACGCCGTCCAAATATCGCGCCAGCAAATGCCCGAAATGGCCCGGCGCGTTGTTTACGGCAGGCTGGTGGGTGAGCATGACGGCGGGGCTGCCGTTCGTCCTCGAATTGCTTGGCGGTTATGGCATGACTTATGGCAGCCTGGCCGGCGTCGTGGTGATGCTGTTGTTCTTCTATCTGATCGGGCTTGGGTTGGTTTTCGGTGCCTATCTCAACGCGGCACTGGCGGAACCCCCCGAACCCAGCGTACAGAGCCCGGCTACGAATGCCCCGATGGGCTAGAGTGCGGAAGGCGGCAACGGCGTGAACGGATTGATGCAAGGTAAGCGCGGGCTGATCATGGGGCTCGCCAACGATAAGTCGCTCGCCTGGGGGATCGCCCAGAAGCTGGCGGAACACGGCGCCGAACTGGCGTTCAGTTATCAGGGCGAGGCGCTCGAGAAGCGCGTGCGACCGCTGGCCGCGCAGCTCGGGCAGGATTTCCTCATCCCGTGCGACGTGGCCGATATGGATGATCTCGATCGCTGCTTCGCCACGCTGGCCGACCGCTGGCCGACGATCGACTTCGTCGTCCATGCGATCGGCTTTTCGGACAAGAACGAGCTGCGCGGCGGCTATGTCGATACCAGCCTCGACAATTTCCTGATGACCATGAACATCTCGGTCTATTCGTTCGTCGCGGTGGCCAAGCGCGCCTCGGCGATGATGAGCGAGGGCGGATCGCTGCTGACGCTGAGCTATTACGGCGCGGAAAAGGTCATCCCGCATTATAACGTGATGGGCGTGGCCAAGGCGGCGCTGGAGACCAGCGTGCAATATCTCGCGGTCGATCTCGGCCGCGACAATATCCGTGTCAACGCCATCTCGGCCGGCCCGATCAAGACGCTGGCGGCGAGCGGGATCGGCGATTTCCGCCTGATCCTGAAATGGAACGAGCTCAATTCGCCCTTGAAGCGTAACGTGACGATCGACGATGTCGGTGGCGCCGGGCTGTATCTACTCAGCGATCTGGCCAGCGGCGTGACGGGCGAGACGCATCATGTGGATGCCGGCTATAACGTAATCGGCATGAAGGCGGAGGACGCCCCGGATATCGCGCTGGTGTGATGCGACGCCGCTTGTTTTCAAAGACCGCGGCTTTCGCTTTCACTTCTTCTCCTTCGAAGGCAGTCCGCGCGAGCCGGTTCACATCCACGTCAAGGGCAATGGCAGCGACGCCAAGTTCTGGGTTGGTGACGAAATCGAGTTGGCGTACAATCGCGGCCTGAACAGCCGCGATCTAGCGATCGTCGTGCTCATTATCAGGGCACGGCGAACAGAAATCCAGGAAGCTTGGCATGGACACTTTTGTTAGCCCCACCGCCGTCCGGTTCGATGAATCGACCATGTGGGTTGATCTGTCGGACGGGCGCGTATTGGGCATGCCGCTGGCTTGGTATCCAAGGCTGTTTGGCGCGAAAACCGATGCGTTGAACGCCGTCGAACTGTCCCCGTCCGGTTTACATTGGGACGAACTCGATGAGGACCTGTCGATTTCTGGGATGCTCGCTGGCGTCGGTGCGCATGGTAATCGGCGCTCGGTCGCTGCATGAGCTACAACACGTTCGGTCGCGTCTTCCGATTTACCACTTGGGGCGAAAGCCATGGACCCGCATTGGGTGCGGTGGTCGATGGCTGCCCGCCCGGCCTGTTGTTGAGCGAGGCGGACATCCAGCCGTTGCTGGACAAGCGCCGCCCGGGCACGTCGCGCTTTACCACACAGCGGCAGGAGCCGGATCAGGTCCGCATCCTTTCCGGCACGTTCGAGGGCCGCACGACCGGCACGCCGATCAGCCTCATGATCGAGAATGTCGATCAGCGATCGAACGACTATTCCGAAGTCGCCCAGGCCTATCGCCCCGGTCATGCCGATTACGCCTATGACGCCAAATACGGCTTTCGCGATTATCGCGGCGGCGGGCGCTCCTCCGCGCGCGAGACGGCGGCGCGGGTTGCTGCCGGCGCGGTGGCGCGGCTGGTCATCCCCGAGGTGCGGGTCCGCGCCTGGGTGGAAGCGATCGGCGGGGATGCGATCGACCTCGCCAATTTCGATCCCGAACAGATCGACCTGAATCCGTTCTTCTGCCCTGATGCCGCCGCTGCGCAGCGCTGGGAAGGCATGATCGATGCCGCGCGCAAGAGCGGCTCCTCGCTTGGCGCCGTCATCGCCTGCGAAGCGGTGGGCGTTCCCGCCGGCTGGGGCGCGCCGCTCTACGCCAAGCTCGATAGCGAGCTCGCCGCCGCGTGCATGAGCATCAATGCGGTGAAGGGGGTCGAAATTGGCGACGGCTTTGCCGCGGCGCGCCTGCGCGGTGAGGATAATGCCGATGCCATGCGCCCCGGCGCGGATGGGCCGCAGTTCCTCGCCAACCATGCCGGCGGCATCGCCGGGGGAATTTCCACCGGCCAGCCGGTGACGCTGCGCGTCGCGTTCAAGCCGACCAGCTCGATCCTGACGCCGGTCGAGACGATCGACCGCGAAGGTGCGGCGACCGAGATCATGACCAAGGGCCGCCATGATCCGTGCGTCGGCATTCGCGGTGCGCCGGTGGTCGAGGCAATGATGGCGCTGGTCTTGGCAGATCAAAAGCTGCTGCACCGGGCACAATGTGGCTGAAAAGCGGCGACGAGCAGACGAACGGTTGGTTAACAAAGATAAACCGAGCGTCTTTTCTGCCGATCAAGGCGTTCTTGCTCCGACCTGATTAAACAGGCAGGAGAATATTTATGCATATCAAGACCCTGATTGGCGTTGCCGCCCTTGGCCTTTCGACTGCAGCGATCGCTCAGACCACCGCACCGGTGCAGTCGGCACCGGGCCAGACCATGGGCCAGACTGCCCCAGGCCAGACGCCGCCGACCACGGCGATGCCAGGCGACACGACGACCTCGACGACGACCGGCACCACGGCAACGACAACGACCGCGGATCCGGCAGCGCCGACGACCATGACGACCGATACCACGACAGTCGATACCGCGACGACGACGGAGCCGATGACCACCGACGGCACGCAGTCGAAGAGCAAGAAAAAGAAGCCGCGCTGATTCAGCCGGTTTTGAAAAAAAGGGGCCGCGACGCGTGTCGCGGCCCCTTTTTTTGTCAGTCGGCGAAGGGATCGCGCACCAGAATCGTGTCTTCGCGCTCGGGGCTGGTAGATACCAGTGCCACCGGGCAGCGGATCAATTCCTCGATCCGACGGATATATTTGATGGCCTGCCCGGGCAGATCGGCCCAGCTGCGCGCGCCGGCGGTCGATTCGTGCCAGCCCTTCATCGTCTCGTACACCGGCACGACCTTGGCCTGATCGGCGGCGTGCGCGGGGAAATAATCCAGCGTCTCGCCATCCAGCGTATAGCCGGTGCAGATGCGGATTTCATCGAAGCCATCGAGCACGTCGATCTTGGTCAGCGCGATCCCGGTGATCCCGCCGACCGCCGCCGATTGCCGCACCAGCACCGCATCGAACCAGCCGCAGCGGCGCTTGCGCCCGGTGACCGTGCCGAATTCATGCCCGCGCTGGCCCAGCCGCTCACCGGTTTCATCCTCGAGCTCGGTCGGGAACGGCCCCGATCCGACCCGCGTGGTATAGGCCTTGGTGATGCCGAGCACGAAGCCGACCGCGCTTGGCCCCAGGCCGGAGCCACCCGCGGCGGTGCCCGAAATCGTGTTGGACGAGGTGACGAACGGATAGGTGCCGTGATCGACATCGAGCAGCACGCCCTGCGCGCCTTCGAACAGGATGCGCTTGCCCGCCGCGCGCTGCGCATTGAGATCACGCCATACCGGCTTGGCAAATTGCAGCACGAAGCCGGCAATCTCACGCAATTCGGCGATCAGCGCGGCGCGATCGATCGGCGGCTCGCCAAAGCCAGCGCGCAGCGCATCGTGATGCGCGGTGAGCCGATCGAGCTGTGCATCGAGCGCATCCAGATGCGCCAGATCGCACACGCGGAGCGCGCGCCGGCCGACCTTGTCCTCATAGGCCGGGCCGATGCCGCGCCGCGTGGTGCCGATCTTGCCCGCGCCCGAGGCATCCTCGCGCAGCGAATCGAGATCGCGGTGGAAGGGCAGGATCAGCGCGCAATTATCGGCGATCATCAGCGTATCGGGCGTGATCGACACGCCCTGCCCGGCCAGTTTCTCGACCTCGGCCTTGAGCGCCCAGGGATCGAGCACCACGCCATTGCCGATCACCGACGGCGTGCCACGCACGATCCCCGAGGGCAGCAGCGACAGCTTGTAGACCTTCTCGCCGACGACGAGCGTATGGCCGGCATTATGCCCGCCCTGGAAGCGCACGACGACATCGGCCCGCTCGGCCAGCCAGTCGACGATCTTGCCCTTGCCCTCATCGCCCCATTGGGCGCCGATCACTGCTACGTTCGCCAAGGTCTTCGCACCCACTGTTACATTTTCGGTGCAGCCCTAATGCGCAGCGCGCGGGTGGTCCAGTTTATTGCAGCGACCTGAAGGGAACGGGGCCAGGCATCCGACTGCCGCCCCGGTCGGCGCTAGCGCTTGATCCTCGGCATCCCGAGGAAATCGCGCTTGCCGAGCTTTACGCCCTGCGCCCGCAGGATCGCATAGGCGGTGCTGGCGTGAAAATAGAAGTTGGGCTGCGAAAAAGAGAGCAGGAAATTCGCCCCGGTGAACGGCATTCTGGTTTCCCCGAACGCAAACTGCGTATCGCCTTCGGCCAGCGCATCCACGGCATCGCGGTCCAGCGCGTTGAGGCTGGCGATCGCCGTCTGCACGACGCGGTGCAGACCGGCAAAATCCGTCGGCCACGGCGCCATGTCGGGCGAGAAGCTGCCCGCCTGCACGCCTTCGATCCCGCCGACGGAATGCACCGCGCAGGACTTTACCTGGTAGCCGAAGGGCAGCATGTCGGGTGCCAGGCGCGTGTCGATCAGATCTGCTTCCGTCGTGCCGCGTTCGGCGCAAAAGGCCGCGGCCTTGTCGAGCAAGGCATCGACCGCCGCCAATATCTGCAGGTTCGACGGCACTACGGCATCAAAAAGCGAAAACGGCATCATCCTGCTCCCCAATGTTCGGCGCCAATTATGTCGATATGCCGCGCCGCCGTCGAGCACATGCGTGCACAGCTGCGCCCGCTTCCAATGCCGCGTCGGTGATCCAGCCCTCACGCGCATCCGCGCCGCAAGCGCTACATCGATGGCGAAGGGCACGAACAGCCGGCGGGGCTAGATCGCCCCCCGCCCACGACGATCGCGCAGTCCAATAGGATGCGCTTGCTCGCCTTGCGCAACGCATGGAGATCGCGCCACACCGGCTTGACCATTGCAGCACGTACGCGACAATCCCGCGCAGTTGGGTGACGAGCGCCGCGCGATCGCAAGGCGTCGGCGTAGGCCGGCTTCACGGCGTTCGTTCACGCTCATACTCCTAAGTTCGGGCGGCCTAGTGAGCAGTTGAAGTTGAAGCAATCGCAAGTTAATTAAGCACAGGTACTATGAAATGGTGGCATTCGCCTTGATCAGCAAACGAAAGGATCAGCACGGGTGAAGATCCGTCGAACTCATTTACGGCTTGCCTCAATAACGCTTGCCATGGCATTCTCGACGCCTGCTCTTGCCGAGAAACCCTACTTTTCGATGCTGCGGGCTGATTATCCAGCTGCGGCGCTCGCAGCGGGGATCGAGGGCGACGTCCCGGTCACCCTATATATTCGAGACGACGGCACCATCGACAGGTGCGTCGCAGAACCCGGCGGCAAGCTTGCTTTACTGAAGCGTGCCAGTTGCGCCGTGATTGCGCAGCGAGGGTTGTTTGCGCCTACTCTGAAACACGGCAAGCCTGTAGCTAGTGAAGCGGCCGTGATCGCCCGGTGGCGGATCTTGCCGGTCGATAGTTATTCCGGTGGCGCCACGCCAATCTCGCCCACAGACTGGGTGTCGGCTGCTGACTTGCCCTCATCAACCATGGATGCAGCAGGGGGCGTCGTTGTTGCTTTAGATGTTGCTGATACGGGTCGCCCAACGAGTTGCTCGATAGAAAAATCGAGCGGGTCAGCCGTGTTGGACAGGAAGATATGCCAACTAGCCTTGGCCCGCGCCCGGTACCTTGCCGCAGTCGACGATCAGGGACGCTTCCGCGCCACGAAGGCATTGTTCAAGGTAAAATGGGAGTCCGGCATGTAATTCTAGTGTTCGACCAAGTTGCAAAAACTTGTTCAACTTGGCAGCGGGCTGGAAATTCCCCATGGCCGACGGCGCTCATCGCACGGCAGCTGCTCGATCGGGCAAGGTAAGGCGAACAGGGCTCCGTGTCTCGCATCGCTAAATCCCTCGCTCCTTACCGTTGACCAACACATGCGTGCACAGCTGCGCCTCCGGCGTATCGCCCGCTTCCAGCGCGGCGACGGTGACCCAGCCCTCGGCTCGCTTGGCGGCGGCCAGCGCCGGATCCGTGCCCAGCGGCACGAACAGCCGCCGGCGCTCGATATCGCCCAGCCCGGCGGCGACGATCGCGTCGGCAAACAGCGAGAAGCCCACTGCGGCTTCCTCGGCGCCATCTTCGTGCACGATGGTGTAGCTGCCGCCGCGGCCGATTTCTCCCCGCACGCCATCGGCGAAGATCGAAAAGCCCAGCCAGGTCTGATATTCGAAACCGTGCCGCTCGGTCGGATCGAGCGTCAGCGCGACGCGCCCGCGAACGCTCTCGGCAATGCGCCACAGCCCATCGAGCCGCGAGGTCAGCGCGCCCTTGGCGTCCAGTGCGCAGAGCCGGTCATGCGCCATGTCGAACGGCCCCGCCGCCTCGATCAGCGGCAGATAGGCCGGGGCGATTTCCGCCACACCGCCGGCATCCTTGGCATCGAGCCGGTCGCGCACGGTCGGCACCAGCGCGGCGTCGAGCGGCAGCGGGCCGGCCGCCAGCGTGGCGACCAGATCGGGCAGGGTGAAATCGATCGACACGCCGGTGACGCCCGCCGCCTCCAGCGCCTCGACCGCGACACGCACCACCTCGACCGCGGCGGGGACGGTATCAAGCCCGATCAGCTCGCAGCCGATCTGGCGCAGCTCGCGCTCCGGGCTGAGCTGCGAGGCGCGCAATTTCAGCACCGGGCCGGCATAGGACAGCCGCACCGGGCGGGGATGATGCCCCATGCGCGTGGCGGCAATGCGGCCGATCTGCGCGGTCATATCGGGGCGGATGGCAAGCGTCGCCTGGCTGACCGGATCGACGAAGCGCACGGCATCCTGCGCGCGCGCCGCCTTGAGCCGCCCGGCAAGGCCGGATTCGAATTCGGCAAGCGCGGGATCGGTGCGCTCATAGCCATGCGCGTACGCCGCGCCCAGGATCGCCGCCTCAAGCCGCGCGGCGGCATCGGCGAACGGCGGCAGGCGGTCTCGGAAACCTTCGGGGAGTAAAGCGGTCATATATGGGGCCTATGGCAAAGCGCAGCGCATTCGACCAGCCTGTACCCGCCCTTTGAAGGGTGCCGCCAGCTCCCTCGTCACCCCGGACTCGTTCCGGGGTCCACTGCTCCGCAAGCTCTCCGGCTTCGGGAAATGCGGAATGGTAGACCCCGGAACAAGTCCGGGGTGACGGAGGGTTTCGCTTGGCTAAGGCCTAGCAAAGATGAGCTCAGAAGCTCAGCCCCATCGCCGTGCGCACGCCGGCGAGCGCGCGGACCTTGCCCAGCAGCTCTGCGGTCACCGGCTCGTCGACCGACAGCAGCAACACCGCCTCGCCGCCGGCGGAGCGCCGGCCGAGATGGAAGGTGCCGATGTTGACGCCCTGCTCGCCGAGCAGCGAGCCCAATCGCCCGATAAAGCCCGGCGCATCCTCGTTGACGACATACAGCATATGCCCCGCCAAATCCGCCTCGACCTTGATCCCGAACAGTTCGACCAGCCGCGGCGCGGCCCCCACTGCATCACTTGGACCGAACAGCGTGCCCGCGACCGAACGCTCGCCGGCATCGGTCTTGACCGAGACGCGCAGCAGCGTGTGGTAATCGCCCTCGCGCTCGGTGCGCACTTCGCGCACCTCGATGCCGCGTTCCTTGGCCAAGAGCGGCGCGTTGACCATGTTGACCGTGTCGGTCTGCGTGCGCAGGAACCCGGCCAGCACGGCAGACACCATCGGCTTCTGGTTGAGCTCGGCGGCGGCGCCTTCCGAATGGATCGAGATCCGCCCGATCGCGCCATGCGTCAGCTGACCCACCAGCGAGCCCAATTTCTCGGCCAGCGCCATATACGGCTTCAGCCGCGGCGCTTCCTCGGCCGACAGCGACGGCACGTTGAGCGCGTTGGTCACCCCGCCGGACATCAGATAATCCGCCATCTGCTCGGCGACCTGGATCGCCACATTGACCTGCGCTTCGCTGGTCGAGGCGCCGAGATGCGGCGTCGAGACGAAATTGGGCGTGCCGAACAGCGGCGATTCCTTGGCCGGCTCTTGCACGAACACGTCGAGTGCCGCGCCACCGATATGGCCCGAATCGAGCCCGGCCTTCAGCGCCGCCTCGTCGATCAGCCCGCCGCGCGCGCAATTGATGATGCGCACGCCCTGCTTGGTCTTGGCCAAAGCCTCGGCCGACAGGATGTTGCGCGTCTGATCGGTCAGCGGCGTGTGCAGCGTGATGAAATCGGCGCGGGCGAGCAGTTCGTCCAGCTCGACCTTTTCGATGCCCAGTTCCAGCGCGCGCTCCGGCGACAGGAACGGATCGAACGCGACGACCTTCATCTTAAGGCCCAAAGCGCGATCAGCGACGATCGAGCCGATATTGCCCGCGCCGATCAGCCCCAGCGTCTTGCTGGTCAATTCGACGCCCATGAAGCGGTTCTTTTCCCACTTGCCGGCCTGGGTCGAGGCATCGGCCTCGGGCAGCTGGCGGGCGAGCGCGAACATCAAGGCGATGGCATGTTCGGCGGTGGTGATCGAATTGCCGAACGGCGTGTTCATCACGACCACGCCCTGCGCCGAGGCGGCAGGAATATCGACATTGTCGACGCCGATCCCGGCGCGGCCGATGACCTTCAGATTGGTCGCCGCGGCGAGGATCGCCTTGGTCACCTTGGTCGAGCTGCGGATGGCGAGCCCGTCATAGTCGCCGATGATGGCGATCAGTTCGTCGGGGGTCTTGCCGGTGATCTCGTCGACCTCGACGCCGCGCTCGCGGAAGATCTGCGCGGCTTTGGGGTCCATGGCGTCGCTGATAAGGACTTTTGGCATAGGAAGTTCCTTGGAAAGAGCCGTCATCCCCGCGCAGGCGGGGATCCATAATCGCTGACGGCAATGGGCATGGATCCCCGCCTGCGCGGGGATGACGATACATTAAGCGGTGGTGGCCTCGGCCATCACGGTCGCATAGGCCCAATCAAGCCACGGCCCGAGCGCCTCGATATCGGCGGTCTCGACAGTCGCGCCGCACCAGATGCGCAGGCCCGCCGGTGCATCGCGGTAGCCGGCGATGTCATACGCCGCGTCCGCCTTTTCGAGCAGCCCGGCAAACGCCTTGATCGCCGCTTCGTCCGCGCCCTCGACCGTCAGGCACACGCTGGTCTTCGAGCGCGTCGCCGGATCGGCCGCGAGATGCCCCAGCCAATCCCGCTCCGCCACGATCTTGTCGAGCGCCGCGGCATTGGCGTCGCTGCGCGCGATCAGCCCGTCCGCGCCGCCGACCGATTTGGCCCATTCCAGCGCGACAATGGCATCCTCGACCGCGAGCATCGACGGCGTATTGATCGTCTCGCCCTTGAACACGCCCTCGGTCAGCTTGCCCTTGGCGACCAGGCGGAACACCTTGGGCAGCGGCCAGGCCGGCGTATAGCTTTCCAGCCGCTCGACCGCGCGGGGGCCGAGGATCAGCACGCCGTGGCCGCCCTCGCCGCCCAGCACCTTCTGCCAGCTGAACGTGGCGACATCGATCTTCGCCCAGTCGATATCGTAGGCGAACACGCCCGAGGTCGCATCGGCGAAGCTCAGCCCCTCGCGGTCGGCGGGGATCCATGCGGCATCGGGGACGCGCACGCCGCTGGTCGTGCCGTTCCAGGTGAACAACACGTCGTTCGACCAATCGACCGCACCGAGATCAGGCAGCTGGCCATAATCGGCGCGCATCACGGTGGGATCGATCTTGAGCTGCTTGACCGCATCGGTCACCCAGCCCTCGCCAAAGCTTTCCCAGGCGAGCGTGGTGACGGGGCGCGCGCCCAGCATCGTCCACATCGCCATCTCGAACGCGCCGGTATCCGAACCGGGCACGATGCCGATGCGGTGCGTATCGGGCAGCTTGAGCAGTTCGCGCATCAGATCGATGCAATAGGCCAGACGCGTCTTGCCGATCTTGGAGCGATGCGAGCGACCGAGCACGTCCGTCGCGAGTTTTTCGGGGGACCAGCCGGGCGGCTTTGCGCACGGGCCGGAAGAAAAATAGGGGCGCGCCGGTTTGATCGCCGGGGCGGCAGGTACGTCAGTCATGTAGTCTCTCCTCACAGAGAGCACGCGCGGCGTTGGGACCGCGTGGCCCGTTGCCGGTCCTAGAGACGTCAGCCGGTGTGTCAATCACGCTTCGCCGCAAAACCGTGTCGCGCACACCTTTACGCCGCTACGCTTGTGCTGGTGAAACGCGTAATACTTCTGCTTGCCCTGTTCCTTGCCGCCTGCGGGCGCGACGATAAGCGCCCGCCGCCCCGCCCGTCGGGATCCCGGCCGACGCTCAACATTCCCACGCCCGCCGAAACGCGCGCCTGCTTTGCCGATCTGTCGCGTGCGGGCATTCGGTTTTCACCGTTGCCGGATCGCGATTATGGCGGCGGGTGCAGCCTGATCGGCGCGGTGCAGTTGATCGACATCGGCCTGCCCGTCAGCGGCATCCGCGGCATGCGCTGCGGCGTGGCGCGCGCCTTCGTCGGCTGGGCGCGCAACGCCATCGCGCCGGCCGCGCGGCAGATGCTGGGCAGCGATGTGGTGCGGGTCGAGACGATGGGCACTTATGCCTGCCGCAACGTGGTGGGCCGATCGGGGCGCCCGGCGAAGCTGTCGGGCCATGCCTCGGGCAATGCCGTGGACGTGTCCGCCTTCATCCTGCGCGACGGGCGGCGCATCAGCATCGAGAAGGATTGGGCATCGAGCGATCCGCAGGTGCGCGCCTTTCTGCAAACGATCCGCGGGTCGGCGTGCAAGCGTTACGGCACGGTGCTGAGCCCCGATTACAATGCGGCGCATTACAATCATTTGCACCTGGAGGATGATCGGGCGACGTTCTGCCGCTGACCTCCTTCGTCACCCCGGACTTGGTCCGGGGTCCACCAAGCGGCTTGGTCAATCGTCGCAGATCGAGAACAGCGCCAACGGCGCAGTGGACCCCGGACCCAGTCCCGGGTGGCGGCCCGTGGCAATGCTTACCATTACGCCCAGGGGTTCAAACCCACCCCGAATTGCCCTAGGCGCAGCCGCATGACCGACACACATGTACCGTCGCGCGTGTTTCCGCGCGCTCGCCAGGATGCCGAGACCGCCAGCGCCGGTGTCCATACCCCGCAAACCGAGAGCCCAAGCTTCCGCCTTGCTTTCCAGGACATGGATTTCCTGCTGCGCGAGGATCTGCGCCCGATCCGCTTCCAGCTCGAACTGCTCAAGCCCGAGCTGATCCTGGACGAAGCCAAGATCGCCTCGACCTTCGTGATGTACGGCTCGGCGCGCATTCCCGAGCCGGCCAAGGCGCAGGCTTTGCTGGAGCTTGCGCGTCAGGCCGAGGGCCGCACCGAGCAATCGATCCGCATCGCCGAGAGCCTGGTGGCCAAATCGAAATATTACGATGTCGCGCGCGCGCTGGCTTATAAAGCAAGCGAATGCCCGCTCGATGAAGCGGGCAAGCGGCAGTTCGTCGTCTGCTCGGGCGGTGGCCCGTCGATCATGGAAGCGGCCAATCGTGGCGCCGACGATGCGGGGCAGGAATCGATCGGCCTTAATATCGTGCTGCCGCACGAACAGGCGCCCAATCCCTATGTGACGCCGCATCTGAGCATGCAGTTCCACTATTTCGCGCTGCGCAAGATGCATTTCCTGCTGCGCGCGCGCGCGCTGGCGGCCTTCCCTGGCGGGTTCGGCACCTTCGACGAACTCTTCGAACTGCTGACCTTGATCCAGACCGGCAAGATCAAGCCGATCCCCGTGCTGCTGTTCGGGCGCGAGTTCTGGAACCGCGTGGTCAATTTCGAGGCGCTGGTCGAGGAAGGCGTGATTTCGCCGCGCGATCTCGGGCTGTTCACCTTCGTCGAAACGGCGGACGAAGCGTGGGACGTCGTGCAGACGTTTTACCGCGAAGCGACGGCGGAGGACGCCGACTAACGCGCCCGCCCCTCCCCTTCCGGGGAGGGGGCTTGAGGTTTACTTCGCGTCTTCCTTGGCGCCGCGCACGGCGGCGGCGGGATCGATCGAGGGCGCGCCGGTGGCGGGCGCGGCCTTGTTGGCGAGATCATCCGTGGTCGGATCGGCCTTGCCGCCGGGATTGGCCGGCGCACCGGCCGGGCCTTCCGCCTCGGGCTGCGGGCCGGGCGTGGGCGCTGCACCGGCGGCAGGCGCGGCGGGCAGCGGCAGGTTCGAGCCCTGCGCGTTGAGATAGGCGATCACATTGGCGCGATCCTGGCCATTGCCGATCCCGGCAAAGGTCATCTTGGTGCCGGGAGCGAATTTACGCGGGGACGTGAGCCACGCGCTCATATTCTCGAAATCCCATTTGCCGCCCTTGGCTTTCAGCACGTCCGAAAAAGCATAGCCCGCTTTGCCCTGCGCGATCGCCGCACCCATCGTAGCGTACAGGTTCGGGCCGATGCCGTTGGCCCCGCCCTGCGTGATGGTGTGGCAAGCGGCGCATTTCTTGAATACTTCCGCGCCCTTGGCGACGTCGGCGGTCGCTAGCAAGGTCGCGATCGGCACTTCGGCCGCGCCCGCGTCACCGCCCGTTTCTTCGGCGCCCTCGATCGGATAGCCGAACTTCTCGGGCACGCCTTCATGGAACATCATGCCGCCGACGATCGATAGCCCCAGCGCCGCGCCCATACCGGCCAACACCCAGCCCGCGATCGTGTTCGTCCGATTATCCATCCTCAGCCCCAACCTGTTCGCAAAACTGGGCTTCCTTTAGATTCGCGTTGCCCGCACCGCAAGCGGCGCTTAAGCGCTCCGCCTTCATGGAGAATTTTGCCGCCCCCGCGCGCCCGATCGTGGCCAGCATGACCGAGGCCGCCGCTGCCGCCCCCGCGCGCGCCGTCGCCTTCCAGGGCGCGCCGGGCGCCAACAGCCATGTCGCGGCCGTCGCGGCGTTCCCCGATGGCCTGCCGCTGCCGTGCTTCGATTTCGCCGACGCGATCGATGCGGTGCGCGACGGCCGTGCCGATTGCGCAATCATCCCGATCGAAAATTCGCTGCACGGCCGCGTCGCCGACATGCATTTCCTGCTGCCCGAATCGGGGCTGGTGATCACCGGCGAACATTTCCTCGGCATCAAGCATGCGCTGATGGGGGTCGGCACGCGCCAGGACGTGCGCGAGGCGATGAGCCATCCGCAGGCGCTGGGCCAGTGCCGCCATTGGCTGCGCGAACACGGTATCGCGCCGATCGCCTATCCCGATACGGCGGGCGCGGCGGCGGTGGTGGCGGAACTGGCCGACCCCAAGGTGGCGGCGCTGGCGCCGCCGGGGGCGGCGCAAATCTATGGCCTGAACCTGCTCGCCGAGGGGCTGGCCGATGCCGATCACAATACCACGCGCTTCGTCGTGCTGGCGCGCGCCGGCCACGCCGCGGTCGGCGATGGCCCGTGGATGACGACGCTGATCTTCGAGGTGAAGAACGTGCCCGCGGCGCTGTACAAGGCGATGGGCGGTTTCGCCACCAACGGCGTCAACATGACCAAGCTGGAAAGCTACCAGCGCGGCGGCAGCTTTGCGGCGACCGAATTCTATGCCGATGTCGAGGGGCGGCCCGGCGAGGCCGGACTCGACCGCGCGCTGGAAGAGCTTGGCTTCCATTCGAAATGGGTGCGCGTGCTGGGCACCTATCGCCAGGCCCGCGCGCGCGGCTGACGACCGTTCTGAAACGTCATCCCAGCGCAAGCTGGGATCTCAAGCGGCCTGTGCACGACAGCGCCGCACGAGACCCCGGCTTTCGCCGGGGTGACGCGTTTACATTTAGAACTTCACCCGGCCACCGAGCGACAGCACCACGGCGCTGGCATTTTCCAGCCGGCCGCTGGTGATGATCGTGGACCCTGCGGCGATCGTCGCGCGGTCGATCGTCGTGTCCTTGAAATCGACATAGTTGACGCCGGCATCGATGCCGAAGCGCGGGGTCAGCTGATAGCTGCCACCGGCGGCGTAGACCCAGCGGTTGGCATCCGGCACGCGCGCATCGCGCTGGCCGTCCTGCGTCGGCGTGACCGCGCGCTTCACGCCGGCACGGAACGTCGCCTTGGGGCTGAGCGCATAATCGAGGCCGCCCGCCAGGCTCCAGCTGTCCCGGTAGTTTTCCGGGATCTGCTGGTTGACCGGCGCGCCGAGATCGATCGTGTCGAACTTGCTCCAGCTATAGGCAACGACCTGCGCATTGAGCGTCAGCGCCTGTGTTGCGCGGAGGCGACCGGCGACGATCACCTGCCCCGGCGTGCTGAAGCGCGCCTTGATGCCCGAGAGCGATTCGTTGCCCGCGGCGAGCGGGCCGACGAGGCCCGTGACGTTGAGATCGCCCTTCAGATTATGCTCGATGCTCGATTTGTAGCTGATGCCGACGGTGGCGAAATCGTTGTGCAGCTGCACGCCCGCGGTCCAGCCGAAATCCCAGCCATTGCCCTTCAGCTCCTGCCGGCCATCGGCCTGGCTCGCCAAAATATTGGGCAGCGCGTTGCTCAACGTGGCATCGGTATATTCGACGTTGAGCGCACCGCCGACGCGCAACCAATCGGTCACCACCACGCCGATCGAGGGCTGGATGTCGATCGTGATCAGCTTGGTCTTGTCCGCGCTGTAGCGCGCCCAGCTGTCGCCATCATAATCGGTGGTGAAGCTGAACGGCGAGGTCACCGCCACGCCGAGCGCGATGCGATCGTTGACGCGATAGGCAAACGCGCCGGTGGGCACCACGCCCTTGTTGATCGGATCGCGCGACACGCGGTTGCCGGTGATCGGCACAAACGTCTGCCCGGGGCGGCGGATCAGCGTGCCGGTGTCGATCACATCGCCCTTGGGGAGCACGGCCGACGCCGCGATGGTCGCTTCGCTCTGCTCGATCCCGGCGATCGCCGCCGGGTTCCACCACAGCGAATCGGCACCGGTATCGGCGCCTTCACCCGAAAAGGCGCGGCCGGCGCCGCGCGCGGACTGCTCCTCGAGATAAAAGGCATTGGCATGCGCCACACCCTGCAGACCGAACATGGAGACAAGCGCGGACACGGCCAGCAACGGGGCCTTGGTACGAAACGACATTGGGGGGACTTTCTGGAAGATGTTTTAAAGGTCGGAACGCGGCGGCTTTAGCGCACGCGCGTCCAGGTCTGGGTCTTGCACAGCGGGAAGAATACGCAGCCGCGCAGCTTGAGCTGGCTGGCGCCGAGCGGGGTGATCTTGCCGCTATAGGTCTTGCCGTCCTCGGCATTGTAGACCTGGCCGGCGCTCCACACGCCATCGCCATCATGCTTGAAGCCGCTGAGCATCTGCATGCCCTGGATCGGGCGGCTGCGCAGCGCGGGGGCGGCGTTCTTGCTATCCTTCATTGCCGGATTGGCGCGCAGCGCATCCGAGCTCAGGATCTTGCCGCAGATCGATGGGCCGCAGCGGCTGATCTCGACGATCGCGTTATGCGTTTGCGTCTTCCAGCGGCCGAGCACGGTTTCCGCGGTGGCGGCGCCGGTCGGCCCGGCAAGCAATGCGGCGAAAATCAATAGCGACATTTTCTTCCTCTCCCGCCCGGGCGTGCCGGGCAAAACGACAATCTTGGATGCCAGCGCCGTATGATACGGTCTGTTCTCGTCGGCGGGGCGGCGCTGAAAGCGTCCGCCCGTTGACGTATACGGCATCTACCGTGTCCCGTAGAAATGTTTGCCGGCATGTCAACAACGCTGATTTGGCGAAGCGGCGCTTTTGCGACGAACAGCCCCCAAGAAGGCGCTTCCCCAGCGCGCTGAAATGCGCGACACGTGTGGCAGAACGATGGCCGGCCAGGCGATCCTCAACGGACCCTGGCCAGCCGCCCCGCAGGTAAGCGGGGCGGATACATCGCCCAGGGGGACGGATGACCGAGCACGAGGATCTGACCGGTATCAACGAAGTCGCGCGGATGCTCAGCATCACGCCGCGCACGTTGCGCTTCTATGAGGATAAGGGGCTGATCACACCGTGCCGCGTCGGCGCGATCCGCGCTTATACCAAAAAGCAGATCGCGCGCATGCAACTGATCCTGCGCGGCAAAAGGCTGGGCTTTTCGCTGCGCGATATCGAGGAGTTTCTCGATCTCTACGATGCCGATCCCCAGCATGTGGAACAGATGCGCGCGCTGGCCGAACGCTGCCGCCAGCGCATCGACCTGCTCGAGGGCCAGCGCGCGGCGATCGCCGAGACGCTGAGCGAGTTGGAAGAGATCGAGCGCCAGGCGCTGGCACGCGTCCCCGCGCGGCGCGGGCGACCGCCGCGGGCCCGGCTGGACGACGCGGGCGCGCATGCGGGCGGCGGGCACTGATCGGCGATTGGCAGCGGCGGGCGGAAGCGTCGCGGAGGCCGGAATGAGAATATTAATCTTCTATGCCTTGGTGGCGGGATGGCTTTTCTGGGTGTTCGCTGTTGACCGCTATAGCGCGCGGGGCATTCAAAACGCGCGCAGCGAATGCGACAGCAAGGGCATTTTGCGCGTGCTTGACCACCAACAATGAAAAAGTCTAATATCTAAACCGGCAATACGGACGCAACTAAAGAAGACGGTGCGTGATTATCAAGCCGACAGCCGCTTTTTTCGCTCGGTTTACACTTTATCTATTAATGATAAACCTATCGCAGAACTAAACATTCTTCGCGCTTATCATGTATCATCGCTATCGTGGACTGGCCTAGCGACGCCATCACCAGCCTTTATCTCTGCTACGGATGTAAGATCCGATCAGTACTAGCAATTACTTCCATCTTTTACGTAAGCCCGTACGCTTCTGACCGAAAACGGCGAGAAGCCGCTTAATCCGCTGGTGCAAAAAGCTGACGCAATTTGAAGCGCATTCAGTCGGCTTCCTATGGCACGATCCCGAAAGTGGTCATTCCTCTTTCCACAAAAAAAGCCGCCGTCCGACTCCCCGCTACTCCTTCGCCCACTCGGTCAGCAGCGTATAGGCGATGGCATAAGGCGGGGGCGGCAGGAATGGCCCCTCCTCGCCCGCCAGCACCGCGCGGACCATCGCGCGGGGCACCCACATGGCGTCTTCCAGCTCGTTCGTGTCGAGCGTGATTGCATCGTCGTCGGCGGTTGCGACGCAGGCGATCATCAGCGAGGAGGGGAATGGCCAGGGCTGGCTGGCGATATAGCGGACGTCGCGCACCCGCACGCCCGATTCCTCCTCGATCTCGCGCGCAACCGCTTCCTCGACCGATTCGCCGGGTTGGAGAAAGCCGGCCAGCGCGGAATACCGCCCGGCCGGCCAGTTCTTGCCGCGCCCGAGCAGCGCACGGCCATCATGTTCGGCGATCATGATCACCACCGGATCGACGCGGGGGAAATGCTCCGCCGCGCAACTGGGGCATTTGCGCGCCCAGCCGGCGCGATAAATGTCCGTTGCCGCGCCGCAATTGGCGCAGAAGCCGTGCCGCGCATGCCAGTCGATCAGGCTGCGCGCGGCGGCATAGATCGCCGCCTCGCCCGGCGCGAGATTGGCGAGCATCGCCATCAGCGCCGGGCTGCGCATCGCCGGCGCGCTGCTCGCCTGGAAGCCAGGCAAGAACGCGGCAAAATGCGGCCGGCCCTCTGCCAGCCCGAGCAGGATCGGCACGGCATCGTCGGGCAGATCGGCGAGCGTGGTCCAGACCAGCCGGCCGTCGCCGCCGATTTCGGGCATCAGCCCATCCAGCCTGAGCCACCGTGCCCGCCAGTCCCCCGCCGCCGCCGCGAACGCCGCCGGATCGTGGCGCAGGTCATCGGCGCGGTCGAGCGTGTTGCCGGTGAAACCGATCACTTCTGGAAGCGCGCCAGATCGCTGAGGAAGGCGGGCAGCACTTCCTGGCGCAGCGGATAGGTTTCGCCGGGGAAATAATTGACCATGATCGTGCCGCGCACGCGGCGCGCGGGATCGACGAACGCCACCGTGCCGGCCGCCCCGCCCCAGCCATAGGTGCCCTTGCTCGCGCCGCCGGCGAAATCCTCGAGATAGACCGAGCCGCCCGCGCCAAAGCCCATTTTCGGCCCCGCCGTATTGCCGCCCGTGCTGGCCACGGTGCCACCGAAGGTGACGCCGGCGGGCAGCAGATTGGACATGGCGAGCCGGGCCGTCTCTTCCTTCATCACGCGCGTGCCGTTCAACGTGCCGTAATTCTGCAGCATGTGCAGGAACGCGTCGTAATCGCGCGCCGACATGACGAGCCCGGCGCCGCCATAGGGAAAGCTGGGCTTCTTGAGCCAGGTCGACGTCGCCGCGGCATCGAGCGGCATGCGCGCCTTGGGGTCGATCTTCGACGTATCGAACGCCGGATTGATCTGCGCCATGCTGGCCTTGGTGAACGCGTAATTGGTGGCGAAGCGCGGGATCTCGCTCTGCGGCACCGTCCAATAGCTCGATGTCATGCCCAGCGGATTGAAGATGCGCTGCTGCACGAAGCCATCGAAGCTCATGCCGCTGGCCACTTCGATCACGCGGCCCATCACGTCGAGCCCGATCGAATAGCTCCATTTGGTGCCGGGTTCGTACATCAGCGGCACGCTGGCGACACGATCGGCGAAGTCCGCCAGCGTGGCCGGGCGGTTCTTGCGCGCTTCGGCCTCGAACTGGTTGTTGACCTGCGCCGGGTTGATGCCGAGCCGGTTATATTCCGCGAGCAACGCGCCCTTGGTGACGGTGCTGTAGCCGAGCCCGGCGCTGTGCGTGAGCAGCATGCGGATAGTGATCGGGTTTTTGGCCGGATGGCTCTTCAGGCTGTCCGGCCCATCAATCACGGTCACGGTCTTGAACGCCGGGATGAACTTGCTCACCGGATCGTCGAGCCCGATCTTGCCATCCTCGACCAGCATCATCGCCGCCATGCCGGTGATCGGCTTGGTCATCGAATAGACGCGCCACAGGCTGTCCGGCGCGGCGCGGGCCGCGCCGGCGCCGTCGGCGATCTTGCCCGCGGAAAGGAAGATCGTCGGCCTATCGGCCACGCCGAACGCGGCCGTGATGCCGGGCATCTTGTTGTCGCGAACATACCCCTCGATCACCGCCTGCGTGGTGGGCAGCAGCGACGGGACCGCGGTTATCGGATCGCGTTGCGGCTTGAGCCCGGCCTGTTGCGGCGCCGGCGCCGTCTGAACCTGCGGCGCCGCCTGCTGCGCCAGGCCCGCGCCGGCAAGCATGGTGGCGAGCGCGCCGGCGGATACCAAAAGCTTAAAACGTATCATGTCAGTCTCCTGATAGCGCCGCCCGGATGGCAGCCCCGGCCTTGGCAAAAACGGTCGGCAACCCGGCCGAATCGAGCTCGGCCACCGGCCACCACTCGCCGGCGTTCGAATGCCTGTCCAGCACGCCCACGGCAAGCGCCAGTTCGAGCCGGAAGTGCGTGAAAACATGGGCGACCGTGCCACCAAGCAGGCGCCAGTCGGCCGCGGTGGGCGGATCCGCCAGCCCCGGCGCGGCGTCCGCCCACGGCCCGGTCGGCAAGGCGCGCATGCCGCCGAGCAGCCCGCGTGGCGGGCGGCGGACGAGCAGCACCTGGCCCTGCCGCTCGGCCCAGAAGATCGTGCCATAACGCTGCGGCTTGGCCGCCTTGGCAGCCTTGACCGGATAGGCTTCAGGCGCGCCGCTGGCGAACCCGGCGCAGTCGTGATTGAGCGGGCAGGCCAGGCATTTGGGCGCGCGCGGCGTGCAGATGCCCGAGCCCAAATCCATCAGGCCTTGCGCGAAATCGCCCGAGCGCATGTCGGGCACGATGCGATCGGCGGCGGCGCGGATCGCCGGGCGCGCCGCCGGCAAAGGCTGATCGATCGCGAACAGCCGCGCGACGACGCGCTCGATATTGGCGTCGACCACCACCGCGCGCTGCCCGAAGGCGATGCTGGCGATCGCCGCGGCGGTATAGTCGCCAATGCCGGGCAACGCGCGCAGCGCCGCCTCGGTGCCGGGAAACGCGCCGCCATGCCGCGCCGTGACGACCTTGGCGCAGGCGATCAGGTTGCGCGCGCGGGCATAATAGCCAAGCCCCGCCCAGGCGGTCATCACCTCGGCTTCGTCCGCTGCCGCCAGCGCCGCGAAATCGGGCCAGCGCGCGGTGAACAGCGCGAACTTGGGGCGCACCGTCGCCACCGTGGTCTGTTGCAGCATGATTTCGGACAGCCACACGCGATACGGGTCCGGTGCCGGCTCCCCCGGCGGCGCGCGCCACGGCAGGGTACGGGCATGCGCATCATACCAGGCTAACAACACGGCAGAAATGGATCGGGGCTTTGCGGGCACGGTGCCGCTATGGCATGGAGCCCCAGATGAGCAAGCGCGCCGTTCCTCCCCCCAAGCCCGAGCATGTGCGCGGTGGCCGTGCGCGCAGCGTGGCCGAGTTGCTGCCCGATGCCGGGCGCGCCGCCTTCCGCCGCTTCGGCTTCGTGCAGAGCGCGGTCGTGACGCGCTGGGCGGAGATCGTCGGGCCGCGTTATGCCGGCGTGTCGGCGCCCGAATCGATCCGCTTCCCGCCGGGCAAGCGCGCCGAGGGCACGCTCAACCTGGTGGTGCGCGGCGCGCATGGCACGATGATGCAGCATATCGCGCCCGAGATCATCGACCGGGTCAATCGCTTCTTCGGCTATGCCGCGATCGCGCGCGTGCAGATGCGCCAGGGCGACGTGCCGGCGCCCCGCGTCCGCGCCGCGCCCCCCTCGCTCAAGCCGATCCCGGCGGACCTGGGCGAAAGCCTGCGGACAATCGCCGATCCGGAACTGAAAGCGGTGCTGGAGGCGCTGGCCGCCGGCGTCGCCGCCACCAGCGGCCCGCCGCGTATCGCCCCCCTGACTGGACATTACGACGAATGATCCGCCTGATTTTCGCGTTGCTGCTGCTGCCGCTGCTGGCCGGGGCCGCCCCTGCTCCCCGCGATTGGAGCAAAGCCGTCACGCGCAGCGCCGACGGCGCCTATGTGATCGGCAATCCGGCGGCCAGGGTGAAGCTGGTCGAATATCTCAGCTACACCTGCCCGCATTGCGCACGGTATGCGCAGGCCTCGACGCCGACCCTGCGCGATACGTTCATTCGCTCGGGCTCGACCCGTGTCGAACTGCGTCACGCGACGCGCGACCGGCTCGATCTCGCCGCGACGGTGATCGCGCGCTGCACCGGGCCGGCCGGCTTTGCCGCGACCAGCGAGCGGATCTTCGCAACGCAGGAAGACTGGTACGAGCGCGGCACTCGCTTCGAACAGCCCAATGCCGCGCGCATGGCGCTCTATCCGCAAGGCGCAAAGCTGCGCGCGCTGGCCTATGGCGCGGGGCTGGCCGAGATCGGCAAGGCGCGCGGGCTGAGCGATGCCGCGCTCACCGCGTGCTTCGATGACACCGCTGCGTTGCTGCAGATCGCCCGCATGAGCGATGCCTCCTGGAAGGCGATCGCTGCCGCCTCCGCCCCGCAGCCGGGCGGCACACCGACCTTCGTGGTCAATGGCAAAGCCTATGCCACGCTCGATTGGGCGGGGCTGGAAAAGATCCTCCGTGCCGCCGGCGCCAGATAATCCCTTGGAGTATTCCCGCATGAAACTGCCCATCGCCTGCCTCCTCCTGCCGCTCGCGCTCGCTGCCTGCGGCGATGACAGCAGCGGCAACGTGTCCGCCAATTCCCCCGCCACGCCGGTCGCCGCGGTGACCGCGCCCGCCGGCCAGACGTGGGAAGAAACCGTCGTCGCCACGCCCGAGGGCGGGCATCGCATGGGCAACCCCAACGCGCCGATCAAGCTCATCGAATATGGCTCGCGCTCGTGCCCGACCTGCGGCCAGTTCGGCCGCGAGGGCATGCGCCCGCTGGCGGAAAAATACGTCAACACCGGCAAGGTGAGTTACGAATTCCGCGATTTCTTCGTCCACGGCGCGCCCGATCTGGCGCTTGGCCTGCTCGGCAATTGCGCCGGCGTGCAGCCGTTCTTCCCGCTCCTCGAGCAGATGTACCAGAACCAGTCGAGCTATCTCGACAAGCTGCAGGGCATGTCCTCGGCGGTACAGGCGCAGCTCCAGAACCAGACCCCGGCACAGCAGCTGACCACGCTGGCCGAGCAGATGGGCATGATCGATTTCGTCAAGCAGCGTGGCATTTCCGAGCCGCAGGCGCGCGCCTGCCTGGCCGACAAGGCCAAGATCGATGCGCTGGCCAAGTTCAGCGATGCCGCGCAGCAGGATGGCAGCGTGACCGGCACGCCGACCTTCCTGATCAACGGCACCAAGGCCGATGCGGTTGGCTGGTCGACGCTCGAGCCGTTGCTCAAGGCGGCGGGCGCCTGACGCCTCACGTCTGAGCGAGGGCGCGAGAGTCTAGTGCAGATCAAGCGGCTCCGCCTGTCGGGCTTCAAGAGCTTCGTCGATCCGGCGGATCTGCGCATCGAGCCGGGGCTGACGGGGATCGTCGGCCCCAATGGCTGCGGCAAATCCAATCTGCTCGAAGCGCTGCGCTGGACGATGGGCGAGACGTCTGCGCGGTCGCTGCGCGGCGCGGGGATGGAAGACGTGATCTTCGCCGGTACCGCGACGCGGCCGGCGCGCGAATTCGCCGAAGTGTCGATGCTGATCGAGGGCGCCGACGCCGAGGAGACCGAGATCGTACGCCGGATCGAGCGCGGCGCGGGCTCCGCTTACCGCATCGACGGGCGCGATGTGCGCGCCAAGGACGTCGCCTTGCTGTTCGCCGATGCGGCGACGGGCGCACATTCCCCCGCCCTGGTCAGCCAGGGGCGGATCAGCGCGGTGATCTCGGCCAAGCCGACCGAACGGCGCGCGATGCTGGAGGAAGCGGCGGGGATCGCCGGGCTGCACGTGCGGCGAAAGGATGCCGAGCAGAAACTGCGCGCCACCGAGGCCAATCTGCTGCGGCTCGATGACGTGATCGCCGATCAGGATGCGCGCGCCGCCGCGCTCAAGCGCCAGGCGCGGCAGGCCGAACGCTACCGCGCCCTATCGGAGCAGATCCGGCTGGCCGAAGCGCGAACGATTTTCGCGCGCTGGCGTGAAGCGGCGGCCGCCGCCGATGCCGCCAAGGCCGAGGCAGCGGCGGCGGAGACGCGCGTTGCCGACACCGCCGAGCAGCAGCGCGCCGCCGCCGCCTATCAACAGCAGGCGGCGGAACAGCTGGCCAGCGCGCGCGCCGCGGCGCTGGCGGCGCGCGACCGCGCGAGCGAGGCGGGGCATCACTTGGCCGCGCTGCGCACCGAGCGCGCGACGGTCGACCGCCGGCTGCGCGAACTGGCGGAGAGCCGCACGCGGCTGGCCGACGACCGCCAGCGCGAGGGCGCGCTGGCGCATGACGCCGCCGAAGCGCTTGCCCGACTTGCCGCCGATGGCAAAACGCTGGAGGCGCGCATCGCCGACGCCACCGCGCAATTGCCGAGCATGGATGCCGCGCTGGCCGTGGCGGAGCGCGCCGCGCGCGATGCCGAGGTCGCATTGGCCCAGGCGCTCGCCGCGCAAGCCAGCGAAGCGGCCGAGGCACGCGTGGCGGAAGCCGCGCTGGCCGCGGCGCGCACGCGCGTCGAGCGCAGCGCGCGCGATCTGGCACGCGTGACGAGCGAGGCCGAAGCGATCGGCGATGCGGCACCGCTCGCCGCCGAACGCGACAACGCCGCGACCCGCCGGACGCAGGCGCTGCACGATGCCGAGGCGGCACGCGCGGCGCTCGCCGAGGCGGAGGCGCAGGAGCGCGCCGCGCTCGAGGCACGCGACGGCGCGCAATCCGCGCGGGCCGCCGCGCGCGCCGATCTTTCCGCGCTCGACAGCGAAGCCGCCGCCTTGACCCGCGCGACGCAGCATAGCGGGCGCGAGCGCGTGCTCGATCAGCTGCGCGCCGATGCCGGATATGAGCGCGCGCTGGCGGCGGCGCTGGGCGATGATCTGGAAGCCGGGCTGGACGCGGCCACCGAGCGGTTCTGGGGGGGCGCGACGGCGCTGCCCGGCGATCCCCCTGCCCCACCGCGCACGATCGCGCTGGCCGCTCATGTCGCAGCCCCCGCCGTATTGGCGCGGCGGCTGGCGCAAGTGTTCGTCGCGGATGCGGATGATGGCCAGCCCCTGGCGGTCGGGCAGCGGCTGGTGACGCGCGGCGGCGTGCTGCGGC
Source organism: Sphingomonas qilianensis (assembly GCF_039614825.1). Taxonomy (NCBI): domain Bacteria; kingdom Pseudomonadati; phylum Pseudomonadota; class Alphaproteobacteria; order Sphingomonadales; family Sphingomonadaceae; genus Sphingomonas; species Sphingomonas qilianensis. The sequence continues at coordinate 384,661 of NZ_JBDIMF010000002.1, read as the reverse complement.
GCTGGGATGGCTATATCGCCAAATCGGGCGGTGCGGCGGCGGCGGAGCGGCTCGAACGGCTCAACCGGCTGCGCGCGATCGCGGCCGAGCGACCGGCAGCAGCGGCAGGTGTAGATGCGGCAGAGGCCGCGCTGGCGCGCATCGATCAGGACATTGCCGCTGCGAAGCACCGTGCCGGCGGCGCGCGGCAGGCGCTGACCGCCGCCGAGGCGCAAGCACGCGAGGCCGCCAAAGCGGAGGATCGCGCCGCCGCCGCGCTGGAACGGCTGGCCACGCAACGCGCCGATCTGGAGGCGCGGCGTGACCGGATCGCCGCCGATCTGGCCGAAGCGCAAGCCGAGCTCGACGCCGCGATCCATGCCAGGGCGGCGCTCCCCGATGGCAGCGCGACGCGTGGCCGCGTGGCGGCTCTCTCCGCCGATGCCGAGCGGCGCCGCACTGCTGTGGCCACCGCGCGCGCCGATCGCACCGCGCTGGATCGTGCGCTGGCGCAGGATCGCGATCGGCTGGCCGGCGGCACGGGCGAGGCCAAGGGCTGGCGCGCGCGCGCCGGCGAGGCCGCACGGCGCATTGCCGATATGGACAAGCGCGATACGGAGCTCGCGCGGGAGGCGGCGGCGCTGGCCGATACGCCGGCGCAGATCGACACCGCGATCGCGGCGCTGGATGCCACGCATCAGGCAGCGCGCGCCGAGGCGGAAACGGCGCACGCCGCCGAACGCGCCGCAGAAACCTTGGTGCGCGATACCGAAGCGGTGGCGCGGCAAGCCAATGAGGCATTGTCGGCGGCGCGCGAAGTTCGCGCCGGCGCCGTGGCGCGCGCCGAAAACCAGGAATTGCGCCGCGTCGATCTGGGCCGCCTGTCGGGCGAGCGGTTTGAATGCCCGGCGCCGGTATTGCCCGAGCGGATCGGCTTTGCGATCGATAGCGTCGGCAATCCGGCCGACGAAAACCAGGCGCATGACCGGCTGACGGTCGAGCGCGACCGTATCGGCCCGGTCAATCTGGTCGCCGAACGCGAGCTGGCCGAGCTGGAATCGGCGAGCAGCGGCAATGCCGCCGAGCGCGAGGAACTGGGGCTGGCGGTCAACCGGCTGCGCGGCTCGATCGGCACGCTCAATCGCGAAGGCCGGCAGCGGCTGCTGGCCGCGTTCGAGGCGGTCAACGGCCATTTCCAGCGGCTGTTCACCACCTTGTTCAACGGCGGGCAGGCGCATCTCGAACTGATCGATTCGGACGATCCGCTGGAGGCCGGGCTGGAGATCATGGCGCAGCCGCCAGGCAAGCGCCTGCAATCGCTCACCTTGCTCTCGGGCGGCGAACAGGCGCTGACCGCCGTCGCTTTGATCTTCGGGCTGTTCCTGACCAATCCCGCGCCGATCTGCGTGCTCGACGAGGTCGATGCGCCGCTCGACGACGCCAATATCGAGCGCTTCTGCGGATTGCTCGATGCGATGACGCGCGAGACGCAGACGCGCTATCTGATCGTCACGCACAATGCCGTGACGATGAGCCGCATGCACCGCCTGTTCGGCGTGACGATGATCGAGCAGGGGGTCAGCCGATTGGTATCGGTCGATCTGGGTGGCGCGGAGAGTCTGCTGGCGGCGTGACCCAATCGGGCGCGGGCTGGCGCAGCGCCGCGACGATGATCCACAGCATCGCCGCCCCGCGGAACGCGGCGGCAAGCGCGATATCGTTCATCGTGGCGGAGGGGGTGCGCCCTTCCATCCCGGCAAACCACCAGAATTCGGCGAAATGGGCCGCCACATCGCCCAGCGCGAACCAGGCGAGCGGCCATAAGCGATAACTCGTCAGCACCAGCAACGGATAGAGCCACAGATCGAATTGCGGCGAATAGACTTTGTTGGTCAGCAGGAACCAGGCCAGCACGGGCGTGAACAACAGCCACAGCCGGTCGCCGTGCCGGCGCCAGCCGAGCAGCACGATCGCACCCGCGCCGATCATGAAGGCGGCGAAGCTCGCCACGTTGCGTAGCGGAACGGGCGCCTGCCACACGCCGAACGCGGCGAGCAATTCCCACACCGATGCCGCCGTGCCGCTGCGCGCGCCGGAAAAGGCGTAGAATTCGGACCAGTTGGTAAAGGCGGCGAGCGCCACGGGCAGATTGACCGCGCCCCATGCCAGCACCGCCGTGAGCGCCAGCAGCGCGGTGGAGAGGAGGCGATCGCGCCATGCGGTATCGCGGCGGAACAGCGCGCCAAGCCCGACCAAGGGCAGCAGCAGCACGGGAAACAGCTTGGCCGCCGCCCCCAGCGCAGCAAACTGCACGGCGCGGAATGCCGCCCCGCGCCGCGCCGCGAGCATCGCCGCAACCGCCAGCGCCGCCGCCGCCAGATCCCAATTATGCCCGAGATACAGGATCAACGGCGGCGCCGCCGACCAGGCATACAGCCGCGCCCGCGGCACGCCGGCGCGCTGCATCAGCCACAGGATGACAAAGGCGAGCCCGCTATTGACCGCCACGACGACGAACAGAAAGGTCGCCGGGTTAGCCCCCGCGCCACCGATCAGGCGCGCAATGCCCCCCTCGATCCAGATCTGCGCGCCGGTCAGCACGGGATATTCCATCCGCGCCTGCAGATACGGCACCGCCCCGTCGGCCACCCCGCGCAGCCCCCAGAACGGCACCACATCGCTGTAGCAGCCGCTGGTATACTGGATGCCGTCGATCCACCCGATGCCGCAATGCGCCTTGAAGAAATATCCGAACAGGCAGGTCAGGCCGAGCACGAGATAGGGGAGGCGAGTACGGTTATCGACTTCCATAAATCCCCCGTCACCCCGGATCTGTTCCGGGGTCTGCCAAGCGGCTTCCGCCACGCGCCATTGCAGTGCGCGTCCTAGCGGCACGGCAGACCCCGGAACAAGTCCGTGACGCATTTGCTACTTCAGCGCGCAATTCATTTCCCACACGGAACAACATTTCCCACTCGCTTGTTTGTCGCCTGAAAACACCAGGGAGTCCCATCATGTCCGAGATCAATTCCGACGAACGCGTCGTCGTCGCCAAGAGCAGCTTCAATGTCGCCAACATCATTCTCGCCATCACCGTGCTGATCGTCGCCGTCGCCGTGCTGCGCTATTTCGGCATGATCTGATGGATGAAAGCCGGCCCGGTCGTTCCGGGCCGGCTTGAGCCTGATCTATCGACATTGCCCCTATAAGAACATATGCCGAACGCATGGCCCAACTCGACGTTCAGCAAAAGCTCGCCATTCTCGCCGATGCGGCCAAATATGATGCTTCCTGCTCGTCCTCCGGCACCTCGAAACGCAACTCGCGCGACGGCAAGGGCATCGGCTCCACCGATGGCGGCATGGGTATCTGCCACGCTTATGCGCCGGATGGCCGCTGCATCAGCCTGCTCAAGATCCTGCTGACCAACAGCTGCATCTTCGATTGCCATTTCTGCATCAACCGCAAGAGCAGCAACGTGCGCCGCGCGCGCTTTACCGCGCCCGAAGTGGTCAATCTCACGCTCGCTTTCTATCGCCGCAATTATATCGAGGGGTTGTTTCTCTCCTCCGGCATCATCGGCTCATCCAATTACACGATGGAGCAGATCGTCGAGGTCGCGCGCAGCTTGCGCGAGGATCATCATTTCCGCGGCTATATCCATCTGAAAACGATCCCCGACGCCGATCCGGAGCTGGTCCATCAGGCCGGCCTTTATGCCGATCGCGTCTCGATCAACGTCGAACTGCCCACCGCCAGCGGCTTGAAACGGCTCGCGCCGGAAAAATCCGAAGGCCGGATCGAGACCGCGATGAAGGAAATGAAGACCGCGATCATCGACACGGCGGATGCCAAGAAGCGTTACAAATCGGCGCCGCGCTTTGCCCCCGCCGGGCAATCGACGCAGATGATCGTCGGCGCGGATGCGGCGACCGATGGCGACATCGTCACCAAGGCTTCCGGCCTGTACGACCGCTTCGGGTTGCATCGCGTCTATTATTCCGCCTTCTCGCCGATCCCCGATGCCAGCGCGATCCTGCCGCTCAAGCGCCCGCCGCTGATGCGCGAGCATCGCCTGTACCAGTCCGACTGGCTGATGCGCTTCTACGATTACACGCCCGCCGATGTGGTGGCGGCGACCGACCAGGCGACGGGCATGCTGCCGCTGGATATCGATCCCAAGCTCGCCTGGGCGCTCAAATTCCGCGGCTCCTTCCCGGTCGACGTCAACCGCTCCCCGCGCGAGATGCTGCTGCGCGTACCGGGGCTGGGCGTCAAAGCCGTGAGCAATATCCTTGCCGCGCGGCGCTGGCGGCGGCTCAGCCTGGCCGATGTCGGGCGGCTGACGCAGTCGATCGCCAAGGTGCGGCCATTCCTGATCGCCGATGACTGGCGCCCGCTGGCGCTGAGCGATCGCGCCGATCTGCGCCCGGTGATCGCACCCAAAAAGGAACAGCTCGAGCTGTTTGCGTGAAAACGAGTCGCAACTGAAACAAGCGCGCGCAAGATCGGTTGTGCTGCCAACCCCTCAGGAGCACGACATGGCCGACGCCCGCATCTTCGCCGATCTCAAAGCCGATCACGATCGCCACCGCGAATTGCTCGTGCAGATCGCCAGCACCGCGCCGGGCGATGCCGAGCGCGACCGTCTGTTCGCGGCGTTCCGCATCGAGGTCTCGGCGCATGCCGCGGCAGAGGAAGAGTCGCTCTACGCGATGATGCTGGGCAAGCCCGATCTGCGCGACGATGCGCGCCACTCGGTCTCCGAGCATAAGGAGATCGACGATTTCTTCGGCGAGATGGCCGAGCTGGATTCGGCCAGCGACACATGGCGCAAGACGTTCGACAAGATGCGTCATCGCTACGAGCATCATATCGACGAGGAAGAGCAGGAGATGTTCCCGGCGGCGGCGGACGAGCTTTCCGACGACGAGGAAGCAAAGCTCGCCCAGGTGTTCGAGGAGCGCAAGCCCGCGGAACTGGAACGCGCCGAGGCCGAGCCGGCGGGCGGCGACGCGCGCGAGTGAGCGAGCCCTTTGTCCGTCATCCCAGCAAAAGCTGGGATCTCATCGGGGCGTGCGCCACGCTCGCCCCACAAAGACCCCAGCGTTCGCTGGGGTGACGCTTAGGTGAGACTCGTAACCCTCACGGACGAAGACGATTTCGACGGCTGGCGTGATGCCGCCCGCGGCCTCGCCGCCGAGGCCATCCCCGCGTCCGACGTCGTCTGGCAGGTCGGCGACGGGCCGACCGATCTGTTCGCCGCCGACAGCGCCCCGCCCCCCGCCCCGCCGGCGGGCGGCTTCTCCGTCCCCCGCGCCTTTCTCGATCTCGCGCGCAGCGTCGTGCTGCACCGCGACCCCACGCGCTTCAGCCTGCTCTATACCTTGCTCGCCCGGCTGCGCACCGAGCCCAAGCTGATGGAGGACCATGCCGATCCGCTGCTCCGCCGGCTCGATCTGCTGGCCAAGGACGTGCGCCGCGATATCCACAAGATGCGCGCTTTCGTGCGCTTCCGCGAACTGGACGATGGCGGCGGCCCGCGCTTCGTCGCCTGGTTCGAGCCCGATCACCATATCGTGCGCACCAATGCCGCGTTCTTCATCGATCGCTTCGCCAGCATGCACTGGTCGATCCTCACGCCCGACATTGCGATCCACTGGGATGGCAAGAAACTGGAGGAAGGCCCGGGTGCTGCCAAGAGCGATGCGCCGGGCGGCGACCCGATCGAGGATGTGTGGAAGACCTATTACGCCTCGATCTTCAATCCCGCGCGGCTGAAGGTCGGCGCGATGCTCAAGGAAATGCCGCGGCGCTACTGGAAGAACATGCCCGAGACCGCGCTGGTCCCGGGGCTGATCGCCGGCGCGCAGGCGCGCGAGGCCGGCATGATCAGCACGGCGCGCGACGCGGTGGGCGGGAACATTCAATTGGCCTGGGCGGCGCTCCGCGACGAGGCGGCGGGCTGCGCGCGCTGCCCGTTGTACAAGCCCGCAACGCAAACCGTGTTCGGCGAAGGCCCGGTCGCGGCGCGGCTGATGTTCGTCGGCGAGCAGCCGGGCGATCAGGAGGATCTGGCCGGGCGTCCGTTCGTCGGCCCGGCGGGGCAGGTGTTCGATCGCGCCATCGCCGAGGCAGGAATCGATCGCGCGCAGGTCTATGTCACCAACGCGGTAAAGCATTTCAAATTCGAGCAGCGCGGCAAGCGGCGCATCCATTCAAAACCCGGCGCGGGCGAGATCGAGGCGTGCCGCTGGTGGATCGATCAGGAACGCATGCTGGTAAAGCCCCAGGTCACCGTGGCGCTGGGCGCGACCGCGGCGCGCAGCTTGTTCGGCCGCGTGGTGACGATCGGGCGTGAACGCGGGCGCGCGCTGGAACTGCCCGAGGGCGGCGGCGAAGCATGGATCACGGTCCATCCGAGCTTCCTGCTGCGCCTGCCCGACGAGGCGGCCAAACGCGCGGAATATGCCCGGTTTGTCGAGGATCTGCGCGCCGCGGCGGCACGGATCGCGGCGCCCTGAGCATCCTCCCGGCGGCTGCCGGACAGGGTCGCCGACCTATGCCGGCGACCGCCTATCCTCAGCGGCGCTCAGGCGCCGCCTGCCTCCCGCGCGCGCAATTGGCCGGGGGAGACGAACCCGATCGGCTGCAATGCCGCCGCATCCTGCTTCAGTTGCGCGGCGATCTGCTGATAATCGCGCTCCATGTCCGGCGTCACCGAGGCCCGCGAGTCGGTCAGCGCTTCCTCGAAATGCGCCATCGTCACCTGCGCCACCGACAGCGACTGGCGCAGCGCGATCAGCCCGGCGCGCCGCACCAGATCGCCCAGATCCGCACCGGTAAAGCGATCCGCGCGCGCCGCCAGCGCCTCCAGATCGACATCGTCCGCCAGCGGCATCTTGGCCGTCTGGATCTTCAGGATCCGCGCGCGCCCCGGCGCATCGGGCAGCCCGACATAGATCAGCTCATCGAACCGGCCCGGCCGCAGCAGCGCCGGATCGATCAGGTTGGGCCGGTTGGTCGCCCCGATCACGACGACCGATTGCAACTCCTCCAGCCCATCCATCTCGGCCAGGATCGTGTTGACCACGCGTTCGGTCACCTGTGGCTCGCCCATCCCGCTGCCGCGCGTCGGCACCAGCGAATCGAGTTCGTCGATGAACAGCACGCACGGCGCCACTTGCCGCGCGCGGCTGAACAGGCGCGCAATCTGCTGCTCGCTCTCGCCATACCATTTGCTCAGCAGGTCGCTCGATTTGGTGGCGATGAAATTGGCCTTGGCCTCGCGCGCCACTGCCTTGGCGAGCAGCGTCTTGCCGGTGCCGGGGGGGCCGTAAAGCAGAAAGCCCTTGGCCGGGCGGATGCCCAGCCGGCGGAACGCGTCGGGATCCTTGAGCGGCAGTTCCACGCCTTCCTTGAGCCGCGCCTGCGCGCCGTCCAGCCCGCCGACATCGTCCCACCGCACCTTGGGCGCCTCGACCATCACTTCGCGCATCGCGCTCGGCTGCACGCGCTTCAGCGCATCGAGGAAATCCTCGCGCGTGACGGCGAGTTCGTCCAGCACCTCGGGCGGGATCGTGCCTTCGGCCAGGTTGATGCGCGGCATGATCTTGCGCACCGCCTCGATCGCCGCTTCGCGCGCCAGCGCGGCGATATCGGCGCCGACAAAGCCATAGGTCGTGCTGGCCAGTTCATCCAGATCGACCTTGTCGCCCAGCGGCATGCCGCGCGTGTGAATGCCCAGAATCTCGCGGCGGCCGCGTTCATCGGGCACGCCGACGACGATCTCGCGATCGAACCGGCCCGGCCGGCGCAGGGCCTCGTCGATTGCCTCGGGGCGGTTGGTGGCCGCGATCACCACCACATTGGCGCGCGCCTCCAGCCCGTCCATCAGCGTCAGCAATTGCGCGACCAGCCGCTTTTCCGCTTCGCCCGACACCTGCCCGCGCTTGGGCGCGATCGAATCGATCTCGTCGATGAACACGATCGAGGGGGACGCCTTCTGCGCTTCCTCGAACACCTGGCGCAGCCGCTGTTCGGATTCGCCATAGGCCGAGCCCATGATCTCGGGCCCGTTGATCAGGAAGAATTCGGCGGCGGATTCATTGGCCACGGCGCGCGCGAGCCGCGTCTTGCCGGTGCCCGGCGGGCCATAGAGCAATACGCCCTTGGGCGGGTCGACGCCGAGCCGCTGAAACAGTTCGGGGTAGCGCAGCGGCAGTTCGACCATCTCGCGCAGCTGATCGATCGTGCCCGCCATGCCGCCGATATCGTCATAGGTGACATCGGCGCGGCGCGCTTCCTTGGGCTCCTCATATTCGGGGCGCAGCTCGATTTCGGTCGTCTCGTCGACATGCACGACGCCCTTCGGCGTGGTCGAAATCACCGCAAGGCGGATTTCCTGCAGCGCATAAGCCGGCGCACGGAGGAATTGCTGCACGCCCGGCGGCATATTGTCGACGCGCTGTTGCCCCGCCGTGGCGACGATGTCGCCCTGCGTCAGCGGGCGGCCGAGAAAGGTGCGCTTGAGCGCCTGTGACGAGCCCTGCAGCCGCAGATTCTGCTGCGCGGGGGCGAATACGACGCGCGTCGCCGGCTTCGATTCAACCTTGCGCACCTCGACGAAATCACCCGATCCGACCCCGGCATTGGCGCGCTGCAGGCCATCGATGCGCACGATTTCCAGCCCTTCGTCCTCGGCATAGGGGGCGACGGCGCGCGCGGGCGTGCTGGATTTGCCGACGATCTCGATCACATCGCCTTCGATCAAGGCCAGTGCCGCCATCAAGGACCGCGGCACATGCGCCAGCCCGCGCCCGCTATCTTCGGGGCGCGCATTGGCTACCTGCAATTTGCGTACGGGGTTTTCGCTGTCGGCCATCAACTCTCTCTTCGAACGCTGAAGTATGTCAGCGCGGGAGATAGGGGCCCGGTTCCGCTTATACGAGCCGGGCGGCATGATTAGGCCGCGCTGGCCAGGCGCGCAGAGCAAAAAAAGGGCCGGCTCCCGAGGGAACCGGCCTTGAAAGTTTTAGGAGAGGATGCCTGAAAGGCACCGCTCAAGTGGCGGCCGAACGCATATTGTGCAAGTGCGAAAGGATCCGGTACGATTGCAATTGCTGCAATCATGGCCTTAGGCGTGCTTGGACAAACGATCGTTACGGTGCAGAAATGGTTGGTGCGGCGCACAGCGTTGCACACCGATGGAGTTTTGATGCGTAGATTGCCGCCCCTTACCGCGATCGAGGCCTTTGTGCAGGTCGCCCGCCTGGGCTCGATCAAGGCCGCGTCGCAGGAGCTGGCGCTGTCGCCCCCCGCGCTCAGCCGCCGGGTGCAGGCGCTCGAGCGCTTCATCGATAAACCGCTGTTCGAGCGTCGCCATCAGGCGCTGGTACTCAACATGGATGGCGAACGGCTGCTGGCGCAGATCGCGCCGGCGATCGACAGCCTCTCCGATGCGGTCGAGATGATGACCAGCGGCACCGAGGTGTTGCGGCTGCGGCTGGGCATCCTGCCGTTGTTCGCCTCGCAGCGGCTGTTCCCGCGGCTGCCCGAATTGCGTGCGAAACATCCCGAACTGCATCTCGATATCGATACGGCGGGGCACGGCGTCTCGCGGCTCGGCGACGGGCTCGATGCGGTGATCGCCTTGGCGCGCGAGATCGATCCGGGCCTGTATGCCAAACGGCTCGATCGCAATTCGGTCTATGTCATCGGCGCCAGGTCGCTACTGCAGGGGCCCAATCCGGTCACCCGCCCCGAGCAGCTCGCCGGGCTCACCGCGCTGGTGCACCGCGAGATGGCGGATACGTTCACGGCCTGGCGCAAGGCGGCGGGCTTGCGCGACATGGAGCCGCTGGCGATCGATCATTTCGATTCGGGCGCGCTGATGCTGGAGGCCGCGGCGCAGGGTCTGGGCGTCGCCTTCATGCACGAAAGCCATTTCGCCGATGCGCATGACGAGCGGCTCGTACGTCTGTTCGATATTCCGGTCGAAAGTCCGTACAGCTACTGGTTCGTCTGCCGCCCCCGCGCGCTTACGCAAAAGCCGGTGAAGCTGTTTCATGACTGGCTGATCGAGGCAGTGGCCGATCCGGGGATCTGACGGCGCTTAACTGCCCTCTCTCCTCAATCGTCACCCCAGCGCACGCTGGGGTCTCGTGCGGCTCCTGCTGCGCCTAAGCCGCTTGAGATCCCAGCTTTCGCTGGGATGACGGTCGGGCTCGCGGCAGGGTCCTCGGGGCAGAGTCCCGGAACCGGGTCAGTCTAAACGATCGAACCCCCGCCACGGCAATGGCGGGGGTTCGGATTCAAGCGGCTAACCAAGCCGTTTGGCACCGACGATATACGCCTAAGCGCGCGCCAATTACTCAGCCTTGGCCGACACGATCTTGCCTGGCGTGCGCGGTGGCTCGCCCTTGGGCAGCGCGTCGACGGCGTCCATGCCCTCGGTCACTTCGCCCCACACGGTATACTGACCGTCGAGGAAGCGCGCATCATCGAGGCAGATGAAGAACTGGCTGTTGGCCGAATCCGGGCTCTGCGCACGCGCCATCGACGCGACACCGCGCTTGTGCGGCTCCTTGGAGAATTCGGCCGGCAGATTGGGGTGGTTCTTCGAGCCGTGCATGCCGGTGCCGGTGGGATCGCCGCCCTGCGCCATGAAGCCGGCGATCACGCGGTGAAACACCACGCCATCATAGAAACCGGCATTGGCCAGCTCGGCGATGCGCGCGACATGCTGCGGCGCGAGATCGGGGCGCAGCTTGATCTTCACCTCGCCGGTGTCGAGCGTCAGGGTCAGCGTTTCGAAAGTATCGGCCATGATGGGCTCCTGGAATGGGGAGGCAGTGAGGTAGCGATGGCGGCGGTCAGTTGCAATGTTGCGGCGGGGATGACGCGCGGGAAGCGCTGGTCTAGGGGTCGCTTTCTGCACTCGATCGGCCGGAGGTCCATTTCATGAGCGAGACCGACCTGATCCAGGACCAGCACGACGCGGCGACGCAGCTCGACGAGGACGATCGGCTGAAGCCCGCCTTCGTGCGCAACGTGCTCGATGCGGTCGAGGCCGGCGATAATGAGGCGGCACGCGCGCTGGTCGAGCCGCTGCACCCGGCCGACATCGCCGATCTGTTCGAGCTGACGCCCAATGATCGCCGCGCCGATCTGGCCAAGGCGATCACCGATCTGCTCGACGGCGATGTGTTCGCCGAGATGAACGATTATGTCCGCGAGGATCTGATCGATGCGCTCGAGCCGCACGAAGTCGCCGATATCGCTTCCGAACTCGATACCGACGATGCCGTCGCGATCATCGAGGATATGGAGGAGGACGATCAGCGTGCCGTGCTGCGCGCGCTCGATCCCGATGATCGCGCGGCGATCGAGGAGGCCTTGTCCTACCCCGAGGAATCCGCCGGCCGCCTGATGCAGCGCGAGCTGATCGCGGTGCCCGAGCATTGGACGGTGGGCAACGCGATCGATTATCTGCGCGGGCATGAAGAGCTGACCACCGATTTCTGGGAAATCTTCGTCGTCGATCCCACGCACAAGCCGGTCGGCACATGCCAGCTGTCGTGGCTGCTGCGCACCCCGCGCAGCATCCCGATCGGCGATGTCATGCAGCGCGAGCAGACCCTGATCCCGGTCGATATGGATCAGGAAGAGGTTGCGCTGCGCTTCCAGAAATATGCGTTGATCTCGGCCGCGGTGGTCGATCCCAATGGCCGGCTGGTCGGCATGATCACGGTCGACGATATCGTCCACATCATCTCCGAGGAAGCGGGCGAGGATACGCTGCGCCTCGCCGGCGCCGGCGATGGCGACATCAACGAGCCGTTGCACCTGACGATCCGCACGCGGATCACCTGGCTGGTGGTCAATCTCGGCACGGCGATGATCGCCGCCTCGGTGGTCGGGCTGTTCCAGGGGCAGATCGCGCGCTTTGCGCTGCTCGCGGTGCTGATGCCGATCGTCTCGGGCATGGGCGGCAATGCCGGCACGCAGACGCTCGCCGTGGTGGTCCGCGCGCTGGCGACCAACCAGCTGACCAGCAGCAACACGGCCCGCATGATCCTCCGAGAATTCCGCATCGCCGTCGCCAATGGCGTGATGCTCGCTTTGCTGATCGGCGGCGGCACCTGGCTGGTGTTCGGCAACGGCGATCTGGCCATCGTCATCGCGCTGGCGATGGTGATCAACAACATGATCGCCGGGCTGGCCGGGGTGCTCGTGCCGGTGACGCTGGAGCGTGCGGGGGTCGATCCGGCAGTATCCTCTGCCGTGTTCGTGACCACCAGCACCGATGTGATGGGATTCCTGTCCTTCCTCGGGCTGGCCACCTTGTGGGGGCTTGGCGGCTAGCGCCGCACTGACCACATCCGCACCATGCCGCTTCATCTGACCAAAGTCGCGTTCGGCGCCACCAGCGTCGAGCATCTCGCCGAACGCCTGCTGCTGCGCGGACAGGACGGCCCGGTATTTCTCACCACGCGTTATCTGCCCAAGCGGCATGAAGAAATCGCCGGTCCTAACGTCACCGGAGGTTCCATGTTCTGGATCCTCAAGCACCAGTTGATCGCGCGCTCCCCCATCCTTGGTTTCGGCGAGGCGGAGGGCGGGCGCGTGGCGATCCATATCGATCCTGCGCTGGTGCTGGTGCAGGGCCAGCCCAAACGCGCGCATCAGGGCTGGCGTTATCTCGAGGGTGCCGATGCCCCGGCCGATCTCGGTGTCGGCGCGGAAATCGATGCGGCGATGCCCGCCGGGCTGATCGGCCGGCTATCGGCGCTGGCGCTGCTCTAGCTGGGAAGCGGGCGGCATCATCTCGCCGCAGCTAACCCGCCCCGCGGGCACCCCGCGGATCGTGCAGGCAGGCTTGCCGTACACGGTGATCGCGCCGACCCCGGCCGGGAATATTTCCGCCGTGTAGCGCGCCTGCGCGACCAGCGTGCCATTGCCATCGGTGCGCACCCGCAGATCGCCGGCGATCAACGCGCCCGCCTGCAGCTCGACGGTGCCGTTGGTCGACAGCCGCACCTTGGCAGCGCGCCCGCCCAGCGTCAGGCGCCCCGCCCCGATGGCGCTGGCGACCAGTTGATCGGCATCGACAGCACGCGCCTGGAGCGAGCCGCTACCGGTCAACATCACATCGATGCGCTGGCCCTTGAGCGCCCCATTGATCGTCACGTCGCCGCCGCCGATCAGGCTCGCACTGCGGATCATACCGGTCGACAGGCGGATCAGCGGTGGCGCGGCGCCGCGGCCCGGCATCGCCTGCTCGCCCCAGCCGCTCAGCCCGGCACGCACCACCAGCGTGCTGCCCTCGACGCGGATATCGATCGTGTCGGTCACGCGCGGATCGCCTTCCGCCGTGGCGCGAGGCGATCGGCCGGTGGTCAGCACGACGCGAAACGGACCATCAACGCGCAGCCGATCGAAGCTGCCAACCGAATATTGCCGCTCGGCGGGCGCGGCGAGCGACAGGAGCAGCAGGGCGAGCGGCCGGATCATGCCGCACGGCATTCACCTTCCGCGCGCCCGAAGCAAGATCAGTTACCGCAGCGCACCTCGCCCGATCCCATCTTGCTGGTCGTGCACTCCGCGCCCTTGCCAAGATCGACATCGCCTGAACCGAGAATATTGATCTGCGCCGGTCCGTTCACTTCGGCGCGCACGCTGCCCGAACCGGCGATCGACACCTCGGCGCCTTCCGCCTTGAGCGCTGCGGCATCGACATCGCCCGATCCGGCCAGTTCGACCGACAATTGCTTGGCAGTGCCAGCGGCCTTGGTATTGCCCGATCCGGCAATCTCGAACTTGGCGCTCTGTACGCTGAGCGCGGCGATCGACAGATTGCCCGAGCCGGCGAGCTCACCGGAAAACTCCTGCCCCTCGGCGCGGTCGATGGTGAGATTGCCCGAGCCTGCCAGGCTGGCCTTGGCGATCCGCGGCATGGTCACGTACACGGTGACATTGCGCTTGCTGCCGCCCCAGCTGATGCCATTCGCGCTGCGCCGACCGATCTTCAACGTAGTGCCGTCGCGCTCGATCTTGAGCTTGTCGAGCTCCTCGCTTGGCCCCTCGGCGCGCACCGAGAAACCAGAGCCGACACGCACATCGACATCATCCGATCCGCGCAGTTCGATTGCGCTGAAATCGGTCGCGGCGAAGCTGCGCGTGTTGCCACTGCCCGACGCAGCCAGGCCGGGCGTCGAATCGCCATCCGAGCTGACCGAACATGCCGATAGCGACGCCATGATCAATGCCGAAGCGGCAGCGAAGCCAAATGAGCGCATGACAATCTCCCCCAAGACACTTTACCGTGTATTGTTAGGCTAACACACTCACATTGCCGCTGCAAGACCACGAAAAAGGGCGGCCGTTGCCGACCGCCCTTGGACGTTACGAACAGGATCGCCGTTCAGACGGCAACCTTGTCCTTGTTATGAATGGCGGCTGCCTTGCGCAGGATATCGAGGATTTTCTCCTGGGCAGTTGGCTCGTCGACCTGCTCCATCGCGGCCAGTTCGCGCGCGAGGCGGCTGGTCGCGCCTTCGAAGATCTGGCGCTCGGAATAGCTCTGCTCGGGCTGGTCTTCGGCGCGGAACAGATCGCGGACCACTTCGGCGATCGACACTAGGTCGCCCGAATTGATCTTCGCTTCATATTCCTGCGCGCGCCGCGACCACATGGTGCGCTTGACGCGCGGCTTGCCGGTCAACGTGTCGAGCGCTTCACGCAACGTCTTATCGCTCGACAGCTTGCGCATGCCGACGCTTTCCGCCTTGTTGGTGGGGACCCGGAGCGTCATGCGCTCTTTTTCGAAACGCAGGACATAGAGTTCCAGCTGCATGCCGGCGATTTCCGACTTTTGCAGTTCGATCACACGGCCTACGCCGTGCTTGGGGTAAACGACATAATCGCCGACGTCGAAGGACAGCGCCTTAGCAGCCATTCCGTTGAGCCTTTCCGTGAACTGGTCCCCTGTGGAAGCACTGCGAGGCTTGAACTAGCCGGCGCGGCGCGCGATACGGGGATTGGGGTTTTGGGTACGTCTCCAGATCGGACAACGCGCGAGCGCGCCTTCCGTCTCCATGTCTATAGCAGAGTCGTAATAAAATTACCAGCGGCGCGTCACATAGGGATGTGGACGTGCGCGCTATCCTTACAAAGACGTGCTCGCATCCTTACAAACCAGCACTTCCTGAACACGAAACAGGATCCGTTCCGCCGCTCGGACAATTACGCCTGAGACCCGATGATCCTGAACCAAGTTCAGGACAACGCCGATAGGTAGGCCCGCCAAATGCGGCGGCAGCCGTTGGCCGGATCAGGGGTTTGCCCCGTCCGCCGGCCGCGCCTGCGTCCGTCGGCGCCTATCAGTCCCCCGCGCCCGGCTCTGGCGAAAAGTATTTGTCGAACTTGCCTTCGACGCCCTTGAAGGCATCGGCATCGGCCGGCGTCTGGTTCGCATTGCGCGTCACGTTGGGCCATTGCGCGGAGAAGGTCGTGTTGAGTTCGAGCCATTGCTCAAGCCCCGATTCGGTATCGGGCAGAATCGCCTCGGCCGGGCATTCGGGCTCGCACACGCCACAGTCGATGCACTCGCTGGGATTGATCACCAGCATGTTTTCGCCCTCGTAGAAGCAATCCACCGGGCAGACCTCGACGCAGTCCATATACTTGCACTTGATGCAGGCGTCGGTGACGACATAGGTCATGGTAAGCGTTTCCTGAAGGCGACGAAGCGTGTCTGCTATGCGCGGGCGTGGCGGGCGTCAATCGGATGCGGGGCTTGAAGCGACATTCTGCCCCAACTCGCAATAGCAGGCGCGGGCTTCCGGGGCGGGGCCGCGGCGCGGCGGCAGCGCCTCGATGCGGATCACGCGCACGCGATCGTTGCACAGAAAGGTCAGCACGTTGCCCGGCCGCACCGGCGCGTGCGCCCGATCGATCGCGCGGCCATCGATGCGCAGCCGGGTATGCGTGGCGATGGTCTGCGCGGCGCTGCGCGTCTTGGCCAGCCGCGCGAACCACAGGAAGCGATCGAGCCGCATCGCGCCGGACTCGCCGCGCTCAGCCATGGCGCAGATCGAGCTCGGCCAGCGCGGCAAAGGCATTGTCGCGCGGCGGTGGCACCGCGCGGACCGGCGCACGGCCGCGCCATACCCAACGCGGGGATGCATCTTCCGCGCGGGCGATCTTGAAACCCAGCCCCGCCATCAGCCGCTCAAGCGTGGCGGGATGCACGCCGATCGAGATCGCCAGCGCGGGATCGGGCGCAAACGGCTTGCGCCCGGCGCGCGCATCGTGCGCCGCGCGGGCAATGCGTTCGACCAGATCGACACGCACCGCCTGCAGCGCGATCGCGCGATAGCCTTGCGCCAGATGCGCGCCGGGGGCGGTGCGCGGCAGCACGGTGGCGCCATCCGCCGGCGCGGCCGCAATCGGGGTGCCATGCCGCGCCGCCACTAACGCGCGGCGCCAGCGCGCGGCGGCGGGCTTCATCAGCCGTGGATCGAACAGATCGAGCGCGCCGATCGTCACGCCCAGGCTGCGCAGGCGCTTGCGCGCGGGCTGGTCGAGACCGTCGACCGCGATCTGGTGATCCATCCGCGGCAACAACCCGCCATGATCGACGAGCGCCGCGGCAATCGCGCGCAATGCTGGTCCCGCCGCCGCTTCCCGCGTTGTCGCATCGAGCGCAACCAGGGCGGGCACGTGTCTCGCCATCTGCCGCTCGAGCCAGGCGGTAAGCCGCGCCTTGATCCGCTCGCGCAGCGCGACGTCCAGGCAATCGAGCGCGCGATCGAGCTGGATCTTGGGGCGGGCCAGCGAAGTGCCCTGCTTGAGCGCGGCCACGACGAGCCCGTCCCAAGCCAAGCTCGGTTGCGCGCCTTGGTCGGCCAGCAAGGCCAGCGCCGCATCCTCGGCATTGGCCAGCGCGGTGCCCCGCCGCGCCCGTTCCTCGCCCAACCGGCGCTCGGCGGCGGCAAGCAGCAGCCGTCGATCGGTGGCGCGCGCATCGGGCGCAACGGTGAAGGCGAAACCGTGGAGATGCCCGATGGCGTGATCCTCGACCATCACTTCGCCCTCAGGCCCGATCGTCACCGGCAGGTCATGCGTGTTGGCGCCGATCTGACGCAACAGCATCGTCGTGCGCTTGTCGACGAAGCGCTGCGTCAGGCTGAGATGCAGCGCGTCCGACAGCCGTTCCTCGACCGCGCCGGCGCGCGCTGCCCACAAGGCCGGATCGGCCAGCCAGTCGGCCCGGTTGGCGATATAAGCCCAGCTGCGCGCCGCGGCGATGCGCCCGGCGAGCGTCTCGACATCGCCGGCGACGTTATCCAGCCGCGCGATTTCCTCGGCGAACCAGGTGTGCGGGATATGGCCCTGTGCGTCGCTCAGATAGCCGAACAGCTTGGCCACGAAGCGGGCATGCGGATCGAGCCCGACCTTGCGGAAATCGGGCACGCCGCATGCCGCCCATAGCCGCATGATCATCGCCGGCGCCCGCGCCCGATCGCGCACCCAGCCTTCCTCGGCGAGCCGCTTGAGCACCAGCAGATCGAGCGCCTTGGGCGCCGCGCGCAACTCGCGGGGCGCCGGGCGCACTTCGAGGCTGGCGATCAGATCGTCGATGCTGGAGAAATCGGGCTCGCCATCGCGCCAGAACAGATGATCCAGCTTGGGAAAGCGATGTTCCTCGATCGCCAGCACTTCTTCGGGCGTGAACGCGCCTGGCCCTTCCGCGACCAGCGCGCCGAACGTGCCGTCGCGCTGATGCCGCCCGGCGCGCCCCGCGATCTGCGCCATTTCGGCCACCGTCAGCCGGCGTGTGCGCTGCCCATCGAACTTGTTAAGGCTGGCGAACGCGACATGCGCGACATCCATGTTAAGCCCCATGCCGATGGCATCGGTGGCGACGAGATAATCGACCTCACCGGCCTGAAACATCGCCACCTGCGCGTTGCGCGTGCGCGGGGATAGAGCGCCCATCACCACCGCCGCGCCGCCGCGCAACCGGCGCAGCATTTCGGCCACGGCGTACACTTCCTCGGCCGAGAAGGCGACGATCGCCGAGCGCTTGGGCAGCCGGCTGATCTTCTTCGCGCCAGCATAGCTGAGCGTCGAAAAGCGTGGTCGATTGAGGATGTCGATGCCGGGCACCATCGCCTTCAACATCGGGCGCAACGCCTCGGAACCGAGGATCATCGTCTCCTCGCGTCCCCGCGCGCGCAAGATGCGATCGGTGAAGACGTGGCCACGCTCGCGGTCAGCGCCCAGTTGCGCCTCGTCGATCCCGACAAAGGCCAGATCCTTGGCCAACGGCATGCTTTCCGCGGTACACAGGAACCAGCGCGCATCCTTGGGCACGATCTTCTCTTCGCCGGTGATCAGCGCGACCTGGTTCTTGCCCTTGATCTTGACCACCCGGTCATAGACTTCGCGCGCCAGCAGGCGCAGCGGGAAGCCGATCATGCCGCTCGAATGGCCGCACAGCCGCTCGACCGCGAGATGCGTCTTGCCGGTATTGGTCGGGCCCAGCACCGCGGTGACCGGACGTTCTTGATGGGCGGTCATGTCATTGCCAACATCGGTGCGCAGCCTGCCTCGCGCAACCATAGACTGGCGCTGCCCGTGCCCAACCGCTCGAATCCTTTGTGGTTCCCATGTTGCTGATCGCTTCGTCGTGCGCCGGTACCATCTTGTCCGGAAGCCGCAGCCGGGCGGCGGCGGTTAATTTGACTTTAGCAGGTTGCCCCCACAGTGCTCGCACCTTGCCGAGGGGCTTTCGGCGACAACGATATGGGGCTGCTCGCCTTGTTCTTGCGTACCGATCAAGGAAACGATCAGGCCGGCGGCACGGCCACGGTGTCGTTCGGGCGCGCCGTGGTCCTCCCCACCCGGCTGTCGCGCGTCGATCGCTGGCGCGCGCGCCTTGCCCGCACCGATTGGGCGCCCGATCTCGGATCGCGCATCGGCTCGCGCGACTGGTGGCGTGGCGCCGCCACCTGCACCGCGCTGATCGCCGCCACCTGTTCTTTGGCGCCCGGCTTCGATCGCACGATCACCGGCAAGGTCGCCGCGCCGCTGGCGGGTGCGCAATGGCAAGAGGCGCGCGCGCAATCGATCGCGCCACTCGCCTGGGGCGCGGCTACCGGCCGCAGCATGGCCGCGGGCGATCTCGTCGCGCCGCTCGCGCATACGCCCGAACGTCCAATGATCGAGCTTACTGCGACCTATGGCAAGGGAGACGACTTTACCCGCCTGCTGCAACGCGCTGGCGTGTCGGCCAGCGATGCGTCGCGCGCTGCCGGGCTGGTTGCGGGCGTGGTGCCGCTCGAACAACTGCGCCCAGGGACGCGCATGGACATCATGCTCGGGCGTCGCGCCAACCGCAACGTGCCCCGCCCACTGCAGCGGCTGGATTTCCGCGCGCGCTTTGATCTAAATCTGTCGCTGGCGCGCAGCGGCGATGCACTGGCGATGACGCGGCAGCCGATCGCGATCGACAGCACGCCATTGCGTATCCAGGGACTGGCCGGCGCCAGCCTGTATCGTTCCGCGCGCGCCGCCGGCGCCCCGGCCAAGGCGGTCGAGGCGTATATCAAAGCGATCGCATCGCGCGTGTCGATCGGCGCGGTATCGCCCTCCGACCGCTTCGATTTCGTGCTGCAACAAGCGCGCGCCGCCACTGGCGAAGTGCAGCTCGGGCAATTGATGTTCGCCGGGCTCGATCAAGGCCGCAAGAAGACTCAGCTGGTCAAATGGGACGACGGCACCTGGTACGAGGCCAATGGCCAGACGCAGCGCCGGGGCTTTATGGGCATGCCGGTCAGCGGGCGAGTTACTTCGGGCTTCGGGCTGCGCATGCACCCGCTGCTGCGCTACGCCCGGATGCACAAGGGGCTGGATATCGGCGCGCCTTGGGGCACGCCGATTTATGCCGCAATCGCCGGGGTGGTGCGCATGGCCGGGCGCAATGCGGGTTACGGCAATTTCGTCAAGCTCGATCATGGCGGTGGGGTCGCCAGCGGCTACGGCCATATGAGCCGCATCCTGGTGCGCTCCGGCCAACATGTTGCGCGCGGGCAGCAGATCGGCACCGTCGGATCGACCGGCATGTCGACCGGGCCGCACCTGCACTGGGAAGTGTGGAAAAATGGCGTCGCGGTGAACCCAAAATCAATCAGTCTGGCGAGTATCACCGTGCTGTCCGGCGAGAAATTGCGCGCGTTCAAGGCGCGCGTCGCGATGCTGTTGGCGGTCAAACCCGGCGGACGCTGAGACCCGCGCTACCGCCCCTGCGAGCGCCACTTCTTGATCGTGCGCGCGATAATCTCTTCCTCGCCGCCCGTCTGGTGCCACAGGTTGGAAAACAGCGGATCATCTGACGCCGGGCGCTTATTCTCCTCCAGCCCGTCAAATGACACGCGGATCGGAATCGCCACGCCTTCGCCGCAGATAATGCATTCGCGGTTGCGCAGCGCCGGAATGGCATCGAGGAAACCACGCGCGCCTTCCGGCATGGCCGCGCGGACGAACGCCTGATCGCGATCGTTGTTGAGCCGCATCGCAATGATCGTGCCGCATTGCGACAGCACGCCTTCGGCCAGATCGGACGGGCGCTGCGTGATCAGCCCCAGCGACACGCCATATTTGCGGCCTTCCTTGGCGATGCGCCCGAGAATACGCCCCACCGATGAGGCATCGGCATTGCGCTCATTGGGGATGTAGCGATGCGCCTCCTCGCACACGAGCAGGATCGGGCGTTGCGGCTCGCCGCGACTCCAGATGGCGAAATCGAACACCATGCGGCTGAGCATCGCCACTACCACCGAGGTAATCTCGCTCGGCACGCCCGACACGTCGATGATCGAAATGGGTTTACCGTCGCCCGGCAAGCGGAAAATACGCGCGAGGAAGTCGGCCATGGTATCGGCCACCAGCATACCGGAGAACATGAAGCCGTAGCGCGGATCAGCCTTGATCTCGTCGATCTTGGTCTTGAGCCGCAGATAGGGCGCCGTATCGCCCGCGCGATCCATCTTGCCCATTTCCAGGCTGATCAGGTTGGTCAGATCGCTCAGCAGATACGGGATCGGCGCATCGACGGTAAGCTTGCCGATCTCCTGCCCCAAGCGGCCCTTGGCGCGTGCCATCAGGAGGCATTTGGCGAGAATATCCGAATCGATCTGGTTTTCGGAGCCATCGCTGGTGACGAACACTTCGCAATGTTCCTCGAAGTTCATCAGCCAGTACGGCATCTGCAGATTGCCCACATCGTACAGCGCGCCGTTGGTCTTGAACGCGGCAGAATATTCGCCGTGCGGATCGATCATCACGATGTGGCCCTGCGGCGCGAGCTCACAGATCTTGTGCAGGATCAGCGCCGCGCTGGTCGACTTGCCCGTACCGGTCGAGCCCAGCAACGCGAAATGCTTGCCGAGCATCGCATCGACATACAGTGAGGCGCGGATATCCTTGGTGGGATAGACCGTGCCGATTTCGATATTGGCGCGATCCTCGGCAGCGTAAACCTGCTGCAGATCGGCGGTCGAAACAGGATAGACCGGGCAGCCGGGCACCGGATAGCGTGTCACGCCGCGGCGGAAGCGGTAAAGCTTGCCGGTAAGCTTTTCCTCATCGCCTTCGCCGAGGAAATCGACCTGCGCGGCGATGCGATGCTCGCCGCCGTCAAGCAGCTTGAGCGAGCGGACATTGGCGATCAGCCAGGTGCTGCCGACGCGCATCTTGATCTGGCTGCCGACCGATCCCGCGCTGGCCATCACCGGATCGGCATGATCGACGAGCACCTCCAGCGCCTGCGGATCTAGCATCACCTGGCTGCTCGATCCGGCGATCTCAAGCACCATGCCAATCGGCGCGCCCAGCAGCAGGCCCGCCGGCGCCGACTTCGGCGTGGTGGAGGCAAACGCATCCCGGCCCAACAATTCAGTCATTCGGGGATGGTCCTTTGGGATGCTGCGAGGAAATCCTTGCCCATCAAAGGTAAAGATTGGGTTCGCCGACGTTACAGCCGCCGCGCAACCCACCCCGCCGACCAACCGAACAGGACTGACAGCCCGACCGCGATCAAGCCATAGAGAATCGAATGATTGTCGGCCGCACGCGCGACGAAACGCTCGAAACCGGATTTGCGGATGTCGATATCGCGCGTGGCGGCGGCGAGCACGCGGCCATCGCGGATCAGAAATGTTTCCGCGGTAAAGCGCCCTACCGGAACGCGGGCGGGGATCGAGATACGCGCGCGATACAGCACGCCGTCGGTGATCTCCACCGCGCCCGGCGCCTCGTAATACAGGCCCGAC
This sequence comes from Sphingomonas qilianensis, assembly GCF_039614825.1. Lineage (NCBI taxonomy): Bacteria > Pseudomonadati > Pseudomonadota > Alphaproteobacteria > Sphingomonadales > Sphingomonadaceae > Sphingomonas > Sphingomonas qilianensis. Next base: position 362,342 of record NZ_JBDIMF010000002.1, on the reverse strand, counting down.
CGGCGCTTGAGATCGACCAGCCCGCGCGCGAAGCGATCCTGCTCGGCCGGCGGGGCACTGCTGGCGGGCGAAAGCTGCAGCGAATCCAGCCCGAGTTCGTAAATCGCCTGTGTGCGCTCATCGACCAATTTCTGGATCGGGCGCGACGAGGCGATGGCGTAAAAGCTCGGGGCCGAGCGATAACTGAGCCGTGCGGCATTGATCCAGATGCCGGCAATCTGCTCCTTCTCACGCATCAGGATCGATTGCACCGGGCCTTTGACCACGATCACTACGTCGGTCGGCTTGGTGTCATCGGGCAGCCGCCCGCCGGGATATAGGATCGCGCCGAACAGCAGCAGCTCTGCGCCGGTGAAACTGTAGGCGATCTCGATATTGCGCTGCGAGACATCGGGCACCAGCACCGGTTTGCGCCCCGGCACGCTCTGGCCCATCAGCAGCGGCGCGAGCAGCAGCGCGCCCCACGCCTTCACGACAATTCCACCGAATAGAGTTCGTCCGGCCGCCAGCCGAGCCCGATAGCCACACGCAGGCACACCAGCAGGACGATCACCGCCAGCGCAAAGCGAAGATATTCGGGCTTCACCTTATTGGCGAATCGCGCGCCGACCTGCGCGCCGACCACCGAGCCGAGCAGCAGCAGCACGGCGAGCACGATGTCCACCGCCTTAGTCGTCATGGCGTGCACCATGGTCGCCGCGGCAGTGACGAACAGCGTCTGGAACAGCGACGTGCCAACCACCACCTGCGTGCCCATGCCGAGCAGGTAGAGCATCGCCGGCACCATCACGAAACCGCCGCCGACGCCGAGCAGGATCGTCAGGATGCCGGTTAAGAAGCCGAGCAGCAACGGCGCGAGCGGCGAGATATACAGGCCCGAGGCATAGAAACGCGTGCGGAACGGCAACGACGCGACCAATGGATGATGCCGCCGCTTGCGCGGGCGCGGCGCAACGCGGCCACGAGTCGCCAGGATCGTGGTCAGCGATTCGCGCGCCATCAGCCCGCCGATCGAGCCCAGCATGACGACATAAAGCAACGCAATCACCGTATCGATCTGCCCGCTCGCCTGCAGCAGGCGGAACAGATAGGCGCCGGCGAAGGAGCCGAGCACGCCGCCCGCAACGAGCACCCCGCCCATTTTGAAATCCACGCCTTGCCGGCGGACATGCGCGAACACGCCCGACACGCTCGCGCCCGTCACCTGGCTCGCGCCCGACGCCGCAGCGACGGTCGGCGGGATGCCATAAACGATCAGCAGCGGCGTGGTGAGAAACCCCCCGCCGACCCCGAACATGCCCGACAACACCCCCACCCCGCCGCCGAGCAGCACGATGACGATCGCGTTGACCGACAGATTGGCAATGGGCAGATAGATGTCCACGACACCCGCGTTACCGCGAAGTGCCGCAGGGCGGAAGCGCCAGCGACCGGCGATCGACCTAGAAATCCGCGCCCAACGTCACCACCGGCCCCGAACCCGGTGCCGCATTGCCGGCCACGCGCTGGCGCCAATCGAGTGAAAGCCGCAGCGGTTGCGGCCCGATCGGTAGCGTGGCTGACAAGGATGGCCCGACATCCAGCCGCCGCGTGCCTTTCTGTGCGGCGCCCCAGCTGCCGCCGCCGAGATCAATCCGCACGCCGCCCAGCGTGGCGATCGGGCGTGCCACGCGTAGCGCGCCATCGGCATAACCTTCGCCGCCATCGCGGGCGATGACGCCGCCCTGCGCATAGGCCTCGAGCCGGAAGCCCGCGGCAAGCGGCGTCGGCCCGACTCCGCCGACCGCCGCCAGCGTCGGCCCGCCACGCCCCTCGCCCAGCGCGATGCGTTGTTCAGCGACGAGCCGCAGCGGCAGCCGGGTCGGTTGCCATTCGACGCCCAGCGCCAGCTCGCGCATGCCGTTGCCGAGCGGCGAGCTCACGCGCGCGGCAAGCGCCAGCCGACGATCCTCGCGCAACGCATAAGCCAGACGCAGTCCGGCTTGTGATCCGCCGAGCTGCGCCGGCGGGATTCCACCGGTGGCGTTGCCGCCGCCGCGCACGAACAGCCAGGCGCTGCCAAACAAGCGGGAGCGCGTGGCGTGTGCGGCAAGCGCCGGCCCGGCGACGGGCAGGCCCGCGATAATGCCGGATTCGTGCGAGGCGGGTTCGTGCAAGGCGGGGACGTGGGTCGCCTGGCGTTGCGGCGGCGCAGGGACGGTCTGGCGCGCTTCAGCTACGGACGTGGATGCAGCGCGCAAATGCGCCGCGGCACCGGCCGGCTCGGCGTGCCGTGACGTTGGCCGGGCAACTGGTGCCCAGGGGGGAACATTTGCAGCAAACGCCACCGGCGGCACCGCCGTCACCGGACGTGCGCGCGCCTGTTGCATGGCAATGTCGGGCGTTATCGGCCACAGCATCGCGGCGCGTATGCCGGTCCAGCCGCCCAGCACCACGATCAGGAAACGCAGCGGCCGGCCAGCGCCAGTCAGCATGTATCGCGCACCACATCATCGGGAAAGACGTGCGCGGTTTTGTCCCAGCGCGGCGGGCTGCCGCGTAGCATGGCAATGTAGCGGACCAGCGCGCGTTGCGCGGCGGCAATGGCGATCAGGTTACCGACGAACAGCCGCACAATCGACCACGCCGCCTGCCTTTTGCCATACACGCGCCCAGTGAACGTGGCGCGCACGGCAAGACGCCATAGAAACAGGCTGGCGTTGATGCTCAGCAATAAGGCGAGCGGCTCGGCCAGCGGCGCGATCGCTTCGCCTGTGGCCAGATGCAGTGCGACGCTCACCAGCCATAGGGCCGCCGCACAATAAGCCGCGGTCAAAACAACAACGGCGAGCGGGGCGCGCCGATCGCGCATTCGCATCCAGTGATCGCGCCAATCACGCCAGCGCGACCAGCCGATGCGATCCCAGCCGGCCAGCGCGATGCCGATCATCCAGCGCGTCTTCTGCCGCACTGCTGTTTCGAGCTTAGAGGGAAAATAGGCGCGTACCGCCACGAGCGGTCCGCCGTTACATTCCGCGACGCGGGCGAACACGCCGGTTCCCCCGAGCGCCGCGATCTGCAGGCCCAATTCGTAATCTTCCGTCAGACTGGCGGCATCGAACGGCGTACCGCCGCGTGCCGCGGCGATCCGTTCGAGGCAAGCGCGCTCGATCGCGCAGCCGACGCCGGCCAGCGGCAATCCCGCCCGCAAGACTTGGCGGACGATCAGCGTCTTGCCGTGGCTTTCGGCGAACTCGTCGGCATAATGACCGGAGACCAATCGCGCGCGCTGGTCGATCAGCGGCAGCACGGGTAGCTGGACGACGCAATGCGGCCCGATTAGCGCATCGAACACGCGCAGCTCGCCCGGATGAACGAGATCTTCGGCATCATGGAGCACCACTGCCTTGGCGCGCCAGCCGTCCGCTGCCTCGTCGCGCAACAATGCGCGCCAGACCGTATTGAGGCAATCCGCCTTGGTCGTCGGCCCGGAGTTGCCGCCAATCACCAGCCGCACCCGCGCGTCGCGCTCGGCTACCGCGCCGACCGCCTGAACCGTCGCCGGATCGTTGGGATAGCAACCGACATACAGCCGGTAATCAGGATGATCGAACCGCGCCAGCGCGGTACGCAACATCGCGCCGATCACCGCGGATTCGTCCCATGCGGCAACAAACACGACAAGCCGGCCGGGATTGGCCGCAACAGGATATTCGCCGAGCGTCGGCAAGGCGGTATTTCGTGAGAGCCGGCGGGCGCCGCGGTGCCACAGATACACCGCGTCCACCGCCAGATCGTCGAGCCCACCGATCAGGAAGCCGATCGCGGCAAACAGCATCGCCTCGCGCGCGATGACATCGACGACAACAATGACGTCCCCCCAGCCGCCCATCGCCTGCCCCCAATGCGAGTCGCGAACAAGCCACTGTTTCGGAAGCGAACCAGACGCGCAAGTATTGCCAACGCGGCGGCAATCGTTGCTACGCCAAAAAAAATGGCCCGGGCGTCGCCGCCCGGGCCAGTCTTCCTACCGGGAGCTACCAGTAGAAGTTGCGGATCACGTCCATCACGATGCCGCGCCGCGTATCGACCAGCAGCACGTCGTTATAATGCCGCACCCAACGCTGGTTGAAACCGGCATTGCGCAGGCGATAGCGGCCGGGATCGGTGATGAAATAGCGCGAGCCATAATAGTTCGGCGCGATCCGGATGCCGGTGCGGAACTGCGTGTAACGGAACGGCGCGTTCCAATTGCCGCGGGCATAGAGCGCGCGGTTACCTTGGCGATAGCCGCGCCAGTCGTTGCGGCCCCACTGACGGTTGCGATCGCGGCGGTCTTCGCGCAATTCCTGCCGCGCGTCGCGCACGTCCTCGCGCTGGTCGCGAATCTCGCGGCGGTCGCCGCTGCGATAGGCGCGGTTCAGTTGGCGCTGCTCCTGCCGCAAATCCTGGCGGTCGCGGCGGACTTCGCCCTGCGATTGCGCGCTGGCCATGGCAGGAAACGCCATGGTCGCCATCAGCGCAGTTATAATCAGTTTACGCATCGTCGCTCTCCATTCGTTGACCGGCCGCCTCATCGGCTACCGTCGATCTCCTTTTTGGAACACCGCCGCTGAACGATGCGCGAACGACTTGGTCAGCCAAATGAAAGGCGATTATGGCTCGTCGCGGCTGCCGCCCTGGCCACCCTGCCCGCCGATCGCGCCGACCGTGCCGATATTGCCGAACAATTCGTCGAAGAAGCCGCGCTTGCGGCCCAAGGTCGGCGTGCTCTTGTTCGACGGATTGATCGAGGCGACCTGCGACTGATCGCCCTTGGCAATGCCGGTGACCACGCCGCGCGGATCGAAGCTGATGCGGATCGTCGTCTGATCACGCACCTTGGGATTGTTGAACGCGTAATTGCGTGCATCGCGCGAGATATAATACCAGTCGCCCTGGTTGAACTGGCTGGTGAAGCTCGGTTTGCCCAGCACCTGCAGCACCGATGCGCGGTTATCGACGCCCGGCTGCACCGAATTTACCAGATCGGCATCGATGATATAGCCCTGATGCGAGCGGAGCGGGGTGCACGCGCCGGCGGCGACGCAGGCCAGGCCCAGCGCCGCGGCCGTCATCAACCGGTTCTGAAATACGCTCATCACATTCTCCCGAGGGCACCCGATCCGGGGCCGCCCGCCTAAACCCATGGCCACGATACGTTGCATCACGCGCCGATCGCCTCAATATGCCGAGCTTGATGGCCAAACAAGGGCCGTGCGGGAACGGATATGGGTTGGCTGGGAAGACTGTTTGGCGAGAAGCGCGATGAGGCGCTGCCGCTCTATACCGCGATTGTCGCGCGCGCGCGGCAGCCGCATTGGTATCTGGCGGGCGAGGTACCCGATACGATCGACGGGCGATTCGACATGATCGCCTGCATCCTGGGCTTTGTCGTGCTGCGGCTCGAGCAGGAGCCGGCAGGTGCGCCGATCAGCGCTGTTCTGACCGAGCGCTTCGTCGACGACATGGACGGGCAACTGCGCGAACAAGGCGTGGGCGACGTCGTTGTAGGCAAGCATATCGGCAAGATGATGGGCATGCTCGGCGGGCGGCTCGGCGCCTATCGCACCGGGCTGGCGGGCGACGGCATCGACGCTGCCCTGGTACGCAACCTGTATCGCGGCGAGGCCCCCGACCCGCAAGCGCTGGCGCACGTGCGCGATGGGCTGCTGGCATTCCGTGCCGAGCTCGTCGCCACACCGATTACGGCGCTCGCCGAAGGAACATTGGCATGACCCAGCCCGAATTTTCCCGCCTCGAACGCCGCGACACGATCGGCACGACCGAGCATAGCGTTTCGATTACCGCAACCGAAGCCGAACGCGCTGCGCTCGCCCAGCGATTCGGGCTGCGGGCGGTCGATCGGCTCGAGGCGACGCTGCGCATTCGCACCGAGGGAGGCGGGATCGTCGCGCGCGGCACCGTCTCCGCCAAGGTGGTGCAGTCCTGCTCTGTGACCGACGAACCACTGCCCGTCACGGTCACCGAAGACATTGCCGTGCGCTTCATCGAGGAACAGGCCGTCGACGGAGAAGAAATCGAGCTGTCCGAAGACGCGCTGGATACGATGTTCTATTCCGGCGGCGCGGTCGATCTGGGCGAAGCGGCAGCAGAGACCGTCATGCTGGCGCTCGATCCCTTCCCCCGCGGGCCAAACGCAGCGCGTGCGCTGAAGGCCGCGGGGGTGATTGGCGAAGATGAGGTCCAGCCGGTCAAGGCGCTTGCCGGGCTCAAGGATCTCCTAAGCAAAACTTGATCATCAAGCATCATATAAAGAATTCTTTATATGATGCTTGACAATGCATTGCGGCAAGCGGATGCGCGGCGCACAGCAGCGTGAAGCTGATGCTGACGACCTATTTCGGCGCGCTCGACGACAATCTTGCGCTGGCCGCCGCCTTGCCGACGGCGGGGCTGCACATCGATCTGGTCCGAGCGCCCGAGCAACTCGACGCCGTCCTGGCCGCCGTCTCTGCCGACAAGCTGTTGTCGCTTGGCGTGATCGATGGTCGCAACGTGTGGCGCGCCGATCTGGCGGCGCTGCTCGAAAGGCTCGAGCCGATCGCGGCGACGCGCGATCTGATCCTCGCGCCATCCTGCTCGCTGCTGCATACCCCGGTGGATCTGGCGCTCGAGCGCAAGCTGGATGCCGAGCTGACGCAGTGGCTGGCCTTCGCGGTACAAAAGATCGACGAACTGGCGATCCTCAAGCGCGCGCTCAACGACGGGCGCGACAGTGTCGCCGAGCAACTGGCCGCCTCCAGCGCCGCGGCCCGGGCACGCACCACGTCGCCGCGCATCCATGACGCGACCGTCGCCGCGCGCGCCGCCGCCGCCACGCCCGACATGCGCCAGCGTCGCTCGACCTATGACGTGCGGCGCGGCGTTCAGGCCGCCGCGCTCCGCCTGCCGGCCTTTCCCACCACGACGATCGGCTCGTTCCCCCAGACCGCCGAGGTGCGCCATGCCCGCGCCGAGCATAGCCGTGGCAATCTCGACGCGGCGGCCTACGCCACGTTCCTGCAGGACGAGACTGCACGGGCGATCCGCTGGCAGGAGGACGTCGGGCTCGATCTGCTGGTGCACGGTGAATTCGAGCGCAACGACATGGTGCAGTATTTCGGCGAGGAACTGGCGGGCTTCGCCTTCACGGTGAGTGGCTGGGTGCAATCCTATGGCTCGCGCTGCGTCCGTCCGCCGATCCTGTACGGCGATGTGTCGCGCCCCGCGCCGATGACGGTGGACTGGTGGCGCTATGCCCAGTCGCTCACCGACCGCCCGGTGAAGGGCATGCTCACCGGCCCGGTGACGATCCTCAACTGGTCGTTCGTGCGCGACGATCAGCCGCGCGCCGCGTCGTGCCGTCAGATCGCGCTGGCGATCCGCGACGAGGTCGTTGATCTCGAAGCCGCCGGCTGCCGGGCGGTTCAGATCGACGAAGCGGCGCTGCGCGAGGGCCTGCCGCTGCGCCAGCACGACTGGGAGCAGTATCTCGCTTGGGCCGTGGAGTGCTTCCGGCTGTCGGCCGCCGGCGTTGCCGATGCCACGCAGATCCATACTCATATGTGCTATTCGGAGTTCAACGATATCCTGCCGGCGATCGGCGCGATGGACGCCGATGTCATCTCGATCGAGACGGCGCGGTCGCAGATGGAATTGCTCGAAGGTTTTGCGCGCTATCGTTATCCCAGTGCGATCGGGCCCGGCGTGTACGATATCCACGCGCCGCGCGTGCCGGGCGAGGCGGAGATGGTCGCGCTGATGCGTCTCGCGCAAGCGCATCTCCAACCCGAGCAATTGTGGGTAAACCCGGATTGCGGTCTGAAGACGCGCAACTGGGCCGAGGTGAAACCGGCGATCGCCGCAATGGTCGCGGCGGCGCGAACGCTGCGGGCCGATCTGGTAAAGGTATAACGATGACGACGAACAGCGTGATCAGGGTGGCGGGCGGCGCCGTGCAGTTGATCGATATGATCTTCCCCGGCGATACCAATCATCACGGCACGTTGTTCGGCGGCGTGGCGCTGGCGCATATGGACAAGGTCGCGTTCCTTGCCGCTGCGCGCCACGGCCGCGCGCCCTTCGTCACCGCATCGTGCGAGCGGATCGATTTCACCGCACCGGCGCGGCTGGGCGAGCTGATCGAGGCGACCGGGCGCATCGTCCGCGTCGGCAACAGCTCGCTCGATGTCGAGGTCGAACTGGTCGCCGAGGAATTGATCAGCGCGAGCGGCGGCTGTGCACGCGTGGTCTGTTCACGCTGGTGGCGATCAAGGGCGCCGATACGCGGTTGCCGCTGCCCCCGCTTGAGGCGGCGATCACCGATAGCGACGATGGCGCGCTGCACATGGCCGACATCGTCTTTCCCTCGCAGACCAATCATTACGGCACGCTCTACGGCGGCGACGCGTTGAAGATGCTGGGCCGCGCCGCGTTCATCGCCGCCACGCGCCACGCGCGCGCCGTGATGGTGATGGCCGCCTCAGACCGGATCGATTTCCGCGCGCCGATCCGCGAGGGCGAAATGACCGAATGCATCGCGCGCGTGCGCATGACGGGGCGCAGCTCGGTCTCGATCCTGGTCGATCTGCATGCCGAAAATCTGCTCACTGGCCGCCGCGAGCATGCGGCGACGGCCACGTTCACGATGGTGGCGGTGGATCCGGCAGGGCGGCCCTTGCCGCATGGGGTGGGCACCCCGACCAGGTAGGGGCAGGACAGCGGGCGCCCACCCTAGTGGTGCGGCTCGAGCCCTTCGTCGCGCAAATATCCCGCACGGTGCGCAGCGCGGAACAGCGGGTTGATCACCGGATTGGACCAGCCGCAATTGGTGGCGAAATCCTGCTTGAGCGTCGCATGGTGCTTTTCATGCGCTGCCGGCGTCATCAGCAGGCGGCAGGCGCGCATTACATGGACAATGCGGGGATTGTCGTCGCGGTGCAGCGTGCCGTGGAAATATTGCGCGAAGGCCGAGCCCAACAGGAAGGAAAAGCCCCCGGCCATCACCGCGCTTGGCAAATCGACCACCGCCCATAGCGCGAGCAGCAGCAGCGACACCGGCAAGGTGCCGACAATGACCGTCGAGCCGATCTGCCGCCACACGCTGCGCCGCCCCAGCGCATCGGGCCGCGGATGATGATTCTTGAAATCATAGGTCAGCCGATCGAGTGGCCCGATCCGCGCCATCGCGGCATCGCGCAACTGCACGTAATCCGCCGATTCACGGCTGCCTTCGTAAAAATAAATCTGCGCCAGCCCCCGCCCCGACGGGCAGGGACGATAATCCATGATCATATGCGTCAGACCGGACGCGGCATCGGCGAGAAACCAGCCGACCAACAACGCCGGCACCGTCCACAGCCCCACATCGCGCACGGCAAGGGCGAGGATCCCGATCATGGCCGCCACAAAGGCGCCGACCGCAAGACGCGAGAGCAACATGACGCGGCTCTGGTGACCGAGCCCACCGGGCAGGTCAAGCTTTGCCATCAGCCGAACAGGGTTGCCGCGCCCGTCTCCCACAGCGCCGGCGAGGCTGCCGCCAGCAGCCCCTTGCCGCCGATCGCCGCGCGATAATCGCTGCCATCGGGACGCGCGACCTTGCCGCCGGCTTCCTCCACCATCAGCGCGCCAGCCAGATGATCCCACGGCATCGTTCGTTCGAACAAGGCGATATCGTTCTGCCCGTCGATCAACCGCGGATATTGCTCGCCGGCGCAACGCGGGATCGCCACCAGATCGAGCCGCCCGGCAGCGCGTGTCTCGATATCAGCGCGTCGCTCTGGCAACAGGAAATGCAGCGCAATTGCCGCACGGGGCTGCGCAGCGCCGGTCGGCCGCGCCATGACGCGTGCACCATCGAAGAACATGCCGCCGCCGCGCACTGCATGGCACATCCGCCCGGACACCGGATCGAGAATCCAGCCGGCTTCGCACCGGCCCTCGTCGAGCAGCGCGACCATCACCGCGAACGGCGTCTTGCCCTCGGCAAAATTCTTGGTGCCGTCCAGCGGATCGATCACCCAGATGCGCCCCTGCCCGAGATCGCCGAGCAGCGAAAGATCATCCGACGCCGCTTCCTCGCCGACGACGCGGTTGCCCGGCGTCAGCGCCGCCAATGCCTCGGTCAGCCGCGCTTCCGATTCCTGATCGGCGATCGTCACTGGATCGCCCGGCGCCTTGTCCCGCACCTCGCCCGCCGCCAGGTTGCGGAAGCGCGGCAGGATGATCGCGGACGCGACCTCGCGCATGGCGGCGGCGACGGGGTCGTAGAGGGGATGCATGGGTGTCCCTAAGAGCATTGAAAATGATGGTGGAAGGCTGCACGACTGCCTCGTCTGCCCAACTGGACAGGCATAACGTACAACTGACCGTCTATAGGTCTCGATCAGTATCTGACCATAAGTTGGCCTTCTGCACTCCGGTAGAGATCACCTTCGGTGAGCCCCGCCTTGGCCGCCGCCTGATTGTCGGCATGAACGGGAAGATTTCCAATGTTTAAAGTTCCACCACCATGTACATTCGCGGAAATATTAGCGATCGGCTTGCCCGCGCCGCTGTACCAGCTAATACGGTAGTCGGCCGGCAATGTTAGTGCTTCGAGCGTACCTTTTTCGTCCAGTGATCCAACGCGAAAAACCAACCCGCGTCGAAATACAGCCCCGTTTGGAATAACTGTCGCGGCAGCCGATACCGGATTGTTGTACGTTAAATCAGTGCGGCCGGCAGAAAGCCACGTCGCTGCCGTTATAGCGCCAAGTGCGTTATAGGGATCAATATCAACGGTCGTGCCGCCGTTCAACGCGTTGAATTCGCTTGCCTGCGACGCGCCTGTGCCGGGCAGACGCCGCGCCTCGCCGTAGATGCCGTAGGCGCTTTGAATGAATGCCGTATTGTCGTTGATGGCGATGCCGGAGAAGCCGATCGTCCGCTGTGGGTGAATCGGATTGTCGCTCGACAGATTTTCGACGAACCATCCCGATCCTGACCGCACTTCGGCCGATTGACGATCGACTGTCCAGATCGTGCGCTCCCCCCCGGCAGGATCGATCGAGCGGAGCAACAGGTTCGCATCCGTGCTGTTCTCGATCTCGATCCGCCAACGCTCCTTGTTGTTGTTGCCCAGGAGATCGACCCGGCTGAGGTCAGGCGCAAGCCCAGAGGGTGGGGGCACCGAGGGCGCTGGCGATGCCGCCTGAGGAGCAGGTTCTGCCTTCTGCGCGTGCGCCGAAGCGGCAGCCGCGATGGCGAGCAGCCAGACAAGTGCCGAGCGTTTCACATCAAACCCGATCAATCGAAGCGCTTCCGCCGCGAGGTCCGCGCGGCTTGACGTTCCACGCCGCCACCGTGCGGGCGATCCCCTCGTCAAAGCTCGTTTGCGCCCGCCAACCAAGCAGATCGGCGGCGAGCGTTGGATCCAGCACATTGGAACTGGCGTCGGTCGGGCGTGCGCTAGTGAATTCGACCATGATCGGCTCGCCGATCGCGCGTTCGAGCGATCCAATCACGTCGAGGATGGATTTGCCGACGCCGCTGCCGATATTGATCGGGCGTCGCACGGCGGGCCGGTCCATCGTGGACATTATCGCATCGATCAGATCGTCGATATAGATATAATCGCGCAGGCTGGTGCCGTCCCCCCACACTGTCACGGGCAGGCCGCGTTCATGATTCTTGATGACGGTAGCGACGAGGCCCTGCCCGCGCTTGTTGTCCTGCCCCGGCCCGAACGGGTTGGAAACGCGCAACGCGGCATACCCCATGGCGGATGGGCCGGTGAGCATGTCGAGATATTGTTCGACGACCTTTTTGGTCATACCGTAGGAATTAAGCGGCCTGGTCGGGTGATCCTCGGAAATCGGCACCGAATGCGGATTGCCGTAGATGGTGCCCCCGGACGACATGAACACGAACGATCCGACGCCCGCCATGATACAGGATTCGATGAAGCTGACCTGCGGCAGGATATTAACGGTAATGTCAGACGTGACCCGATTATTCGCCATGCCGGGGCTCGACGAATTGATCAATTGCACGACAGTTGTCACGCCTTGCAGCAGAGCATGGGTTTCGAGCACGTCCGTGAGATCGATGATTCGCGTGTCGACCCGGAAGCCGATAATCTCATCGTAATCAGGGGGGAAGTTTCGCCCGAACGCGATCACTGGGATATTGTTGGCACGAAGCCGCCGGACGAGATGCCGACCGATGAAGCCGTTGGCGCCGAGCACCCCGACCACTCTCGAAGTGTCCATATTTACCATGAGGCGTTTCTCGTAAGGGACAAATCGGCATAGCGGTTCGTCGGCGGGCTCGACCTTGCGCGGCCATGCCCTGGCACGGCGAACCCGCGCGATAAAGCGACCCGGCTCAAAGCGCGTTGTAGATGGTGAGCGCCTCGTCAAGGTCGCCGTACATCACGCCCTTGCCGTCGCTCAGCACCATCGCACGGTTGCAGAATTCGCGAATCGTATCCGCGCTATGGGAGGCGAGGATCAGTGCGCGATCGCCGCGCTTCTCGAACAATTCATAACGGCACTTCTCGTGAAAGTTATGATCGCCGACCAGGATCACCTCGTCGATCAGATAGCAATCGAACTCGATCGCGATCGACAGCGCGAAGGCGAGCCGCGCCTTCATGCCGGAGGAATAGGTCTTTACCGGCATACGCAATTGCCGGCCAAGCTCAGTAAAATCCTCGACGAAGCCGCGGATCATGTCATAATCTTGGCCGTAGATTCGCGCGATGAACCGGGCATTGTCATAGCCGGTAAGACTGCCCTGGAACCCGCCGCCGAATCCCAGCGGCCACGACACGCTCATTTCACGCCGCACGGTGCCACTGGTTGGCATTTCCACGCCGCCAATCAGCTTGATCAGCGTCGTCTTTCCGGCGCCGTTGCGCCCGAGGAAACCGACATGGTCGCCTTTTCGAATCTGGAAATCGAGCCCCTTCAGGACATGTTTCTTGCCATGCCCCATCGGGTAGGACTTGTGCAGGTTTTCACAGATGATCATTCGACCACCAGCGTCTTGCGGATGCGGCGGCACAACACCAGCCCGACCAACATGCATACCATCGACACCCCAATCGCATAGGGGACATCAAAATGCGGCGTCACCCGATCGCCGAAGATGCCATACCGCATCAATTCCATCGCGCTGACCGGCGGCGAATACAGCATGATCTCCTGCGCGCCGGGGGCCAGCCAGGACACCATCGTGAATGTCCCGGAGAACGGAACCATAATGTAAACGGTCACCGGCATGAACTTCTCGAGCACTTCCGACATCTCGCTCAACGGCGCGACCATCAAGCAGATTGACAGTGTGAAGAACGCGTAGATCACGAAACCCACAAGGAGGTAGCCAATATCGTGCGGCACGGGAAATTCGCCGATCGCGATCAGCAACGTCGCGATGAAGACGTAGGCCATCATCGTCCCGATCATCTCGATCAGAAAACGCACCAACACGAAATCGAGTATCTTGATCTGGCGATGATACATCAGGCTGCCATTGGCGGTGAAGATTCCCAACGCGCGCGACACGGCGTGACGGAACAGCGTAAGCGGTATGTATCCGGTCGCGACGAACGCGATCACGCTGACACCGTGCTCCTCCGGCCCATGCATGAACCGCCACACGAGGCCAACCAGCCCGGCGAACAGCAAGGGTTCAACCATAATCCACAGGAAGCCGATATTCTCGCGCCCGAAACGCGTCGTCAGCTCGCGGATCATCAGCGCGCCGATCACCCGCGTCTGAATGCGCCAGCCTTCTCGAAAGGAAGCCATGCCGCTCATTTTTCGGGCGCATGTTCCAAAATACCGACGACCAGCATCCAGCCGATCAGGTAAAGCGCCAGCGCGGCGGCGGCGATCGTCAGGATTTTGATCAGGCGGTTGGGATACAGTGCAAGATCGGGTGCGTTCGGTTCAACCACGCGCTCGAGATAGAATTGCTGCTTTTGCGCCTCGGAGCGCGATTGTTCGAGCGAGGCATTGGCCGCCGTCAGCATTTGGGAGGCAAATTCCTGCTCGAGCGACAAATTCTCGTAATTGCCCAAGTTGGACGCGATCGCACCGCTGCCGCCGACGGCGCGGCCGTTCTGAGCGGCAATCGCGGCGCCTATCGCCGCAACCCGACCACGCAACGATGGAATGTTCGGATTGCGCGGCGTGACCCGCTGCATGAGATCAAGCTGCGCCTTCAGCCCAGCCTGCTCGGCGATGAGCTTGTTGGATACATCGTACACGCCGACCGCCTGTTTTGCCGGATCGATCAATTCAGTAGAATTGCGGAATACGCCAAGCGCGGCACGCGCGCGACGCATCCGCGCCTCGGCTCCGGCCACGCGCCGCTCACCTTCGGCTATTGCCTTGAGGCGCGAGCGATCGTTAAGCCGGTTGACCAGCGCTTCGGATAGCCCGAGCAATTCGGCGTTGATCGCGCGCGCATCGCCGGAAGTGAAGGCGCGCACCTCCAGGATGGCGAGCCCGGAATCGTTGTCCAGCCGCGTCTCTACCTTGGAGCCGTAATATTTGAACAGGTTCTCGAACCGATCATCCTTGAACGGCGCGGGATAGCGCGACAAGGCGTCTATGTCGGGCATTCCGAATGCCGCGCGCACGTTCGTGCGTTTTTGCAGATCGACCAGCGCGTTGCGCGAGCGCAGATAATCCAGCACCTCGTTGGTTTGCTCCTGCCCCGAAGACAGGCCGGTGGTCTGGATAAGATTGGCCAGCGTCGACATCTGCGACTGTTTCTGGCTGGGGCTTTTTATTACGAACCGCGATTGCGACATATATTGATCTGAAGCGATCAGGCCGTAATATACGATGGCCAACAGGGTCGGCAGGCCTACGAACAACAAGAACCAGCGGCGGCTGTGAAACCACCCCGTCAGCTTCGAATTGGTGCTGCGAGTCGTCCGCACGGCAAGGGCAAGATTCTGATCATTCATCGGTTTCCCCTTTAGCGGACTTTCGAGACGGGGCTAGCCCCCCACCGGCGATTCGACCGAGCGGGGGGGCGGCTCGGCCGGCGTTGAGCGCAGGCCTCGCGGCGCGCCGGTTAAGGCCGCAACACGGTGATAACTTATTGCCCGGTTGATTAGTCCGCGCTAAGCGACAAGCAGTAGTTCTTCGAGAAGAAAATGGGGATGGACGTTGTCGAAAGCAATTGAAGATCTGCTGTTTGATGTGCGCGCGGGCAATGAATGGCACATGCAGTTTAGCGAGCGCTGTGCGCTGCTTTATATACTGGACCGGATCAAGCCCGATATAAGTATCGAGATTGGAACTTTTCAGTGCGGCAGCCTTGCAGCAATCGCCGCGGCCAGCCAAAACGTCTATACGTTTGATATCGATACGATCGATCACGGGTCTCGATTTCCAAATACAAGGTTTATCACGGGAGACTCAGCGGAAACCTTGCCGAAGATTATCGACGATGCGAATAATTCGTCGCGAGAGATCAATTTTATACTGGTCGATGGCAGTCATTCCGAGGAAGGCGTGCTCCGCGATTTGATCGAATGTCTGCGGTATCGACCGAAAACGCGGCCCACCGTCGTCGTGATGCACGACAGCGCCAATCCCGCCGTCCGGCGCGGGATCGAACACGCGCCATGGAATGAAAGCCCGTACGTGCACATGCTGGATCTCGATTTCGTGCCCGGCATGCTCTACGATCGTAGCGATATCATGGGCCAGATGTGGGGGGGCTTGGCGGTCGCGGTGATGCTTCCGACACCGCGCGATGGGCATGTCGCAATCCATTCGACCTTCGCCCATTCGTTTGCCGTTTTGGCAGAGAAATCAATATACGCTACAGCGCTATAGGCTAAACGGTAAAGCAATATCGCGCCGGGGCGTTACGATCTCTGGCAAAGCCCTTTTGAGGCGACTTCGAACTACATAATCTGGCTTTCGCCGTGATCACGCGGCGCCGCTAACACGCGGCGGTAAAGATCAGCGTAAACCTTGACGAGTCGATCCATGTCGTAATGCTCGCCGAGCAGCGCCGCGCCGGCGGCGTAGCGCGCGCGGGTGGGCGCATCGAGCATTTGCTCCATCCCAAGCAGCAGGTTGTGCGTGAATTTCTTGGTGTCGCGCACCGGATCGATCACGATGCCGCCCTTTCGACCATCCTCGATCAGCATTGAGCGGATCTCACCGACGTCCGAGGCGACCACCGGCGTGCCGACCTGCAGCGCCTGGATGATGCACAGCGGGAACGACTCCCCCGAAAAACGGGTGGGTACGATGGCGACGTCGGTCATGCGGTAAAGCCCGTTGATATGCGATTGATATCCAAGGAAGCTGATATCGGGATCGCGGCCATGCAGCTTCGCCAGCGCGTCGGGCGTATCGCCTTCGCCCACCAAACACAGATGCATAGACCGCCCAGGATGGCGCTTCCGGAGCTCGACGAACGCGCCGACCGCCGCCCGCCACCCCTTGCGGATGATGCCGCGCGCGACGAGCGTGAAGACGATCGCATCGTCCGCTATACCCATTTCGGCCCGCGTCCGGGGGAAGGGCGCGGGATCGATCGGCATGGCGTTGGGCAATTTGGTGAACCGCTCCGCCGGTAGCCGAAGCGGCTCCAGAGGCTTGAGATTTTTGTCGGCCGTATAGACAAAGTGGTCGACCGGGGCCGCCAGTTGCCGAACCATCTCCGGCCCCAGTTCGGAAGCTTCGTACGAGCCATGCAAGGTCACGACATAGGCGACGGAATCATCGACCTTCCAAATATGGAAAAAGCGCATTTCGGCACCGACCGTATGCGAATGGATGATCGTGATCCCGGCCTCGTCAAGAAAGCGTTGCGCTCCGTATTCGACCGCCCAAGCAGCTTCATAAATCGCCACGGCGGGGTTCAGCGACCGGCGCATGAACTCGTTCGTCGTGCTTGTCTCGAAGATAATGAACGACACCAGCCAGCCGGCGGCGACCAAATGGTTTGCAAGGTGGATAGGGAAATTTTCCCCGCCGCCGGGGATAAAGCCGTACATCGCCATCAGCAAATGGGGCCGCGTTCGTTGGGTCTGCAGCATTTTGGTAAGGCTGCAATGCCGTTCGAGCGGCCCAAATTTGGGTTCCAGTTCGAACCACTCATATTGGCGGACGATGTGACTGTAAAAGTGGCGCACGGTCGCTTCGGGAACGGTCCACGCGGATCGCAGTGTCACCATCAGCCGTTCAAGCTCGTTGTAGAAATTCGGGCCCTGAAAGGATTTGGACGACGTATTTGATCCATGCCGCCTAAAGTACGATACCGCGCTCGGCTCCCAGGCAATCTGTCCACCGCCGGCAACCTGGATATATAGATACCAGTCGCCGACGACCCGGTAGGTCTGCGCTTCCTGCCAGACGTCGTCGGAAATCGGCGCCCGACGCCACAAACACCCACCGACGTTGGCGATGACGTTGCTCACGCCAAAGCCATTAGCGAACCATTCCGCCGCCGGCCGCACCAGCGAGACATCCCAGATGCCGGGTTCAGCATTTTCGCGATAGGTGTCGAGCGAATCATTCGGAACACCATCGATATCGGTTTCCAGAATGCGCCCGAAAGCGACATGCACGCTGCGGTCGCGAAAATGCGGTACCAGCCTTTCGACGAAATCCGGTTCGCAGAAATCGTCGCTTTCGCAGATCCAGACCAGATCACCCTCGGTCTCAGCGATCGCCTTGCGCCACTGGCGGAAGACGCCGCCCGAATTGGTTTCGTTGTAGATCGCGCGAATCCGGCCGGGGTATCGCGCCACATACTCGTCGATGACATCGCGGCTATCGTCCGACGAACAATCGTCGAGCACAGTAATACTGATATTGTCGTAGGTCTGGCACAGAATGGAATCGATGCGCTGCGCCAGAAAGCGCCCATGGTTGTAATTCGGCACGATAGCCGAGACGCTCGGGCGAGCGGTGACCTTCGCCAGCCCCTGCCGAAACGATAAAGCCCCGCGACGCTCATCCCGGCCAAACAGCACCCAGTGACGGAAGGGATTGATGCCGGCGGCGGCGATGTCGGCGTGCGACTTCAGATAATATTCGGTCGAGAAATCTGGCGAGGGATCGAGCTTCCGCCGCCAGCCGACTGCCATGTAATGCAGGAACGGGTCGGCGAGCGTCGCCAGCGCCGTATCCTGAGCAAGATAATAGTCGATGTCGAACGCTTCGCGTAGCGTTGCGACCTCGCGCGCGGTCAGCCCTTCCAGTCCGGTGGGGTTGTAGCCGCCTTCGGGCTCGGTCTCGCCCGAAAACAGTGGCGCTAAACTTTCAGCAGGCTGAGCCGCGTAAACGACGGGCGCTGCCGCTTGGGCCGCGTAAGCGACGGGCACCGCTGCCGCTGAAACCGGCACAGGCGCCACGGTCGCAGCGCTATCCAGACCAGCCCAGGTCGAACCGGATCCGACGTTCGTCTCGGCCTCCAGCCAATGCACGAAGGGGTTGGTGCCGGCGCGCAGCACATCGCGGTGCGCCATGAGATAGGCGAGCGTCTCGAAATGCGCGCTCGGATCGCGCCCCTCGCGCCAGCCCTGCGTCATATAATGAACGAAGGGATCAACGCCGCGGTCATCCAGCTCGGGATTGGCGGCGAGATAGAAATCGCGATCGAACGCCGCTTCCGCGATCTCTACCTGTTTCTGGGTCAAGCCCATCGACTGAGGCGATATAGTCCAATTTCGTGTTGGTGAATTCACCGTCTGCACTTCCTTATGACGGGTCGCGGGCGAGCCTGTCGATGATCAATTCCGGCCAATACCGATAACAAATTCAGCGCCGTCAGCGCCGCGGGCTCAATCGATGTCGGTATTGCCTCGCCGGCCTTCCATCATGCCGTGGCAGATGAAGTGCTGCAGCGCATCCATGCGCGCCGCGGCGACATCGGGGTAGCGCTCCAGATAGGCCGTCGCGTCGAACAGCCCCCGGCGTTGCAATGCGCGAAGATCGCGTTGGCGACGCCACGACGGCGGCACGAACGCCCACCAACCCCTGTCCCCGGCCGACAGCACCCGGTTGACGGCGCGGAGCCATTCCAGTCGTTCGCCATTCTTCTTGGCCCGCGACTGCTCGTTGTGTAGCGCGCCAGAACGCGTGGCGAGCTCCAGCTGCGCGGCGCGCAATTGCTTGTGCGCGTCGGCCAGATCGGCGTTTGCCGAGACCTGTTGCTGACGCATGGCGTCGATCTGCTGCTGCAAGCTATCGCCGCGCTGCGCCGTATCGGCGATCTCTTCCTCACGCACGCGCAGCAGATTGATCAGCTCGGCGATCCTGTCGAACTGACGGTCGATCCGCTGCCCCGATCGATCCTGCAGATCGGGCGAGCCCCGCGCGGAGGAAGAATCCGCCTGCAGCGCCGCCTCCGCGTCCGCTGCGCGGCGCTCCGCGGCAGCCTGTGCCTCGGTCGCCGCTCGCAAGTCTTGCAACCCGCGTGTCGACGCCGCCCGCTCGGCCGCCAGCGCCGCCGCCGCGGCCTCCGCACGCTGCTCCGCCGCGCGGCGCTCGCCCGCTAGCTTGAACGTCCAGGCGCTTTCTTCGTCCAACTTGAGCGCCTGCGCCTTGAGACGGTCGCTCAGCGCATCGAACGCCGCCTGCAAAGCAACCTTCGATTCCCGCTCGGCCTCAAGCTCAGACCAGGCCTGCGCGATCTCTTCCTCACGCTGACGCAGCGTACTGTCGCTGTCGGCCAGTCGATTGGCGAGCGCATATCGTTCGGCCTCCAACGCTTCGAGCCGGTTGGCATCGGCCTCGATCTGAGCGTCTTTTTCGCCCAGCGCGTCTGCAAATTTGGCGATTCGCGTGTCGAGCGCCGCGGCATGCTCGCGCAGCTGGCCGATCTCCCGATCGGACGCCGCGACTTGCTCACGCAACTTGCCGACCTGTGCCGCCTCTTCGGAAAGTGCGTGCGACAGCGTGTCGAAGGCCGCGGCCTTTTCGTGGAACGCCGTTTCGCTGACCGCTAACTCCTCGGCCAATTGCCGTTCGCGGCCGCTGAGCCGCGCAATCTCGCCGTCCGCCTCGGCAACCCTCGAAATCGTCTGCTCGAGGTCCCGTGCCTTGTCGGCTAAATCCGCCTCCAGCCGGGTCGCGCTTGCCGAGATAGTCTCGATCAGCACCATATCTTCGGTGCGGTCACGGCGGTTGATGATCGCATCCGATTGCCAAGTGATCGCATTCGAACAGGCGACGCGCTGGTACAGAAAGTCGTCATTGAGGTCGGCTTCCGTCGGCCCCTTGCGGAACACCGCGACGTAATCGTTCCAGGTATCCCGATCGCGTTCGGCGATGAAACTTTCGACCAAGATAACATCCAGGTTCTGACTGCGCGCCCATTTGGCCAGCGCAAGCCCCGAATCGGGATAGAAGCGCCAATTATCCTGCGGGTAGCGGTGCACCAGCCCGTTGGAGGGCACGCTGATATAAATGTGCCCTCCAGGCTTCGCCTTCCGACACATTTCGAGAAAGGTCACCCAAAAGGCATCGTCATGCTCGAATGCTGACGACGCCAGGATCATGTCGAACTGTTCGTCCTCAAGCGGGAATGGCTTGCCCGGCTGTGCGACGACATCCACGCCAGGCCCGGCCTCGATATCGAGGCCGACATATTCGTTGGCGGACGATGCATGATCGCGCAGCGCACCGTTGACGGCATAGGATCCCACTTCCAGGATCCTAGCGCCGTCGCGCGGGCAATATGTCTCCATTGCCATGCCGCCGATGATGTACGCAGTATGATGCATGATTAGTGTCTTTCCCCGCGCCGGGATTGAAGGAAGATTAGGCCGGCCCGCCCAGCAGCCGATTCCAGCGCGAACGCTCGACGTGCCGGTAGATTACGCACAGCCGGCAATATCCGCCAGCCTACCCATTACCGCCTCCATCTCCCGAAGCGGCATCGCATTCGGCCCGTCCGACAGCGCCTCATCCGGCCGCGGATGGCATTCCATGAAGAAGCCTGCCACGCCGACCGCCGCCGCCGCCTTCGCCAGATAGGGGACGAATTCGCGCTGCCCGCCCGATGACGTGCCCAGCCCGCCGGGCAATTGCACGCTATGCGTCGCATCGAACACGACCGGGCAACCAGTATCGCGCATCTGCACCAGGCTGCGCATGTCGACCACGAGGTTGTTGTAGCCGAAGCTCGTGCCCCGCTCGCAGACCGTGAAATTATCGGGCTCGACGCCGGCGCGCGTCGCCGCGGCGCGGGCCTTGGCGATAAGCGGCACCATGTCGGCCGGCGCCATGAACTGCGCCTTCTTGAAATTGACCGGCTTGCCGCAGGCTGCCGCCGCCTCGATCAGATCGGTTTGCCGCGCGAGAAACGCCGGGGTTTGCAGCATGTCTACCACCTCAGCCGCCGCCACACACTGCTCCGGCGTGTGGACGTCGGTCAGGATCGGCAGACCGGTTTCGCGGCGCACCTTCTCCAGCACACGCAGGCCTTCGTGCATGCCCACGCCGCGGAACGACGTACCTGAGGTCCGGTTGGCCTTGTCGAAGCTCGCCTTGAAGATAACCAGCAGCCCCTGCCGCTCGGCGATCTGCTTCAGATGCTCGGCGATCTCCAGGCACAACGCCTCGCTTTCGATCACGCATGGCCCGGCGATCAGGAACGGGCGCTGGCCCAGCGCTATATCGTGACCGCAGAGCTTCATTCGGTTCGTCCCATCAATCCGATCCACGCTGGCGAAGCATCGCCTCGACGATAGGCACGTCGCTGGGATTGTTCAGTTCGACCACATCCCAATCCGGTGCGGCGCATTCGACGATCGCCACCGGCGCGCCATAATGAAGAAAGCGGAGCTGTTCCAGCCCCTCGACCTGCTCCAACACGCAGACCGGCCAGGCCGCATAGGCCGCGAGCGCCGCTGGACGATAGGCATAGACGCCGAGATGCAGAAACGCCGGACACGCTCGATCGTCCGGCCAGTCGTCCGGGAGATAAGGCAAAACACGCTTGGAGAAATACAACGCCCGCGATTGCCCGTCCGCCACCACCGTGGTGCCACCGACGCGGCCGGCCTTCTGATCATCGGTCAGATGGCGATACAGCGACGGCGTACAGCGCACCGCAGGCGTGGCCATCGCCGCGCTGGCATCGCCGCGCAAGCGCGCGATCAAATCGGTCACGACATAGGCGGGAGTGAGCGGCGCATCGCCTTGCAGGTTGACGACAATCTCAGGAGGGTTGGCCATCTGCGCGACCGCTGCCGCGCAGCGCTCGGTGCCGTTGGCGCAGGATTCCGGCGTCATGATCGCCGTGCCGCCGAACCGCTCGACCTCTTGGGCAATGCGTGTATCGTCCGTCGCCACGGCGACGAAATCCACCCCCGGCACGGCGGAGGCCGCACGCCAACTGCGCTCAATCAGCGTGCGCGCCACCCCGCCGGCGCCCGCCAATGTGGCCAGCGGCTTGCCCGGATAACGCGTCGAGGCAAAGCGCGCGGGGATGATAATCCCCACACCGGGGGTGGCTGGCCCGCTCATGTCACGCGGCTAACAGCGATCGAAGGTAGCGCGCGTAATCACTTTTGCCCAACCGGACGGTGGAACGCTCGAGACCGGCATCGTCGATGAAGCCCATATGCCAGGCGATTTCCTCGGGGCAGGCGATCTTCATACCCTGCCGGCGTTCCAGCGTGGCGACGAATTCGCCCGCTTCAAGCAGGCTGTCCGGCGTGCCCGTGTCCAGCCAGGCATAGCCGCGTCCCATCACCTCGACCGACAGCTTCTCACGCTCGAGATACACGCGATTGATATCGGTGATCTCCAGCTCACCACGCTCCGATGGCTGCAGATTTGCCGCAATATTCACCACCTCCGCATCGTAAAAGTACAGCCCGGTGACTGCCCAATGCGACTTGGGGTTGGCTGGTTTTTCTTCGATACTCAGCGCCCGCATGTTCTGGTCGAAGTCGACCACGCCATAGCGTTGCGGATCCGCGACATGATAAGCGAACACGGTAGCCCCATCCGGACGGCCGCGCGCGCTTTGCAGTGCGGCAGGCAGGCCGTGCCCGAAGAAGATGTTGTCCCCAAGCACAAGGCACGACGGGCCGCCGGCAACGAAATCGGCGCCGATCGTATAAGCCTGCGCCAGCCCCTTGGGCTCGGGCTGCACGGCATAGCTGATTGCCATGCCCCATTGCGATCCATCGCCGAGCAATGTCTCGAAATTACCCGCATCATGCGGCGTGGTTATGATCAGCACCTCGCGAATGCCGGCCAGCATCAGCGTGGTCAGCGGGTAATAGATCATCGGCTTGTCATAGACTGGCATCAGCTGCTTGGAGACCGCCAGCGTCATCGGATAGAGCCGCGTCCCGCTGCCTCCGGCTAGAATGATACCCTTCATGATACTGATACTCCGTCGGTCTTAGCAGATGGATCATTGAGGCGGGCGACGACGGCACGCAGCGCCATCGGCCAGTCCCGCAAGCGCACGCCGTGGCGCGCTTCCAGCAATGTGCAGTCGAGCCGCGAATTGGCCGGGCGCGGGGCCGGCGTGGGATAGTCCGTCGTGGGGATCGCGCGCACCATGGCGGAAGGCCCGCCAGCCGCCGCCGATGCCACGAAAATGGCCTCCGCCAACTCGGCCCAGCTTGCCTCCCCGCCGCCGGTCATATGAAAAATACCGCGCAGCGCCGGATCGGGGTCAGCAACGAGATGCGCGGCGACGGCGATCACGCCATCGGCAATATCGAGCGCGCTGGTCGGGTTGCCGCGCTGGTCCGCCACCACGCCCAGTTCGTCGCGCGTTTCCGCCAGACGCAGCATCGTTTTGACGAAATTGGCACCGAACGGGCTGTATACCCAGGCCGTCCGCAGCACCGCGCTATCCGGCTGCGCCGCGCGAACCAGCTTTTCGCCGGCCAGCTTGGACGCACCATAGATCCCGCTGGGGCCGGTCGCATCGCTTTCCACATACGGCGTCGGCTTGGTGCCATCGAACACGTAGTCGGTCGACAGATGCACCAGCGGCACGCCGAGCGAGCGCGCCGCCTGCGCCACCGCCTCGGCGCCGGTCGCGTTAATCGAGAAGGCGAGATCGCGTTCGCTTTCGGCGCGATCCACAGCTGTATGCGCCGCCGCCGAGACGATAACGTCGGGGTGGACGGCAGCGATCGCAGCGTGGATCGCAGCGGCGCTTGACGTCAGGTCCAGTTCCGGGCGCCCGAGCGGCAGCACGACGTGCCCCGCTGCGCCGCCGCGCTCGATCAGCGCCCGGACCACTTGCCCTTCACGTCCCGTGACGGCGATCCTCATGCGGCTTTGGCACCTGTCGGCAGCCCCAGCCGCTGCCCGGCATAGGCATCGCGCAAGGGCTGCCACCACCAGTCATTATCGAGATACCATTGCACCGTCTTCTCGATGCCGCTGTCGAAATCCTCCTGCGCCGTCCAGCCCAGTTCGGTTTCCAGCTTGGTCGCGTCAATGGCATAACGGGCGTCATGGCCCGGCCGATCGGTAACGAATTCGATCAGTTCCTCGCGCGGTTGGTTGCCCGGGGCGAGACGGTCGAGCACCTGGCAGATGCGTCGTACGACGTCGATATTCTGCCGCTCGTTGCGCCCGCCGACATTATACGTCTCGCCGACGCGGCCGCGTTCGGCGATCAGATCCAGCGCACGGGCGTGATCCTCGACGAACAGCCAATCACGCACGTTCTCGCCGGTGCCGTAGATCGGCAGCTTTTCGCCGGCGAGGGCATTGAGAATGGTCAGCGGAATGAGCTTTTCCGGAAAATGGAACGGCCCGTAATTGTTCGAGCAGTTCGAAACCACCACGGGCAGCCCATAGGTGCGGTGCCACGCCTTGGCGAGATGATCCGAGGCCGCTTTGGACGCCGAATAAGGCGAGCTCGGATCGTACGGAGTCGTCTCTTCGAACAATCCGGTGTCGGCGAGCGAGCCATAAACCTCATCGGTCGAAACGTGCAGAAAGCGGAATGCGTCACGCTCATCTGCGGCCAACCCCGCCCAATAAACCCGCGCCACCTCGAGCAGCGTGAACGTACCGATCACGTTGGTCTGGACGAAATCGGCCGCCCCGGTGATCGACCGGTCGACATGGCTCTCCGCGGCCAGGTGCATGATGCGGTCTGGGGCAAAATCGGCCACGGCAAGATCCATTGCGGCGCGGTCGCAAATGTCCGCTTGCAGGAAGCGGTAACCGGGCCGGCCTTCGACGGCGCGCAACGAGGCGAGATTGCCGGCATAGGTCAGCGCATCGACGTTGAGCACGTCATAGCCCTTGTCGAGCACGAGATGACGCACAAGGGCCGAGCCAATGAAACCGGCCCCGCCGGTCACCAGAATGCGCATGTTAATCCTTAAGCGAAAAGAGAGGGGGAAGCGCCGCCAATGCGGGCTGGGCACGATCTTTAGGCGATAGTGATGTCGCATCAGCCACAGCAGGCCAAGTAATAGCGATATCGGGATCATCCCACGCGACGCCCAGGTCATCCGCCTTGCTGTAATAAGCCGTCACCTTGTAACTTACCACGGTGTCCGGCTCGAGTGTGCAAAAGCCGTGACCGAAACCCGGCGGGATCCACAGTTGATTGCCCTTGACAGCCGAGAGCGTAACACCGGCCCACTTGCCATAATTAGGCGAATCCGCGCGAAGATCCACCGCGACATCAAAAACCGACCCCGCAAGACAACTGACCAGCTTTCCCTGCGCAAACGGATGGGTCTGAAAATGAATGCCGCGAACCGTACCGCAGCGAGTGCTCAGCGACTGATTATCTTGAACGAAGCGATATTCGCCAGCTTCCTCGAAAAACTTCATCTCGCGAAATGTTTCCACGAAATAGCCACGATCGTCGGAAAAACGAGACAGTTCGATTTCCATCGGACCTGCTAGGTCTAAAGAATTGAACTTCATCAACTATCCCGATACTGCCAATCCGCTGCGACAGTCCGCAGCGGCACGCGTTAAAAGATTAGGCTACCGGTTTCAACCCGTCTGTGACAGTGCGTCGCCGGTCTCATTGCCCACCCATTATCGGATTGGTGTTGTCGCACAAGAATTTAACCCCCGCGCACTGCGCAAATGCGACTGGCCCCACAGCTGGCGCGATGAAGCCTCGAATATCCGCGTGACAGATCAACGAGCCCCTCGTTGGTGGCCGGCGATGCAGCCGTCCTCGCTATTCGCAGTGCCGCCATTTCCAGGCCGCAAGCCCGATAAGTGGGTGATCCCGCAGCCATTCGATGCGCGGACGCGGGAGGAGGTCGCCGCTTGTATCGAGGCCATGCGCCACCACCGCGTCGGTGGCACTTTCTGGGACTCACACCCAGTGAGCGCAAACAGCGACGTTTTGGTGCGCCCGCGTGATGCCGGGCAATATCAGCGCGCCGCAGCACTGGCTGAAACTCGTCGCTTGCGGGCGACGTATTGGTTCCCCGATGCCGCTGCAGCGCTGACTAGCGGCGCGAATGCGGCCAGCGTGGTGATCGGCCCATGCGATCCATGGTACCTGCTGACCCGCGCCACCGAACTATGGACCGATGCCGAGGACGAAGTTGGGCTTATCGCCACCATCGCGGGGACCCCGCAAAGCTCGCTCGACCCTGGAAGCGAGGCGATCGATCCCGTCGCTCGGCTGGCGAAGTTGCTTGGCAGCGTCCGCTTCGAAGATCCCTTTTCGCGCGCTGAGGTGGGGCCGTCGCGGTTCGTCGAACTACTCGGCTTCTGGCGCATGCTAATCGACGCCAACCGCCCTATCAGGCGCATTTACGGCGTGGCCCACTGGAAGCGCGAAGCCGTCGCGCCGCTACTGTGGGATGGCAGCATGGTTGACCGTTTCCATGGCACGATCGACCAGCCTGACGGGGCTGCCGCGGCCTGGATCGCGCGCACGCCAGCGTCTGTTCTGCTAGAGCTAGCCCATAACAATACACCGGTGTACCAGCTTGAGGACGGGTTCATTCGTTCGGTCGGGCTTGGCGCGGATTGCGTCCCGCCCCTATCGATCGTCGTCGATGCGCAGAGTGCGCATTACGACCCCGCACGGCCAAGCGAACTGGAAATGCTGCTGCAGCATGGAGACTTCGACCGCGATCTGCTTGAACGCGCGCGGGCGCTGCGGACAACCATCGTCGCACAAGGAATTAGTAAATACGCTCAGGGCACGCAGATATTGGCGCGCACCAGCTGTGACCGCCGACGGGTATTGATCACTGGCCAGGTGGAGGACGACCAATCGGTGCTGAAGGGAGGGGGTGGCATCGTGTCCAACCTAGAACTGCTGCGTCGCGTCCGCGAGCGCGAGCCCCAGGCGCATATCACGTACCGCCCCCACCCGGACGTCGACGCCGGACATCGCAAGGGCCATATTGCGGACGATGTGGTACTGACCCTTGCCGATGCCATTGCGCGCGACGTAGGAATAACCGCGTTGATCGATGCGACCGATCACCTCCATGTACTGACTTCGCTCGCCGGGTTCGAAGCATTGATGCGCGGCACATCTGTCACGACACACGGCGTCCCCTTTTACGCCGGCTGGGGCCTGACCGAGGATCTCGGACCGGTTCCAGCGCGCCGCACCACGCGGCGCTCGCTGGACGAATTGGTTGCGGCGACCTTGATGCAATATCCGCGCTATCTCGACCCCATCACTGGCTTACCCTGCCCGCCCGAAATTCTCGTAAAACGCATCGCCGCGGGGGTCCGTCGTCAAAATACGCCACTGGTCATCGCCCGGCGACTGGTTGGCAAGATGCGGCGTTACGTCCGCCGCATGCCCGGAGCACGATGATGAACAGCTCCACAATGGTCGATTTTGGACCGGCCGGCAAAACGGCGGCTACGCCAGCCCCTAAGGCGGCCGGGGAGCGGACGTTCCTGATGCTGCAGGGACCGCCCGGTCCGTTTTTCTGGGAACTAGCGCAAAGATTGCGCCGCGATGGCGCCGTCGTGCACCGAATCAATCTCAGCGGTGGTGATGATTACGACTGGCCTGGCGAAGCGGTGAATTATCGCGGCCGAATGTCGGATTGGACGTTGTATGTCGATCGCTTCATGCGTGGCCACGGGGTGACCGACGTCCTGTTGTTTGGCGATTGCCGCCCCGTGCACATCGCCGCGCGACAAATGGCACAACTGCGCCATATCCAAGTGCATGTGTTCGAAGAAGGATATATCCGGCCAAATTGGATGACGCTGGAACTAAGCGGGGTAAATGGCAATTCGCGGTTCGAGCGAGACCCGCAGCGGCTGTTAGCGCGAGCGACCGATCTGCCGCCGGTGCCGAATCTGCCGCCAATCATCGCAAATTCCAAAAGGCGCGCACGCGATAGCTATTGGCACTATCACTATGTATGTGTCGGAAGACTTCTACGCCGCTACCCGCATTATTGGTCGCACCGACCGGGCTCGATTCTAAGCGAGGGTATCGCCTGGCTGCGCAAACTGGCCCTGCGCAAGCGCGTCGCACGAGAGGCAGAGCGCACGCTCGCGGCGGTGGTGCCGGGCAGCTACTTCCTGTTTCCACTGCAGCTAAGCACCGATTACCAGATCCGCGCGCATTCCCCGTTTAGCACGATGCACCAAGCGGTCGATTATGTGATGGCGAGCTTCGCCGAGCATGCGCCGGCGGATTCACTGTTACTTATCAAGGAGCATCCGCTCGATATTTCATTTCGCGATTGGGGCACCTTAATTTCCGCGCACGCCAAGCGGCTGCGTATTGCCGATCGCGTGCTTCATGTGGCTGGCGGCGACCTGAACGATCTGGCGGTAGGATCGCGCGGCGTAGTCGTGGTGAACAGCACCTCGGCCACGTTTGCGCTGGCAGAGGGGCGCCCCGTGATCACGCTGGGGTCGGCAATCTATTCAATGCCAGGTATTACGCATCAAGGGCCTCTCGATACGTTTTGGTCGGCCCCCACCCCGCCGCGCCGCGAACTTTATGACGCCTTCCTGCGCTGTCTGCACGATTATTGTTTGGTGCGTGGCGGGCTGGCGAGCCAGTCCGCCACGCGCATCTTGGTCGCCAGCGCGGCGGAGCGGCTGCTCCGCCCGTTTAATTGTTAGTGTTGAGCGTCTGCCGCACGGTGACGATCGGTGCAAAGAGCTGGCTGAATATCTGGATGAGCTTGCTTGGCTGATTGGCCCGCGCGTTGCCGATGTACAGCACATCTTTATCGCGCATCGCGAAACGCTGCGAGATGAAATAAGCTCCGGCGCGCATCATGTTCAGGTGGTATACGGTCGGCTGCTCCGTGCCATCGGCATTACGCACGAAGCGGAACACGAAGATCGCCGCGGGATCGCCACGGTCGGGGCTAGAACCGCCCGCCTGCGCCACTGCTTCAGCCAGCGTCAGTGCCGAGCGAGTAAAGCGGATTTCCTCGACTCGGTTCGGAGCCCCCATAACCGAGAAAGTCTGTGCCGAGCTGACCAACGTGATGCGATCGCCCGGATAAATCTGAACATTGTCCTGCACGCCCGCCAGCAGATCACTTACGCGCACGTCGTAACTGCGATCATCGCGGTTGATGCGGGCGACGACGTCCTTCGCGTCGCCGCGTACGCCGCCCGCCAGTGCGATCACGTCGGACAGGGTTTCACGGTTGGTGCTCAGCACAAGCCGGCCCGGACGGGTGACCTCGCCACCCAGAATGACGCTGTTAGTTATCGACTGCTGGATCGTCACCAGAACACGCGGATCCTGAGACAGGCCGCGCAGCGCCGTCCGGATCATCGTCTGTACCTGCGCCGCCGTGTGCCCGGCAGCGCGAATGTCACCCGCAAAAGGAATGCGGATGATGCCACCATCATCGACGCGGATGAGCGGCAGTTTTTGGACCCTAGCTGACGAGTCGGTAACGCCCTGCCCGCCAGCACCGCTCATGCCAGAACTGCCGAACAACGCGACACCGGGTTCATAAATGTTGATCTCAAGCACGTCGCCGGGCCCAATGAGGTCGGTCGGGGGGGCAATTCCGGCAGGCAGCGATGACAAGACTGGTGCTTGCGGCCCAGGCACGGCCGCTAGCGTATCCAACTCTATCAGCGGAAACGGCAGTGGCTGCTCGGGATCACCGGCGGCGCGCGTAATCTGGCGCCCGGTTGGGCCGCTTGACGGCAGGGTCGCACACCCACCCAGCAGCAGGGCAACGATACAGGAGATGCCAACGGCCGTCGGGCGCGGGCCGGTTTGCGGCAACACAGCATTCAACATGAAAAACATTATCCTGGAAATTACGCGGCCAGAAGCGTTGGCGCGCCTTTACCACCGCCTCGGAAAGAAACGCAATGACATGGCTGTTGTAGTGTCGTCAGTATCGAGCGCTGCCCCCAAACCGCTCCATAACCACGCGCGCCAGCCGTTTGTGCCAGCGTCCTCTTTTGCCCCGCGCGCTTGAGGGGGCCGTGATCGGCGCGCCAAGATAGCGATTCGCCACCGGTTTGCCGGTCGAGATGTCAACGATGTTGCGCACCGCGAATTGCCCCACCGCCTCATCCGAATAGGCTGGCGTGTAATAAATGCAGTCGTCGAAATAGTAATGCGTGACCTGCGACCATCGCGTCAGCGTTGGATCATGCTGCGGGCTGCCGCCATGGAGCAGATTTGCCGCCCAGATTAGCGCCTGCCCTTTGCGCGCCAGGAAGGTTTCCGGCGCGATCCCAACCGCATCGACCATCGCCATCCAGGCCTGTTCGAACGGCTGTTGCGCCGGCGTCTCAACATCCTTGAACCCACGTCGCCCGATCATCGCATTGCTGATGATCGGCCATTTATGCGTGCCGGGCAGATATAATAGCGGTCCGGCGTCCGGGTGGATATCTTCCAGCGCCAGCCACACACCGCACATGAAGCGCTCCGGCAAACTGGAAAAATGGATCGAATCGCTGTGCGGATGCTGTTGCGTGCCTACGGGAAAATTGAGCGTCTGAAACGGAAACGCACGACGACCGTACAATTTCGATAACAGATCTACGATGCCCGGGCTGGCGGCGATCGCCATGACGTCCTCGTCGAAGGTCCAGGCATCCTGAATGCGCTGATCGCCAATCGCCTTGATGCTCGCCGGATCATCGAGGTGGCTGCCAAAACGCGGCGTCAGATTCGCCCGTACCCGATCGATCCGCGCGAGAATGTCAGCATCGGGAAAGTCGATCACCGCGTAGCCGCGCGTGTGAAGCTGCTGCGCTATCTCGCGCTCGTTCTCGGTCAGTCCCATCTGATCGAGCGATCGCGTGAACAAGGGGGACTCGACCAGCGGGATGCCGGGCAGCAGATTTTGCGCAGGCGCCATCATATACGCTCCTTATAACCGGATCACGAAGGTTTCGCTCGATCGTTCGAGATTGGGGTGGTGCGACGGGTCGGCATGCGTCTTCGTGCCCCAGCGTTGCTGCAACACGCCCAATTCACGCATGTAACGATCGATATGGGCCGGCGAGTGATCCTTGCCACGCGATTTCGATTCGTGATGGATCATCACTGCGGCCGGCGCATAGACGTTGCGCCAGCCCTCGCGATCCAATTTCAGGCAAAGATCGACGTCGTTAAACGCAATTTGCAGTCGCTCTTCATCAAGCCCACCGACGGCCAGGAACTTATCCCGCGCGACCACGAGGCAAGCGGCGGTGACAGCACTGGCATATTGCGGCACATGCGCCTGACGGAAATAGCCGGGATCGTCTTGCCGCAGAAAGCGATGCGCATGGCCAGCGGCCTCGCCCATCCCAACGATCACACCAGCATGCTGGATCGAACCATCATCGTACAGCAGCTTGGCACCCACCGCGCCGACATGCGGTCGCACTGCCTGGCGCATAAGCTCAGTCAACCAGTCCTCGTCGAGCACTTCAGTATCGTTGTTGAGCAGACACAGATAATCACCTTGCGCTTGGGCAACGGCGAAATTGTTGATCGCCGAATAATTGTACGGCAGATCATACGGGATCACGCGTACTTGCGGATGTTCTTGGATCGTATCCAGATAGCGCAAACTGTCCGGCTCGACGCTGCCGTTATCGACGACGAGCAATTCGAAATTGCGGTAGCGCGTACCCGATAAAACGCCCGAGACGCAGGCACGCAGCAGCTTTTCCTTGTCGCGCGTCGGCACGATGATACTCACCAGCGGTGCCGGATCGGGCAACGGCCACTGGACGCGAACCGATCGGTGCGGCCCAGCACTGACAATTGCCCTGGCATCGACCAGATGCCGCGCCGCGGCCCGGACACGGGCGGCCTGATTATCCGGTAGTACCTGCGCTAAATGCACTTGCACAAACGGCACGTGCACAATCCGCGCCGATGCCGCGCCGCTCACCCGAAGCAGGAGCGCGAACAGCGCAGCGTCGGCTAGATCGGACGCGATCGGCCCGGCGGCGCGTGCATCGGCGGTGTGCACCGCGCAGGCCGGCGAAACATAATCCTGCGCGAGAAACATCTCCGCATTCCATTGCGGCTTGAACCACGGGCGTTTGCGGCGGCGGTGCTCGATCTCGTCATGATCGCCGAACAGGATGGCCGGTTTGTCGCCCGCCAGAATGGCCTCGGCGTATCGATACAAGGCGATCGGCGATAGTAGCGCGCCCGGCGCCAGGGGCACGATATAGTCGTTTCGCGCCAATGCGATTGCCATGTCCAAGGCCTGCGCCGCGTCTTGCGCGCGCGCTTCTGCCACGGAGATCCGCGCATCGCTCGTCGGGAAAGAACGCCGATCGCCCTCTGCCAGGACGATGATCGCGGCCCAATCAGGCAGGCATTGCGCCTGCACCGAGCGCAGCGAAGCCAACACCGCCGCATGCTCGTCGGCGGTCGATACCGAGATCACGATCGTGAAGGTCGGCCTGCGGAGCCATCGTTCCGCCGCGGTTTTGGCGTCGGCCACCGCCTCATGTCGGCGTTCGATCGTATCGATCCACATCTGATAAGCATGCGGCAATTGTGCTGCCACCATGCGCAGCCGGTTGCGCGCACGGACGCGACGACCAGTGGCATACCAAAAGAGCGCGCCCAGCGCTCGATGCGGACGGCGCATCAGCGTCTGAACGAAAACAGGCAGGAATTTCATGTCACATCGCAATGTTGAGCAAAGTGCTCCAGGTGGCGCGCTGCATAGCGAGATTGTTAATTGCGGGCAATTGATCTCCCGCAACTAAAGCGGGCTCTACCAGCAACTGTGGATGGTCGATCCTCGTCGCCAGCGTGTCGAACCAATCGGCGGGCGAGTCCGGGGCGAGGATCGCCCCATCGCCGATCCGCTGCGCCGGCAACCAATTTGCGGGATAGACGCCGACCGCGCCGACAATGCCATGTTCGATCAGCTTGTTGGCCGATCGTGCCCGGTCGAACGGCGTGTCGGCCAGCGGATAAAGGCCCATATGAAAGCGTTGCCGGCGCAGCCAGTGGCGGTAGCGCGGCCAGCTGCGTGGCGCGATCCGCTGCGCGCGCGGATGCGCATCAAGCGCGGGATGGACGCCCGCCTTGGCAATGAAGGTGAAACGCAGATCGCGCCCGCTGTCGAGCAGGCGCAGCAACACCGGCTGGAGCAGGGCCAGGCCGCCTGCGTGGCTGCCGCTGCCAAGATGCGCGAGCTCGATCACCCCTGGCGCCAGAAAATGCACGGTATCGGCGAGCGGCAACGACCAGAAGGGGTCGATTTCCGTGATCGCCGGATGGCCGGCAAAAACCGCGCGCAACGCCGCCGACGCCACGAGCAGGTGATCAGCACGCGCCACCATCGGCCGATGATAATCCCGATCGAACGCGGCCAGCCGCCGGCGGTAATCATCGGGCAAATCGGCGCTGGCCGCCGCCCCGGCGACGTCGTCGTCGATCAGATAGATCAGTCGACCGGGCCAGCGCAACGCCCGGGCCATCAACTCGTCGGTATCGCGACGGATCAAGATGAAGGCGTCGCCGCACTGGAAACTGTTCGCGCCGAGCGCATGGATCGGCCCCGCGCGCCACCAACGCTGGATACGGTGCGCACAGGCATTGTAAAAATACAGATCAGTCGTGGGCAGCCGGCTCATTGCGCAGCCAGCATGGCGGCGCGCCCGGCGGCAACGTGGTCGATCGCCTGTTCCGCGGTCCAGACGTTGCCGGTGGTGGGGTCGACATAACGTGGCCCGTCGATCAGCGCGGCGTACACCAGGCTGTCCAGGCTCGCCGGCCCGCGCCGCGGCGGGGCGGGCAAGGCATCCTCGGTCAGCGACCAGCCGGCATAGAAGGGCATGCCAAAGCAGCGCACCCGCTTTCCCCACAACAGCGCCTCGAAACCCATCAGCGAGGTAACGGTATACACGGCGTCCGCCTTAGCCAGCAGGCGCACGGCATGGCACGCGTCGGCGATCACGCGCACGCGCGGCTGCGCCAGCTGCGCGGCGGTGAAATTGCCCTGTTTGGCATGGGTGAAGCGGTCGGGATGCACCTTTACGATCACCGTGCAGGCGGGATTTTCGGCCAGCGCGGCGCTGAGCATGGCGGAGAAGCTATCGCCATCGGCCTGCCCCTTGCGCAGCGAGAGGTCGCCCGCGGTCTGGTCGACGACGAGCACGTAACGCGCGGGCAGATCGCCCGCAAAATCGCGCGCATGATTATATTTGGACACGCCCGCGGCCCGCCAGCGCTGCATCAGCGCCGTCGCGCGCGCCGCCTGCGCTGCGGTCACGCCCTGCGCGATCCGCTGCTCGATGCGTGACGGCCCCGCGGCATCGTAATAGACGCCAACGTCATCGACGATCAGCGAAACAGGCGCGCCGCGACGATCGACCGAACGCAGAAAGCCGTCTTCCAGCAGCACCCATGGCCGCCTCAGCACGCGCGCCAGCAGCCACGCCAACGTACCCGATCGTTTGCGGCCCCAGCCGACGATCGCGTCCGGATGCTCGGCGAGAAAAGCATCGAGTTGGGGGATGGCCCTGATGGTTGGGTTGACGGCAAACACCATGAACGCGCGTTAGAGCCGCCCGACGATCGCGTCGAGGCGGCTCAGCCGATCATCGCCAGATCGTGGAGATGGATCACCCCTACCGGCCGCCCCTCAACCTTCGGATCGGTGACGAACACCACGTTGATCCGCGCCTCCGCCATCAGCGCCGCCGCGTCGCCGATCGTCGTGTTGGTGGTCACCGTCTTGGGATTGCGCGTCATCACCTGGTCCGCCGAACTCGACAGGATCGAGGCGAAGCCGCGGCGCAGATCGCCGTCCGTGATCACCCCGAGCAACAGCCCGGCATCGTCGACGATGCCCGCGACGCCCTTGCCCGCCTCGGTCATCTTCAGAATCACGTCATGCAGCGAGGTACCGCATGTGGCGAGTGGCAAGGGGAAATCATGCCGGATCAGCCGCGCGACCGGCTGCGTGCGCCAGCCGATCGATCCGCCGGGATGCAGGCGCGCCAATTCCGCGCGCGAAAAGCCACGCGCGCGCATCGTCGCGATCGCCAATGCATCGCCCAGCGCAAGCTTCATCGTGCTCGACGTCGTCGGCGCAATGCCCTCCGGGCAAGCCTCGGCCACCGCGGGCAACACCAAGGCGACGTCGGCGATCTTCGCCAGCGGCGATGCGCCATTGCCGGTAATGGCGATCACCGGCACCCCCGCCGCCAGCATATGCCGGACGACGAGCAATACTTCCGGGGTCGAACCCGAATTCGAAAGGGCCAAGACCGTGTCGTTGTTCTTCAGCATCCCGAGATCGCCATGGGCGGCTTCGCTGGGATGAATGAAAAAGGCCGGCGACCCGGTGGCCGACAAGGTCGCGGCGATCTTGCGCCCGACATGGCCAGCTTTGCCCATGCCGGACACGATCACGCGCCCCGATGTCGTCAAGATATGTTGGACGGCCAGATCGAACGCACCGTCAAGTTGGTCGGCGAGCAGCGTCAAGGCCGCCGCCTCGCACCGGATCACCGCCGCCCCTTCGGCTCGCCAGCTTTGGGCCGGGGGCGCCTTCGGGAAAGCTGTTTGGATCTTCATGATACCACAAACTCGATTTTGGACATCAGCATGTCGGAAATTCCCTAAGATACTAAGCCGCTTCTGTCGATACGCCGCCCGACGGCCGAACCGGGCGACGGCCCGCCAGCGACTACTTCACCCGCAAGGTCGTATACGGCAGCTGGAAATATTGTGTGACCGAACGCGCGGCGCGGCCCGCGGTGGAGCGGCTGCGCTTGAACAGCAATTCACCGAAATTGACGCCGACACCGACAAAGATCTTGCGCGCTGGGGTCCGGCCCGCGGCCCGCTCGCGTTGCGTAAAGCCCGTGCCGTAATAGCCCAGGTGCACCTCGGCAAACCGCAGCGGGCTGCGCGCCACGCCATCAAAGCCAGCAAGCTTCACGGCAAACAGATAGCGCTGCTGCCGATAATGCTCTTTGCCCTTGAACGTATAGAAATCACGGTTGGGGATGACCGACAGCCGAAAATCGAGTTTTTCCTTCAACCCCGGCACGCTGTTGCGCAGCACGGAAAATCCGCCCCCGGCCAGATTGAAGGCCAGATCGTTGACCGAAAAGCCGCTGCCGGTATGAAATCCGTCGGTTACTTCGCCCAGCGATTGCATGCCCGCGGCAAGCGCGACCGAAGCCAGCGCCGTCGGCAGACCGCCGCCCGCTTTGCGCGCCATGCGATGATAAAGCAGGTCGGAAAAGATGTAGGTGTTGTAGGCGTGGGCCAGCTTGTCGAGGCCAAGATTGTTGGTGTCGCGGCCGAACCAACCCTCATCCTGAAAACGCAGCGGCTGCGGATCAC
The DNA here is from genome assembly GCF_039614825.1 of Sphingomonas qilianensis. Lineage (NCBI taxonomy): Bacteria > Pseudomonadati > Pseudomonadota > Alphaproteobacteria > Sphingomonadales > Sphingomonadaceae > Sphingomonas > Sphingomonas qilianensis. Next base: position 325,571 of record NZ_JBDIMF010000002.1, on the reverse strand, counting down.
GCAGCGTGGTGCCGACATGAACGACGGAAAATAACGCCAGCATGCCGGCAAATTCCCATTTTACCGCGCCGACACGTGCGCCAAAACTGTCGTAGCGATCGGGATCGGGTCCGACCGCCTCGCCCGCGCCGAGATCCGCTCGGCCCGTCGCCGGCGGCATCGTGGCGTCGACCGGCTCATGATCCGTTGGCGCCGCGGTAGGCGCCGTCGCTTGCACATCATAGCTGATCGGCATGACCGAACCGGGCTCGAGCTCCGGCGGGGCAACCGGCAAGTCAGCCGCGAGCGCCTGGGCTTTAGCCTCCGCAACGGGCAAGCAACCCGCCAGCAACATCATGACGGCGGCTTGACGAGACAGGTTTATCCGCAACGTGGCATTCTTCGCCCTTGCCTCGTTGCGCATCACAGTCCTCAAGATACTTGCACGAAGCCGTGCGCCTATCGCGCATTATTGGATCGCGAAAGCCCTTATTGTTCAAGGCCTTTCGCGAATCGCCGACCGAGTTCTTTCGGCAACAGTATTAGGCTGACCGGTAATCCTGCGCTGCGTGACCCGCGGCAAATGCCGGGCCCGCGGCGACCATAAGGATGACATTGCTCCGTGCTCCACACCGCGGCACCGTGTGAAGCGCCATTACTTGAGGTGTGGAATTCTTGGTCGGGGCGACAGGATTCGAACCTGCGACCCCCACACCCCCAGTGTGATGCGCTACCAGGCTGCGCTACGCCCCGACCGAGGGCGGGCGTGTATGCCCCCTCGGCGCAGGATGCAAGCGCCGCGATCGCGGCGCGGCCCGCCGTGATCCGTTTGTTGCGCCCCTGCCGCGTTCCTGATAGCGCGCGGCGCTTGCAGCGTGGGGTATGTCCCGCGCCTCCATTCAGGTAGCCGCATGTTGATTCCTCAAGCTTTCGCCCAGACCACAGGCGCCGCCGCAAGCGCCGGCCCGCTTGGCATGTTTGCCAGCATCGCGCCGTTGCTGCTCGTCTTCGTGGTGTTCTACTTCCTGATGATCCGCCCACAGCAACGCCGCATGAAGGCAATGCAGGCCGCGGTGAATGCGGTGAAGAAGGGTGATTCGGTCGTTACGGCGGGCGGCATCCTGGGCAAGGTGACCAAGGTCGAGGACACGATCGTCGAGATCGAGATTGCGCCCAATACGCGTGTCCGCGTCGTGAAGGCGACGCTCACCGACGTGACCGGCACCGGCACGGCCAAGCCCGCGAACGACTGACCCGCACGATGCTCGATTTCCCGCGCTGGAAAGTGTTGTCGATCCTCGGTTTCCTGGCGGCGCTGATGCTGCTGGCGGTGCCGAGCTTCCTGCCCGAATCCACCACCAATAAATGGGGCCGCTTCCCCCACCCGCGGATCAATCTCGGGCTCGATCTCGCCGGCGGTTCCTATCTGCTGCTCGAGGCCGATACCAAGGATGTCGCCGCGACCCGGCTCGACGCCATGCGCGACCGTGTCGTCACCGAGCTGCGCCGCGGCTCGCCCCGCATCGAGACCGGTGACGTCTCGGTGCGCGACGGCAAATTGAGCTTCATGCTGCGCGATTCCAGCCAGGTGGATGCGGCGCGGGAGAAACTGCTCGAGATCGCCGGCAGCGGTGTCGGCATGACCGGCCAGCGCGAATGGGATCTGCAGGTCGTCGACGGTTCGCGCTTCGTCATGACGCAGAGCGAGGCGGGGCTGAAAGCCGCGATCAAGACCGCGGTGGACGACGCCACCGAGGTGGTGCGCACACGCATCGATCAGCTCGGCACGCGCGAGCCGACCATTGTCCGCCAGGGCGATACGCGCATCGTCGTGCAGGTGCCGGGGCTGCAGAACCCGCAGGCGCTGAAGGATCTGCTCGGCAAGACCGCCAAGCTCGAATTCAAGCTGGTCGATACGACCGCGACCGATCCCGCCGCGCTGGCCAAGGGGCAGGCGCCGATCGGCAGCCAGGTGCTGCAATATCAGGAGGGCGGCGCGCCCATCGCGGTCAAGCGGTCGGCGATCATCAGCGGCGATCAGCTGACCGATGCGCGCCAGGGCTTCTCGCCCGAAGGCAATGAGCCGCAGGTGATCATCACCTTCAACAGCGAAGGCGGGCGTCGCTTCGCCCGCGTGACTCAGGAAAATGTCGGCAAGCCGTTCGCCATCATCCTCGACAACAAGGTGATCTCCGCGCCCAACATCAATGAGGCGATCCTCGGCGGCACGGCGAGCATTTCGGGCAGCTTCACGGTCGATTCGGCCAACCAGCTGGCGATCGCGCTGCGCTCGGGCAAATTGCCCGTGCCGCTTAAGGTGATCGAGGAATCGACCGTCGGGCCGGATCTTGGTGCGGATTCGATCCGGGCGGGCATCCTCGCCTCGATCATCGCGGTCACCGCGGTCATCATCTTCATGTTCCTGACCTATGGCCGCTTCGGTTTTTACGCGAACCTCGCCGTCGTCATCAACGTGATCGTCATCGTCGGTGTGCTGGCGCTGCTCAACGGCACGCTGACCTTGCCCGGCATAGCTGGCTTCGTGCTGACGATCGGCACTGCGGTCGATGCCAACGTGCTGATCAACGAGCGTATTCGCGAGGAACGTCGGCGTGGGCGCAACGTCGTTCAGGCCGTGGAGCTCGGGTATAAGGAAGCGAGCCGGACGATCTTCGAGGCCAACGTGACGCACGCCATTTCGGGCGTGATCATGCTCGTTCTGGGCTCAGGGCCGGTCAAGGGCTTCGCCGTTGTGTTGTTGATCGGCATCGCCACCTCGGTGTTCACCGCCGTCGTGTTCACCCGCATGATGATCGCGTTGTGGCTGCGTAAGAACCGCCCGACGGATATCAATATATGATCCGCCGCTCACCCATCTCCACGTCGTCACCCCAGCGCATGCTGGGGTCTCCCCGGGGCGCGGCTGATGCCCGCCTCCACGATATCCCAGCTTTCGCTGGGGTGACGGGAATTTAAGATGCGCCTGCTCAAAATCGTCCCCGACAATACCAACCTCCCGTTCGTTTCGCTGCGCAAATGGGCGTTCGCGCTGACGCTGGCGCTGAGCCTCGCTTCGATCGGGCTGGTCTGGGCCAAGGGCCTCAATTTCGGCGTCGATTTCGTCGGCGGCCTGATGATCGAGGAAAAGTTCACCACCGCCCCCAATGTCGATCAGTTGCGCCAGACGATCGATCGCCTGGGCGTCGGCGAGGCTCAGTTGCAGCCGTTCGGTGACGGCACGACGATGACGATCCGCCTGCCGGTGGTGGAAAGCGCCGATGAAGGCGCCACCAACGCGGTGGTGCGCAAGGTTGAGGCAGCGGTCGGACAGGCCTTCCCGGGCGCGACCTTCTCGCGTTACTCGACCGTGTCGGGCAAGGTGTCGGACGAGCTGATCCGCAACGGCATCCTCGCCGTGGTGCTCGCCGTGCTCGGCATCGGCCTGTTCGCCGTGGTGCGGTTCGAGTGGCAGTTCGGCGTCTCCACCGTCGTCGCCATCGTCCACGATCTGCTCATGACGCTCGGTTTCTTTGCGCTGACGCAGTTCGAATTCGATCTCAACATCGTCGCGGCGGTGCTGACCATCATCGGCTATTCGATCAACGACAAGATCGTCATCGATGATCGCATCCGCGAAAACATGCGCCGCTATCGCAAGATGGACATGCCCGGGATCGTCGATCTGTCGGTCAACGAAACACTGCCGCGCACGGTGATGACCTCGCTGACCATCCTGCTGGCGCTGTTCGCGTTGCTGTTCATCGGCGGGCATGTGCTGCGCGGGTTCACCGCGGCGATGATCCTCGGCATCTTCGTCGGCACCTATTCGTCGATCTATGTCTCGTCCTCGCTGCTCATAACGCTCGGTCTGCGCGCCAATCCTGATGCGCCGGACAAGCCCGCACGCGGGCAAAGCGGCGCCGAGCGGGTCGGCCCCAAGGGCTGATCCGCAGGTGCGCATGGATAAGCCAAAGACCGATGGCCCGATCATCGCCGGCTTCTCCGCCGGCGGATTCAAGGTCGATGATGGTGTCTATAACGCGCTGCTGATCACCCCGCAGCGCGCCGATGGCTGGGCGCCGCCGCCGCTCGCCGAACTTACCGACGCCGATCTCGCGCCGATCCTGGCGCTCGATCCGCCGCCGGAATTCATCCTCATCGGTACCGGCCCCGCACTGGTCCGCCCCGCGCCGAAACTGATCCGCGCGATCGAGGCGATGGGTTTCGGCGTCGAGGCGATGGACAGCCGCGCGGCGGCGCGCGCCTGGGCCGTGTTGCGCGGCGAAGGCCGCTGGATCGCCGCGGCCTTATACCCGCTTAGCTAAGGCAAACGGGCCAACGCCGCCGGGGTTGGCCAATTACCACCGGGGGTGGAGCGACTTGCGGGGGCGATCCGTCGTCCGGGTTCAGTCCGGGACGACAGATCGGAGCATGTCAGATCCGCGTATCGCCCGGATAGGCGAGCAACACATCGCTCCCCGTTTCGGCGCTGACATGTGTCGTGCCGGTAAACTGCAGGCATTCACCTGCCTTCCACGCCACCCCGTCCGCCGTGCCTGCACCGGTGATCGGCACGAACCAGCCCGGCACGCCCTCGGGCAGCGTCACCACGCGACTGCCCGCCGGCCAGCGCTCAAGCACGAATTTCGGCCCTTCGACCAGGATCACACGGTCGTCCGCCACGCGCCCCGGCGCGGCGGGGGCCACATAGGGTACGGGTTCCGAGACATCGACGCCGTCATCGAGATGCAGTTCGCGGTCGCTGCCATAATCGTACAGTCGGTACGTCGTGTCCGAATTCTGCTGCACCTCGATCACCGTCACGCCGCCGCCGATGGCGTGAACCGTGTTGCTCTTGGCATAATAGAAATCGCCCGCCTTGACCGGCTTCCAGTCGAGCATGTGCTCGATCGAGCCGTCCAGCGCGGCGGCGCGCAGCGTCTCCTTGCTCAGCGGCTCGAGCGTGCCGATCGCGATCGTCGCGCCCGGCTCTGCCGCCAGCACGACCCAGCATTCATCCTTGCCGCGCGGCAGGCCGCGCGCATGCGCCTGTTCATCATTGGGATGAACCTGCACCGAGAGCTTTTCCGAGGTGAACAGATATTTGATCAGCAGATCGGGCTTGCCCGCATCGGGCGTCTGGAACCACACTTCGCCGATCTTTTCGGCGCCCGGCGCCGCATCGGCAAAGCCCGGCCACAATTGATGGCGGCCCCACGGCTTTTCGACACGTCGCGTGGTGAGCAGGGTGGCGGTCATTGTGGGGCGCTCCTCGGCGTATCGTTAGTGCACGCGTGCAACGCACCATATCCCGCCAGGCTCCGCCGCACAGCCCCGCCGGCCCTCCGCGCGAAAAACATTGTGAGCGCGGGCTTCCCTGCGTTATGGAACCCGCATGCGCACCCCCCAGTCCCGCCGCTTTTCCCGCCCGCTGTCGCTGGCGATCATCGTCGCGCTTGCCGCAACCACCGCCGGCTGTGCCCGTGACACCGCCAAGAACGACGTGCCCTACGTCGCGCGCGATGTCGGCACGCTCTATTCGGCCGCTAAGGGGCGGCTCGATCAGCAGCGCTACAAGGAAGCCGCGGCCTTGTTCGACGAAGTCGAGCGCCAGCATCCTTATTCGATCTGGGCGCGCCGCGCGCAGCTGATGAGCGCGTTCAGCAATTATCTCGGCCGGGACTATACCAGCTCGATCCAGTCGGCGCAGCGTTTCCTGTCGGTCCATCCCGGTAACCGCGACGCGCCTTATGCCTATTATCTGATTTCCTTGGGCTATTACGAACAGATCAGCGATGTGACGCGCGATCAGAAGATCACGCAACAGGCGCTCGATGCGCTCGGCGAGCTGGTCCGCCGTTATCCCAACACGCGTTATGCCTCGGATGCGCGGCTCAAGATCGATCTGGTCCGCGATCATCTCGCCGGCAAGGAAATGGAAATCGGCCGCTGGTATGAAACGCGCGGCCAGTGGCTCGCCGCGACGATGCGCTTCCGCCGCGTGGTCGACGATTTCCAGACCACCACGCACGCCCCCGAAGCGCTGATGCGCCTGACCGAAACCTATCTCGCGCTCGGCGTGCCCGAGGAAGCCAAGAAGTCCGCCGCCGTGCTTGGCGCCAATTATCCCGGCAGCGATTGGTATGAGCGGGCGTATAAGCTGGTCAACGACAATCCCGGCAAGGCCTATGCCGCGATCCAGCCCGGCCAGCCGGTCGTGCCGACGACGGCACCGGTCGCGGCCGACCAGCGCACGCTGCCCGGCAGCGACGCGATCGCGCCGAAGGACGAAGGCCGCGCCGCGCCGACGCCGGGCAATCCCAACGGCGGCTGATCCGCTGGATGCCCTCGCAAAGAACAATTCCGGAACGCTGGTTTATGCGCTAGGGGCCGTGCGACTATGTTGACCGCGCTTGCCATCCGGGACGTCGTGCTGATCGAGGCCTTGGACCTCGATTTCGCAACCGGCCTTGGCGTGCTGACGGGGGAAACCGGCGCGGGCAAATCGATCCTGCTCGATGCGCTGGGCCTGGCGCTCGGCGCTCGCGGCGATAGCGCGCTGGTCCGGCACGGCACCAAACAGGCAGTGGTCACCGCCAGCTTCGAGACGCCGCGCGAAGGCGGCGCGATCGCCGCGCTGCTCGACGAAAACGGTCTCGACATGGAACCAGGCGAGCCGCTGATCATCCGCCGCATCGTCAAGGCCGATGGCGGCAGCCGCGCCTTCGTCAATGATCAGCCCGCCTCCGCCGGGCTGCTCCGCGAACTCGGCAGCCAGTTGGTCGAAATCCACGGCCAGCATGACGATCGCGGCCTGCTCAACCCCCGCGGCCACCGCGCGTTGCTCGACACGTTTGCGCGGATCGATCCGGCCCCCGCCACCGCCGCGCACCGCGCCTGGCGCACGGCCGAGACCGCCCTCGCCGAAGCGCGCGAGGAACTCGATACGCAGACGCGCGATCAGGAATGGCTCGAACATGCCGTGGCGGAACTGCGCGCCTTCGGCCCGGAGGAAGGCGAGGAGGAAACGCTCGCCACGCGCCGCGCCGACATGCAGCGTGGCGAAAAAATCGCCGATGATCTGCAGGCGATCGCCGATTTGCTCGAAGGATCGGATGGTGGCCTTGCCAGATTGCGCCAGGCCGCGCGCATCCTGGAGCGGGTCGGGCAGGACCACGAGGCGTTAGGCGAGGCGCTCGAAGCGATCGATCGCGCGATCATCGAGGGCGCCGAGGCGCAGGAGAAGGTGGATGAGGCCGCCGCCGCCTTGGCCTTCGATCCCGCACAGCTCGAATCCGACGAGACACGGTTGTTCGATCTGCGCGCGCTGGCGCGTAAGCATCGCGTGCAGCCCGACGGTCTCGCCGCACTGGCGCAGGAATTGTCCGACAAGCTCGAGCGAATCGAGAGCGGTGGCGCCGGGCTTGCCGCGCTGGAACGCACGCTGGCCGCCGCCGCCAAAAGCTATGAGACCGAAGCCGACCGGCTGACGCAACAGCGCCGCGATGCCGCCGCCCGGCTCGATGCCGCCGTGAAGGCGGAGCTTGCCCCGCTCAAGCTGGATGCCGCGCGTTTCCGCACCGCCATCGCGCCCTTGCCGCGTGACGCCTGGGGGCCGGCGGGCAAGGACCGCGTCGAATTCGAGATTTCCACCAACCCCGGCGCGCCGTTCGCACCGCTGACCAAGATCGCCTCGGGCGGCGAACTGTCGCGCTTCATCCTCGCGCTGAAGGTGGCGCTGGCGGAAGAAGGCGGCGCGGCAACGATGATTTTCGACGAGATCGATCGCGGCGTCGGCGGTGCGGTCGCCAGCGCGATCGGCGAGCGACTCGCGCGGCTGGCCGGGCACACGCAATTGCTCGTCGTAACGCACAGCCCGCAGGTCGCGGCGCGCGGCGAGCGCCATCTGTTGATCGCCAAGAGCCATGACGGCACCGTCACGCGCACCGGCGTGCGCGCGCTGGACGACGCCGAACGTCGCGAGGAGATCGCCCGCATGCTTTCGGGCGCGACGGTCACCGATGAGGCGCGCGCGCAGGCCGTGCGTTTGCTGGAAACGGCGTGAACCGCCGCCGCACCCCTTTTAGGAATTGAACCCCATGTCCATCGACGACCAGATGATCGACACGCCCGATGGCCCGATGAGCTGGGCCGAATGGAAGAAGAAGCACCCCGTTCAGGTGCCGTCGCGCCGCACCAAGGGCAAGGACCTGCCAGTCAAGGTCAAGATGTTCACCGAGGATCCCAAGCCGAGCAAGCCCAAAAAGGGCTGAGGCGCGCATTTCCCACGGCGTGGATTTTCGCCACGCCGTTCGCAATGCAGCAAACCACTGCGCGTGGCCGGGCTGGTCAACACGGGCGTTTGCTGCGCTGCATTGTCGCTGTAGAACGGCGTCGGCCAGAGCGGGCACCGGCCAGAATGGGGCATTGACGATGAGCGACCTCGGCACGCGCCAGCACCAGATGTTTCCTTTGCTCGACGCAGGCCAGATTGCCACCGCACGGCGCTTCGCCAGCGGCCCCGCGCGGCAGTTCGCCGCGGGAGAGACGATCTACGCGATCGGCGAACAAGATGCGCCTGCCTGGCTGGTGTTGCAGGGCGCGATCGATGTGTTCCGCCGTGATGGCCTCAGCCATGAAGCGCCGATCACCACGCATGGCGTTGGCCAGCTGACCGGCGAGGTCAATCAGCTCGCCGGTCGCCCGTCGATCGCCGCGGGCCGCGCGGGCGCCGAGGGCTGCACGGCGCTGCCGTTCGATGCGGCGCATTTGCGCGCATTGATGGTCGGCTCGGCCGATGTCGGCGAGATCGTGATGCGCGCGCTGATCCTGCGCCGTGTCGGGTTGATCGAGCAGGGCGGCGCGGGCACGTTGCTGATCGGCGTGCCGAACAGCCCGGCCATCGTGCGGCTACAGGGCTTTCTCACCCGCAGCGGATACCCCAATCTGGTGCTCGATGCGGCCACCGACGAGGAGGGACGCGCGCTGATCGAGCGCATCGGCGTGCTGCCCGATGAATTGCCGCTGGTCGTCTGCCCCGACGGCCATCTGCTCAAAAATCCCAGCGACGTCGAGGTCGCCGCCTGCCTCGGCATGACCCCCGAGATCAATCCGGACGCGCTGTACGATGTGGCCATCGTCGGCGCTGGCCCGGCGGGCCTCGCCGCATCCGTGTATGCGGCCTCCGAAGGCCTTTCGGTGATCGTGCTCGATGAGCGCGCCATGGGCGGCCAGGCCGGCGCCTCCGCGCGCATCGAGAATTATCTCGGCTTCCCGACCGGGATTTCGGGCCAGGCGCTGGCCGGGCGCGCGTTTAATCAGGCGCTCAAATTCGGCGCGGAAATCGCCGTGCCGCTGCAGGTCGATTGCCTCGATTGCCAGGCGTCGCCGTTAACGCTTGAGCTCGCCGGCGATCGCCAATTGCGCGCCAGGACCATCGTGGTCGCCTCGGGCGCGCGGTATCGCCGGCCCGATATCGCCAATCTCGCGATGTTCGAAGGCGCCGGTATTTCCTATTGGGCCTCGCCGATCGAGGCGCGGCTGTGCGCCGGCGAAGAGATCGCGCTGGTCGGCGGCGGCAATTCGGCGGGCCAGGCGGTCGTGTTCCTCGCGCCGCAGGTCAAGCATCTGCATCTGATCGTGCGGCGCGATCTTGCCGAGACGATGTCGCGCTATCTGATCGATCGCATCGCCGCTTTGCCCAATGTCGAAATCCATGTCGGCGCCGAAATCGCCGCGCTGGAGGGCGATGCTACCACCGGGCTGACCGCTGCGACGTTCCGCTACAATGCCGATGGTGCGCTGGTGCGCCGCGAATTGCGCCATGTGTTCCTGTTCATCGGCGCCGATCCCAATGCGGCCTGGCTGCATGGTTGCGCCGAAACCGACGCCAAGGGCTTTATCGTCACGGGCACGGGCGCGCTGTCGCTGGAAACCAGCGTGCCCGGCGTGTTCGCGATCGGCGATGTGCGCGCCGGATCGACCAAGCGCGTCGCCGCCGCGGTCGGCGAAGGTGCCGCGGTGGTCGCGCAGATCCACGCCAAGATCGCCGAGTTGGCCAAGGAGGATGCATGACGCGCTGCCCGCACACCGCCACGATCGACCAGGTGACGCCAAGCGCCAAGGGCTGCGAGGAATGCCTCGAGCTCGGCAGCGCCTGGGTGCATCTGCGGCTGTGTCGCAGGTGCGGGCATGTCGGCTGTTGCGACGATTCCCCTCATCGCCACGCCACCGCGCATTTCCACGCCACCGGGCATCCGATCATCGAAGGCTATGATCCGCCGGAAGGCTGGGGCTGGTGCTATGTCGACGAGATCGAAGTGGATCTGCCGGATCAGACTCCGCAACGCGGCCCGATCCCGCGCTACTTGTGACCCCGCATCCCCCGGCCGAGCAATCGTCGCCGCTGCGCGCCTGATGCCTTGACGGCACCGCCCGGCATGTACGATACCGCTAACACAGATGGAGGGGATCAAGGTGCCGCAGGACTATTTGCCGCTCGCCGAGGCGATGCCGCACGACTGGCGTACAGGCCGGTTCATCGGGCGTATTGCGAGCGAGAGCGGGCCGACGCCGATTATGATCCGCGATGGCGTGGTGTTCGACGTGTCGCACGTGGCGCCCACCGTATCGGCGCTGATCGAGGCGCGCGCGTTTGACGGCGGTGAGCGCATCGGCGATCTCGATGCGATCGACACGGCGCAACTGCTGAGCCCGATCGATTTGCAATGCGTGAAGGCGGCCGGCGTTACCTTCGCCGTATCCGCACTCGAGCGGGTGATCGAAGAGCGCGCGCGCGGCGATCATCATCGCGCGGTCGAAGTCCGCGGCCGCATCGAGGAGGCCCTGGGCGGCAATATCCGCGCCGTTGTGCCGGGCTCGCACGAAGCCGCGGCGCTGAAGGATGTGCTGATCGCTGACGGCCTGTGGTCGCAATATCTTGAAGTCGCGATCGGCCCCGATGCCGAGATCTTCACCAAGTCGCCCGTACTGTCCACGGTCGGCCTCAACGCGCCGATCGGCGTGCGATCCGATTCGACCTGGAACAATCCCGAACCGGAAATCGTGCTGGTGGCGGATGCGCACGGCAAAGCGGTGGGCGTCACGCTCGGCAACGACGTCAATCTGCGCGATTTCGAAGGCCGCTCGGCGCTGCTGCTGGGCAAGGCCAAGGATAACAACGCCTCGTGCTCGCTCGGCCCGTTGATCCGCCTGTTCGATGACGGCTTCTCGATGGATGATGTGCGCCAGGCCGATGTCGCGCTGACCATTCACGGCACCGACGATTATGTGCTGGAAGGCGCCAGCAACATGCGCGAGATCAGCCGCGATCCCGAGGATTTGCTCGCCCAGGCGATGAGCGAGCATCATTATCCCGACGGTTTCGTGCTGTTTTGCGGCACCTTGTTCGCGCCGACGCAAGATCGCGACGAGCCCGGCCGCGGCTTTACGCACAAGCCCGGCGATGTCGTGACGATCGCCAGCGAGCGGCTCGGCACGCTGATCAATACCGTAACCACCTCGCGCGATGCGCCCGCCTGGAGCTTCGGCGTTGGCGCGCTGATGCGCAATCTTGCTGCCCGCGGGCTGCTCAAATGACGCCCTCGGAGACCGCGATGCTACAGCAGACCACCACGCAGAGCCGGGCGCTGTACCCCAGCCTGCAAGACAAGAGCGTGATCATCACCGGCGGCGCCTCGGGCATCGGCGCCGGGCTGGTCGAGGCGTTCGTCGCGCAGGGCGCGCGCGTCGGCTTTGTCGATATTGCCGATGGCGACGGCGCCGCGCTGGCCACGCGGCTGGCCGATGCGCGTCATGCGCCGGTCTATCGCCGCTGCGATCTCACCGATCTCGATCAGGTCGCCGCGGTGATGGCCGATCTGGAACAGGCGCTGGGCGGCGTCGATGTGCTGCTCAACAATGCGGCGAACGACGATCGTCACACGATCGACGATGTCACGCCGGCGTTCTGGGAAGACCGGTTCAACGTCAATCTGCGCCACCAATTCTTCGCCGCCAAGGCGGTGATCCCGGCGATGAAGCGCGCCGGGGGCGGCGCGATCGTCAATTTCGGCTCGATCAGCTGGCATCTCGCCTTGCCCGATCTGGTATTGTACCAGACCTGCAAGGCGGCGATCGAGGGGCTGACCCGCGCGCTGGCCCGCGATCTCGGCCGGAGCAACATTCGCGTGAACACGATCGTCCCCGGCAACGTCCAGACGCCGCGCCAGGAGCGCTGGTACACGCCCGAGGGCGAAGCCGAGATCGTCGCCGCGCAATGCCTTGATGGCCGCATCCAGCCCGCCGACGTCGCCGCGCTGGCCTTATTCCTGGCCTCGGACGATGCCCGCATGTGCACCGCGCACGATTATTTCGTCGACGCTGGATGGCGCTGATGCAGGCCGGCCATCTGCTGGCGATCGGTGCGGAGCTGGGCGAAGGTCCGATCTGGATCGATGGGGCATTGTGGTTCGTCGATATCAAGGGCAGTCGGATTTATCGTCACGTACCGGAAACGGGCGCGCTCGATCGGTGGGATGCGCCCGAATTCGTCGGCTGGGTCGTGCCCTCCGCCAAGGGTGATCTGATCGCCGGGCTGCAATCCGGCCCGCATCGTTTCTCGCCCGAGATGGGGGCGTTCGACCGCATCGCGGAGATCGACGCGCATCTGCCCGCCAACCGGCTGAACGACGCCGCGATCGATCCCGCTGGCCGCTTGTTCTTCGGCACGATGGACAATGACGAGGCGGCGCCGAGCGGCCGGGTGTTCATGCTTGATGCCGGCGCGGTCAGCGCCACGGCGATCCATCCCACCGTGATCACCAACGGCCCGGCGATCGCGCCCGGCGGCACGCACCTTTATCATGTCGATACGCTCGCGCGGACCATCACCGTGCACGCCATCGCCGCCGATGGCAGTGTCGGCCCCGCTGCCCCGTTCCTGCGTTTCACCGGCGACGAAGGCCATCCCGACGGCGCGATCTGCGATGCCGAGGGCGGCGTGTGGGTGGCGTTCTACGGTGGCTGGGCGGCGCGCCGGTACAATACCAGCGGCCAGTTGACTGACGAGGTGCGTTTCCCGGTCTCCAACGTCACCAAGATCGCCTTGGGCGGCCCGGACCACCGCACCGCTTATGCCACCACGGCGCGCCAGGGCCTGTCGGCTGAGGCGCTCGCCGCGCAGCCGCTGGCGGGCGACATCTTCACTTTCCCGGTCTCCATCCCCGGCTTGCCCATCCCCCCCGCCAATAGCTGAACGCCGCCCATAGAGGCGCGAAACCAGAGAGGATACCGCGTGGAACACGCTCACGGCACTAGCGAGATCAATCGCACCCTGATCTTTATGGTCGTCGCCGTCGCGACGATCGGCGGCTTCATGTTCGGATACGATTCGGGCGTGATCAACGGCACGCAAAAGGGGCTCGAAGCGGCCTTCGATCTCGGTCGCCTCGGCATCGGCGTCAATGTCGGCGCGATCCTCGTCGGCTCGTCGATCGGCGCGTTCGGCGCGGGGCGGCTGTCCGATCTGATCGGCCGCCGCAACACGATGATGGTCGCCGCGGCCTTGTTCATCGTCTCCGCGCTGCTGGCCGGGGCCGCCGAATCCTCGGCGATCTTCATCTTCGCGCGGATCATCGGCGGCTTCGGCGTCGGCGCGGCCAGCGTCACCTCGCCCGTCTATATTTCGGAAGTCACCCCGGCCAATGTCCGCGGGCGGCTGTCGAGCATCCAGCAGGTCATGATCATCTCGGGTTTGACCGGCGCGTTCGTCGCGAACTTCGCGCTCGCGCGCTATGCCGGCGGCTCGACCGCGGTCCTGTGGGGCGGCTATGAAGCCTGGCGCTGGATGTTCTGGCTGCAGGTGATCCCCGCCGCGCTGTATTTCGTTGCCTTGTTCTTCATCCCGGAAAGCCCGCGCTATCTGGTCGTCAAAGGCCGCGACAACGAAGCCGAAGGCGTGCTGACGCGGCTGTTTGGCGCGGCCGAAGCCAAGCGCAAGGTAAGCGAGATCCGCGCCAGCCTCGCCGCTGATCATCATCGCCCGAAACTGTCCGATCTGGTCGATAAGAACACCCGCAAGATCCGCCCGATCCTGTGGGTCGGCATTGGTCTCGCCGTGTTCCAGCAGCTCGTCGGCATCAACGTGGTGTTCTATTATGGCGCCACGTTGTGGGAAGCCGTCGGCTTCACCGAAGATTATGCGCTGCAGACCAACATCCTGTCGGGCGTGCTCTCGATCGGCGCGTGCCTGCTGGCGATCGCGCTGATCGACAAGATCGGCCGCAAGCCGCTGTTGCTGGTCGGTTCGGCCGGCATGACGGTGACGCTGGGCGTCGTCGCCTGGGCCTTCTCGACTGCGGTGACCGACGCCGCCGGCGCCGTTTCGCTGCCGGGCAATAACGGGCTGATCGCGCTGATCGCCGCCAATCTGTACGTGATCTTCTTCAACGTCAGCTGGGGCCCGGTGATGTGGGTGATGCTCGGCGAGATGTTCCCGACGCAGATCCGCGGCTCGGCGCTTGCCGTGGCGGGCTTTGCGCAGTGGATCGCCAATGCCGCGATTTCGGTAAGCTTCCCGTCGCTGGTCGTCTCGCCGGGCCTCGCCGTCACCTATGTCGGCTATGCCATTGCTGCGGCGGTATCGTTCTTCTTCGTCAAGGCGATGGTCAACGAAACGCGCGGTCGGGAACTGGAGGATATGGAAGGTTGAGGATCGCCGCTGGCGACTGGGTCGCGACGCTCGAGCCGATGGGCGGCGCAATCGCGTCGCTTACCCGGCGGGGGGTGGACATATTGCGCCCCACCCCGGCGGGCGCGCGCGATCCGCTCGCTTTCGCGAGCTTTGCCTTGGTGCCTTATGCCAACCGCATCGCCGGCGGCGCGTTTACCTTTGCGGGCGGCAGCCACATGCTGCCGCGCAATTATCCCGGCCAAGCCCATCCGCTGCACGGCATGGGCTGGCTCTCTCCATGGGACGTCGCCGCCTCGGATGAGGCCAGCGCAACGCTGGTCCATCGCCACGCGCCCGACGCTGCCTGGCCCTGGGCCTATACCGCCACGCAGCAGATCGCGCTCGACGCTACCGGGCTGACCGTATCACTGGCGCTGCAAAATACCGGCGACGGCGCTATGCCTTACAGTCTCGGCTTCCACCCCTATTTCGTCCGCGCGGGCGTGCAGGCCTTGGCCTTCGCGGCAGAGGGCGTGTGGCAAGCGGATGCCGCGATGCTGCCGACCACGTTGGCCGCACCGGACACGTTTGGCGACTGGTCGCGCGGCGCGCCCCTCGCCCGCCCCGATCTGATTGATCATTGCTATGCCGGCTGGAACGGCAGCGCGACGATTGAGCGTGACGACGGCGCCGTTACGCTGTCGGGCATCGGCACTGGCTTGCTGCATTTCTTCCTGCCGTCGGGCGAAGCCTATTTTTGCGCCGAGCCGGTCACGGCGATGCCCGATGCGGTCAATCGCGACGCAGCAGACGTGCTCGCGCCAGGCGCACGCCGCGAGATCGCGATGATCATCCGCGGATAGCCCCGTTCTTCACTCGGCAAGCGGGGGCCGCATTGGCGGCTTATTTCTTGACCCGCGCCGGGGGGCGCCGACGCGGCGCGGCATCGGATTGCCGGCGGATCAGCGTATAATCCAGCGTCACATGCCGCACATCGGCGGCGCGCTTGCCGCGCAACATGCCGGTTAGCAATTCCACCGCGGCGCGCGACATATCCGCGATCGGCTGATGGATGGTGGTCAGTTCGGGCCAGATCGTCGTGGCCAGCGCGCTATCGTCAAACCCGCACACGGTGAGATCGCCTGGCACATCGAGCCCGCGGCGATGCGCCACCGCCACGGTCGCCGCCGCCATATCGTCATTGCTGGCAAAGATCGCCGAGGGCGGGCTATCCCGTTCGAGCAGTTCGTCGGCCGCATCGAGCCCCGAGCGATAGGTGAACAGCCCGGCAGTCACGAGCCGCTCGTCGAACGGTATGCTGGCATCGGCCAGCGCCGCGCGATAGCCCTCCAGTCGCTGCCCGCTGGCGGTGAGATTGGGATTGCCGGAGATAAACCCGATCCGCGCATGGCCCAGTTCGATCAGATGGCGCGTCATTTCGCGCGCCGCGCCGCGATCATCGATCGAGATCGCCGCGCATTCCGCTGGCGGACAGCCCGTCGCCACCACCACGGTCGGTACCTTGGCGGCGATCAGCACATCAAGCACGCTGCGTGAATCGCACAAGGGCGGGGGCAGGATCACGCCATCGATGCCGCTGGCGATCATGCGTTCGACCACGCGGCGCTCATGATCGCCCAGCTCGCATTTCTCGACCACCAGCTGGATGTCCGAACGCCCCGCCTGATCGAGGCTGCCGACGAGGAACTCGCTGAGATACGCGCTGCTCGGGTTTGAATAGAGCAGCCCAAGCCGCAGATGAGAGGCTCCGGCCAGGCTGCGCGCGGCGCGGTTGGGCGCGTAATTGAGCTGTCCGATCGCGGCGTTCACCGTTTCGCGCGTCGAATCGCGCACATTGTTTTCGGCATTGATCACGCGGCTCACCGTCATGGTCGAAACACCGGCCAGCGCCGCGACATCGGCAATCGTCGGCGCGCCATTGTGTCGGCCGGAACCGGCGCGGGGCTTGCGGGGAGTTAGGGACATGATGCTCGCATGGCCCCATCGTTAGCGTAGCACACGGCCTCAGTGCAAATGCCGCGGGCGATCATTTATGATAGCGCTCGCACAGCGAGCCGTTATGCTAATTCAAAATTTGCGGGAGAGTGAGCATGGGACGTTTTCATAAGGTGATGCTGATCGCCATGCTGGGCGGCACCACGCTCTCGGCCAGCGCCCAGGCGCCATCCGTTACCGCGCAAGCCGCGCAATGGCCCACAGCCAAAAGCCCCAGGCTGATTGACGCGGCGACCGAGCGGAAAATTACCGAGCTGATGCGCCAGATGACGCTCGAGGAGAAAATCGGCCAGATGATCCAGGCGGATATCGGCGCGATCACGCCCGAGGATCTGCGCAAGTATCCATTGGGCTCGATCCTCGCCGGCGGCAGTTCGGCGCCGCTCGGCAACCCCGATCGTTCCCCGGCCGCGCCATGGATCGCGACATCGCGCGCCTTCAATGCCGTCGCGCTGGCGCCACGCCCGGGCCATGTCGCCATTCCGCTGATGTTCGGGGTCGATGCGGTGCACGGCAACAATAATGTGATCGGCGCAACGATCTTTCCGCATAACAGCGCGCTCGGCGCGATGCGCGATCCCGCGCTGATCCAGCGCATCGGTGCAGCGACGGCGGAAGAAACCGCCGCTGCCGGGATCGATTGGGCATTCGGCCCGACCTTGGCCGTGCCACAGGACGATCGCTGGGGCCGCGCCTATGAAGGCTATTCGGAGGATCCGGCGATCGTCGCCTCCTATGCCGGCGCGATGATCACCGGGCTGCAGGGTAAGCCCGGCGCCTGGGGCATCCAGCGCGGCCGTGTCGCCGCCTCGCCCAAGCATTTTCTGGGGGATGGCGGCACGCATGACGGCATCGATCAGGGCGATGCGCAAATCGATGAAGCAACGCTGATCGGCACGCATGCCGCAGGCTATCCCGGCGCTATCAATGCCGGCGCGATGACCGTCATGGCCAGCTTCTCGAGCTGGAACGGCGCCAAGATGCACGGCAACAAAAGCCTGCTCACCGATGTGCTCAAGGGCCGGATGGGTTTCGATGGCTTTATCGTCGGCGATTGGAACGGCCATGCCCAGATCCCCGGCTGCACCGCCACCGATTGCCCGGCCACCTTCAACGCCGGGCTGGACATGGCGATGGCGCCGGACAGCTGGAAAGGGCTGTTCGACAGCACGCTGGCCGCTGCCAAGGCGGGGACGATCCCGGCGACGCGGATCGACGATGCCGTGCGCCGCATTCTGCGCGTGAAGATGAAGCTCGGCCTGTTCGATGCCGCGCGCCCGTGGGAAGCCAAGAGCGACACGATCGGCTCCCCCGCGCACCGCGCGGTGGCGCGCGAGGCGGTGGCCAAGAGCCTCGTGCTGCTCAAGAACAGCGGGGTGCTGCCGCTCAAGGCCAGCGCCAACATCCTGGTGGCGGGCGATGCCGCGGACGATATCGGGCGCCAATCGGGTGGCTGGACCCTGTCCTGGCAGGGTGACGGCAACACCAACAAGGATTTCCCCGGCGCGACCTCGATCTTCGCCGGGATCGCCGCGGCGGCCAAGGCTGGCGGTGGCACCGCGACGCTGTCCGCCGATGGCAGCTTCACGGCTAAGCCCGACGTGGCCATCGTCGTATTCGGCGAGCAGCCTTATGCCGAGATGCGCGGCGATGTCCGCACGCTGGAATTCGAACCCGGCGACAAGCAGGCCTTGGCCTTGCTCAAGAAGCTGAAAGCGGAGGGCGTGCCCACCGTCTCGGTGTTTCTCTCGGGCCGCCCGCTGTGGGTCAACCCCGAGCTCAATCAGTCCGATGCCTTTGTCGCTGCCTGGTTCCCGGGCTCGGAAGGCGCCGGGATCGCCGACGTCCTGATCGGCGGCAAGCGTGATTTCAACGGCAAGCTCGCCTTCAGCTGGCCGAAGACCGCGGGCCAGTTCACGCTCAATCGGGGCATGCCCGGCTATGATCCCTTGTTCGCGCTTGGTTATGGTCTGCGTTATGCCACGCCGGGGGCGGTCGGGGTGCTTAGCGAGGTCGCCGGGATCGATGCCAGCCTGGCCAATACCAGCCTGTTCTTCGCGCGCGGCAAGGTGCCCGCGCCCTTCGCGCTGGCGGTCGATCCGGCAGTGCGGCGCAGCATGGTCGATAGCGCGACAACGCAGGAAGGCGCGATGCGCTTGGCCTGGACCGGCGCCGGCACGGCACGGCTGAGCGGCCCGCCGCTGGCTATGGTGCGCGAGCTGAACGCGGATCTCAACCTGCAGCTGACTTATCGCACGCAAGCCGTGCCGACCGGCCCGGTCACGCTGTCGCTCGGCGGTGGCAAGGTCAATATCGCGCCGATCGTCTCGGCAGCACAGGGCTGGCAGGTATTGCGCGTGCCGCTCAAATGCTTCCGCGATGCCGGCGCGACGCTCGATAGCGTGACCGAGCCCTTCGCGCTGAGCGCGACGGCGCCATTTGCCATCGACATCTCCGATCTGCGCCTTGCCACCGATCCGGCCAATGCGGTCTGCCCCCGATAGGCGCAGCCCGCCCCGGATCGACGACATAATAATGTCATTAAAATCGCGTTTACTGGACCCCAGAGCAAACACGCCTATATACCGTCTGGTATGAATATCTCCTGTGCCCTGTCTGCGACCAAAGGCCGCCCGCGCGAATTCGATCTCGATGTCGCGCTGGCGGCGGCGCTGCGCGTGTTCTGGGAACATGGCTACGAAGCGGCGTCGATGTCCGAGCTGACCGCGGCGATGGGCATCACCAAACCCAGCCTGTATGCCGCGTTCGGCAATAAGGAAGCGTTGTTCCACAAGGCGCTCGATCTCTACGAACGCGAAAAGCTCACTTTCATGAGCACTGCGCTCGAGGCGCCGACCGCGCGCGGCGTGGCCGAACGGCTGCTGCGCGGTGTGCTGCAGATGCAGATGAGCACATGCGACCCCAAGGGCTGCCTGGGCGTGATCAGCAGCGTGGCGTGCGGCGCCGAAGCGGCGCCGATCAAGGCGGAAGTGGTCAAGCGTCGCGCCTCCTCCACCGCCGCATTGATCGCGCGCTTCCAGCAGGCCAAGGATGCCGGCGAATTGCCCGAGGGCATGGAGGCAGATGCCTTGGTCAACTACGTCGTCGCGCTGATGCAAGGCATCGCGTTACAGGGCGGATCGGGCGCGACATGCGAGCAGCTGCAGCAACTGGTCGACACCGCAATGGCGATGTGGCCGACGCGCTAGCGCGCGACAGCGCCGGACGTTCGCCTACGCTACCGATCGTTATAAAAAGCGGTTGACGGCCGCTGGGTCGTTTAATATACCGCCTGGTACGGAACGGGCCTGACCCCGTATTGCTGCATTATTATCAAGGCGCCTCTCGCACGGCCGCTGCCCGAACCATCGGGCGGCGCACCGCTCGATGACCGCTCGTGTCTAAAGGGGACATGCCATGGCCTATCTCGATCTCGACAACATGTTTCCCGCCCCCGCGCGCTGCCGCGCCGAGAGCGCCACCGGCACGACTGTATCGACCGGCTTCACCGCACTCGAATGGAGCGTGATCGCGCTCGCGCGTAACGATAGCCTGTCCAGCCTGGCCACCCCCGGCCGCATGTCGCGCGCGATCGGCAGCGTGTTTGGGCTGGGCACCAAATCGCGGCTCGCCGATCCCCGGCTCGAAGCGCTGCGCCGCCTCGCCGTCTATGCCTGGCGCCGCGGCTTCGCGCTGCCGATCGACGAGATCAGGAATTTCGTCGCCGCCGGGTTCAGCGAAGCGCAGATCGAGACACTGGTGACCAGCGTCACCGGGTTGCGCCGCGACGCCAGCCGCCGCCCGCGCTAAGGCGCGGTCACTCCAGATCCGGCCCCAGCGCCGGATCCAGATCGCGCGGGCGAATGAAGCGCGTCAGCATCGCGCGGTCCGCGCCAACCTCGGCCCAGGCGCCGTCGAAGGTCAGTTCGGCGGTGCTGGCGGTGGGGAATTTCTCCTCCAGCGTATCGCGCAAGTCGCTCGCCGAATCGTCCGGCACCAGCATCAGCACGAGATCCTCCAGCCCCGGATTGTGCCCGATCATCAGCACATGTTCGGCGGTCTCCGGCAAATCGTGGATCACGTCGAGCAAGGTCACCGCCGAGGCGAGATAGATGCGGCGATCCTCGACCGCCGCGAGATCGCTGCCATAACCCGACACGAGATGGGTGATCGTCTCTGCCACGCGCAGCGCGGGCGAGGCGACGACATGATCGAAAGCCAGCCCCAGCCCGCGCCAATGCTTGCCGACGGCGGCGGCGGCGCGCTTGCCCTTGCCGTTGAGCGGACGATCCACGTCCCGCGTAACCGTGTCGTTCCAGCCCGATTTGGCATGGCGAAGCAGCGTCAGCGTTTTCATGGGCTCTCCGTCAGGCGTCCAGCGCCGCCTCATGCACCAGCGGCGCGGGCGAAGGAAGCCGCGACGCGCGCAGCACCGCTTCGTCCAGCGTGACGCGCTCGATTGTCACGCCCGGCGGAAACGCGCGGAGCAGCCGCGAGGGCATCGCAGCGGACAGCAACACGAACATGCCGCGATCGTCGGCGCGTCGAATCAGCCGCCCGAACGCCTGCGCCAATCGCGCGCGGACGATGCGATCGTCATAGGCGCTGCCTCCACCGGCCAGCCGCCGCGCCGCATGCAGCACGGTCGGCTTGGGCCAGGGCACGCCCTCCATCACCACCAGGCGGAGCGAATCGCCCGGCACATCGACGCCGTCGCGCAGCGCATCGGTGCCGAGCAACGAGGCGCTGGCATCGTCGCGGAAAATATCGATCAGCGTGCCGGTATCGATCGGATCGACATGCTGCGCATAGAGCGGCAGCCCGTCGCGCGCGAGCCGATCGGCGATCCGCGCGTGCACACCGCGCAGCCGCCGGATCGCGGTGAACAGGCCGAGCATCCCGCCATGGCTGGCGCAGCCCAGCCGCGCATAAGCATTGGCCAGTGCGCCCATATCGCCGCGCTTCACGTCGGTAACAATCAGCACTTCGGCCTGCGTGGCATAATCGAACGGCGACAGCGCCTCGAACCGGCTGGCGCCGCGCAGCAGATGGTTAGCGCCGGTGCGCGCTTCTGCCACGTCCCATTCCCCGCCACCGCGCAACGTCGCCGACGTCACCAGCGCGCCATGCGCCGGCTTCAGCACCGTCTCGGCAAACGGCTTGCTCGGATCGAGCCAGTGGCGGTGCAGCCCCATGTCATATTCGCGCCCCTCGACGCGATCGACCGCCAGCCAGTCGACGAAATCGGGCGAGGCCGGGCCGCCGACACGCGCGAGCAGCGACACCCACGCCGCCACCGTCTCGGCGCGCCAGCCGATCGAGGCGATCGCCCCCTCGATCCGCGCCCGCGCCGGCCCGTCCATCCAGTCCGGCGCCTCGGCCAGCACGGCTTCCAGCCGCCGCCCCAGCGTCACCAGTGGCCGCACCAGATCATCCAGCGCCTGCGCCGCCGGCCCCGCCGCCTCGACCAGCGCCGCATCGGGCTCGGCCAGTTCGGTCTCCAGCCCATAGCCGGCATCCCCCGCCGCCTCGGCGCGCGCATAGGTCAGGCCCCGCACCGCCGCGAGCAACGTCTCGATCGGCCCGAACGGCGCGCCTTCGCCGACCCGCTGCAGCCAGCCATCCGCGGCCAGCGCCTGCGCCGCGATCACCGCCTCGCCGATCGCGCGCGCGCCGCCCTCGTCATAGCTCGCCACGTCGGAAAGGCGTGCCTGCAGCCCCCGCCGTCGCCCGCGCCCGCCCGATTCGGGGCCGAGAATCCAGCGCCGGATCTCGATCGTCTCCTGCCCGGTAAGCGCGGTGGAGAACATCGAATCCGCCGCATCGAAGATATGATGCCCCTCGTCGAACACATAGCGTGTCGGGCGCGTGGTCAGCTCGCGCCCGCGCGCGGCGTTGACCATCACCAGCGCATGATTGGCGATCACGATATCCGCCTCGCTGCTCGCCCGCGCGGCGCGCTCGATGAAGCATTTGCGGTAATGCGGGCAGCCGGCATAGACGCATTCGCCGCGCCGATCGGTCAGCGCCGTCGAGCCGTTGCGGCGGAACAGCGTGGGCAGCCAGCCGGGCAGATCGCCGCCGACCATATCGCCGTCGGCGCTATACGCCGCCCAGCGCGCCACCAGCTGCGCCAGCACCGCGGCGCGGTTTTGGAACCCGCCTTGCAACGCATCCTCCAGATTGAGCAGGCACAGGTAATTCTCGCGCCCCTTGCGCGTCACCACCTTCTGCTTGCGCACCGCGGCATCGGGGAACAGGCGCGCGCTTTCCTGCCCCAATTGCCGCTGCAGCGCCTTGGTGAAGGTCGACACCCACACCGCGCCGCCGGCCTTCTCCGCCCACAGCGACGCGGGCGCCAGATAGCCCAGCGTCTTGCCGATCCCCGTCCCCGCCTCGGCCAGCACCATGTTGGGCGATTCGCGCACCATGCGCGGTGAAAAGGCATCCATCGCCGCCTGCGCAAACGCGCGCTGCCCGGGGCGCTGCTCGGCCGCCGATCCGGTCAGGTGCGCCAGCCGCGCCTGCGTCTCTTCGCCATCCAGCGTGATCGTACGCGGCTGCGGGCGGGGCGCGGTTTCCGACCATTCGGGCAGCTTCGAGAATAGCCAGCGCTCGGCTTCCGCGGGCTTGGTCAGATGATCGCCGATCACCGGCGCCCACGGCCAGCGCAGGCGGAACAGCGACTGCGCGGACATCCACGCGCCTTCCTTTTCCGGCCAGTCGCCCTTGGGCAGATCGAGCAGCGCCTGCGCCGCCGCGCGCAGGAAGGCAGCGACATCCTCGTCGCGCGCCGGCGTCTCCAGCCCCGTCGCGCGCGCCAGCCCACGCGGCGTCGGCACCATGAACCGCGCCGGGCACATGAAGGCGAACAATTCGAGCACATCGAGCCCGGCCAGCTCGGCATAGCCGAGCCGCTGCCCGACCAGCGCCGCGTTGAGCACGATCACCGGCGTATCCGCGGCGATGCGGATCGCCTCGCCACGCCCGATCGGCCGCGTGCCCTCATCGGTCGCGATCCAGATGCCGCTATGGCTGGCGTGGAGGGCAGGATAGCGGAGACTCGTCACCCAGCGACAGTGGCGCGCACGGAACGAAATGGCAACGGTTTCCGGGACCCATCCATGCGACCGTCACCCCAGCGAAAGCTGGGGTCTTGATGAGGCGCGCGCGGCACCCGCCCCAGGGATACCCCAGCTTTCGCTGGGGTGACGGTAATGGCTGGGGTTACGATTTTGCCCAAGGGATGACGAATCCCGCACTTCCCGCTAGAGCCCCCTGATGACGACTGACCTGCGCACCGCCGCTCTCGATTCCAAAGCCTGGCCCTACGAAGAAGCGCGCAAGCTGCTTAAGCGCTATCCCGATGGCGCGCCCGCCAAGGGCCATGTGCTATTCGAAACGGGTTATGGCCCGTCGGGCCTGCCGCATATCGGCACGTTCAACGAAGTGCTGCGCACCACGATGGTGCGCCGCGCGTTCGAAACCCTGTCCGACATCCCCACGCGGCTGATCGCGTTCAGCGACGATATGGATGGCCTGCGCAAGGTGCCAGACAATGTGCCGAACAAGGAAATGCTGACCGAGCATCTCGGCAAGCCGCTGACGCGCATCCCCGATCCGTTCGGCACGCACGAAAGCTTCGCCGCGCATAACAATGCGCTGCTGCGCGAATTCCTCGATCGCTTCGGCTTTGAGTATGAGTTCGTCTCGTCGACCGATTATTATGCCGACGGCACGTTCGACGACGCGTTGAAGGGCGTCCTGCGCCACTATCAGGGGATCATGGATGTGATGCTGCCGACGCTGCGCAAGGAACGCCAGGCGACCTATTCGCCGGTCCTGCCGGTCAGCCCCAAGAGCGGCATCGTGCTGCAGGTGCCGATCGAGGTGCTCGATGCCGACACCGGCATGATCGCGTTCATCGATGAGGGCGAACGGATCGAGCAATCGATCCTCGGCGGGCAGGCCAAGCTGCAGTGGAAGGTCGATTGGGCGATGCGCTGGGTCGCGCTCGGCGTCGATTACGAGATGGCGGGCAAGGATCTGATCGATTCGGTCACGCAAAGCTCGAAGATCGCGCGCGTGCTCGGCGGGCGCCCGCCCGAGGGGTTCAATTACGAGATGTTCCTCGACGAGAAGGGCGAGAAGATCTCCAAGTCGAAAGGCAATGGCCTCAGCCTCGATCAGTGGCTGACCTACGGCCCCGACGAGAGCCTGGCCTTCTACATCTATCGCGAGCCCAAAAAGGCCAAGGCGCTGCACCTCGGGCTTATCCCACGCGCGGTCGACGATTATTGGGGCTTCCGCGAAAAATATCCGCATCAGCCGGTCGAGCAGCAGCTCGGCAACCCGGTGCACCATATCCATAACGGCCCGCCCCCCGCCGAGACGCTGCCGGTAACGTTCGGGCTGCTGCTCAATCTGGTCGGCGTGATGGGTGATGCCACCAAGGAGCAGGTATGGGGCTATCTGGCCAATTATGTGCCCGATGCGACGCCTGAGGCCTATCCCGCGCTGGACGACCTGATCGGCTATGCGCTGGCCTATGGTCGCGACTTCGTGACGCCGACGCTCAAGCGCCGCGCGCCTGCGGGCATCGAGGTCGCCGCGCTGGAACGGCTCGATGCCGATCTGGCAGGGCTGGCGGCGGATGCGCGGCCCGAGGATATCCAGAACATCGTCTATGAAATCGGCAAGAGCCAGTTCGGCGACGCGGGCGGGTTCGAGAACCTGCGCGACTGGTTCAAGGCGCTGTACGAAACGCTGCTCGGCTCCGAGCAGGGCCCGCGCATGGGCAGCTTCATCGCGCTCTACGGCATCGACAATACGCGCAAACTGATCGCCGAGGCACTGGGGCGGTAAGTTGCCCCCTCTTCGTCACCCCGGACTAGATCCGGGGTGACAGTTGAGGATTACCCCGCCGGCAACCCCGCCAGAAACCCGCGCACCGCATCCGAAATCGCCACCGGCCGATGCGTCGCCAGATCGACGTTCACGCTGACCATCTGGATCACGCAGTGCAGTTCGCCGGTCACCGCGTGGCACAATTCGAAGCGCTTGGTGATGCTCGTGCCGCCGATCTTTTCCACGCGCACGAACGCCTCGATCTCGTCGCCCCACACGAAGGGCTTCAGATAATCGATCTCGCTGCGCCGCACGTGAAATTCGCTCATCGCCCATTCCGGCAGCGCCGCGGCAATCCCGCTCCAGCTCCAGAACTCGCTCACCGCGACATCGGCATATTCGAGATAGCGTGAGTTGAAGACGATCTTCTGCCCGTCAATCTCGGCATAGCGCACCTTGAACCGGGTCGAGAATGCAAATCCCTCCCTCATGCGGGCGTCACCGGTGATCCGGCTTGCGCCGGTTGGCCCAGCGCAAACCGCTCCATGATCCACACTTCGGCATCGTTCCAGTCGTCGATCCGCGCATGCGCCGCTGGCGCCTTTGGCACATGCGGCGCGAGTGCGGGTTCGGACACCATGTGTAGCCGGTGTACGGCGGGGGCATGCTCCGCCACCGACTGGTGATGCACCGCGAGATCATCGACGAACACGGTGACGGGATTGCCATGCTCCGCCATGAGGCGGGCGACGGGGTCGCCCTTGCCGCCCTGGTTGCAATCGACGCGGTGATCGATGCCGAATTTGGCCAGCTGCGCGATGCGCGGCTGGCGGCAATGATCCTGCAAATTGGTCAGGATCACGATGTCGGCGGTTTCCGCCAACGCCGCCAGCGCTTCGCGCGCATGCGGCACCAGCGTCTGGCGATCCATCTCGCCCGGGAAGAACCCGTCGAGCATGCCCCACATATCCTCGCGCGACAGCGGCGGCCCGCCGTCCCGCCTGGTCATGCTGTTGGCGAAATCGCCGCCGGCGAGCGCGAAATCGATATCGTGCGTCTCGCCCAGCCAGGTGCCGAAATGCCGCACCATATGCAGCAGCACTTCGTCGCAATCGCAGATTAGCAGCGGCCTCATGCTTCCGGCTCCCCGCCATCCAGTGCGGCGCGCGCGGCGACCAGGGCGGCGGGCGTCACCTCCAGCCCCTCGGCGCAGGCCAGCAAATCGGGCTCGTAATTCTCCAGGAAACCAAGCACCGCGGCCAGCACGGCGGGTTCGCCCGCGCGGGCGCGCAGATCCTGCGGGTCGAGCCCGGTCGTATCCAGCAGCCGCTGCGCGCGATCCTGCTCGCCCAGCGTCCACACCAGTGCGCGCAGCGCCAGCGCGCCCGCGTCTTCGTTTGTCTCGCGCGCGCGCATTGCCTATCACTCTCTCGCATGACGGTAAGGAATGGCGCGGACGTGGCGAAAAAGGTGCTCGTTGTCGAGGACAATGAACTCAATTTAAAGCTGTTCTGCGATCTGCTGCGGGCGCACCACTATCTCACGCAAGGGGTCCGTGACGGTCGCCAGGCCGTTGCGCAGGCACGGGAATTCGCGCCCGATCTGATCATCATGGACATCCAGCTGCCGCACGTCAGTGGCTTCGAACTGATCGGCCACCTAAAAGCCGACGCCTCCCTCCGCACGATTCCGATCATGGCGGTGACGGCGTATGCCGGGCGCGAGGATGAGGAGCGCATCCGCGGCGCGGGCGCGGATGCCTATGTCTCCAAGCCGATCTCGCTCGCGCGCTTCGTCGAATCGGTGCGCGCGCTGCTCTAGGCTTGGCGTCCCCGGATATGGGTCGCACACGCAAAAGCCGCAAGGGGCTGCCCCTGCGGCTTGCGACCGGCGTCTGCCGGAATCAGGTAACCCGCGCGAAGCGGCTTACTTGATCTTCGTTTCCTTGAACTCGACATGCTTGCGCACGACGGGATCATATTTCTTGAACGAGAGCTTCTCGGTCTTGGTGCGCGGGTTCTTCTTCGTGACATAGAAGAAGCCGGTGTCTGCCGAGCTCAGCAGCTTGATCTTGACGGTTGTTGGCTTGGCCATGAGCCCGGTTCCTGAATCTGTAAAAAAGCAAAGAGCGGCGAACAAGCCGCCGCTCACAAGCCGCGTCCGTTGGCCCAAAGGGTATCGCAAGTCAAGCCAAACGCGCATCCAAGCCGCCGTTCAGCCGTTGAAGCGCACGATTGTGGCGGCGTTTCGTATCACGGTGACGCACGATCCGATCAAGCGCCGCGCGGTGGCGCGAATCGGCCGGGCGGTTCGCGCGCCGGTTTGCCCGGCGTTGCGCCGACCGGATCGCTCGTGCCGGCGTTCTCGCGGGGGGCGATCAGACTGATCCAGAATTTGATTGGCGCGGCGCGGAGCGTTTGCTTCACTCGAATCGTTGTCGCAACGACCCTTCAAGGAGAATTCCCATGGCCGAACCCGCAGCACCGCTGAAAACGCCGACCGATATCCAGAGCAACGCCGCCAAATCGGTCGCCGAATCGCTGAACGGCATCCTTGCCGACAGCTTTGCACTGTATTTCAAGACGAAGAATTTCCACTGGCACGTCTCCGGCCCGCATTTCCGCGATTATCATTTGATGCTGGATGATCAGGCGACCCAGATCCTCGGCACCACCGATGCGATCGCCGAACGCGTGCGCAAGACCGGCAACACCACGCTGCGCTCGATCGGCGACATTGCCCGCCACCAGACGATCAAGGACAATGACGCACCGTTCGTCAGCGCGACCGACATGCTGATCGAGCTGCGCGAGGATAATCTCAAGCTCGTCGAAGCGCTGCGCGAAGCCAAGGATATCGTCGACGAGGCCAAGGACAACGCCACCAGCGGCATTCTCGACGAGTGGACCGATCTCGCCGAAGAACGCGCCTGGTTCCTATTCGAAGCCAGCCGCAAGGGCTAAGCACCGATCCCGGCCCCGCATCGCCCCCGTGCGGGGCGATGCCCAGCCCAGCACTCCCTCATGACCATTCCGGAACAACCGCTGGCGTCCGGTGGTTGGTCAATCACCACTATCGGAGAGTTGCCATGTTGCGTTGGGCTATCATCTTTCTCGTCATCGGGCTGGTCATGTCGGTGCTGGGCTTTGGCGGCGTCGGCGGCGCCTTTGTCGGGATCGCCAAGATCCTTTTCTTCGTCGCCATTGCCATCTTCGTGATCCTGCTCGTGCTCGGCCTGCTGGCCGGCAAGGGCATCAAGAACGCGATCGATTAACCGCGTCGCGTCGCCGGGCCGAGGGTCACCACCCACAGGTCCGGCGGCGCGCCGAACCGCACCGGCACGATGCTGGTGCCAAGCCCGCCGGTCACGATCAGCAACCGCCGCCGCACGCGCGCCACACCGCACAGCAGCAGGTCCTGCCGCTCGGTCAGCGTGGAGAGCGGGCCGAGCGCGCCCAGCACGATCTGTCCGCAATGCGTATGCCCGGCGAACAGCGGCTCGCCGCTGCGCCGCATCCAGCTCGCCACGCCCGGCGCGTGGGACAGCAGGATGCGCGCCCCGGCGAATCGCTCCATGCTGCGGAACGTGGCGTTGGGACTGGCATGCGCGGTGACCTCGTCACTGATCCCCCCGATCACCAAGGGCCCCCGCTGCACTGCGCGATTGGTCAATTCGGTGATTTGCGCGGTCGCCAACAGCCGCGAGACGACGACAGGATCGGTATCGTAATCGTGATTGCCCAGCACCGCGATCACGCCAAGCGGCGCCGACAGCCGGCCGAGTTCGCGCGCCAGCCCCGGCGCGACGGCACGCGCCGTGGCCGCGTCGTGGCCGAAGATGAAATCGCCCGCCAGCAGGATCAGATCCGGGCGCTGCGCCCGCACCTGATCCACGATACCGTGCAGCCGCTGCGCGTCCATCGCCATGCTGCCGCTATGGATATCGCTCATCAGCAACACGCGCACCGGCGCCGCGCCACGCGGCCAATCGGCCAGCGCGATCCGCGCCGTGCGCACGATCGGTGCCCGCCGCGCATTGGACAGGCCGAGCCAGAAGGCCAGCAGTCCTACGAACAGCAGGCTCACGATGACGATCAGCAGCTTTCTCATCGGCCGACGCCTAGCGGGAGCCAGTCGTATACGCCATGCGTTAGCGCGATATGCGCGCCTTTGCTGACCTGCTCGATGCCCTGATCTACACGCGGTCGCGCAATGCGAAAGTGAAGCTGATCGGCGATTACCTGCGCGCCACGCCCGATCCCGATCGCGGCTGGGGGCTCGCCGCGCTGACCGGCGATCTCGATCTCCCGGGCGTGAAGCCGGCGGTGATCCGCGCGCTGATCGAAGCACGCGTCGATCCGGTGCTGTACCGGATGAGCCGCGAGTATGTCGGCGACAGTGCGGAAACGATCGCCTTGTTGTGGCCAAAGCCGCCCGTCCCGCCCCCCGAAGCCGCGCCGCTGAGCATCGGCCAGGCAGTCGATACGCTCAATGCACTGGCGCGCTCCGATGCTCCGGCAGCGCTCGCCGGCATGCTCGATCGGCTCGATGCCGAGGAGCGTTTCGCCTTGCTCAAGATGGCCACCGGCGCGCTGCGCATCGGTGTCTCCGCACGGCTCGCCAAGACCGCGCTGGCCACTGCCTTCGGTCTGGATGTCGAGGCGGTCGAGGAAGTGTGGCATGGCATCGATCCGCCCTATGCCAGCCTGTTCGCCTGGGCCGAGGGCACGGGCGCGCAACCCACTGCGGCCGATGTGCCCGTGTTTCGCCCGTTCATGCTGGCGCACCCGCTGGACGAGCTGCGCGTCGATCTCACGGACTATGCCGCGGAATGGAAATGGGACGGCATCCGCGTGCAGATCGTCCATGTCGCGGGCGAGACGCGGCTGTTCAGCCGCACCGGCGATGACGTGACCGGCAGTTTCCCCGATGTCGCACGCGCCTTCTCCACCCCCGGGGTGATCGACGGCGAATTGCTCGTCAAAGGCGAGCATCAGGGCGGCACGCTGGAGGATGGCGGCGGCGCCGCCAGCTTCAACGCGCTGCAGCAGCGGCTCGGGCGCAAGACCGTCTCGAGCAAGATGCTGAGCGATTACCCCGCCTTCGTCCGCGTCTACGATATCCTGTTCGATGGCGCGGAGGATCTGCGCGAACTGCCCTGGACCGAACGCCGCGCGCGGCTCGAGGCGTTCGTGCCGCAGCTCGATCCCGATCGCTTCGATCTCAGCCAGGTGATCGAGGCGACCGACTTTACCGAGCTGGAAGGCATCCGCGCCGGCGCGCGCGATGCGGCGATCGAAGGCGTCATGCTCAAGCGCCGCGATTCACCCTATGTCACCGGCCGCCGCGTCGGGCTGTGGTACAAATGGAAGCGCGATCCGCTGACCGCCGATTGCGTGATGATGTATGCCCAACGCGGCTCGGGCCGGCGCTCATCCTTCTACAGCGATTATACGTTCGGCTGCTGGACGGAGGACGGCGAGTTGCTTCCCGTCGGCAAGGCCTATTCGGGCATCACCGATGAGGAATTGAAGTTCCTCGACAAGTTTGTGCGCAACAATACGTTGAACCGATTCGGACCAGTCCGGGAAGTCGAACGCGCGCTGGTGCTGGAGATCGCGTTCGATTCGATCCACGAATCGAAGCGCCACAAATCCGGCGTCGCCATGCGCTTCCCGCGCATCGCGCGCATCCGCACCGACAAGCCGGCGGCCGAAGCCGATACGGTCGCGGCGCTCAAACGGCTGATCGTTTAGCAAAAGCGGATTTCGCACGAAGCCGCACAGCCGCAAAGATGATGCGTCCGCCCGCACCGCGGCTATAAATCGTCAATCACACGCGAACGCCGGTATCGGCGATGGCCGCGCCGCGACACCTTGGCGTCTTCGCGTCTTAGCGCGAAACCCCTTCCGCAGCCGCCACGCACACACCCAAAGAAAAACCCGGCGGACCGCCAGGGTCCGCCGGGTTTTCTCAGATCACTGATCGAACCGCTTACGCGATCGACGTCAGGTTTACCGCTGCATGCTTGCCACGACGATCGACTTCGAGCTCGAATTCGAGCCGGTCGCCTTCGTTCAGGCTGGTCATGCCGCCGCGCTCTACGGCGGAGATGTGCACGAACGCATCGGGCTGCCCGTCATCGCGCTGAATGAAGCCGAAGCCCTTCATCGCGTTGAAGAACTTGACCGTTCCGGTAGCCTTCTCGCCGGTCAGCTGGCGCTGCGGTGCGCCGCCCTGGGCGCCGCCCCGCGGGCCATCATTGCCGCCGGCTTCACGCTCGCGCGGCGGGCCGCGGTCGGTGACAGCCATCGGCTCGCCGTCGATCTTGAGATCGGTCGCCGAAATGCGGCCGCCACGATCAACCAGGGTAAAGCCCAACGGCTGACCCTCGGCCAGACCAGTCAGGCCAGCCTGCTCGACTGCGCTGATGTGCACGAACACGTCCTCGCCGCCATCATCGCGCACGACAAAGCCGAAGCCCTTCTGCCCGTTGAAAAATTTGACCACGCCGGTGCCTTCACCAACGACCTGGGGCGGCATGCCGCGCCCGGCGCCGCCGCCGCCGGGTGCGCCACCGAAGCCGCCGCCACCGCCGCTGCGAAAGCCGCCGCCGCTCGGTGCGCCGCCGCCGAAGCGATCACCGCCGCCGCCGCCGCCGAAGCGATCACCACCGCCACCGAAACGATCGCCGCCGCCACCGCCAAAGCGATCGCCGCCGCCGCCGAAGCTGCTGCCGCTGTTAAAATCATCGCCGCCGAAGCCGTCGCGCTTGTCGCGGCCACGCCCACCGCGATCCCCGCGGCGTCCTTTATCGAAACTCATGCCCTGTTCGTCTTCCCGGCTCGTCCAACATGCCTAACGAAACCACATCGCCGGACGAATAGCGCGGGTCTCGGAGCACCAAACCGATCGTGCCACAGAGTCGGTTTAGCCTAAAAAAAGCAGGGCTGCGAATAAATTCGTCCAAAATGCGGCATAGTTTAAATCGCTGCATTGCAACGGCGGCTTCCGCCCGGCACATGCATCCCCATGTCGCTATTAGAATTGCTCGCCGATCCCGCCACTTGGGCGGCACTCGCCACCTTGATCGTGCTCGAAGTCGTGCTCGGGATCGACAATCTGATCTTCATTTCAATTCTGTCGAATAAATTGCCGCCGGCACAACAGAATAAGGCGCGCAAGCTGGGTATTGCACTGGCGCTGGTGCTGCGACTCGCGCTGTTGTCGATGATTGCGTGGATCGCCGGGCTGACAGTGCCGGTATTCGATCTGGGCCTTCAGGGTGCTCCCGGGCTGGGCGGCGCGCCGTCGTTCGAAACGGCGTTTTCGTGGCGTGACCTGATCCTCATTGCCGGTGGGCTATTCCTGCTGTGGAAAGCCACCAAAGAAATTCATCACACGATGGATCCCGAGCCGACCGGCACGCAAATGGACAAAAAGGGTCACAAGGCGCTCAGCTTCGGTGCGGCGATCGCGCAGATTCTGGCGCTCGATCTGGTCTTCTCGATCGATTCGATTTTGACCGCGATCGGCATGACGGACGATCTGCCGGTAATGATCATCGCCGTGATAGTGGCGGTGGGCGTGATGCTGATTGCCGCCACGCCGCTCGCCAATTTCATTGAGGCCAACCCGACGGTGGTGATGCTGGCGCTGGGTTTCCTGCTGATGATCGGTGCGGTGCTGATCGCCGACGGCTTCGGCGTGCATGTGCCCAAAGGCTATATCTATGCCGCAATGGCCTTTTCCGCCGGCGTCGAGATGCTCAACATCCTGGCGCGCCGGCGCCGCGAGCGGCGCAATAGCGCGGCAACGCGCCATTGAGCGTTCATCCGTTCCCCGCTAGGCGGATCGGATGACCGTATATCTCCACGAAGAAGACATCCCCGCCGGCCTGTTCGCAGATGGCGTTGATATTGCCGTTGATACCGAAACGATGGGCCTCCTCACCCCCCGCGATCGCCTGTGCCTCGTGCAGCTTTCGGATGGCGGCCCGGATGAGCATCTCGTGCGCTTTTCGCCCGCCAGTGATTACGAAGCCCCCAATTTGCGCGCCTTGCTGGCTGATCCCGACCGTGTGAAGCTCTATCATTTCGGGCGCTTCGATCTGGCCGCGATCGATCATTATCTGGGCGTCACCGCCGCGCCGGCATATTGCACCAAGATCGCCTCACGCCTGGTGCGCACCTATACCGATCGCCACGGGCTGAAGGAGCTCGTCCGCGAATTGCTCCAGACCGATATCTCCAAGGCGCAGCAATCCTCCGATTGGGGCGGGCCGGTGCTGAGCGACGCGCAGAAGGATTATGCCGCGTCCGACGTGCGCTATCTGCACCGCTTGCGCGAGGAGCTCGACCGCCGGCTGGCGCGCGAGGGCCGGACTGAGCTGGCGCAGGCCTGTTTCGATTTCCTGCCGCACCGCGCCGCGCTCGATCTCGCCGGCTGGCCGGAAACGGATATCTTCGCGCATGTCTGACATTGCGGCGCGGGTCCGCTCCGAGCGACAGATATGGGCCGCGCCCGGCAGCAGCCACGATCGTTTCGTGCGCTTCTCCGCCTTTGCGCTGCCCGTCGCGATCGGCGTGCTCGCGGCATTTCTGGTCATGGCGCCGCTGACCACGCGCGGCGATGTTTCCTTCCTGCTCGACAAGAACAAGGTCGAGGTCGCCAAGGAACGCTTGCGGCTGCAAAGCGCGCGCTATCGCGGCGAGGATAATGAACGCCGCCCGTTCACGCTCACCGCCGGCTCCGCCGTGCAGCGCAGTTCCAGCGAACAGGTGGTGCAGCTCAACGCCTTGTCGGCCGAGCTGCAAATGCCCGAGGGCCCGGCGCGGCTGGTGGCCAATAAGGGCCATTACGACATGGCCAGCGAGCAAGTGAAGGTGGATGGTGCGGTCCGTTTCCAGGCCGCCAATGGCTATAAGATCGATACGCACGATGCCACGGTCGATCTCAAGACGCGCAAGCTGCAAAGCGGTGGCGCGGTGACCGGCACGGTGCCGCAAGGCAATTTCAGCGCGCAGAGCATGAAGGCCGATCTCGATACGCATGTCGTAACGTTGGACGGCAACGCCCGCTTGCGGATCGTGCCCGGAAGGAACAGATAAGCGCGATGCATATGTCTGTCCGTCTTTTCGCGCTCGTCGCCCTTGCCACTGCCGCGGGCGCGGCTGCGCAGACGCGGCACAATTCCAACGCGCCGATCGATTTCGGCGCCGATCATATCGAGTTGCAGGACAAGGCCAACCGCGCGGTGCTCGCCGGCAGCGTCACGGTGCGCCAGGCCGAGTTGACGCTGCGCGCCGCGCGCATGACCGTGTCCTATACCGGGCAGGTCGTTGATGGCTCGCCCCAGGTCTCGCGGCTCGATGCCTCGGGCGGCGTGGTCGTCACCCGTCCTGATCAGACGGCGCGCGGGCAATATGCGGTGTACGATCTAAACCGCCGCGTCGTCACCATGCTGGGCGCGGTCACGCTGGTGCAGGGTGGCAACACCGTGAATGGAGGGCGGCTGTCGATCAACCTCGATACGGGTCGGGCGGTGATCGACGGGTCCTCGGTCGGCGGCACGCGCACCGGCGCGGATGGCAGCACGACGACGGCGCCAGGCGGTCGCGTAACGGGGCGCTTCTCGGTGCCCAAGCGGAACTAGCCATTGCCGGTCGATGGCGCGTGATCGGCCTCACCCGTCACCCCGGACTTGTTCCGGGGTCTGCTGTGCCGGTTGCGTAGCGCCGCCGGTTTCGGTCATCGCAAGCCGCTTGGCGGAGCCCGGAACAGTCCGGGGTGACAGCGGAAACTTCTTTCCAACGCTTCCCACTTCCAACAATCCCCGGTTTGCGGCAATGTTTCCGCCAACCCCTGATGCGAGCACGGGCCTCTGATGACCGATACCGCGACCCTTGAGGCGATGCCGCCGATCCACGAAATGCCCAGCGGCACCGGCCTGTCGGTCGTGTCGATCGCCAAATCGTACGACAAGCGCGTCGTACTCACCGATGTGTCGGTCACGGTCGGGCGCGGCGAGGTGATCGGGCTGCTCGGCCCCAATGGCGCGGGCAAGACGACCTGCTTCTATTCGGTGATGGGGCTGGTGAAGCCCGATTCGGGCCGCATCATGCTGGATGGCGACGATATCACCGGGCTGCCGATGTATCGCCGCGCGATCCTGGGGCTCGGTTATCTGCCGCAGGAAACCAGCATCTTCCGCGGCCTGTCGGTCGAAAAGAACATCCTCACCGTGCTCGAATTGTCCGAACCCGACAAAGCGGCGCGCGCCGACCGGCTCGAACAATTGCTCGGCGAATTCGGCCTCACCCGCCTGCGTGATGCCCCCGCCATGGCGTTGTCAGGGGGCGAACGCCGCCGCGCGGAAATCGCCCGCGCGCTGGCCGCCGATCCCTCGATCATGCTGCTCGACGAGCCGTTCGCGGGGATCGATCCGATCTCGATCTCGGACATTCGCGATCTCGTCTGCCAGCTCAAGGATCGCGGTATCGGCGTGCTGATCACCGATCACAACGTGCGCGAAACGCTCGATATCGTCGATCGCGCGTATATCATCTATGATGGCCGCGTGCTGTTCACCGGCTCGCCGGCCGAGCTGGTCGCCGACGAAAGCGTCCGCCGCCTGTATCTCGGCGAGGGCTTCTCGCTCTAGCCGCATGAGCCTCGCCCCGCGTCTCGACCTGCGGCAATCGCAATCATTGGTGATGACGCCGCAGCTGCAACAGGCCATTCGCCTGCTCGCGCTGTCCAATCTCGAGATCGAGGGCTTCATTGCCGAGGAAATCGAGCGCAATCCCTTGCTCGACGCGTCCGCACCCGATGATGACGGCCCCACGCTGGAGCGCGAACCGCCAGCCGAACGCTCCGCCGAGCCCGCCACCGCCGATCAGCTCGTGCTGAGTGGCGATGCCACCGGCGAAGCCGCGCTCGACGTGGATTTCGCCACGGAAAGCTTTCATCATGACAGCCCCTCGGACGGCGCTGGCATGGACGGCGCCCTGGGCCTGACCGGCGCGGGCAATGGCGGGACCGGCGACGAAGGCCTCGATTTTGATTCCCTCGCCGCTGCCGATACCAGCCTTGCCGATCATCTGATGGCGCAGGCCGGCACGGTGGTGGACGGCGCGGACCTGTTCATCGCCGCGCATCTGATCGATCAGATCGATGAATGCGGCTATCTCACCGTGCCGTTGCTCGAATTGGCCAACCGGCTCGGCGTGCCGCTGGCCCGCGTCGAAACCGTGCTCGGCATCATCCAGACGTTCGAGCCTACCGGCGTCGGCGCGCGCGATCTCGCCGAATGCCTCAAATTGCAGGCGATCGAGGCCGATCGCTACGATCCATGCATGGCGCGGCTGATCGACAATCTCGATCTGCTCGCCCGCGGCGAACTCGCCCGGCTCAAGCGCCTGTGCGATGTCGATGACGAGGACATGGCCGACATGATCCGCGAGCTGCGCGGCTATGATCCCAAGCCCGGCTGCCGCTTCGGCGGTGAACCCGCGCAGGCGGTGACGCCCGACATCTTCGTCGCGCGCCGCACGATCGGGGGCAAGCATGGCTGGGGCATCGAAATCAACGCCGCCACCCTCCCCCGCCTGCTGGTCAATCGCGGTTATTATGTCGAACTGTCGGGTGGGCATCAGGACAAGGCCAGCAAGGCATGGCTCGGCGACATGCTGGCCAGCGCCAATTGGCTGGTCAAGGCGCTCGATCAGCGCCAGCGCACGATCATCAAGGTGGCGACCGAGATCGTCAAGCAGCAGGAAGCCTTTTTCCTCCACGGCGTCGCGCATCTGAAGCCGATGACGCTGCGCCAGGTCGCCGATGCGATCGACATGCACGAATCGACCGTCAGCCGTGTCACCAGCAACAAATATCTCTCCTGCGCGCGCGGGCTGTACGAGCTCAAATTCTTCTTCACCTCGGCGATCCAGTCGTCGGACGGCGGCGATGCGGTGTCCGCGCAAGCGGTCAAAGCCGCGATCCGCGCGCTGATCGACGGTGAAGGCAACAAGATCCTCTCCGACGACACCTTGGTCGAACTGCTCAATGCCAAGGGCTTCGACATCGCCCGGCGCACCGTCGCCAAATATCGCGAGGCATTGGGCATCGGCAGCTCGGTCCAGCGCCGCCGCGCCAAGGCGCTGGAGGGGGCAGGCTGAGCCCTCACTGTCATCCCAGCGAAAGCTGGGATCTTGTCGGGGTAGGTGCTCCGCGCGCCGCGTGAGATCCCTTTTGCTGGGAAGACGAGCGGGGGCGGGCGTGCGGCGTCAGTCGTCCTCATCCTCATAGCCGACCAGCGCCAGCGCGCGCGCCTTGATCTGGTGCGTCATGCACCAATGCACCAGCGCATCCTCGCGGCCATGCGTCACCCACACTTCCCTGGGCGCGATTTCGGTCAGCGTGTCGGTCAGCTCGTCCCAGTCGGCGTGATCGCTGAGAATCAGCGGCAGCTCGACATTGCGCTGCACCGCGCGCTGCCGCACGCGCATCCACCCCGACGCCATCGCGGTGATCGGATCGGGCAACCGCCGCGACCAGCGATCGTTGAGCGCGCCCGGCGGCGCCACCACCACCTTGCCCATCAGGTCCGCCTTGGGGGTATCCGCCACCAGCCGGAGCTCGCCAAGATCGACGCCCAGCTCGACATACAGGTCGCACAGTCGCTGCACCGCGCCGTGCAGATAGATCGGATCGTCATGCCCGCGATCGCGCAGCTCGCGGATCACGCGCTGCGCCTTGCCGAGCGCATAAGCGCCGACCAGCACGCAGCGCGTCGGGTTGGCGCGGAGCGCCGCGGTCAGCTTGTCGATCTCGTCGCCCGTCTCGGGATGGCGGAACACGGGGAGACCAAAGGTCGCCTCGGTGATGAACACGTCGCATTTGACCGGCTGGAACCCGGTACAGGTCGGATCGGCGCGGCGTTTGTAGTCACCCGAAACGACGATGCGCTCGCCGCGATGATCGAGCACGATCTGCGCCGATCCCAGCACGTGCCCCGCCGGCACGAACGTCGCCTCGACCCCGCCGCCGCAATCCACCGTCTCGCCATAAGCGACCGGGATGCCGGCCTGCGGGCCATAGCGCACGCCCATGATCGCCAGCGTCTCGGGCGTCGCCCACACTGCCGCATGCCCACCCCGCGCATGATCGGCATGGCCATGCGTGACCAAAGCGCGCGGCACCGGGCGCGAGGGATCGACCCAGATATCGGCGGGCTTCACATAGATGCCGTGCGGTTGCGGATCGATCCAGTCGCCGAGCTTTGCCATCGTCCCTATATGGTTGGGATGACTGGTTGTTCCATCAGCGCGATGTGCGATTGCCCCACAATAAGCCGTCACCCCGGACTTGTTCCGGGGTCCGCCGGCCCGCAAACGCCACCGTCCGTTGGCTCGGTGGCACGGTGGACCCCGGAACAAGTCCGCGGTGACCGGGTCTTTGTGTGCTGATGTCAGCCGTATCATTGCCCGCCCCCCTCACCGACTGGTTCGCCGCGCGCGGCTGGTCCCCCCGCCGCCACCAGCTCGCCATGCTCGATGTCGCCCGCGCCGGGCATCACGGGCTGCTCGTCGCTGCCACCGGCGCGGGCAAGACGCTTGCCGGTTTCCTCCCCACGCTGACCGAACTGATCGAGCATCCGACCGAAGGCCTGCACACGCTCTACGTCTCCCCGCTGAAAGCGCTCGCGGTCGACGTCCAGCGCAATTTGATCAATCCGATCGAGGAAATGGGCCTCGATATCCGCGTCGAAACCCGCACCGGCGACACGCCATCGGACCGCAAGGCGCGCCAGCGCGTGCGCCCGCCACAGATCCTGCTCACCACCCCCGAATCGCTCAGCCTGCTGCTCAGCTATCCCGACAGCAATCTGATCTTCGAGAATCTCAGGACGATCGTCGTCGACGAAGTCCACGCCTTCGCCACCGGCAAACGCGGCGACCTGCTCGCGCTCTGCATGGCGCGGCTGCAGCGCCTCGCCCCCGGCCTGCGCCGCGTTGCGCTCTCCGCCACCGTTGCGGATGCCGATGGCTATCGCGCCTGGCTCGCCCCCGATGGCGATATCGACACGGTAGATCTGGTGCAGGGCGAGCCCGGCGCCCCGGCCAATATCGATATCCTGCTGCCCGAGGGGCGCGTGCCCTGGTCGGGCCATTCCGGCCGCTATGCCGCCGAACAGGTGATGGCCGAGATCGAGACGCACAAGACCTCGATCGTGTTCTGCAACACGCGCAGCCTGGCCGAACTGATCTTCCAGGATCTGTGGAAGGTCAACGCGATGGGCCTGCCGATCGGCATCCATCACGGCTCCTTGAGCCTGGAGGCGCGCCGCAAGGTCGAATCCGCCATGGC
Source organism: Sphingomonas qilianensis (assembly GCF_039614825.1). Taxonomy (NCBI): domain Bacteria; kingdom Pseudomonadati; phylum Pseudomonadota; class Alphaproteobacteria; order Sphingomonadales; family Sphingomonadaceae; genus Sphingomonas; species Sphingomonas qilianensis. The sequence continues at coordinate 285,691 of NZ_JBDIMF010000002.1, read as the reverse complement.
CGATGGCAAGCTGCGCGGCCTCGTCGCCACCGCCTCCCTCGATCTCGGCGTCGATTGGGGCGATGTCGATCTCGTCATCCAGATGGGCGCGCCGAAGGGCTCGTCGCGCCTGCTGCAGCGCATCGGCCGTTCCAATCACCGCATGGACGAGCCATCGGAAGCGGTGATCGTCCCCGGCAACCGCTTCGAATATCTCGAGGCGCGCGCCGCTTTGGACGCGGTCGATGCCGGCGAGCTCGATCCCGATATTTTCCGCATGGGCGGGCTCGACGTGCTCGCGCAGCACATCATGGCCTGCGCCTGCGCCGCGCCGTTCACCTCCGCCGACATGCTCGATGAAATCCGCTCGGCCTTGCCCTATTCCGCGCTGACCGCGGAGACCTTCGATCGCGTGCTCGGCTTCATCCGCGACGGTGGCTATGCGCTCAAGGCATATGAGAAATTCAAGCGGCTGACGCAGGACGAGGATGGGCTGTGGCGCGTCAGCCACCCCAAATTCGTCACCCAGCACCGGCTCAACGCGGGGATCATCGTCGAGGCGACGATGCTCACCGTGCGCTTCAAGAACGGCCGCAGCCTCGGCAAGGTCGAGGAAGCGTTCGCCGCCACGTTGATGTCGGGCGACACCTTCTTCTTCGCCGGCATGAGCCTGGAAGTGATGGGGGTATCGACCGAGGATCTGCTGGTCCGCGCCACCGCCCGGCCAGCGCGTATCCCGACCTATGGCGGCGCGCGCATGGCGATGTCGACCAATCTGGCCGAGCGGGTCCGCGGCTTTCTCGCCGATCCCGGCCAATGGTCGCGCTTCCCCAATGACGTGCGCGAATGGCTCGAAGTGCAGATGCGCCGCTCGACCCTGCCCAATCCCGGCCAGCTGCTGGTCGAGACGTTCCCCCGCGAAGGCCGGCATTACATGGTCGCCTACAGCTTCGAAGGCTGGAACGCGCATCAGTCGCTGGGCATGCTGGTCACGCGCCGGATGGAGACGCTGGGGCTGAAGCCGATGGGCTTCGTGTCGAACGATTATGCTTTGGCCTGTTACGGGCTGGAGCCGATCACCGACCCGCAATCCCTGTTCTCGCCCGACATTCTGGAGGACGAGTTCGTCGATTGGGTGCAAAGCTCGGCACTGCTCAAGCGCGCCTTCCGCGAGGTCGCGGTGATCGGCGGGCTGGTCGAGCGCCAGCATCCCGGCAAGCGCAAGACGGGCAAGCAGGTCACTTTCTCGACCGACCTGATCTACGATGTGCTGCGCAAATACGAACCCGGCCATCTGCTGCTGCAAGCCGCGTGGGAAGACGCGCGCGCGCGCATGACCGATGTCGGGCGCCTCGCCAGCCTGCTCGATCGCGCGGTGGATACCATGCTGCACGTCGATCTCGATCGCGTCTCGCCGCTCGCGGTCCCCGTGCTGACGCTGATCGGTCGCGAGAAGATCGCCACTGGCCTGGCCGACGATGCGCTGCTGATCGAAGCCGAAGCGCTCGCCGCGGAAGCCATGCGCCTGGACTGACCTTCTCATTCCTCCCCCGACGGGGGAGGGGGACCGCCAGCCTTCTTCAGGCTGGTGGTGGAGGGATGGCCACGAGCGCTGCCGCCGCTGCGCTACCCGCCACCATTTGCCGAAGGGGAGTAATAAGGAAGGATTGCAAAAGGTCCGCATCGGGCGCACCCTTGGTGCATGCCGCTTATAGCCGCCCTGTCCCTCGCGCTGATGGCACCCGCAACTCCGCAAGCGCCCCCCGCCCCCAGCACCATGCCCGCACCGGACCCGGCCCCCGCCGCGCTCGATTTTGCCACCGAGCAGGAGCGCATGACGCTCCCGGTCAAAATCGCCGATTCCGGGCCTTACGCCTTCATCGTCGATACCGGATCACAACGCACCGTCATCTCGCGCCAATTGGCCGAACGGCTCAGGCTCGCGCCGGGCCGCAACGTCCGCATCACCGCCATGACCGGGCAAAGCAACGTCACCACCGCGATCATTCCGCTGATCACCGTCGGGCTGCTCGCCGGCAGCCGCATCGAGGCGCCGATGCTGGAGGCACAGCATCTTGGCGCCGATGGCCTGCTCGGGCTCGATACGTTGCAGGGCCGCAAGTTGACGATCGATTTCGATCGCCGCCAGATGACCGTCACCACCGCCGAGAAACGCCGCCGCACGTCGCGCACCCTGCCCGGCGAGATCGTCGTCACCGCGCGCAGCGTGCTCGGGCAATTGGTCGTCACCGATGCAGTGTATCGCGGTAGCAGCATCCGCGTGATCCTTGATACCGGCGCCGCCGTAACGATCGGCAATCTCGCGCTGCAACGCCGCGTCGGCCGCCGCAAGCTCACCCCGGTGGCGGTGACCAGCGTCACCGGATCGGTGCTGCAGGCGGCCTATACGCAGATCCAGGAAGTCAGCGTCGGCGACATCAAGTTCCAGAACCTGCCCGTCGCCTTTGCCGATGCCGCGCCGTTCGAACGGTTCGGGCTGCACAAGCGCCCCGCGCTGCTGCTCGGCATGGATGCGATGCGGCTGTTCCGTCGGGTTGATATCGATTTCACCAATCGCGAAGTGCGCTTCGCCCTGCCCCGCGGATAAAGGCAGCGCGTTCCGCGACTTGCGCGCGATCGAATGCGCGTTACGCTGGCCCCAAATCATCAAGGGGCGTGGGCGATGCGGACGATCAAGCTGGCGACATTCGGGATCACGGCGCTGCTGGGGGCGCAGCCGATCGCCGCTTCCGCGCCAGCGCTCAGCCCCGATCAGCAGCGTTTCTTCGGGCTTTACAAGGAACTGGTGGAGACCAACACGACGCTCTCCGCCGGCTCCTGTACGCAAGCCGCCGATCAGATCGCCACGCGGCTCAAGGCGGCGGGCTTCGCCGATGCCGACATCACGCAATTCTCCGTCCCCGATCATCCCAAGGATGGCGGCTTGGTCGCGATCCTCCCGGGCAGCGACCAGAAGCTGAAGCCGATGCTGCTGCTCGGTCATCTCGATGTGGTCGAGGCCAAGCGCGAGGATTGGGTGCGCGATCCGTTCAAGCTGACCGAGGAAGACGGCTATTATTACGCGCGCGGCACGGTCGACGACAAGGCGATGAGCGCGATCTGGGCCGACAGCCTGATCCGTTTCAAGACCGCGGGCTATAAACCCAAACGGACGATCAAGCTCGCGCTGACCTGCGGCGAGGAAACCACTTTCGCGTGGAACGGCGCGCAGTGGCTGGCCAACAACAGACCGGATCTGATCGCTGCGGAATTCGTGCTCAACGAAGGCGGCGGCGGGCGGCTCGATGCGCAGGGCAAGCGCGAGGTACTCGCCGTGCAAGTCGGCGAAAAGGCCGCGCAGAATTACACCTTCGCCGCCACCAACCCCGGCGGGCACAGCTCACAGCCCGTGCCCGATAACGCGATCTACGAGCTTGCCGACGCGGTCGAGGCGGTGCGGGCGTATGAATTCCCCGTCAAATTCACCGATACGACACGCGCCTTCTTCGCCGCCACCGCCAAGGCCGTGCCCGGTGCGATGGGCAGCGCGATCACGCGCTTGCTCGCCAACCCGGCCGACGCCGCCGCGGACAAGATCGTCAGCCAGGACAAGACGTTCCATTCCACGCTGCGCACCACCTGCGTGGCGACGTTGCTGAATGCCGGCCACGCCGAAAACGCGCTCCCGCAGCGCGCCACCGCCAACATCAATTGCCGCATCTTCCCCGGCGAAACGGTCGACGCGACGCTCGCCAGATTGGAGGAACTGGCCGGCCCCAAGGTCAAGGTCAGCATCAACCCGCCGGTCCGCCCCACCGCGATCCCCACCCCGCTCGATCCCAGGATCCTCGGCCCCGCCACCACGCTCGCCGCCAAGCATTTCCCCGGCGTGCCGGTCGTGCCGCTGATGTCCACCGGCGCCACCGACGGTATCTTCTTCCAGGCCATCGGCATGCCCGTTTACGGCGTGCCCGGCATCTTCATCGACAGCGATTTCAGCGGCATCCACGGCCTCAACGAGCGCATCCGCGTCAAGTCGCTCTATGACGGCCGCGCGTATCTCTACGATCTGATCAAGGTGTACGCCGGCTGATCACCGTCAGCTCATACGGCAGTTCACACCGTCACCTGCTCGCCCAGCTCCAGCACCTTGCCCGGCGGGATCTTCAGGAAATCCGTCGGGTCGCTGGCGTTGCGCTGCAGGAACATGAACAGATGATCCTGCCATAACGGCATGCCTTCATTGGCCACCGCCTTCAGCGTGTTGCGGCCGATGAAATAGCTCGTCTTGGCGGGGTTGAGCACCTTCTTGTGCGCCGCCGCCTGCAGCCCCAGATCGGTCGGCACGTCGGGCTGCTCCATGAAGCCATAGGTGAGCATGACGATGGCGAAATTGTCATCGAGCTTCTCGATCCGCACGCGATCCTCGGCGGCCACCATCGGCCGGTCGGTGGTGCGGATGCTGACCACCAGATTGCGCTCGTGCAGCACCTTGTTGTGCTTGAGATTGTGCAGCAGCGCGCCCGGCGCATTGGCCGGATTGGCGGTGAGGAACACCGCGGTGCCCTCGACCCGCTCCGGCGGCCGCCGCGCCAGCGCCGCGGCCAGATCAGCGAGCGGCACGCTCTGCCGTTCCTCGAAACTGCGCACGATGCCGCGGCCGCGCACCCAGGTATAGATCAGCAACCCGATCAGCGCCGCCACCACCAGCGGCACCCAGCCGCCCTCCACGACACGCAAAATATTGGCGCCGAAGAACACGCAGTCGAGCGCCAGGAACGGCAGGATCACCACCAGCGCCAGCGGCCGGTTCCAATGCCAGCGATGCCGCGCGACGATATAGGCCAGCAACGTGGTCACCACCATCGTGCCGGTCACCGCGATGCCGTACGCCGCGGCCATCGCCGAGGACGAGCGGAACTGCGTCACCAGCACCAGCACGCCGGTCAGCAACAGCCAGTTGATCGCCGGCAGATAGATCTGCCCGGCATGATGCGCCGAGGTCTGGCGGATGCGCAGGCGCGGCAGCAAGCCCAGCTGGATCGCCTGCTGCGTCAGCGAATAGGCCCCGGTGATCACCGCCTGGCTGGCAATCACCGTCGCCAGCAGCGACAACCCGACCAGCCACGGGCGGAACGCCTCGGGCGCCATCAGGAAGAACCAGTCCTGATTGGCAAATGCGGTGCCGCCCGTCTCGGCAGTCTCCAGCGCGGCCAGCGCGAACGCGCCCTGCCCGAGATAATTGAACGACAAGGCGGGAAACACCAGGGCGAACCAGCCCAGCCGGATCGGCGCGCGCCCGAAATGCCCCATGTCCGCGGTCAGCGCTTCCGCCCCCGTTACGGTCAGGAACACCGCGCCCAGCACGAACAGCCCGGTCACGCCATGCGTCACCAGGAACATCACGCCATAATGCGGCGAGAATACGCGCAGGATCGAAGGCTCATCGGCGATATGCCACAGCCCCAGCCCGCCGATCACCACGAACCACACGATACACACCGGCCCGAACAGGCTCGAGATTCGCGCCGTGCCGCGCGCTTGCACCATGAACAGCGCGACCAGGATGATCACCGTCACCAGCAGGATGCCGCGCTGGTCGATCGCCTGCTCCAGCCCCGGGATGGTCCTGATCCCCTCGACCGCCGACAGCACCGACAAAGCCGGCGTAATGATCGCATCGCCGTAAAACAGCGCCGCGCCGCTCGCCCCCAGCACGATCGCGATCAGCGAGCGCTTGCCCAGCGCGCGCCTGGCCAGCGCGGTCAGCGCCAGCACGCCGCCTTCGCCCTGATTGTCCGCGCGCATCAGGAACACGATATATTTGAGCGTCACGACGATGATCAGCGACCACAGGGCAAGGCTCAGCACGCCAAGGATTTCGCTGGCATCGATCCCGCCCGCCTTGGTCTGCCCCAGCGCCTCGCGAAACGCGTACAGTGGGCTGGTGCCGATATCGCCAAATACCACGCCGATCGCGCCGATGGTCAGCGCGAGCAGGGCGGGGTGCGGCAATGCGGCCGACGGGGGCGTTTCAGCGACGGATGACATGACAGACGGCCTGTAAGGAAGCAGCGCGCGCTCTACGCCTGTTGCAGTGCAGCGCAAGAAAATAGCACGTGCCGCGATAACCGGGCAAATCATACTGAATCATTGATCGTTGCCGCGTCCGGCGTCATAGCCGGCCCATGGTTCCCTTTTCGTTCGCCGGCCACGCGCTCTGCGCCCTCCCCCAGGGCGCCTTATACTGGCCGGCGCGGCGCGCGTTGCTGGTCGCCGACCTGCATTTCGAAAAGGCCAGCTGGTTCGCGCTGCGCGGGCAGATGCTGCCGCCCTATGATTCGCTCGCCACGCTCACCGATCTCACCGCCTTGGTCGCCGCCACCGAGGCGCAGGAAGTATGGTGCCTGGGCGACAGCTTCCACGATTCCGCCGGCTGCGATCGCCTGCCCGCGCAGGCGCAGGACATGCTGCGCGCGCTGACCGGCACGACGCGCTGGACGTGGATCACCGGCAATCACGATCCAAGGATCGATCGCTGCGGTGGCGAAGTATGCGACGAAGCCGAGGTCGACGGCCTGGTGCTGCGCCACGAAGCCGACCCGCGCGACGACCGCCCCGAACTCTCCGGCCATTTCCACCCCAAATTGCGCCTGCGCGTGCGCGGCAAGCTCGTGTCGCGCCGCTGCTTCGTGGTGACGGCAACCAAGATGATTTTCCCCGCCTTCGGTGCGCTGACCGGGGGGCTGGACGCCACCCACCCGGAGATCGTGCGTGCCGTCGGCGCCGGGGCTCAGGCGCTGATCGCGGTGGAGGATCGCCTGCTGCGCTTCGCGCTGGCGGCATAGACGACTAAACGAAAAGCCCCCCCTCAGGGGAGGGGCATTATCACCCGCCTACCGCGCCAGGCTCGGGAACCCCGCCTTGAACCCCGCCACCTTGGGCTTGTCCCACCTCACGATATACGGATGCGTCGGGTTGCGATCGAAAAAGTTCTGGTGATACTCCTCGGCCGGGAAGAACGCGCCGCCCTCCAGCTTGGTCACGATCGGCTTGGGAAACACCCGCGCCTGGCCCAGTTGCGCGATATAAGCCGCGGCCACCGCTTTCTGCTGTGCCGTCTGCGGGAAGATCGCCGAGCGATAGCTCGGGCCGCTGTCCGGCCCCTGGCGGTTGAGTTCGGTCGGGTTGTGCGCGATCGAGAAATAGACCCGCAGCAACGTGCCGTAACTCACCTGCGCCGGATCATAGACCAGCTTCACCGCCTCGGCATGGCCGGTGCGCTCGGTGGCAACCTGATCGTAGCTGGCGGTGCTGCGCGTGCCCCCGGCATAGCCCGCGGTAACGGCTTTCACGCCCTTCACACGCTCGAACACCGCCTCCAGCCCCCAGAAACACCCGCCGGCCAACACCGCGGTCTGCAAGCCTGCAGTTTTGGGAACGTCCATTTTGGCAGCCGGAATCGGCACGGCGCGCTCGGCCTGCGCGGTGCCGCAGGCGGACAAGGTGGCGGTCAGAACCGCCGATGCGATGAACTTGTTCATGAGATCAGGACCTCCGGGGGGACGCCCGATATGCCGGCGTCGCCCAGCTCCCGAATATAGGGCGGCGCCGATCGCGCCGCCAGAGCCCCGCCTTAGCGCGCCTGCTGCTGCGTCGTGGCGAACGGCGCCGTAACCGTATCCGCCGGGGTCAGCGTCACCATGCCGAGCGCGCCCAGCGCGAAACCGGCGGCGAACTGCCAGAGAAAGGTGGATTTGATAATAGAGCGCATGATCGTGATCCTTTGCGGCCCCCGCATTGCAGTGCTGGCGGCCATGACAATCCTTGTCGGCGCTGCAGATCGTCCTTCGACCCGCTACCGACAAGATCGTTTTACGAAACGCTTGGTTGATCGCGGCTGAAGCGATCGTTCATCCGGGGGCTAGGTGGCGTTCAACACCCACGGTCATCCCAGCGGAAGCTGGGATCTCATGCGGCTGGCGGACGACACGAGTCGCACAAGACCCCAGCTTTCGCTGGGGTGACGAAAGAAAGTACTACCGCAGCGCCGCGCACGCCGCCTGGATTCGCGCGCCCGCCTCGCGCAGCACCGTATCCGACGTGGCGTAGGAAATGCGCATCGCCGGCGACAGGCCAAACGCCGCGCCCTGCACCGCCGCCACCTTGGCGTCGTCGAGCAGATAGCCGACGAAATCCTCGTCGGTCGCGATCACCTGGCCGTTCGGCGTGGTCTTGCCGATCAGCCCGGAAATCTCCGGATAGACGTAGAACGCGCCTTCGGGCGTCGGGCAGGTGATGCCGGGGATCTGGTTGAGCATGGCCACGATCAGGTCGCGCCGGCCCTGGAACAGCGCGGCATGATCCTTCAGGAAGCCCTGATCCTCGGTCAGCGCGGCCACGCTTGCCGCCTGCGCGATCGAGCAGGGATTGCTTGTCGATTGCGATTGCAGCTTGGACATCGCCTTGATCAGCCACGGCGCGCCGCCGGCAAAGCCGATCCGCCACCCGGTCATGGCATAGGCCTTGGAGCAGCCATTGGCGGTCAGCGTGCGCTCGTACAGCGAGGGGCAGACCTGCGCGATGGTGGTGAACTCGAAATCGTCGAACACGATATGCTCGTACATGTCGTCGGCGAAGATCCACACATGCGGATGCCGCTCGAGCACCGCGCCCAGCGCCTTCAATTCGTCGCGTGAATAGGCCGCGCCGGTCGGGTTGGAAGGCGAATTGAGGATCACCCATTTGGTCCGCGGCGTGATCGCCGCTTCCAGCTGCTCGGGGCGCAATTTGTAATTCTGCTCGGCGCCCGCCGCCACGAACACCGGCGTGCCGTTTGCGAACAAGACGACATCGGGATAGCTCACCCAGTAGGGCGCGGGGATGACGACCTCGTCGCCGGCGTCCAGCGTCGCCACCATCGCGTTGAACAAGGTGTGCTTGCCGCCCGCGTTGATGGTGATCTGGTTGCGCGCATAGGTCAGGTCATTGTCGCGCTTGAACTTCAGGATCACCGCATCCTTCAGCTCGGGCGTGCCATCGACATTGGTATATTTGGTCTTGCCGTCGCGGATCGCCTTGATCCCCGCTTCCTTGATGAAATCGGGTGTATCGAAATCGGGTTCGCCGGCGCCCAGCCCGATCACATCGACGCCTTGTGCCTTCAGCTCGATCACGCGCGAGGTAATCGCCAGCGTCGGAGACGGCTTGATACGATTGAGCGCGGCGGAGGGCTGCATGATCAGTTCCTGATGTTGGGAAGGCGCGGCGGCTATGCCTCGCTCTGCGCTAGTTCGCAACCGCAACGACGCCCGCAAACAGACCGCGCAGCGCATTGCCGAGCAGGAAACCGCCCGCCAGATCGGCCGGCGTCAGATCGCCCTCGATGGCCCGCCCGCTGGCCAGCAGATCGGCGCGCAGCACGCCGGGCAGCAATCCCCGCGACGCTGGCGGGGTCACCAGCACGCCGTCGCGCTCCACGAAGATGTTGGTAAAGCTGCCTTCGGTCAGAAAACCATGCCGATCGACGAACACCACTTCGTCCGCCACGGACGCGCGCCGCGCATCATCGTAAAATCCGCGATCGCTGATCTTGTGACGCAGGCGGAAATCGTCGCTCGCCACCGGCAACGGCACGATCTCGATCGGCATGGCGCTGGTGATCGCTGCGGGCAGCGCGCCGACCTCGATCGCGATTGCCCCGCTTCGCGCGACCAGCAACCGCACCCGGCGTGCGCGGCGCAGCCGGAAAGTCGCCGCCTGCAGTTCGTTGCGCACGGCGTGGCGATTGAACGTGAAGCCGAACAATTCGGCGCTGGCCGTCATCCGCGCGAGATGCCGGTTGAGCTGCAACAGCCCGATCTCGGGATCGAACGCCATCGTTTCGATCAGATCGAAGCCGGTTTGCCCGGCGGTCAGAAAGGCGCCTTTGGCCAGTGTCTCGTCCCATTCCTCGGTTGAGCGCGAATCCGCCACGATCCCGCCTCCTGCACCGAACGTGGCATGCGCCTCGCCGTTCCGGATCGTCAGCGTGCGGATCGCCACGTTGAAGCTTGAGTCGCGCGTGCCGTCCGGCCGGGCGGCATCGATCCGCCCGATCGATCCGGTATAGGCGCCGCGCGGCGTGGCCTCGATCGCGGCGATCGCCTGCATCGCGCGGATCTTGGGCGCGCCGGTGATCGATCCGCAGGGAAACAGCGCCGCCAGCACGTCGATCGCGTCCTTGTCGGGCGCACGTTCAGCGGTGACGGTCGAGACCATCTGATGCACCGTCGGATAATGTTCGATCGCAAACAGCTGCGGCACCGCGACGCTGCCGGGCACGGCCACGCGCGACAGATCGTTGCGCATCAGATCGACGATCATCAGGTTTTCCGCGCGCTGCTTGCCATCCTCGGCCAGTGCGCGCGCCAGCGCCGCATCCTCCGCCGCCGTCGCGCCGCGCCGTGCCGTGCCCTTCATCGGGCGGCAGGTCAGCGCCTCCCCTTCCAGGCTGAAGAACAGTTCGGGCGACAGCGACAGCAGCGCCTGCTCGCCGGTCCATAGCAACGCGCCGTGCCCGGCCTGCGCGCGCGCGCGCAATTGCGCATACAGGGCCAGCGGATTGCCCGCGATGCGGCACGTCGCCCGGTAGGTCAGATTGGTCTGATACAGATCACCCGCGGCGATCAGCTCCAGCACCTGCGCGACCTGCGCGTCATACTGCGCCCGCCCGATCGACGGCGTCGGTGCGCCGATCCACGCCCCCGCCGGATCGGGCAGCCAGTCTCCAACATCGGCGATCGTCTCGCAGCGCTCGAACAGTCCGAACCACAGCAAAGGCCCGCCCGAATCCGCCATTCCCAACACCGGTTCCAGCCCGGCGCCGGCCTCGTACGCCAAAAATCCAACACCATGATATCCACCCGCCGCGCGCAAATCGTCCAGCGCGCCAACGATCTCTTTTGTCTCCTTCGCCACGATCACGCGCACCGGATCGCGATAGAGCAGCGCGCCCGCGCGCCCGGCACGCGCGTCGTCCAGCAGAACAAAGGGATTTTGGGTAAGCGACAACATGGTCGCCCCCGAATGCAATGCACGCGGCGCCACGGCAAGCGAAGGTTGCCGCTGCGCGCGCGCGCGCCTATTTCGGCGCCATGGCCAATCCTCCCCTTCGCGCCGCGATCATCCCCGTCACGCCGCTGCAGCAGAATTGCACGCTTTTATGGTGCACGGCGACGATGCGTGGCGCGTTCGTCGATCCCGGCGGCGATCTGCCCAAATTGATCGCCGCGGCGGCGCAACACGGTGTGACGATCGAGAAGATCATCCTGACACACGGCCATTTCGATCATTGCGGCGAGGCCAAGCCGCTGGCCGAGCAGCTCGGCGTGCCGATCGAAGGGCCGCATGAAGCGGATCTGTTCCTGCTCGAAACGCTTGCCGAAGACGGCATGAAATACGGCATCATGGGCGGCAAATCGTTTGTCCCCGATCGCTGGTTGGTGGAAGGCGATACGGTGAGCGTCGGCGATCTCACGCTCAATGTGTATGAAACGCCCGGCCACACCCCCGGGCACGTCATTTTCCACCATCCCGAATCGAATCTGGCGTTGGTGGGTGACGTACTGTTCCAGGGCTCGGTCGGCCGCACCGATTTCCCCCGCAGCAACCATAATGATCTGATCACCTCGGTGGTCACCAAATTATGGCCGCTCGGCGATGACACCGCGTTCATCCCCGGCCACGGCCCGACCAGCACGTTCGGCCACGAACGCCAGTATAATCCATTCGTCGGCAAGGGCGCGACCGGCTAGCCCGCCGCGGGCACCGCCTCGATTCCGCCGGGCGTGGCATAATGATCGATCAGCGGCAGTGCGATGGCATAGCCCCCCAGCCCCAGCAGCAGCAGGAAGGTGATCAACGTGCCGGCCATGCGCCCGCCCTTCATCCCGTCCATGCCGAGCGGATGCACGACACGCGCGATCAGAAAGAGAATCGCCGCCCCCCACAGCCATGTCGAGCTGCCGGTGGTGAATTCCAGCACGGCGATCAACGCCACGATGAAAGGCGCATATTCCACATAATTTGATTGCGCGCGCATGCGGGCGATCAGCGCTGTATTGCCGCCGTCGCCAATGCTCACTTGGGCCGCCCGGCGGATCTGTCCCACGCGCATCCCCAGCCACAGCGCGATGATCGCCGCGCCGCCGGTGGTGGCCAGCGTGATCGGCAAGGTGATGTTCGGCATGATATTCCCCCAGATATGACGTGCGTCGCACCCTGCCGATCACCGCGGCGGGTTGCAACGCCCCCAGGAATCGCTATAGGCGCAACGCTTCGCGAGCGTCCGGCCGCTGGTGCCACTGCGGCCGACGTTAAAGTCGTCTGCGTGGAACCGTCGATCGGGTCAGCGCACTCTATACACCGATCAAGCACAAGGTTTCGCCGAAATGGCCGTCCCCAAAAGAAAAACCACGCCGTCCAAGCGCGGCATGCGTCGTTCACACGATTCGCTGACCGTCGCGTCGTATCAGGAATGCCCGAACTGCGGCGAGCTCAAGCGCCCGCACAATCTGTGCGCGTCGTGCGGCCATTATAACGGCCGCGAGATCATCTCGGTCGAAGGCTGAGCCAGCTCAGGAACGGAACCGACGTGACTGACAGCTCCCGGATTGCCGTCGATGCGATGGGCGGTGACAAGGGGCTGGCCGTCATGCTGGCCGGGGTGGCGCGTGCGCGCCACAACTTTCCGGATATGCGCTTTATCCTCGTCGGGGATGAGGCGCAGATCCGCGATGGGCTGCACGCGCATCCCAACCTGACCGCCAATTCCGAGATCGTTCACGCGCCCGAAGTCGTCGGCTCGAGCGAAAAGCCGGGCCAGGCGCTTCGCCGCGCCAAGAAGACCTCGATGGGTATCGCCATCGATCTGGTCAAGCAGGGTCGCGCCGGCGCCGCCGTGTCGTGCGGCAATACCGGCGCGTTGATGGCGATGGCTAAGCTCAGCTTGCGCATGCTGCCCGGCATCGATCGCCCGGCGCTGGCGGCGATGCTGCCGACGCTTGGCGACAACGACGTCGTCGTGCTCGATCTAGGCGCCAATACCGAGTGCGACACGCGCAATCTCGTGCAATTCGCCGTGATGGGCGCGGCCTATGCCCGCACCAATCTCGATCTCGCCTCGCCCCGGGTCGCACTGCTCAACATCGGCAGCGAAGATCAGAAAGGCACCGATGAGATTCGCGATGCCGCGCAGGCGCTGAAGGCCGCCTCGCATCTGCCGATGACCTTCACCGGCTTTATCGAGGGCGACAAGCTCTCGCGTGGCGATGTCGATGTGATCGTATGCGACGGTTTCTCAGGCAATATAGCGCTCAAGACCGCAGAGGGCACCGCGCGCTTCGTCGCCGATCTGCTCAAGCGCGCGTTCAGCTCATCGATCCGCTCAAAGATCGGCTTCCTGATCTCCAAACCCGCCACCGAATTGCTGCGCCATCATCTCGATCCCAACGTCCATAACGGCGCGGTCTTTCTCGGGCTCAACGGCATCGTCGTGAAGAGTCATGGCGGGGCAACCGAACTGGGCGTCGCCACCGCGATCGCCGCCGCCGCCAAGATGGTGCGCGACGATCTGACGCGGCGGATCAGCGAGGATCTGGGCAATTTCGAAGCGGAAGCAGGCATGCTTCTTCCCAAGGTATCGGCATCATGATTCGCAGCGTCATCCTCGGCACGGGTTCGGCGCTGCCGGTGCGCCGCGTGTCGAATGCCGAACTGGCCGAGACCGTCGACACGACGGACGAATGGATCGTCGAGCGCACCGGCATCCGCTTCCGCCACATCGCCGGGCCTGACGAGACCACCGCGACGCTCGCCGCCGATGCCTGCAAGGCAGCGCTCGGCGCCGCCGGCAAGTCCGCGCAGGATGTCGACCTGATCGTGCTGGCCACCGCGACGCCCGACCAGACCTTTCCGTCGAGCGCAACCAAGGTGCAGGCGATGCTCGGCATCGACGATTGCGTGGCGTTCGATGTCGCCGCGGTCTGCTCGGGTTTTCTCTACGCGCTGCAAGTTGCCGACAGCATGATCCGCGCCGGCGCCCATAAATGCGCGCTGGTGATCGGCGCCGAGACATTCAGCCGCATCCTCGATTGGGAGGATCGCACGACCTGCGTGCTGTTCGGCGATGGCGCCGGCGCTGTATTGCTCGAGGCGCAGGACAGCGCGGACAGCGACGGGCGCGGCGTGCTGGCGACCAAACTGCATGCCGATGGGCGCCACAACGAATTATTGTATGTCGATGGCGGCCCCTCGACCACCGGCACGGTCGGCAAGGTGCGCATGAAGGGCCGCGAGGTATTCCGCCACGCGGTAACCAATCTGGCCAGCGTGATGGGCGAGTCGCTTGCCTTGGCCGGGTTCACGCCCGATCAGGTCGATTGGGTCGTACCGCATCAGGCCAATGCCCGTATTCTCGACGCTACCGCCCGCAAGCTCGGCCTGGCGCCGGGCAAGGTCGTCGTCACGGTCGATCAGCACGCCAATACGTCCGCCGCCTCGGTGCCGCTGGCGCTCGACACCGCGGTGCGCGATGGGCGGATCCAGCCCGGGCAGCTAATTGTGCTCGAAGCGATGGGCGGCGGCTTTACTTGGGGCGCCAGCGTTATCCGCTTCTAAACGTCGTGCCGCAGATTATCCTGCAAACGAAGCCCCTTCACGACAGTGCCGACATTGTGTTAGATGCTATCTTTGGCACGTTTGCGAAAAAGGGGAGCGCATTGACGTCCGCAGGTACTTTGACGAGAGCCGATCTGGCTGAAGCGCTACATCATCAAGTAGGGCTGTCGCGCGCCGATTCTTCTAAATTGGTCGAAGATATTTTAGGCCATATGTGCGAATCGCTGTCCAAAGGCGAAAATGTCAAGATTTCCGGCTTCGGCACGTTCGTGCTGCGCGACAAAGGCGAGCGTGTCGGCCGCAACCCCAAGACGGGAATCGAAGTGCCGATCGCGCCGCGCCGCGTGCTCACCTTCCGCGCCAGTCAGATGATGCGCGATCGCATCGTCAGCGGCGGCTGACATGGCACTCTCCGGCGCACCCGACAAGGCGGCGGGCGCATTCCGGACGATTGGCGAACTGTCGCGCGAAACGGGCTTGCCACAGCATATCCTCCGCTATTGGGAAACGCGTTTCCCCGAGCTTCGCCCGCTGCAACGCGCGGGCAACCGGCGCTATTACCGGCCTACCGATGTCGCGCTGGTGCTGCGCATCCGCAGCTTGCTGGAACAGGAAGGCTATACGATCCGGGGGGTGCAGAAACTGCTCGCCGCCGAACGCAAAAGACCCGGTCATGGCAGGGCCGATCCGGAATTGGACATCGCATCGGTGGAGGCCATCCGCGACGACCTGGTCGATGCGCTTCACAAGGATGCCGAATGACGCACCGGGCGGATGCGCGGTGCCCTTCCCCACGTCATTACGCCTCGTCATTGACATTTTGCATCGCAGCATGCATAGCGCGCCAATCGAGGCGTCATGCAGCGTGATGGGGATTTAGGTCCCGGCTCCGCCTCGGTCGTTTGCTAACGGGCTTCCCATTTCACGCGGGGTGTCATTCTCCCCCGCCATTCGTGCGTCCGCTCAAGCGGCGTGCGCCGATGGCCATCAGGCTATTACATCACATGAATTTCGCACAACTCGGCCTCGCCGAACCCCTGGTCCGCGCGCTCGAAGCCAAGGGCTACACCACCCCCACGCCGATCCAGCAGCAGTCGATCCCGACGCTGCTGCAGGGCCGCGATCTGCTCGGCATCGCGCAGACCGGCACCGGCAAGACGGCGGCCTTCGTGCTGCCTTCGATCCAGCGTATGGTCGAAGCTCCCAAGCAGGTGCACCCCACGCATTGCCGCATGCTCGTGCTCGCGCCGACACGCGAACTGGCCAGCCAGATTGCAGACAGCGCGCGCGATTATGGCAAGTTCAGCAAGATGAGCGTTGCCACCGTGTTCGGCGGCACCAGCATCAACAAGAACCGCCAGGACATGAGCCGCGGCGTTGACATTCTCGTCGCCACGCCGGGCCGTCTGCTCGATCTGATCGAGCAGCGCTTTGTATCGCTCGCGATGCTTGAGATCTTGGTGCTCGACGAGGCCGATCAGATGCTCGATCTCGGCTTCATCCATGCGCTGCGCAAGATCGTCCGCATGCTGCCCAAGCAGCGCCAGACCCTCTTCTTCTCGGCCACCATGCCCAATTCGATCCGCGAACTGGCCGATCAGTTCCTCAAGGATCCGGCGACCGTGAAGGTGGCTCCCGTCTCGACCACGGCCGAGCGCGTCGATCAGTTTGCCACCCACGTCAACCAGTCGGAAAAGCAGGCGCTGCTCACGATCCATTTGCGCAACCCGGAGATCGAGCGTTGCCTGGTGTTCACCCGCACCAAGCATGGTGCCGACCGGGTCGTGAAGCTGCTCGGCCATGCCGATATCCCGGCCAATGCGATCCACGGCAACAAGAGCCAGCCGCAGCGCGAACGCGCCCTCGCAGAGTTCAAATCGGGCAAGGTCAAGGTGCTGATCGCCACTGATATCGCCGCGCGCGGCATCGACGTGTCGGGCGTCAGCCATGTGTTCAATTTCGAACTGCCCAACGTGCCCGAGCAATATGTCCACCGCATCGGCCGCACCGCGCGTGCCGGCGCATCG
Organism: Sphingomonas qilianensis; assembly: GCF_039614825.1. NCBI lineage: Bacteria > Pseudomonadati > Pseudomonadota > Alphaproteobacteria > Sphingomonadales > Sphingomonadaceae > Sphingomonas > Sphingomonas qilianensis. The sequence goes on along the minus strand of NZ_JBDIMF010000002.1, from coordinate 269,027 downwards.
GGCGTGGCGATCAGCTTCGTGGCGGATGATGAGCGTCCATACCTGCGCGACATCGAAAAGCTGACGCGCGTCAAGCCGACCGCGCTGGCATTGCCCGAGGGCTTCCAGATGGAAGCCGCCAAGATCAAGGCCGCCCGCCCGGCCGGCGCTGACGACGATCGTCGCCGCGATGATTCGGGCCGTCACCGCGCTCCGCCGCGCGCCACGCATGCGGCACGCCCGACGGGTGAACGTCCCGCCGGTGGTGCTGGTCGTCCGGCGGGCGGCGCCCGCCCCGGTGGCCCCGGTCGTCCCGGCGGCAATGCCGGCCGCCCCGCCGGTGGCCCGCGCCGCCAGGGCTCGGGCAATGGTGGCGGTGGCGGTGGCGGTGGCGGTGGTGGCCGTCGCTCGCCGGCCGGCTGATCCCAAACTCCCTCTCCCCCGGTCAGCCGGGGGAGAAATTGGGGGATACAGATACCCTTCAATATGTTCTTCTAGGGATCCCAACGGAGGAGCCCCACGATGGACATCGCCCACACCCCCGCCGTCGAGCGTATCGCGCGCGTGCTGACCGGCATGCTGGTCAGCGCCAATGGCGAAGGCGACAATGCCTCGGCCAGCGACCTCGTCGATCGCTTGTGGCGCGATCATCTGCCCGATGCGCTCTGCGTGCTGCGGACGTTGCGCGAGCCCTCCGAGGCGATGGCAGCCGCGGGGGATGTGGCGATCTGGGAACGTATGATCCTGGCGGCGATCGACGAAGCCAATATCCCGACTGCGGTGCTGTGACCCGATTCCTCACCGTTCCCGGGAGGAATTAAGTTCGCTCGGTCAACCACTCCTCCGCAGGTGCCCGTGCACTGCGCACGCGGTTGGCCGGCTCGGCCAGATCCTCATAGCCGATCGCCATGCCGCAAAAGAGCATCCGCTCGCTCGGCGTACCCAGAAACGCCGCGACGGTATCGGGATACACCGCCCAGCATTCCTGCGCGCACGTCGCCAGGCCCGCCTCCACCGCAAGCAACATCACATTCTGCAGATACATGCCGAGGTCCGCCCATTGTGGTGGCCCCATCTGGCGATCGACTGTGCAGAACAACGCCGCGGGTGCGCCGAAAAACTGGAAATTGCGCGCGAACCACATTCGTCTGCCCGCCTTGTTCTCGCGCGCAATGCCAAGCTCGGCATACAGCGCTTCACCCACGCCGAACCGCCGGTCACGATACGGCGCGGTCAGCGCCTTGGGATAAATGTCATAGGCGGGTGTCTCGGTTTCGCCCGCCATCAGCTTGGCCATCATGATCGCCTTCAGCGCGGCCAGCGACTCGCCCGAGACGAGATCGATATGCCAGGGCTGCACATTGCCCCCGGTCGCCGCGCGCGCCGCCGTCACCGCGATTGCCCGCAGCAACGCCGGATCCACTGGCGATTCGAGAAACCCGCGCACCGATCGTCGTGCCGCTACGGCCTGCGTCACATCCATCATTCTGCTCCTCGAACAATCGACCAAAGCCTTGCCCAGCCCGCTTGATTGGGCAAGAGAGGTTGCAAACAAGAACTGATTAGGAGAGTCGAGATGGCCGAAGCCTATATCGTTGAAGCAGTGCGCACTGCCGGGGGCAAGCGTGGGGGCAAACTCGCCGGTTGGCACCCCGCCGACATGGGCGGCGCCGTGCTCGATGCCATCGTCGATCGCACCGGAATCGATCCCGCCGCGATCGAAGACGTCATCATGGGTTGCGTCAGCCAGGGCGGCGAACAGGGTTTTCAGATCGGCCGCGGCGCGGTGCTCGCTTCCAAACTCCCCGAAAGCGTTCCCGCCGTGTCGATCGATCGGCAATGCGGCTCCAGCCAGCAAGCGGTCCAGTTCGCCGCGCAGGCCGTGATGTCGGGCACCCAGGACGTCGTCATCGCCGCTGGCGTCGAATCGATGACGCGCGTGCCCATGGGCTCGACCGGGATGTTGTTTGCCAAGGCCGGGCTCGGCTCGTCCAAATCCAAACGGCAGGAAGAGCGTTATCCGGGCGTGCAATTCAGCCAGTTCATGGGCGCGCAGATGATCGCCGATGAATATGGCTTCACCCGTGACCAGCTGGATCGCTATGCGCTCGAATCGCACCGCCGCGCCGCGGCCGCGACCGAACGGGGCGATTTCCGCGATGAAATCGTGGGGCTCGACATCGACACGCCTGAGGGCGAAATGCTGCATCTAACCGACGAGGGCATCCGTTTCGACGCCACGTTCGAGGGTATCCATTCAGTCAAATTGCTGCAGGAAGGCGGGGTGATCTCCGCCGCCAACGCCAGCCAGATCTGCGATGGGGCAAGCGGCGTGCTGGTGGTCAGCGAACGCGCGCTGAAAGAGCATGGCCTGACCCCGCTGGCGCGCATCCACAACCTCACCGTCACCGGCGGCGATCCCGTTGTCATGCTCGAGGAACCGCTGTTCGCCACCGACAAGGCCTTGAAGCGCGCCGGCCTGAACATTCAGGATATCGACCTGTACGAGGTCAACGAGGCGTTCGCGCCCGTGCCGCTCGCCTGGCTCAAGCATACCGGGGGCGATCCGGCCAAGCTCAACGTCAATGGCGGCGCGATCGCGCTGGGGCACCCGCTGGGCGCCAGCGGCACCAAGCTGATGGCGACATTGGTGCATGCACTACGCAAACATGGCGGGCGATACGGCTTGCAAACGATGTGCGAAGGTGGTGGCCTGGCCAACGTGACGATAATCGAGCGACTCTAGACATCATACCGTCGCCGCAGCGAACGCTGGGGTATCATGGGGGCGTGCGCGCCGCTCGCCCCCTGGAGATCCCAGCTTTGGCCGGGATGACGATGAAGGACCATCATGCCACGACCCGAAGCCTGGCGGCTTGACCCCGCCACTTATCCACACCGCACGACCATCCAGACGCGCTTCCAGGATCTCGATCCGCTCGGCCATATCAACAATGTCGCGATGGCGGGATTGTTCGAAACGGCGCGGGTGCGCTTCAACCGTGCGATGGGGCTGGCGGGGTGGCACGGCCATCGCTGGCTGGTCGCCAACATCACGCTCAATTATCTCGCGGAAAGCTTCTTTCCCGACGATCTCGAAGTATGCACCGGGATCGGCCAGGTCGGCACGCGCAGCTGGCAGATCCTTGCCGCGGGCTTTCAGAACGACGAATGCGTCGCCACCTGCGATGCGGTGATCGTAATGAGCGGCGGTGGCGGCGCAACCTCCCTGGCCGAGGATTTCCGCGCTGGGCTGGAGGCTAATCGGGTGATAACGATCGGCGCGTGATGCACGGTGAACGCTTTGCCGCGCCCCCGCATTGAGGCGGCACAACCGAACTTTTCGTTCCTTACCGTTCGGCGCCCTCGCCGGCCTGATTGTCGTCGTCCCCGCACCCGGCCTTGGCGCCCCGGCGTGGAAACGCCGCCCGCCACGCACGCTTATGGCCTGGTGTCGCACGCCGTGTTCCGCGCCGCGCCACATGCCGTGCGGTTGATCGGGTTGCTGCGGCTCTAGCGCTACAATGCGGCGCGCAGCACCGCGCGGACGCCCTTGTGCCCGGCGTCATATTCCACGATCGACTGCAGGCTTTGTGCCATGGCGCGGATCAGCTTGGTGCCGAGCCCCGTCCCCCGCGGCGCGGCGCCGGCCACCATGCCCACGCCATCATCCTCGACCGCCAGCACGAAATGCCCGTCGCCATCGTGATTGAGCGCGACGCGTACTTCGCCGGCGCGCGCCGGATAGGCGTATTTGCAGGCATTGCTGACCAGTTCGGTGACGATCACGCCCAGCGACACGGCGCGGTCGGTGGTCAGTCGGATCGGCTCGGCCTTTAGCGATAAGGTGCGCGGTGCATCGGGCGTCGACCACGTCTCGCCCAGCTCGGCGACCAGCGCGCCGAGATATTCCTGCATGTCGACGCTCTCGACCTGGTTCGATGTATAGAGCCGGCGATGGACCTGCGCGATCGCGGCGATGCGGCGCTGCGTATCGGCCAGCGCCTCGCGCGCCGCCCCGTCCTCCAGCGCGCCGGCCTGCATGCCGACCATCGCCGACACCAGTTGCAGACTGTTGGCGACACGGTGGTTCACCTCGCTCAGCAACGCTGCCAGCCGCGCATTGCTGGCACGCAATTGTTCTTCCGCAACCATCTTGTCGCGTTCCAGGGCGGCGCGCGCGATGACCTGTTCGAATGCACTGGCGAGCAGATCGAAGAAATCCTCGCCCACCGTCTTCACGACATAATCCGCCGCGCCGGCCTTGAGCGCGGCGACCGCGATACGTCCCTCTTCGGATCCCGTAACATACACGACAGGCGGCAGCACCGGCAGCGTGCGCAACTGCGCCAGCGTTTCCAGCCCGTCCATCCCCGGCATATAATGATCGACCGCGATCAGATCGAACGGCGCGGCGGCGGCCAGCGCGCACCCTTGCGCGCCGCCCTCGGCCAGCGTCACCGCATAGCCACGCCGCGCCAGCGACTTCGCCGCCAAACGGCGCAGCCCTGCATCATCGTCGATATACAGAACGCGGGTTTGGTTCACCCCTCGCCCTCGAGATCGGGGACCTGGATCACCGACAGGAACAGCCCGAGCTGGCGGATCGCCTGTGCGAAGCTTTCATAATTGACCGGCTTGGTGATGTAGACGTTGCAGCCGAGATCATAGCAGCGCTGGATCTCGATCTTGTCGTCGGTCGTGGTTAGCACCACCACGGGCGTGCGCTTGAGCGCCGGTTCGCTCTTGATCTTGGCGAGGATGTCCGTGCCGCTCATATCGGGCAGATTGAGATCGAGCAGCACCAGCGCCGGGCCGTTGAGTGCCGGGCCATCGCTGTGATGAAACAGATAATCCAGCGCCGTCGTGCCGTCGGTGAAATGCGTGATCTCGTTCATGATCCCTGCGCGGCGGATATTCTTTTCGATCAGCCGCGCATGGCCCTCGTCATCCTCGATCATCACGATGCTGACGGAATGATGGTCGGTCATGGCTTGCCCTCTGTCTCGTGAAGCGTTGCCGGCAGGTCTAGCCGGAACGTCGCGCCCTTGCCCAGTTCGGAACTGACATCGATCACGCCGCCGAGCCGATAGGCCAAAGCACGAACATGCGCGAGCCCGATCCCTTCACCCGGCTGATCCTGATTGCCCGCGCGGCGGAACAGATCGAACACACGGGTATGATCGGCGGGGCCGATGCCGCGGCCATTATCCTCGATCTCGAAAGTCACGCGCGGCCCAACGCGTTTACCGCGCACGACGATTCGGCCCGGCCGCCCGGGTTGGAGATATTTGACTGCGTTTTCGATCAGGTTGGAGAAGATCTGCTCGATCGCCAGCCGATCGGTAACCAGATCGGGCAATTTGCCATCGATGCTGAGCGTCGCGCCCTTGTCATCGATCAGATGCTGCAGCGAGCGCCCGATCGTCTCGACCAGCGCATCCATCCCGACCGGCGCCGGCGCAATCGTGCGGCGCCCTTCGCGCGACAATTTGAGGATCGCGTTGATCAGCCGATCCATTTTCTGCGTCGAGGTGCGGATAAAGCCGATCGCCTCGGGCAGATCCTCGCGCGCCGCCAGGCGGGCCTCCTCGGAAACGATCTGGGGTGCGTCCTGCTCAGCGCGATCGATCAGCGCGCTGATCGCCGCAGCGGCACCATCGAGCTCGGCGGTGAAGCCCATCACGTTGACCAACGGGCTGCGCAGATCGTGGCTGACGATATAGGCGAAGCGCTGGATCTCGTCATTGGCGCGCGACAGATCGGCGGTGCGCGCGTCGACCTGTTCCTCCAGACTGTCGGCAAAATCGCGCAATGCATCGCGCGACGCGTTGAGATCGCGCGTGTAGCGCAGGATCGTGGCCAGCGAGGCCAGCGCCGCCAGCACGACGAACAATCCGGCGAGCGCCAGCGTGATATAAAAGGCCCGGATATTATCCTGCTGCTCGGCATCGCGCGTGATCAGCAACTGCTTTTCGCGATCGCGCATCGCCGCGGCCATATCGCGCAGCTTCATCATACGCCGCGGCACCGATTCGGTGGCGAATTCGGCAATCGCGGCGTCAGGCTGGCCGGCTTGCGCCAGAGCCAGCGTTGCATCGCGCCGCGCCTTGAGCTCGGTCAGGCGCGTTTTGAACACGTCGATCGCCGCTTGCTGCACCGGATTGTCGCTGGTCAGCTGCTGCAGGCGATCGAACGCCAGCGGCAGCTTGGCCGCAACGTCGTTATACGTATCGAGATAAGGCTGTTGCCGCGTCAGCAGATAACCGCGCCGACTGGCTTCGCCGCGCTCGATCAGCACGCTCACTTCGCCGATCGCGACCTCGACTTGATACGTATGGTTGACCCAGCGGGTGTGATCCTGATTGCGCGACGTCAGCCATGCCGCGCCCACGCCTGCGGCAATCAGCGCGAGAAAACCCAGCGCCATGCAGACGATCAGAAATTGTCGAGCGAAGCTCTCGCGCACGCCGAAGCGGCTGACTAACGTTGGCACCATCGCGGGCCTGTTACGCTTAGGCAACGACAAACGCCAGCAACGCCACCTTGAGCGACATCAATCGTCCCAGGAGAGGCTGCCCTGCGGACTTTGCCGCCCCACCAGACCGCCGCCGCGCCGCCGCGCCAGCTCGGTCTCGGCGGTATAGCGCACGTCGATATCGCGATCGCCAAGAAACTTGATCAGGCTATCGTCGTCGATCTCCGGCCACGCTTTGCCTCGATCCGGCCCAAACCGCACGCGTGGCAGCAATCCAGGAATATTCGACCATTCGATCAGTTGCTTGAGGCTCGATTCGTTGAGCATGTCGCGCAAATGAAAGGCGGTAACGTAAGCATCCGGAAAGGCGCGATGCGCGGGCAGCCCGCGCTCATGCTCCAGGCCCTGCGGTTTGCGCCAATAGCGCAGCACTTGATTGGAAAAGCTCGGCGAATCGGGCCATAACCGCAGCGCGCATTTCCACGTGCAGATCCAGTCGGCGCCCCGCGTCAACGCCGGGGTGCAATATTGCTGCTCGAAATCGGCGCGATGCGCGGCCAGCGCGATGCGCCGCGGATAAGGGTCCAGCACCGGGCGCGCGACATCCTGCCAGAACGGGGCGTCGGCGACCTGTTCGTAGAGAATATGATGGATCGCCTGCGTGATCGGCGGGATCGGGCGCCCGGGATTAACGTAGCGCTGCCCGCCTTCGCCATAGACTTCCCAGCGCCCGTCGGGGCCGAGCGCGACATCCTGCCAGCCAATCTCGCACACGCCATGCGCCGGAGGCGCTTGCCCGGTGGTTTCGAGATCGATGACGCGGATGATCGAGGGTTGCGGTGGGGGCATGATCTTAAGTGGCGGTTCCACCGGGCAAATGCCAGCCCCGTCCGGTTACCCGCGTTTGGTCGGCACGCCATTGATGATGTCGAAGCGGATGCGCACCCACACGCCGATCTGCGGGCGCCCGCCGATGCGCGGCGGCAGCACGCGGAATTGCCACGCCGCCTGCCGCATCGCCCGCGCAATCCCGGCACCAAGCGGCGATTCGCCAAGCGAGCGGCAATTCTCCACGCGATTGCCGGGGATCGTCTTGCACGCGACAAGCCCCCAGCCCTCCTGCCGGTTCACGCCTTGCATATAGAAGGCCATCTCCGCCTTGGTTGGCTCGCGCTCCCATTCCGCCTCGTACATACGCTCGCCGCCGGGGCCGGCGCCCGGGCCATAGACCGAACCACTGTCCTTGCCCTGCGCAGCACCGGCGTCGCCACCGCCGCGCTGCGGCAGATTGGAAATGTCCGCCGCCTCGAACAATTCGCGCCCGCCGATCAGCGTCGGCGTGGGCGGGGTGGGCGGCGCGGGGGGCGCCTTGGCCGGCTGCGGCGTCGGCGCGCGGCCGGGCGCGCCGCTCGAACTGGTCGTTTTCTTCTTCTCGACTTCCACCGCCTTGGGGCCGGGATCCGGTACCGGCTTGGCCACGTCGAACATCGTAAAAGCGGTCGGCTCTTTCTTGTCCTCCGGTACGAATTTGGGGGCCATCGTCAACATGACGATGAGCACCAGCAGATGCGCGCCAATGGCGAGGGCAAGCCCGATCGCGCGACGCCGCTTCGACGTGGATTGGTAAGACGCCGACGGCATAGGCTGCGCCTAGACCGCCGGCTTGTGCGCTGCAACGAGAAGTGGTGGCCCGTGACCTGTCGACCGCTAATGCGATGGGGTCGATATGCCCCAACGTCGCGTCACCCCAGCGCAAGCTGGGGTCTCATGCGGCTCCGTCGCTAGGACGCCGCTTGAGATCCCAGCTTGCGCTGGGATGACATTGGGCTGGCCAACCTCCCGCCAGACGACAACTGATCAGCTCAATGCCCGGCCTGCTCCCCGCGCACCAACCCGCTGGCCGCCAATTGCTCGTCGATCATCGCCAGCAAGCGATCGAGCGCCGCCTGGTCCTTGGCCTCGGCGCGCGCCACCAGCACGTCCTGCGTGTTCGAAGCGCGCAGCAGCCACCAGCCATCAGGCGTGTTGACGCGCGCGCCATCGGTGCGGTTGACGTCGGCGCCCGACGCTTCGAGCCGCGCCAGCACTTCGTCGATCACCTCAAATTTGCGGCTTTCGTCGACCTGGAAGCGCATCTCCGGCGTGTTGACCAGGGCGGGCATCTCGCCGCGCAGCTCGGTCATCGATTTGCCGATCATGTGCACCGCGCGGATCAGCCGCACGGCGGCATATTGCGCATCGTCAAAGCCATAATATTCATGCGCGAAGAAGATGTGACCGCTCATTTCGCCCGCCAGCGGCGCGTTCGTTTCCTTCATCTTGGTTTTGATCAGGCTGTGCCCGGTCTTCCACATCAGCGGCTCGCCGCCCAGCTCGGCGATGCGATCGTAGAGCATCTGCGACGCCTTCACGTCGGCGATGATCGTCGCGCCGGGCAGTTCTTTCAACACCGGTACCGCCAGAATGGACAGGAGCTGATCGCCCCAGATCACCCGGCCCTGCCCGTCGATCGCGCCGATGCGGTCGCCATCGCCATCGAACGCCAGTCCGAAATCGAGCTGCTTCTCGGCGACAAGCCGCTTGAGATCGGCGAGGTTCTTTTCTTCGGTAGGATCGGGATGATGGTTAGGAAAATCGCCGTCCACATCGGTGAACAGCAGATGATGCTCACCCGGCAGGAGCTTGGTGAGCTTCTCGATCACCGGGCCGGACGCGCCGTTGCCGGCATCCCAGCCGATCTTGTACGCGCCACCGGCATAACCGGCGAGCAGGCGACCGACATAATCGTCCTCGATATCCGCGCTGCTGACCGTGCCTTCGCCCTCTTCCCAATCGCCGGCTTCGGCCAGGCGCGCCAGATCCTGGATGTCATCGCCGAAAAACGGCAAATGCTGCAGCACCATCTTGAAGCCGTTATATTCGGCAGGATTATGGCTGCCGGTTATCTGGATGCCGCCATCCACTTCCAGGATCGCCTCGGCATAATAGAGCATCGGCGTCGGCCCCATGCCGATGCGCACGACATCCACGCCGCCCGCGGTCAGGCCAGCGACCAGTGCCGCCTCGAGATCCTTCGACGAATGCCGCCCGTCATAGCCGACCGCGACGCGCGTGCCACCAACGCGCCGCACGCGCGTGGCAAAACCGCGTCCGATCGCGGTAGCATCCGCCGTGCCCAGCGTTTTGCCGACGATGCCGCGGATATCGTATTCGCGTAGCGACGTGGGATCGAAACGGTGAGTCATCTGGGCTCCTAAGGTTATTGGATCGTTAGCGTAATGGGCGGCGGTTGATTTGGTTCATTTTAGCGCTTGAGCAAAGTATCGCGTGCGGCGTTGATCCGGCGCGTCAGATCGGCCGAGCCGCCCTTGTCGGGATGCACCGCACTGACCAGCCGGCGATGTGCCGCGCGCACGGCAGCGGCATCCGCGCCGGCATCGACGCCGAGGATTGAGCGGGCCTCGGTTTCGCTCAATCGCTCCGTTTTGGTCGTTCGGCGCAGCAGCAGCCAGCCGGCGAGCAGGATCAGCGCGACGAGAATGATTTTCGACATCAGGCGGCAAACAACGGCATGGTGACGGGGGCTTGCGTCGGCTCGGGCAGCGCCAGCGCCGCCATCATCTCGCGCAATTCCTGCCGCGCGGCGACATGGCTCAGGCCCATCCCGCCGAATTCGCCCGCATCAAGCATGGTCAGCCCCTTGGGAAACAATTCGCGGTAGATCACGCGCTCGCCCAACCCCGGGATGATCCGGAAACCGACACGCTTGGAAAGCTGATCTAGCGCCTCCGACACGCGGCGCATGTTGCGCGCCTCGATATGCTGGACGCGGTTGCGCAGCACCACCCAGTCGATCGTCGACCCATCAGTCTTGGCGCGCACCTTGCGCGCGTCCCAGATCAATTCGGCATAAAAGCTTGGCCGCGTGACCTTGTAGGTATCGGGATCGACCTGCCCGATCAGATCGAAATCGACGAAACTGTCATTCATCGGCGTCACCAACGTATCGCCGCGTTCGGCAGCGAGGCGCGCGAAGCGATCATCGCGCCCTGGCGTGTCGATCACCAGGAAATCGCTGCCCTCGGAAAGCTGCGCAAACGTCTCCTCGAACCGCGCCAGCGTCTCGCCATCATGCGTGGCGTGGCGCGGGATCGGCAGCTCGCGACCGACGCGCTTCTGTGTTGCCGCGCGGTTATCGAGATAGCGGCCCATCGTGCGCTGCCGATGATCGAGATCGAACGCCGCGACCCGGGCGCCGCGTGCCTGCAGCGCGATCGCCACGTGCACCGCGGTGGTCGATTTGCCCGTGCCGCCCTTTTCGTTGGCGAAAACGATGATGTGTGGCTTTTGCGCAACCGGAGACACGTCGCAAACATCCTTTGGTTGCTTGGTTAGAAGCCCCCCCATAGAAGGCCGGTCCAATCCTTTACCGAAGGCCACACCTGCGTGCAAACCATCCGTCAGCTCGACCTGCTTCGCCAGGGGGTCGCCGATCTCCGCGGTGACGGCAGCCGCATTGCGCTGGTCCCCACGATGGGCGCGCTTCACGCCGGGCATCTCGCGCTGATCGAGGCGGCCAAGCGCCCCGGCACGCGCGTCGTTGCGTCGATTTTCGTCAACCCAAAACAGTTCGGCGCGAACGAGGATCTCAGCCGTTATCCGCGCAAGGAACTGGCCGACACGCGCATGTTGACTGAGGCGGGGTGCGATCTGCTGTGGATGCCCCCGGTGGAGGCGATGTATCCCGCGGGCTTTGCCACCAACGTCAGCGTTGCCGGGATCAGCGAGGGGCTCGATGGCGCCGCGCGCCCGGGCCATTTTGATGGCGTCGCTACCGTGGTGACCAAATTGTTCAATCAGGTCCGCCCGGATGTCGCGTATTTCGGCGAAAAGGATTTCCAGCAGCTTGCCGTTATCCGCCGCATGGTCGCCGATCTCGATACGGGTATCGAGATCATCGGCGTGCCGACGCAGCGCGAGGATGACGGGCTCGCGCTCTCCTCACGCAACATCTATCTCGATGAAGCCGAACGCGTGAAAGCCGTGGCCATGCCGCGTGCGTTGGGCGTCGCCGCGCGCGCGATTCACAAGGGCGATGCGCCGGAAAGTGCGCTCGCCGCCGCGCGCGACACGCTGATCGCCGCCGGCTTCACGATCGATTATGTCGAGCTGGTCGATGCCGAGACGCTGGGCGCGCCCGATCCGGCCCGCCCGCGCCGCCTGGTCGCCGCCGCGCGGCTCGGCACCACCCGGCTGATCGACAACCTCGCGGTCGACCCCAACGGCTAAGCCTTGCCACCATTATCCATCCGTTGACGTCGGCTTCACAGGATTGCCATCAAGCATGGCAAACGGGAGTATGGGGTAGGCCGTTTCGGACGACGCATCGTTACGGAAATGCCATCGACATGAGCGCGCGCGAAATCGCCCGCGCGGGCCCGGCTGCGCCGCACGGAACGCCATGCCGGGAAACCTTAGTCCTCCCTATTCGGCTGCCACCGCCTTTTTAACCGCCGGCTTCTTCGCCGCCGGCTTTTTGGCGGCAACCTTTTTCGCCGGTGCCGCGCCATCCGCCGCCTTGGCCGCAGGCTTCTTCGCTGCGACCTTCTTGGCCGGCGCTTTCTTCTTTTTCTTCACCGGCGCCGCCGCGGCACGCGCGTCGATCAGCTGCGCCGCCTCTTCCAGCGTCAGCGCGTCCTTCTCGATCGACTTGGGCAGAGTCGCATTGGTCTCGCCATCGGTGACGTACGCACCGTAACGCCCCTCCATCAGCTTGATCTCGGCCTCCGAACGCGGATGCAGCCCCAGCACCTTGAGCGGTGCCTGCGCGCCCCGCTGCGGCCGCCCGCCGCCCGCCGCCGCTTCGGCCAGCTTGACCACGGCCGCGTTCATCCCCGTCTCGAACACTTCCTCGGTCGCGCTCAGCCGGGCATATTTGCCGGCATGCGCGAGATACGGCCCGTAACGCCCGATCGAGGCGGTGATCGGCTCGCCTGATTCGGGATGCGTGCCGACGGTGCGGGGCAGGCTGAGCAGTTTGAGCGCCCATTCCAGATCGAGCTCGCCCGGCAAATCCTTGGGGATCGACGCGCGCTTGGCCTCCTTGCCTTCGCCCAACTGGATATACGGCCCGAAGCGCCCCGATTTGCGCTCCACCGGCAGCCCGGTTTCGGGATCGTTGCCAAGGGTCTCGGGCCCGCTATCCGCGCCATCCTCGCCCCCCGGCTGGCCGAAGCGGCGGGTATATTTGCATTCGGGATAGTTCGAACACGCCACGAACGCGCCGAACTTGCCACCGCGCAAGGCGAGGCGGCCCTCGCCGCAATTGGGGCATAGCCGTGCATCGCCGCCATCGGCCTGCGCCGGGAACAGATACGGCTCAAGGAAGATGTCGAGCGCGGCCGTCACTTCGGATGGCTTCTGCTCCATCACTTCCGTGGTGCGCGGTTTGAAATCCTGCCAGAACGCCGCCAGCACGGCCTGCCACTCGGCGCGCCCGCCCGAGACCTCGTCGAGCTCGTCCTCAAGCCCGGCGGTATAATCATAACCGACATATTTCTCGAAGAAGCGCTCGAGAAACGCCGTCACCAGCCGCCCCGATTCCTCGGCAAAGAAGCGGTTCTTCTCGACGCGAACGTACGCGCGATCCTTCAGCGTCTTGATGATCGAGGCGTAGGTCGATGGCCGCCCGATGCCGAGCTCCTCCATCCTTTTGACCAGGCTGGCCTCCGAGAAACGCGGCGGCGGCTGGGTGAAATGCTGCTCGGCATGCACCGCTTTCTTGGCCGGCGCATCGCCTTCGCGCAGGCGCGGCAGGCGCTTGGCGTCCTCGTCCTGGCTGTCGTCCGAGCCTTCCTCGTACAAAGCGAGATAACCGGGGAACAACACCACCTGCCCGGTGGCGCGCAAACCCGTATGCCCCGAGCCGTCGAGCAGCTCGACCGTCGTCCGCTCCATTCGCGCGCTGGCCATCTGGCTGGCCAGCGCGCGCTTCCAGATCAGATCGTACAGCCGCGCATGATCACCCGCGCCCAGCTTGTCCTTGCCGAAATCGGTCGGGCGGATCGCCTCATGCGCTTCCTGCGCGTTCTTGGCCTTGGTGGTATAAACCCGCGGCTTGTCCGGCACGTAGCTCGCATCATAGCGATTGGCGACGGCGAGGCGCGCGGCGGAAATCGCGCTCGAATCCATCTGCACGCCGTCGGTGCGCATATAGGTGATGGCGCCGTCCTCGTAGAGCCCCTGCGCGATGCGCATCGTGTGATCGGCCGAGAACCCAAGCTTGCGCGATGCTTCCTGCTGCAGCGTCGAGGTAGTGAACGGCGGCGGCGGGTTGCGCGAAGCAGGCTTGGTCTCGACCGACTGGACGCTGAACCGCCCTTCCTCGACCGCGGCCTTGGCGCGCTGCGCGGTCCCTTCCTCGCCGATCGACAGGCGATCGAGCTTCTTGCCCTCGAACGTCACGAGGCGCGCCTGGAATGGCGTGCCATCCTGTTCCAGATCCGCGGTGATCGACCAATATTCCTGCGCCCGGAATGCCTCGATCTCGCGCTCGCGGCTGACGATCAGGCGCAGCGATACCGATTGCACGCGGCCTGCCGACTTGGCGCCGGGCAGCTTGCGCCACAGCACGGGCGAAAGCGTGAAGCCGACCAGATAATCCAGCGCGCGGCGTGCCCGGTACGCATCGATCAGATCGTCATCCAGTTCGCGCGGATGCTTCATCGCCTCGGTCACCGTCGCCTTGGTGATCGCGTTGAACGTTACGCGCTGCACATCCTTGGGCAACGCCTTGCGGTTGCGCAGCACTTCCTGAACATGCCAGCTGATCGCCTCGCCCTCGCGATCCGGATCGGTCGCCAGGATCAATCGGTCAGCGGTCTTGGCCAGATCGGTGATGGCCTTCAGCTGCTTCGATTTGTCGGCGTAATTTTCCCATTCCATCGCGAACCCTTCGTCGGGGTTCACCGAGCCATCCTTGGGCGGCAGATCGCGGACATGGCCATACGACGCCAGCACGCGATAATCCGAGCCGAGATATTTCTCGATGGTTTTGGCCTTGGCGGGCGATTCGACGATGACAAGCTGCATGGGGAGAAACGTCCTTCACGTGTACGCGCGAGGATGGAGAGCGGACTCGCGCCCCGTCAAGCGGGTCGATCCGTCCCGCCAGCCCCGGCGCGCGTCGGCGCTCGCTAGTCTTCCCGCCGCTGAGCGTAAAGCGTGCTCGTTCATGCCAGCGCGACCCGCCCGCCGGCATGCCGCTCCAGCCGCCCGGCCAATTCCAGTTCTAGCAACACCGTTTGCACGATTGCCGGCGCCAGCCCCGCTTGCCGCACCAGTTCGTCCACCCCCACCGGCACCGGCCCGAGCAGCGCGATCAGATCCCACCGGTCCGCATCGCTGGCATCGTCGGGCGGGGCACCGTCAAAGCCGAGCGCCGGCGCGCGCACCATCCGGGCGTCGATCGGCCGGATCGTCTCCAGCACGTCGGCGGCGGACTGCACCAGCGTGGCGCCCTCGCGGATCAGCCCGTTGCAACCTTGCGCGCGCGGATCGAGCGGCGATCCCGGCACTGCCATTACCTCGCGCCCCGCCTCGCCCGCCAGCCGCGCGGTGATCAGCGAGCCCGAGCGTGGCGCCGCCTCGACCACCACCGTGCCCACCGCCAGCCCGGCAATGATCCGATTGCGAAAAGGAAAATGGCGCGCGCGCGGCTCGGTGCCCGGCGGCTGTTCGGCGATCAGCAACCCCTCGCTGGCGATGCGCTCCTGCAACGCGGCATTCTCGGGCGGATAGGCCACGTCGAGTCCACCCGCGATCACGCCGATCGTGCCGCCCTCCAGCGCGCCGACATGCGCCGCGGTATCAACGCCGCGCGCCAGGCCGGAGACCACCGCAATGCCGTCGTCGGCAAGTTGGAAAGCCAATTGCCGTGCAAACCGGCAGGCGGCGGCGGAGGCATTGCGTGCGCCGACCATCGCCACCGTGGTGCGCTGTAGCAGCGCGCTATTCCCCCGCATGGTCAGCACGGGCGGTGCATCATCAAGCTCTGCCAGCAGCGCCGGATAACCGGGATCATCGATAAACAGATGTCGCCCACCCAGCTTGGCGACCTTGGCCAGCTCGCGTTCGGCCAGGCTCGCGTCCGCCACCGCCGGCGCGCGCCCGCCGCCGCGTTGCGCCAGCCCGGGCAGCGCCGCGATGGCCGCCGCCGCATCGCCAAAGCGCAGAATTAACTGTCGATAGGTCACCGGACCGATCTGCGCCGTGCGGATCAACCGCAACCGCGCGACCGCGCCGGGCTCAGCCATGCTTGCGCCCGAGCCGCGGCTCGGTGCCGCTCAGTAGCCGATCGATATTCTCGCGATGCTTCCACAGCACCAGCAAGCAAAGGCCGATGAGCAGGATCACCATATCGAATTGTTCAAACAACGCCGCGCTGACCGGTGCGCTGATCGCGGCCCCCATCCCCGCCACGGAAGAAATGCGTAGCGCCCCCAACAGCCCGAGCCACACCACGGCATACACCAGCCCGCACGGCCAGTGCAGCGCGAGGACGATGCCCATCAGCGTGGCGACGCCCTTACCGCCGCGGAACCCGAGCCACACCGGATATAGATGCCCGAGAAACGCCGCCGCGGCGGCGAACAGCGCCGTGCCCGGGAACAACGATTCGCACAGCAGGATCGCCGCCCAGCCCTTGGCGCCGTCGAGCAGCAAGGTCGCCGCCGCCAGCCCCTTGCGCCCGGTGCGCAACACGTTGGTCGCACCGATATTGCCCGATCCGATCGTGCGCAGATCGCCCGCACCGCCGAAATGCGTGAGGATCACACCGAACGGGATCGAGCCCAGCAGATAAGCCAGCACCACCGCCGCGGCGGGTGCCATCCAAAGATTGTCGGTCGGCAAGTTCGTCCCCCATGGCCCCCTTATGTTCGCACATAGCGAAGACTGACGGGCAGCGCCAACATTCTCGGCATGCAGCCTCGCGCGCTTGATGGACGTCACGCCCCTGCCACACTACACGAGCCGCCAATGGACACCCGCCCAATCCTGTTCTTCGATTCCGGCGTTGGCGGGCTCTCCGTGCTGGGCGCGACGCGCGCGCTGTTGCCCACCGCGCCGTTCGTCTATGCTGCCGATTCAGCCGGTTTTCCTTACGGCACCAAGAGCGAAGCCGAGATTGCCGTGCGCGTCCCCGCGCTGCTCGGCCGCCTTGCCGAACGCTATCGCCCGCGGCTGATCGTCATCGCCTGCAACACCGCCTCGACCATCGCGCTTGCCGACGTCCGCGCGGCACTCGATCTGCCCATCGTCGGCACGGTGCCCGCGATCAAGCCCGCAGTGGCGATCAGCCGGACGCGCGCGATCGGCGTGCTCGGCACCGACGCCACGGTGCGCCAGCCCTATGTCGACGATCTCGCCCAGCGCTTCGCCGGCGATTGCCTCGTGCTGCGTCACGGCTCGGCCGAACTGGTGCGGCTGGCGGAAGCCAAACTGCATGGCAAGGCCACCGATCCCGCCCGTTATGGGGCGATCCTGCAAGGTTTGTTCGGCCAACCCGGCGGCGCGCGCGTCGATACGATCGTCAATGCCTGCACACATTTTCCGCTGGTCGTAGACGAACTCGCCGCCGCCGCGCCTGCCGGCGTGCGCTTTGTGGATGGCAGCGCCGGCATTGCACGCCGCATCGCGCATCTTACGGCGAACCAACAATGGCCTGATGCGCCGGGCCAGGGGATCGCCGTCTTTACGAGGCGCGATGCGGATAGCAACGCGCTGGCCCCCGCGCTCGCCCGCTTCGGCCTCGATCGGATCGAGTCGCTTTAAGCCTGCTCGGGCGTACGATTGAGCGCGGCATAGCGCTTGGCCAATTCGGCATGCGCGATGCGCGCGCCAGGGTCCGTCGCTTTTTCCAAAAGCGCGCGTTCCTGCGCCTCGCGGCGCATGAAATAGGCGCTGCCGGTGACGGCAATCCTGATGCTGTCGGTCACTGAAAACATCCCTGGGTGCAAAGCGGGAGCGCGAACCATCTCTCGGTCGCGGACCTGCTCTGGAGCGTTCTTCCACGATGGTTTGATCATAGCAGCTTCGCACCGATTCGGCACTTGATTTGGCACAAGTGCGTTTCCTTGAAATCGCTGGAAATCTTGCTGGCGGCGCGGTAGGGCCGGCATATGGACGCGGACCTCAAGGCCGTGCGCGGAGTCGACTATTCGCGCATCTTCACCCAGGCGATTGATCGCCTGCATGTCGAGGGCCGCTATCGCGTGTTCATCGATATCCTGCGCAACAAGGGTGCATTCCCCAACGCGCGCTGCTTTGCCGGGCATAACGGCCCCAAGCCGATCACCGTATGGTGCTCGAATGATTATCTCGCGATGGGCCAGCATCCCGATGTGATCGCGGCGATGGAAGGCGCGCTGCACGATGTCGGCGCCGGCTCGGGTGGCACACGCAATATCGGCGGCAATACGCATTATCATGTCGATCTCGAGGCCGAACTCGCGGATCTGCACGGCAAGGAAGGCGCGTTGCTGTTCACCAGCGGCTATGTCTCCAATGAGGCGACGTTGGCGACGCTCGCCAAGGTGCTGCCCGGTTGCATCATCTTTTCCGATGAACTCAACCACGCCTCGATGATCGCGGGCATTCGCAATTCGGGCTGCGAGAAGCACGTTTTCCGCCATAACGACGTCGCGCATCTCGAAGAATTGCTCGCCGCCGCCGATCCCGCGGCACCCAAGCTGATCGCCTTCGAAAGCGTCTATTCGATGGACGGTGATGTCGCGCCGATCGCGGCGATTTGCGATCTGGCCGATCAATATAATGCGCTGACCTATCTCGACGAGGTTCACGCTGTCGGCATGTACGGTACGCGCGGCGGCGGCATTTCCGAGCGCGATGGCGTGGCCGAGCGGCTGACCATCATCGAGGGCACGCTGGGCAAGGCGATCGGCGTGATGGGCGGCTATATCAGCGCCGATCAGACGATCATCGATGTCATCCGCAGCTATGCGCCGGGCTTTATCTTCACCACCAGCCTGTCGCCCGTGCTGGTCGCCGGCGCGCTCGCCAGCATCCGTCACCTCAAGGCGTCGAGCGAGGAGCGCGACGGGCAGCAGGCGGCGGCGGCGATGTTGAAGTCGATGTTTGCCGAGGCCGGGCTGCCGGTGATGGATTCGACCACGCATATCGTGCCGCTGATGGTCGGCGATCCGGTCAAGGCCAAGAAGATCAGCGATGTCCTGCTCGCCGAATATGGTGTGTACGTACAACCGATCAATTATCCCACCGTCCCCCGCGGCACCGAACGCCTCCGTTTCACGCCCGGCCCGGCGCATACCGAGGCAATGATGCAGGAATTGACCGGCGCTTTGGTCGAAATCTGGAGCCGGCTGGAGCTGCGTCGCGCCGCCTGATGCCTAAGCGTAATGCCGCCGATTGGACGCTTGCCCAGGGCAAAGCGGGCGGCCACGCCACGATCGTCCGCGCGCTCGCCCGTGTGCCGCTGGCCGAGCAGCGCGCCGCGCGCCCGGTGCTGGTCACGATCACTTGGAGCTTCGATGGCGAGGCGAGCGCGGGCATGCCGTCGCGCGCCGTCTACGATCGCATTGAGGGGTTCGAGGAAGTGTTGTTCGGCGCGCTCGACGAGGAGGATTGGGCCACCGAGGCCGCCGCGATCACCGGCAACGGCGCGCGGCAGTGGCGTTTCTACACCACCGATGCGGAGGATTTCGGCGCGCGTTTCCGCGCCGCCCTGGTCGGCCACGCCGTATATCCGGTCGAGCTGGAAGCGACGCCCGATCCCGATTGGCAGGGCCTGCGCGAGGTGCAACCCGCGCCCTGACCCGATCGGGCGTCTGCCACCGTCAGAAGAACAGCTTGCGCACCGACAGGCGCACCGTGCGGCCCAGGGGATCGATATAGCCCGGTGCATACGCCACGGGCGTGACACCACCGGCATCGGTGACTTGCTGCCGCGTATTGGCGATATTATCGATCGATACCGACACGCGCATGCCGCGTAGCCAGGGATGCGCTTTCACCCATTCCAGCCGCTGCCCGAGATCGGCAAACAACCGCAGGTCAAAAGTGGCCAGGCTACCGAAATTGAGCGATTCGGGTGCCGCCAGCGTACCGCCATTGACCTCCGTCGCGCTCATCCAATTGCCCGACAACCGCGCACCCAGGCCATTATTGCTGTAGCCCGCCTGCAGCTCGATCTGATGCCGGGCTTGGCCACCCCCGCCGCCCAGCGTATCGCCCCTGAGCAAATCGAGCGTCGGGCCCCCATCGGCGACCGTGACCCGATCGGTGAGATGCAAGGTGTGATAGAGCGCGAAATTGAGCCGGCCGCCCTGCCCGCCACGCCCGCCGCCGAAGCCGCCCCCGCCGCCGCGTGGACCGCCGCCGCCCGGCCCACCATCGCGCGGTCCCCCGTCAACGCCACCACGCCGCCCCCCGCCCGGCGGCCGCTCGCCACCGGCGGGAGGCGCACCATCCGGACCGGGCTGCCCTTCGGCCCCCGGCGCGCCGGCGCCACGACGTCCGCCGGGCGGCACCATGCCGGCAAACGGATTGGTGCCGGTGCCGGCGCGGAATGCCTCAAGCTGCTTCTGGATCTTGGATTTGATCGGTTGCGAGAAATTGACTCCCCAACGGATCTGCGAGCGATCGCTCTCGGCGAAGTTGATCGGGCGGGCATCGATCTGCAGCAATTGCCCGGCCGAATCGCGCAGGAAGCGCTGCGGAAACGCCGCCTCGATCGCGGCGGTGGCCCCGGGGAAGGAAGCGATCGGGTTATCGACCCGCGTGGCCGTATAATTGGCGGTGAACGTCACATCCTTGTCGGCCCACGGCTTCAGCGTGCCGCTGAAGCTTTTCACGTGGCGCTGATTGGCATCGATCAGCGGATTGCCGCCGCTGATCCGCGTGACGGTCGCGTTGGTGCCGTTGACGAAATCAAACACGCGCACATTGGGCGTGGCGATCACCGGGTCGCCGAGCTGCTGCGCGGTTGGCGCCTGCTCCTCATCGGTAAACGTGGCGAGCACCCGCAGCGCCGGGATCGGTGCCCAATTAAGGCCGTAGCCGACCGTCGTCAGCGTGCCAAAATCGGAGAGTTGATCGAGCCCGAGATTGAAATTGGCCGATAACGTGCCGATCGCGCCGAGCACGTCCTTCGATCGGCTGGTCAGCGGCAGATCGACGTTGAGCTGCCCGTTGACGATATCACGCGATACCTGGCCCCGCTGCACGCCCTCGAAGCGGGTCGCCCGGCTGTCGAAATCGCTCGTCGAAGCGCCGAGGCGCACGCTGGTGGCAATCGCGCCGGCCGGCAGTTCGAAGGCCGTGCCGGCAAGCAGCAGATCGACCCCGCCGGTGCTGGAGATGGATCGCCCGCTATTGGCGAACACGCCGCTCGTCGCCGCGGGTTCGGTCTCGTTGCGCGTCTTGGCATCGACACGATCGTAATTGCCCGTCAGCGACCAGCGCCAGCGCCCGACATCGCCGTTGAAGGTCGTGCCGAGATGGCTGGTCCAGGACGAACTGCGCTGCTCGAGCGCGGCCGGATCGATGACGCCGATAGCGGCGCTCGACAAGCCGTTGAGCCCCAGTCCATTGGTACGCTCGACGCTGCCGTTGATCGTCGCGGCGACGTTGCCGAACACGTTGCGGGCATAGACCGCGTTGGCGGAGAAGCTTTCCGCCTGGCCCAGCAAGGTGCGGTACGCGCGTTGGTCGATGCTGTCGGCCGTGTTGCGCGGAATATCGCGCTGATCCTCGGTCAGCGCCGAACTGCGCTGATACTCGCCGTGCAGCGTGAGCCGCGTCGCCGCCTGAATGTTAAGCAGATCAAGCTTGCCCTCGGGCGTGTTGCGACCGCCCTCCGTGGCCAGCCGATCTACGGCCTCCACCGCGACCGAGCGGAAGCGCCGCCGCAGCACGAAATTGACCACTTTCTGGTCGGCGCGATAACCGAATTTGAGCGCCACTTCCTCGGGCAGCACTTCGACGCGCAGGATCGCTTCGGTCGGGATATCGCGGATCTCGCGGAAACCGGAAATGCGCCGCCCGTTGAGCAGCACGACTGGCTGGCCACCGCGCCCACTGGTGGTTTGCGGGGTGAGTTCGGTCAGCAGATCGCCGATCGAGGAGACGCCGTAGGAGCGGATATCGGCGGGGTTGAGCGTCTGCTCGGGCGTGATGTCCCCCGGGACCGAGCCGGGCGGGCGCTGCCCGGTGACGACGATGTCTTCCATTTCCTCACCGGCCGATTCGCCGGCCAGCGCGTCATCTTGCTGCACGGCGACGGGCGCCGGTGCCACGGCGGCCAGCGCATCCGCCGCAGGTGCGGGTGCAGGTGCAGGTGCAGGTGCAGGTGCAGGTGCGGGCGCGGATACGGCATCCTGCGCCGCTGCGAGAGCAGGTGATGCGGTAAGCATGGTCGCCAAGGCAAGATATGACACGCGCAAAACAATATCCTCAAATCAACTCAAACAGCGCGGTACGGCCCAATTGTCGCAGAATTGTGCCGGACGGAATTTTTACGTGCCGGCGGCCATCGGCGAGGAATGGCGGTCACCACGCGGGCGGTGATGCGCAGCCCATCGGGAGTGGCTATTTTGCGTGATCATTACATAAATTTAAGACGGGGCATGGCAACTATGGGTTGCGGCACCGGCGCTTTTCGATCGGGGGCCCGCGCTGAGGACTTATGGCCCGGATTATCTATGTCGAGGATGACGATCTTGCCGGCCTGCTCGTGCAAGAGGTTCTGACCGAGGCCGGCCACTTGGTTGGCGTGATCGGCCATGGCACGCTGGCATACGAAACGATCGCGTTTAAAAAGCCTGATCTCGTCATCCTCGATCGCGCCTTGCCGGGCTTGCCGGGGATGGAAATCCTCAAGCGCCTGCGACAGACGCCCGCGACATATTTGACGCCCATCTTGATGCTCACCGCCAAGCGGGGAGAAGCAATGGCTGACGAGGCATTGCGGGCCGGGGCAGACGATTATTTGATCAAGCCCTTTACGCCCGAAGATCTGGTGCAGCGCGTGGAAGCCGCGCTCGCGACCAAACAATTCACCGCGGGTCGGCGCGCGCGCTGACCCCCGGCGGATCGCGCGGCAGAGGCGTGCACAAAGTTGCCGCGCGCCGCTGATCGAATACTGCGATGAGCAGCATCCGAGGTTTCGGCGGAATTATTGGCGGAGCGGGAGGAAACCTAATCGGGCCTAAAAATGGGCGCGAGAGCGTCAGTTTCGTGGGCTCATGGCGGCCCACCCCTACTCCTGACCCTATTGTCCGTTCGGCGGCATCCTAGCGCAACAAGGCTTGGCCAAGTTCGGTAAGCTCGGGGTTATGGTAATCGCTCCTACGCAACGGCTCTGGTAATGGTTTGCAATGCGGACCCTATAGACGGGGTAGGGCCCTCGGCGCCGTCACACCAACCCGCGGACCGCAGCGGCCAGTGGTCGACCTGAACGAGGGTCCGCTTCCAAGGAGCTGCAAACTCCATTAAACATCCGGCGTTATGGCCTCTTTGCCAACAGCTGCCCGACCGTTGGCGTCCAAATCCGGTCACCTGCCGGCGTGTTGCGTGAAGCATTGAGCAACTACGATGCCGCTTTAGCAGCCGCCGCTTAGTCCCTGACTGGCGCACGAGCCCGAATTGCTTTTTATCGACCTGATAGCATCGCGTTCGCGTTGCCAATCCCGCTCGGTTTTACAGGTGCGATATCCTCTGACTAAAGAACCGGTCTCCAAGAACCGCTTGCAGATCATCTTTTTGCTCTCATCCGACAACTTCGCGCGATCGTCCGTCCTTGTTGGTTCGTCCAAGAGAGCGGTAGTGAAACCCGTGAGAATAAACACGGTTAAATACAGCGATCGGTCCATGCCCACGCTCCCTTGCATAACACTTCAATCATAGCACAGCCAATAAGATCGGAAAAATTGGATGCATCGCGCAGCAAACGCGGACGATCGTAGGACTGAAGAAAGACGCAAATGATTATTGCTGGGCTCGTAACGCCAGTTTTGCTCTTATCTCTCTTGAAACCTGCTCAACTGCAGTCCAGCAGTTCCGGCCATGGCCGTTAACGCCCAAAGTCAGACGCTCGCGCTCGCCCGGGGAATGGCTTGGCATGGTTGAGAGCCGCCGCCAGCTACACGGCGCTCCGCCCCATAAGCCGACGTTCAGGCTTCCCGCCCCGCTTCCTACAGTCGGTCGATCGTTTAACTTCCGCTCTTAGCTCGGACCGAGCCGTTTGCGGTCTGGCAGCTTTAGGACGGGGGGGAAACCACAAGCGACTCCTCGTCAAGCTCGGCTACCCCGCGTCCAAACGTCATGAATGGGCCATTCTGCTCAGCTCGGACTCTCGACGCATGAGGAGTTGAACGAAGCGATCTGCCGGATGCCGACAAAGGTCGGCTTCTCCGCAACCCGCGCGGAATTGTTCCTGTGAATGGTTGCGTTATAATGTCTGACAAATGCGCGCTGTGCAAAGCGGCCGCAAAGGGGGATGGCATGAGAAAGCTTTTCAGCATTGTTGCGGCGGTAATTGCTGCGACTTCGGCATCCTCGTCTCCTCCCCAGGCGACACCGATTTCGGTTTCGATCGCGGCGGATCGCGCCGGCCCGAAGATCAATCGCGACATCTTCGGCCAATTTGCCGAAAATCTGGGCACTGGCATTTATGGTGGAGTATGGGTTGGAGAGGGTTCAACCATCCCTAACGTTCGCGGCTTACGCACCGACGTTCTGACCGCACTGAGGGCGCTGAAAGTACCGAGCGTACGCTGGCCCGGCGGTTGTTTCGCTGACGAATATCATTGGCGTGATGGCATCGGTCCGCGGGCAAAGCGTGCGGTCACTGTCAACGGCAGCTGGGGCAACGCGCTCGAGAAGAATGATTTCGGCACGGACGAGTTTTTCGACTTCATCCAGCAGATCGGATCGGAGGCCTATATTTCCGTCAACATGGGATCGGGCAGCGTCAAGGAAGCTGCCGACTGGATGGCGTATATGACGGCCGATCCGGGCACGACTGCCGGCGCCGAACGCGCCGCCAACGGTCACCGTGATCCTCATAAGGTGAAGTTCCTTGGTATCGGCAACGAAAGCTGGAGCTGCGGCGGCGCGTATCGATCGGAATATTACGTTGACGAAATGAAGCGCTATGCCCGCTTCGTGCGCAACCTGAACCTTAAGCAGCAGGGGACCGACAACCCGACGGGCGGATCGGTCGCCGGGTCGAACCCGATGCAGCGCATCGCGGTCGGGCCAGGATCGCCGGGGACAGATTATACCGAGGCGGTGATGCGGGCATGGAAGGGACACGATTGGAGCTGGAGCATCGAAGGGCTGTCGCTGCACAATTATACCTGGGTCAGCTGGCCGCCGAGCTACGCCAGCACCGGGTTCGGTGAGCGCGAATATGCCACGCTGATCAAGGACACGCTGAAGATGGAGGACATGATCCGCATCCACTCGGCGGTCATGGACAAGTACGACCCGGAGAAGAAGGTCCCGCTGGTCATCGACGAATGGGGCGTCTGGCTGGCCAAGCTGCCCGGCAGCCGCGACGGATTCCTGCATCAGCAGAATTCGATCCGCGACGCGATCATCGCCTCCATCAACCTGAACATGTTCACGCGCCATGCCGACCGCGTTCGTATGACCGCGATCGCTCAAATGGTGAACGTGCTTCAGGCGATGATCCTGACCGACGGACCGAAGATGGTGCTGACGCCTACCTACCATCTGTTCAAGATGTACGTGCCGTTCCAGGATGCGACGCGGTTGCCGATCACCTTTGACGCCGGCATCTATCGTTTTGGCGATGTCAGCGTGCCGCGCATCGACGCGATCGCCGCGCGTGCCGCGGATGGAAAACTGTGGATCGCGCTGACGAACATCGACGCTAACGCGCCAGCGCAAATCGATGCTCAGCTCCAAGGCATATGGGCGCGGACTGCGTCCGGCACGGTGCTGACCGCTGACCGGGTCGATGCCGTCAACACCTACGACAAGCCGGACTCGGTCGTGCCGCGACAGATTGCTGCGCGCGTGAGCAACGGGCGGATCAGCCTGACATTACCGCCGAGATCGGTCACGGTGCTGTCGGTCACAGAGTAGCGCGTGCGGTGAAACAAATCTTGCAATGCACGTAGGACGTCCTTTGTGACAGACGCAATGCCCACGAAGGTGCTGCGGTTTACAGGATCAGGCGAAAAATATGCTACATTTAGTCAAGCACATGTCCCTCCTAGCGCTTCTTGGGATGGCGATGGGCGGCAGTGCCGCAGCGGCAGATGTGCCCAGCCTGGTCGAGAAGGATGGCCGTCACGCATTGATCGTCGACGGTGCGCCATTCCTCATGCTCGGGCTTCAAGCGAACAATTCGGCCAATTATCCGTCTCAACTGCCGACTGTATGGCCGGCGGTGAGGGCTGCCCATGCCAACACATTGGAGATGCCGATCGCTTGGGAGCAGATCGAACCGACCGAAGGAGCGTTCGATTTCTCCTTCGTCGACGAACTGCTCAAGCAGGCGCGCACAAACGAGGTCAAGCTCGTCCTGCTCTGGTTCGGAACGTGGAAGAACAACAATCCCGACTATGCACCGGAATGGGTAAAACTAAACACCTCGCGCTTTCCGCGGGTCGTAAATGCAAAAGGTGAGGTCAAGAACTCCCTATCACCCCATTTCCGCTCTACGCTCGACGCCGATAGGCGTGCGTTCGTCGCCCTGATGCGGCATCTGAAGGCTGTCGATCAGAACCATGACGTCATCATGGTTCAGGTCGAAAACGAGACGGGCACCTACAGTGCTGTTCGCGACTTCTCGCCCACAGCACAGCGGCTTTTTGACAAACCCGTACCCGCGGAGCTGATCAAGGCGATGCGCGCCAAGGTGGGCACCTGGAAACAGGCTTTCGGCAGGGATGCCGACGAATATTTCCACGCTTGGCATATTGCCAAATATGTGAACGAGATTGCCGCCGCGGGTAAGCGAGAGCTGCCGTTGCCGATGTATGTCAACGCCGCATTGCGCGACCCGTTCAAATATCAGGACCCGTTTACCTATTCCTCGGGCGGTCCGACTTGGAACGTCCTAGACATATGGAAGACGGCCGGGCCGGCGATCGATGCCATAGCTCCGGATATCTACGACCGCGACAGTGCCAAAGTCCGTAAGACTCTGGATCAATATGGCGGCCCCGCCAATGCGCTGTTCGTTCCGGAAATCGGTAGCGACAAGGGCTATGCAAGGCACTTCTACGATGTCTTAGGCCGGCAGGGCATCGGTTTTGCGCCCTTCGGCCTGGATTACTCGGGGTTCTCAAACTACCCGCTGGGCGCGCGGGAAGTGAACGCCCAGACTGTAGAGAATTTTGCCGTCCATTATAAACGATTTGCTCCGATGGCGCGGGAATGGGCCAGGCTTTCGTTTGAGAGCAAGG
This sequence comes from Sphingomonas qilianensis, assembly GCF_039614825.1. Lineage (NCBI taxonomy): Bacteria > Pseudomonadati > Pseudomonadota > Alphaproteobacteria > Sphingomonadales > Sphingomonadaceae > Sphingomonas > Sphingomonas qilianensis. Next base: position 242,090 of record NZ_JBDIMF010000002.1, on the reverse strand, counting down.
TCTGGGGCGCCGGCGAGGCCGATGATCGGAAACCGGAAACCCTGCGGCTCGGGGATCGCTGGACCGCAACGCTGACCTATGGCGAATGGCAGATGGGAAAGGTCGGCGACAGCTGGTTAGGGAAGGTCGACCCCGTGCCGGACCGCGCGATTCCGGATGGCGGAGCCGTGATCGCACAATTATCCCCCAACGAGTTTCTGCTCGTCGGGCACCGCGTCCGGGTCCACTTCGACTCGGCGAAGAACGAACGGGTAATGCTCGCCAAGGTTGAAGAAGGCCACTTTGAGAATAGTGTATGGGTGTTCGATCGCATCTGGAATGGTGACCAGACCGGTAGCGGCCTCAATCTGACGACGTTGCCGCAAGTCTTGCGGATCAAGCTGGCAGCATATTAGTCACGACGGTAACCTCGACGTTGACCGCTGCCGCTGCCGCTGCCGCGGCCGCGGCCGCGTTGTGCGTTGTGCGTCGTGCGTCGTGCGTCGTGCGCTGTGCGCTGTGCGCTGTGCGCTGTGCGTTGTGCGTTGTGCGTTGTGCGTTGTGCGTTGTGCGTTGTGCGTTGTGCGTTGTGCGTTGTGCCGGGCATGTTCGTCCGGGGCAACGTTGGCAACGACCAGTTGCGAACATTTAGCAGCCCGCAGCAACGTCTCTAATATCTGCCGTTCGTTCAGGTCCGGCGGAGCGGCGGTTAAGCACTTGCAGCTCCGCTTGTTCGAGCCGAGATTTGATATCGACACGGCAGCTACCAAAGGGATTTGATTCATGCGTAAGCTGACCGGTACGGCGCTCGTATCGCTTGACGACGGAATGCAACCACATGTGGCGAGGCCCGCGCTACTGGCAATTCTGCTCGGCGCCAGCAGCGCCGCCTTTGCCCAGGGAGCGGCCGGGCCGCCCACCCCCACCACCTACCAGAGCTCACCCGAGCGGCGGGCGGCAAACGAAAAAGACTGGGGCCCTTGGCTCGGACGATTCCGTGCCAAGCTAGTGCCGAGCCTGATGCGGGATTTTGGTGAGCGCTACATCTATGCCGCCGCTAATCGGGCGCTGCCGCCGCCCGAAGCCGGCGAGCGCCGTGTCGTGTTCCTCGGCGATTCGATCACCGACCGTTGGAATCTGGCGGCAAGCTTCCCCGGCATGCCCTATGTGAACCGGGGCATCGGTAGCCAGGTGACCGCGCAAATGGTCCTGCGCTTCCACCAAGACGTCATCGAGCTTAAGCCGAGCGCGGTGGTGATCCTGGCCGGGATTAACGACGTGCAGGGCTTTCTTCAGCAGGAGACGTCCGAGCAGATCGAGACCAATTGGGAAGCTATGGCCGATCTCGCCGATCGCCATGGCATCAAGCTGGTGTTCGCCTCGCTGCTGCCGGTCAACAATTACACCGATACGGCCAAGGACGTGCTTCACGAACGCCGCCCCACGGAGTTGCGCGCCCTGAACGCCTGGCTTCAGCGGTTCTGCGCGACCCGCGGCTATGTCTATGCCGACTATTACGCGAGGTTGGTGGACGGCTCCGGTCTCCTAGACCGCCGTCTAAGCGACGACGGCGTGCATCCGCTAGCCACCGGCTATGCACGGATGGCGCCGGTCGCGGAAGCGGCCATCGAGCGAGCGCTGGCGGGGTCGGCAAACCGGTAGATGTCAGCACCCGTCGCGGAAAGCCGGGCGTCGCTGGCAAGACGTTGTGAGCCACAAGCAGACGCAAGCTGATCGACATCGAGTCCGACATGCGCGGCACGTTGCGTAACTTCGGCCTCAAGGTCGGTGTCGTCAGCACGATCGGTTACGAGGCTCGGATTCGTCATCTGGTCGAGGGCTTTCCGAAACTGGCAGCGATCGTCGAGCCGCTGCTGACGGTGCGGCGGGTGATGCGCCAGCAGTTCGCCGTGCTCCACAAGATGCTGCTAGACACGGTTCGGCATGATCCGGTCTGCAAGCGGTTGATGACCGCGCCTGGCGTAGGAGCTGTCGTGGCGCTCAATTACCGCGCGACCGTCGATCAGCCGCAACGCTTCGTCCATTCCAGGGCGGTCGGCGCGCATGTCGGGCTGACACTGAGACGCCATCAGTCAGGCGAGATCGACTATGATGGCGGCATCTCCAAGTCCGGTGACACCATGCTGCGAACGATGCTGTACGAAGCGGCGCAGGTCCTGCTGACCCAAAGCCGGCATTGGTCGTGGCTCAAAGCCTGGGGTATGAAGGTCGCGCAGCGCCGGGGTATGCGGCGGGCCATCGTCGCCGTGGCGCGCCGGCTAGCCGTCGTCCTTCACCGCATGTGGACCGACGGCACCGACTTCCGCTGGGGCAGCGAACCCGGCATCGCAGCCGCGCTCGCCTGACACGCTTTCAAACAGAGGCTTTCACGGTTCTGCTGCGGCAGGAAGAGGTCCTCACGGGGACGAAGGTGGCGTGAAATCGTAACGGCAGCCGCCCCATCGCGAGGGCGCCCGAAAGATTGATCCACGCCGCTTTGTCTTACCCTATCATGGGGCGGCCGCGTGCCGACCCCGGAGAGAAGCACGAACCCCGTGTGGCGATCTCGAGCTCGGTAGAAAATCAGTACCTGGAATTCGTCGCCTATTAATCCGTCACGACCGGCGCGTTTGCGACGGTGGAGAGTGGCGTGCGCCTGTTGACTTAAGCCGCGATAGAGAAGCTGCCGTTGGTGCATCTGGTCGTATCACGGCTTTGGGCGCGGGGGACCACAGCACCATAGCCGGCCACTTTAGGCATAGAAGGTTTGCCAGACGCCTGATGCTCGTTGGGACGTTCCAACAATTCGCTCTTTGCCAGCCGCCATATTCGCCGTCGCTCCTCCCCATTCGGTAATTCCGATGATTAAGGAAAAGGGGCTATTGGACCGCAATAGGCGCCCCTCGTTCCCGCTTGCGAGCATCCGCACACATTGCCGATGCGGTCGCGTGTGCACCCCTAGTGATCCGTACGCCAAGCCCAACGTATCCCAAGTCTCCTGCTCCGAGCGGCAATTTCGGGACCGACAATTGGGGACAGATTCGGGAACTCGGCCATCGCGCACGGCCGTCAGCGCAGGGGTGAAAGTCTCGCTGTCGGTCCGATCTGGAAAAGCGCTGTCAGCCCTGTGGCTAGAAGCGGAATAAACCCAAGCCGTCCGTGACCTCGCCTTGGTACGTTGCGGGACCGACCGTAGTGGGAATTTTGGGAGGGCCGTCTGATCCTAACTGCAGTATGCGTTGTTCGAGCCAAAACCGACGGGTGCTAAGGGCAAATATGTCCATAAGGTCGATGTGGCGGGCGTCGTTGCTGCCTAAGCGACGCGCCTAGCCTGGCGCTACGCGCCGGCGCTGCCCTGGGCAGCAGGCGCGTTGGTCACAGGCGAGGGGACAGGCGTATGCCCGTCCCCGCCGAAGTAGAGGGGGTCGCGAGCCATGCTCGCGGCCCCTTTTCGTTGGCCGGGTTTGGGCGCGTCGATATCGTGCAGCGCCTGGGTAGGGGCGCCCAGCACGGCGGCGCGGGCGCGCAGGCTGGCATCGAGAAACGGCGTGCTGCGCGCGAGGAAGCGCCGCGGGGTCGTGCCCAGAAACGTGTTCGCATCGCGCAGGAAATGCGGCAGATCAAAATAGCTCTGATCGAGCTTACCATAATCGATCGTGTGCCCCGGCCCCAGGATGCGCAGGAACGAGCGCAGGAAACGCGCCCGGCGCACCAGCAGCTTGGGCGGAAAACCGAAATGACGCACCGCCAGCCGACGCAGTGCATGCGGCTCGAGCCCGAGCGTCGCGGCGATATGGCCGATCTCGATCGATCCATCACGCGCGATAAAGGCCATCAACTGACGCACCAGCGCATCATCGCGCTGCGCACAGGCCGCGCCGCGGGGATGATGCAGCGGCGTGAGCTGTTCGCGCAGCAGCGCATCAAGCACGGGGGCGACCTGCCCCTCCCGATCGGTGGCCTGCAGCGCGGCGTACAAGCGGGGACCGAAATCACCCGCCACGGCGGTGGCGAGCGGCGCGACGCGATCGCGAAAGGCCGCGGCGGGCTGATCGATCAACCGGCTCCAGCCCAGCGCGCTGATCCCGAAGCCGATCAGGATGCCGCTATTGGTGACGGCCCGCAGCGCGTGCGAGGTGGGGCCAAACAGGCTGACCTGCGGCACGGGATCGAACGTGCGCCGCGCGATCGACACGGAGAAGGGCTCCGCATCGATGGCAATGCGGATGCTGGCCGCGCCCGGCAGGAACCAATCGACCTGCCCGCGATGCCGCGTATCCGCGCAATAAACGTGATAGCCGGTGATATAATCGGCGAGATCGTTGGCGGGCTGATCGTAGCGGATCGACATGCCCGGCGGCATAGCAAAGGTTTCGACGGCGATGCCCGGACAGTTGGTGCCCCCCAGCATCTGCCCCTGCCCGACGACGGCACCGCGCTGTTCCGTTGGCAGCGTTTCATCCAAAACCGGTCGATCAAAATTATGCACGGCGCCCCCCAAAGACTTGGCCGACTCGACCCCCTACAATAGATGGTATATGGTGCATTCATTAATCATGATTGTAAAAATCTCCTGCCCAAATGCGTCACAGATGCGTGTATCGTATAACTAAGAATGATATGGCATTACTGTTAGGCTGAATGAACACGTTCAGGACAATTGTTATGCATGTGTTGATGATCGCTTTGCTGATCGTGTGGGGCTTGCCGCTGAGCCTCATGATAATCGCCTATCTCGCGGCGCTGATCTCGCCACGCGCACGCCTGTTCCTGCGCCGTCATCTGATCGCCGATTGAGGCGGCTGGCTGGGTTCAACGACAATATCGCGAATGTGCTCGCGTTTACCAATATGCTGCATAGCCAAGCTGAAGCTGTGCACGTCAACAACCAGTTCGCCCGGCCTGAACCTATGGCGTCTGCGAAGCGTCAAAATCAAATGCCGCACGTCACGGATCTTAGGCGCGAGCGCACCGTCGGCGTGGTGCTTCCCGACCAAAGCCACTATCGGACGCAAGAGCGCGATCAGCGCGGTCGTCAATGTTGTTCGCGCTATTCTTGCCGTGCAAGAACAGCGTGCGAATATGCTCCATTTTTGCCGCCGTGGTCATCCCGCGCGGGATGATCGCGGTGCCGCTTGCAGCCGGCCATGACCACGTTGCGATTGCAGAGATCGCAAGGATCGCACCCGATTACCGGGTTCGGCGGCGCGATAGGGCACAGGCTTGTGATGCCGACATTCGACAGCCACCCACCCGGCGACCGGCCAATGCGCGTCCGTCTGCACATTTCATCTCGATGACATGCGCCTGGCTAACCCAAATCGAGCTATTCATGTCGTCAGGCCGGTGGCAGTTAGTCGGCACCATTTGCGGAGACTTCGTCACCTGGCGTAAGCTCATTCTTCAGCGCACGGCCGAGCGTCAGGATGTTCTCTAACCCCGCCATCCCGGCACCAGACAGCGTCAGTGCGTCATCCAAATTTCCTGTGCCGTCACCGACTAACAGTCCGGTCCCAGTTAGGTGCTGAAGCCAGCATGACATTACCGGGCCGGGCGTGCCGCTGCGGTCTGCCACCTCGCGCGCGGTGAGGCGCTCTCCTCTAGAGTCCGCGAGGAATAGCTCCAACAACAGCTCCCAGGCAGGCTCATTGAAAATGTCATCGGGCAAAACCGTTGACCGGTAACGCCGAAATTTAAGGATTGCGCTCGCGAGTTTCGAAAACTCGTCGCTGCTTGTCATGCTCTGCCTCCGCATGTCGGAGCGGTACTGCAGCCGATCTGACACCAGATGGCAAGATATTGCTGCTGTCCAAATAGTGGGCGATAACGCGGTCAAGAGCGTTTGATAGCCAGGCCGCGAGAACATAGTCGTTCTTCTCGTCAGCGATACTAATCATGCTCTCAAGCTGCGTTGCCATCGCGCGGGCATCGGAAAATTCTTTCCCACCGTTCATAGCCTGATGTCCCAGTTCCGGTACGGCGAAAAGGTACACCGGCCCCGCTTGCACGCACTCCGGATTTTTTCGGCTCGATTCACTCCTAGCGATGAGAATAATCAAATTTCACATACTTGCAAGTGCGCGGACAGCTTGTCCATTTACTCCCGCGGTTACCGTTAATAACTTTTGCTATATATCAATAACATTTGATAATATTGAAAACAAGTATCGAAAGGTTTCTCATGCTGGACTGCTAATTTGATTAGAATAGCAGGTTTGTTACCCTGCAACTTTGATCTGGGCAAATGGCAAGACTGCTGCGGGCCAGCGAAACTCTGCGATTGGCGACCGATATCTTGTATCGCCGACCCGAAACCGATTGAAACAGAACACTTTTTGGGCCGGAAAAGTTGATCTAACTGACGCGACTGTCAGCGTCTTTTCGGGCTTCAATGCCTGCGACTGACCCGATCGCACAACCGGCGCAATGCATGTTCCAGCTGCGCGGAGGAATATGGCTTGGCAAGGCATTGCTGGACCGCGAGCAGTTCCGGCAGGGACGAGCCCTGGTACCCTGTCGCCAGCAGGATCGGATAGCCGTGATCGATCAAGTAGGTGGCGACGGGATAGCTAAGACCACCGCGTATGTTCACGTCCAAGATGGCACAATCGAAAACCTGGCTGGTCGCGCCCTCAAACGCGGAACCGAGATCTGCAAACGGCCCGACCATCTCGCAGCCCAGCGCTTCTACCGCATCCTCGATGATCATGGCGATCAACGGCTCGTCTTCGACAACGAGCACGCGGAAGGGGTGCTCCGAGGGCGTCACCTTTGAACCCCCCTTGGGGGATTAATGGAACGGACGGTCCCGACGTCATCTTTCAGGGGGATGGCTATCCGGCAGCGGACGCCGGCCACCAGGAACTCGCGGTTGACCTTAGCTCCGAGCCCGCGGATCAAGCTAACCTCGATGAGCTTCGTGCCGAAGCCACGGCGGGTCGGACGACTGACCGGAGGCCCTCCGGATTCAACCCAGTCGATCTCTAACTGCCGCTCGTCATCGCTCCCGGTCACCTGCCAGATGACATCGAGCCGACCGTTCTCCACCGACAGGCCGCCATATTTCGCGGCGTTCGTGGCAAGCTCATGAATGACGAGCGCAAGGGAGAGGCTGGAGCGGGAAGTCAGGACAACGTCAGGCCCCGCGATCCTGATCTCGCGCCCCTGATCGAAAGGTTTCACTTCCATTGAGACCATCTCACCGAGCGATCCGTCTATGCCTCCCTGATCGGTCAGCAGGTTGTGTGCTCGGGCGATGGCCATGATCCGGCCCTCGATCTCGGCCGAAACCTCGTCGGGTGGCCCTCCGGCCCGAAGCGCCTGAGTAACGACGGAAGAGACTACCGCGAGGATGTTCTTCACGCGATGATCAAGTTCGGCCATCAATAAGAGAGCTCGTTCTTCGGCAGCTTTTCGTTCCGCGATATCGCGGGCCACCGCCGAGGCTCCAACGATGGCCCCCTTCTCATCGCGGATCGGAGAGATCGTCAACGCGACGTGGATCTGGCGATGATCCTTGGTCACCCGGCTCACGTCCAGATTGGCGATCACCTCGCCCTGCCGCAGGCGCGCCAGATTGGCGGGCCATACGTTGACTTGCTCGTCCGCTAGCAGAGTCGACATCGGCTGCCCCATCACCTCAGCCGCCTTGTATCCATAGATCTTCTCAGCGCCTGCGTTCCAGCTGGTGATCAGGCCATCGAGATCGTGGCTCACGATCCCGTCTTCGGAAGAGGCGACGATCGCAGCGAGATGGGCGCGATCGCGATCCAGTCGCTTGCGCTCCGAAATATCCACCAACGTGATCGAAACTCCGTCGATCACGTTGTTCAAATCTCGATAAGGACGCATCCGCAGGAGATAGGTCGATCTACCGTCCGCTGAGTCGACCTCCCGCTCGATCGAGCTCAAATCTCGCAGCACCATCGTCGCGTCTCGCGTGAGTGGATCTCCCGCGAGGAGTGATGAGAAGTCCGTGATTGGACGACCCTCGTCGCCATCTCGGACGTTGAATATGTCCGCCACGGATGGTGTGAAACGTCGTATGTTTAGATCATTGTCGAGGAAGAGCGTTGCGACCGACGTGCTGGCGAACAGGTTGATCAGATCGCTGTTCGACCGCACAAGGCTTTCGGCCCGGTTATTGAGCTCCGCATTGACGGTGTGCAGTTCCTCGTTGATCGACTGTAGCTCCTCCTTGGAAGTCTCGAGTTCTTCCACGGTTGAATGGAGCTCCTCGTTGACCGACTGAAACTCCTCGTTCGAACTCTGCAGCTCCTCGTTGGCGGTCTCCAATTCCTCGGTGACGGTCTGTAGCCTGTCCTGCGTGGCGAGAAGCTCAGCATGGGACACGGGCATGTCGCCGCTCGGTGGTTCTGGTTGAGCGACTGGTTGCCGTTTGATCTCCTGGAACGCGATCAACATGCTGCGCGTGCCAGCCGGTTGATTGATTGGTTCGACGATCAGGTTCGCGATCTCATGCCGTCCGGCGACCGTGAAGCTGGCTTGTTCCTCCATCCGGCGATTCTGCTCGGTCGCCTGCCTGAGCAACGACCGGGCCAATGTCCTCAATTCGGGGTGCAGCAGGCGGAAGAGGTTCAGGCTCGCATTGCCGCTCACCGGCTCGAGGAATTTGGCGATAGCTCCAGAGAATCGCTGGATGTCTTGTTTCGCATCGACGACGACGAATGCGGGCGTGAACTGCGCCATCAGCTTGGCGGCTTGATCGTCCGAGATTTCTGCGGCGGTCGCCTCCGGTAGCGCTCGCGCTCTGGTCGTCCTGGTCGTCAGCTGTGGCTGCGGAAGGCCAGCTCCCTGAAGCCGGCGGTAGATGCGGCTGCGTTTGTCGATGGCCGCAAATTGTCGTGCGCTGGTGGGGACGGTCTCGGAAGGGCCAAGCAACAGGATGCCATCGACCTTCAGCCCATAATGGAAGGTTGCCATCACACGTTGCTGAAGGCCGGGTTCGAAATAGATCAGCAGGTTTCGGCAGGAGATCAGATCCAGCTTCGAGAACGGCGGGTCTTTGACGAGGTCGTGAGCCGAAAACACGCACATCTCGCGAATATGCTTGGCGATGCGGTAGCGGCTGCCCTCCTTGACGAAGTGCCGTTCCAGACGCTCGGCATCGACGTCGGCTTCGATGGCATCGCCATAGAGACCGGCCCGCGCGAAGTCGACGGCGCGGTCGTCGATGTCCGTCGCGAAGATTGTGACGCGGCGCGGGCACTCCGTTTTAAGGAACGCCTCCTTGAAGAGGATCGCCAGCGAGTAGGCCTCTTCGCCAGTCGCGCATCCGGCTACCCATACCCGAATTGGCGCATCGATTGCCCCGGCGGCCACCAAGTTGGTGAGGACGGCGTCGGCGAGTGTCCGGAAGATGGCGGCGTCGCGGAAGAAGCGCGTCACGCTGATCAGGATCTCCCGGAATAGCAGTTCGGGCTCATCAGGCGAGTTCCGCAACTGCTCTATGTATAGGTCGGCATCGTCTATCCGAAGCACCTGCATGCGACGGCGCACTCGGCGCATCAGGGTGCTAGTCTTGTATTGGCCAAAGTCGCGCCCCAGGCGGCTATGCAGTACCGCACAGATTGTGGTCAGACGCTCCGCCAGCTCAGGGGTCGGTTCATCAGGTGTCGTCGGATCTGCAAGTCGGCGCTTGATCCGCTGATAATCGACGAGCGCGGCGGGCATCTCGCTCGCCTGGAGAACATTATCGACGAAACCCCCTGCCGTCGCGTTTTGCGGCATCCCCCTCTTGGCTTGATGGTCAAATTCCGCCTCGCTGAGCGTCAAACCACCTGCTTCCTTGACCGCCGCGATGCCGGCGGTACCGTCGCTTCCGAACCCGGATAGGATAATGGCAACAGCGTTCTCACCCTGATCCTCGGCCAGCGACAATAGGAAAGTATCGACCGATGACCGTCGGGCGGTAGGCGTCTCCGGTTGGCCGACGCGAAGTATGCCGGCCTCGATCTTGATGACGGCGTTTGGCGGGATCACGGAGACCGTGTTGGGTGCTACCCGAGTCCCGTCGATAGCCCTTTGAACGGGCATGGCGGTAAATTCGCTGAGGATTTCTGCGAGAGCGCTGTCGTAATCAGGGTCGAGATGTTGGATCAGGACGAAGCCCATGCCCGTGTCCGGTGGCATCGCCGTAAGGAAAGACTGAAAGGCGGCCAGCCCGCCCGCCGATGCGCCTATTCCGACGATCAGATGCTGGCCGACATTGCTAGTTCTGTCCTCCAAGGCATCGGCCGTGAAGGTTTCCGTACCTGTCGCCGCCTCCGGACTTTCAGACTGCTCGTTCATGTACGCAGCCTCACATACCCAATCGAAAGCTTTCTAAAGGCTTAACAGCTTCAAAGCTACACCCCATGTGACATTTCGATTGCGCCCCGTCGTGCAGGATGGATCCATTCGCGCGTGAGCATGGTCCGAAGGAAGGCGTTTTGATCGAACGCCTCCTTTCGGGCAGCAACCCAAAGTTGGCGCTCGGCGTCATTCTCTTGCAAGGCGGGCAGCTTCTCAGCCATGATACCGCACAGCTCTGCTCGCTCGCTCAGCGAGCGCATGGCCTGCTCCACGAACCGCTCGACCGCTAAGAACTGCGCTGCGAGCATGACCTCCATCGTGTAGACGTGGCCGATGTGGCAGCTGAACTGCATCAGGGAGCCCAATTGCGACCGCCGCAGCGCGCCGCCGCAGTCGGGGCAGGTGACGGCCACGGGTTTGTTCAGCGTAAACTGCGCATCCATATCCATCTCCTCCGGCGCCACTAAGGCGCTGACATTTTCCAGGGCGTCAGGCGCGTGTTGCTTCGCGGCCAATTCCTTGAGGCATTGGCCGATCCTCGCGGCCGTCAGCACATGGTCTACGTCGACGTTCTCCAAAGCGCTCTGCGGCATGTTGCTCGCGGTCGCCTCGGCGGGATCTTGGACGATTGCGAAGCCGCCGTGCGTCTTTACCTCGAACAGTCCAGCAGTGCCGTCGTTCAGCCCGCCAGTCAGGATTACGCCGATGACGCTTCGTCCGAATGCCTGAGCGGCGCTACGGAACATCGGATCGATCGCCGGTCGCGCCCAGTTCTCACGCGGTCCTTTTGTGAGACGGATGTTTCCCGCCTCGATAAGCATATGATGATCGGGCGGCGCGACGTAGATGTTGCCTTTGACGATGGGCTCGTCGTCCCGGGGATGTTTCGCGGGAAGGTTGCCGGCACGGGCCAGCAACCAGGGTAGATCGCTGCGGTGTGCTCCGATGTGCAGCGTCACGAAGACGGCGGCGTCGAGATCGGCAGGCAGAGCCGCAACGATGGTGCGGAGCGCCTCGACACCGCCCGCCGAGGCACCGATCACAATGATGGTCGTTTCGCTGTCCATATAGGTTCAATCGCTCGCGCCCAGCTACGTTCCATTCAATGAATTTTGGAACGCACAGGCGCTGCGCGAGAGCCCCAAAACGCCAAGTTGGCGATTTGAACTAGCCAAACATTTTCCCGTGCGGATGGGCGTTCGACATGCTGAACGCAGATGAACGGACGGATCAGTGTAGCGCCTGTGGCCAGTCTTCGGCCGGCAGCGACGCTCTTGGTTTGCCCATGACGTGGCGAACGCGGTCGATGCATCCGCTCGCGCCTATCGCGGACGACGTTCGGGCGGCCCCCGCCAACATTGCCGTCGCCGCCTCACCAAAATCGCTTGTTGGCTCTGAGGCGACCACCTTCAGATTCCCTACCGCACCCCATGGCGCAACATCGTAGGACACGACCGCCCCGCCCTCGATGCCGCGGCGGCGGTAGTTGGCCGGATAGGTCAACCGCAGTTCGCGCGCCCATTCGCCTAATGCCTTGCACGCATCAGGTTGCACTGAGGACTTGTCGCTCGACGGCAGCTCTGGCGCAGGGATCACGCAGCGATTTTCCAATACGGGTAGAGGCAGCCCCGCCGCGCGCCCTTCCGAACCGCGACTGTACGACCGCCCGGCGTGAGGCGACGTCGAGGGTAACCGATCGTGGCCCATCGACCGTACTGACGTTTACCGGCTTGCCGTCTGCAGCAATGTCGTACGCCACCATGCTCCACAGGGCCGGCCTTCCTCGCCCATGATCACTGCAAAATCGGGATAGGCGCGGTTAAGAAGCGCGGGCGTCGGCTCGAAGCAGGTCGTGTCGGCCGGACGGATACGCCGCCACAGCGCCTCGGGCGGTCGGCCGGCCGTGGGGAACACTGTGTAAGCGATCGCCAAATCCACCGGGTACCTGCTCAAGTGACGTCCTCCCGGCAGTGAAGCTCATCGAACAGTTGGCCCGCGGAATGCCGGAAGCGAAGGAAGCCGCTGCGAGCGAGGGCATCACGTCGCCCGCGCTCGTCCCAAAACGACGCTCTTCGCGCCGGATGCTAATGGGACGCCCGCTTGCGTCGATACGGCACGCGAGACGTATCTGCGCTTCGCTCGCCGTTCCCCAGCCTAGCGACGGCAACGGGTGGGGTGCCCGCGTAGCTGCGATCGGCTCACCGCCACAACTTGCCGTGCCTACGCGCCAGATGATCATTGTCTGCGGGGAAACAATTGGGAAACGGCTCGCCAGCCCTGCATGGGTGAACGTCTGAATAATTGGGGGCGCTGGGGACACCACGGGGTATCTCTCCCCCTGATCGTTGGCGACGACTGGTGCGACAAGAGCCAGAGAAATCCACGACCAGTGTGCTACGCTCCTGTGCAAACTCCAGTGACGACTGCGGTGTAGCACACCCCGCTGCGACGCTGCCATATGCTCTGCGAAGCCGCCGCCGGCGAGGCAGTCAGTGTCGCCGTCAATGATGATCCGTTAAGCGGTCGCGCGCCGTTGCGCCGGAGCTTCTCCGCATCAACGCTCAAATCAGTGGCAACCGCTCGATAGCGGAGTTGTAACCACGGATGCGGGTGTTGGTGCCGCTCGTGGGACCCGCTGCCGGCAAAGGGAAAAACCCGGCAGCGCCGTGATCGGCACCAACCGATACAATATGCTTAACGGCCGGCTAAGGTTCCCTAATCGAGGCTTGGGCAATCAAACGCGATCAGTCGCGCGAGATGCCGGCTGGCGCTAAAACTCGCGGTTAGACGGGCGGGCAGATTTTCTTCGATTCAATGTTCCCTAAACGTTCCGCCTCGCGGTAAATGGGCTGCCTGAAAGGGCCAGCCTTATGTATGCGTTGCGACTCCACGAAATCCCATACGAACTGGTGCCGCGAGAGGTGCCGCTATTCCTCTGTCGCACCCCCGCCGGCTTCCCCTCCCCGGCTCAAGACGACATGGAAGAGCCGATCGACCTGGGCGCCTGGTTGGTCGAGCACCCGGCCGCCAGCTACATCATGCGCGTCGATGGGCAGTCGATGGCTGGCGCCGGAATCAACGACGGTGATCTGATCGTCGTGAACCGCGCAAAGAAGCCTCGCTCCGGCGCCATCGTCGTCGCGCTGGTGCACGGCGACCGAACCCTGAAACGCCTGCGCTTTATCGATGGCCGCCACTGGCTGGTGCCGGAAGCTGACGGATTTGCGGAGATCCTGGTCGATGAGGACGTGGAGATCTGGGGCGTCGTCGTCGGCGTAGCGCGGAAGGTGCCGTGAGCTCGCCTGTCGCGCTGATCGACTGCAATAATTACTACGTCTCGTGCGAGCGGGCGTTCGACGCCAAGCTGGTCGGCGTGCCGGTGATCGTGCTGTCGAACAACGACGGCTGCGCCATAGCCCGATCAGCAGAGGCGAAAGCGCTCGGCATCAAAATGGGCGACCCGATCCACCACCTTCGCGAAAAGGTGCGTACGCATGGCGTTCGCGTTCTATCATCCAATTACACGCTCTACGGCGACATGCAGCGGCGCGTGGTTGCCGCCTGCGCAGCGTTTGCCCGCGACACCGAGATTTACTCGATCGATGAGACTTTCCTCGACCTGGGCGGGTTCGAGGACCGCGACTTGGTTGCCCATGCCCACGCAATGCGCGACCAGGTGCGCCTGTGGACCACCATTCCGACCTGCGTTGGCATTGCTGAGACGAAGACGCTGGCGAAGCTGGCCAATGCAGCGGCCAAGAAGGACCCGAGCTTCGAAGGCGTTGCGGATCTGCGCGACCATGCGGCGCGGCAGAAGGTGATGCATACCTTCCCTGTTGAGGACGTGTGGGGTGTAGGCGGCGCGACCGCGCTCAAGCTGAAGGGCCTCGGGATTGAGACCGCCGGGAGCCTTCGCGACATGCCGATGAAGCAGGCGCGAGCGGTCGGGACGGTCGTGCTCGAGCGGCTGGTGGCCGAACTGCGCGGCGTGCCGTCCAACGCGGTCGAGACAATTGAGCCCCAGCGGAAGGGCATGGCAGTGACCAGGTCATTCGGCGCCCCCGTGACGACCTTAGACAGCATGATGGGCACGCTCAGCCAATATGCGATGCGCGCCGGCGAGAAATTGCGCAATTATGGTCTGGTTGCGGGGCGGCTGACGGCGTTCTTCCACACTAACCGGCACAAGCCCGAGCGGCCGCAATATGGCGGCTCTCGCACCGTTGCGCTGCAACCGATGACGAGTGACAGCCTCGAGTTGATTGGCGCGGCGCGACGGGCAGCTGAACGCGCGTGGCGAGACGGCTATGCCTACACCAAGGCCGGCATCATGTTGGACGATCTGGTCGGCGCCGATATGCGACCGCAGACGCTGTTTGAGGACGACACTGGCAAGCGGGACCGGCTGATGGGGGCGCTGGACGAGATCAACGGCCGGTTTGGCAAATGGACCGCGGTTACGGCATCGCAGGGGTTCAGGCGCGAATGGAAGTTGCGATCGGAAATGCGCTCGCCGGCGTGGACCACTAGCATTACCGAGGTTCCTATGGTTCGGGCATAAACTGTCACCTTCAGCGCACCGCGGGGCTGCCGCAATGGTTGCTGTCCGACCAGTTGCGATTATGCAGGTAAAAGACGAAAAAGGTAACGACGTGACGACCGAATTGCCAAAGGGACACGAGTGGGACCAGGAGCACCTCTGGCTCGCCGTCAATGCTGCAGGTGTCGCCCTTTGGGCATGGAACGTCGACACCGATTTGCTCACTATGGATGCTCGAGGCTTTGAGCTATGGGGAATGCCCTGGAGCGATAACGTAACGTTTGAAGAGCTGTCAGCTCACATCCATCCTTCTGATCGCGATCGTGTTAGAGCGGCCTTCGCCGCCACGCGGGCCGTTCTTGGGGACTATGAGACTGATTTCCGCATCCTGATCGGGGATGAAGTTCGCTGGATCGCAGCGCGGGGGAAAGGCGAAGATGCCGGCATCGTCGGCCGCACGATGTTTGGCGTTTTTCTTGACGTCACCGGTCGCAAGCAAGCCGAAGAAGGCAATGAATTGCTAGCCGGCGAAATGAGCCATCGGGTCAAGAACCTGTTGGCTATCGCGTCGGGGCTGACCGCCATCACGTCGCGGTCATCGCCCAATTCGGAGGACATGGCGCGCGAACTGATAGGCCGGCTAACCGCTCTGGGTCGAGCCCACGACTTGGTTCGCCCTACGTCCGCCGGCGAGGATGCCGCCGCACTTCTCGGCGATCTACTATCGATCTTGCTTGCCCCTTATGATGATCTTGGGGCCTTCAAAGGGCGGATACGGGTTGCAGTCGAGCGTACTGCAGTTGGTGAGAGCGCCGCGACCGGTATGGCGCTCGTCATCCACGAGCTTGCTACTAATTCTATGAAATATGGAGCTTTGTCCCAACCGACAGGAACGCTCGACGTCACCAGCGTTGCCGAACCCGATCACATTGTTCTTACTTGGGTAGAGCGAGGTGGCCCGACCGTCGAAGCACCCAGCAGCCCGACCGGCTTCGGCAGCCAGCTGGTCAAGCGCAGCGTCTCCGGTCAGTTAGGCGGCTCGATCGACTACGACTGGTCTGACGGCGGGCTGATCGTCACCCTGCGAGTCAAGCGGGCCCGGTTAGGGTTTTGAGTCCAGAAAGCTGTTTAGTGCCGTGACGGCTAATTTTAGAACGACTCGGCTCGCTGCGGTCGCGCGCTCACTCCAAGAAATCTGACAATCAGTTCCTTGGTTCATTCGGATAATATCACCCGCGCCATTTCGATGCCTCGAAAATGTGTCTGATCTCGATCTATGGCAGCAACTAATCGTCCCGCGCTTCATTTCCAGAACATGGCTCGTTATTTTTTCCATGTTCACAACGACGTAGAGACCCGCGACGAGCTTGGGCAGGAATTCCCCAATCTCGAGGCGGCTCGCGCGAGCGCTGCTCGCGACTGCATCGCTTTGGCCGTCCATTCGATTACGAACTCGGCCACCTCATCATGCATCACCGCATCGATATAGAAGACACAAACGGCATAACCGTTGCCACTGTATGTTTTAGCGATGTGGTAGAAGTGCGACATTAGGACTGATCGCTTTACAGCCAAGTCACCGGCAGAGTTTAAACAGACAAAGCTCGGGCCGAAGCAGTGATCTTAGGCGGTAGTAACTGGTCAATAGACATCGAAGTCCGCGGCACACTGTTTTGTGACCGAACCACCGGCAATGCGAGAACCCACCAGTAGCAACGCGGGACATTGGCTTCGGTAAGTTATTGCCCGGTTCTCCGCGCGGCGATTTTGATACCGAGCCTTTGTAATTGTCCGCGGACTGCGTGCGCGCGAGCTTACTGGCGATGTAGGGTATCGACGTCTCGTCGCACAGCATTTCCCCGAGGGAAGCGATGTCCTGCTGTTCCTAGGGGTGTGGAGGCGGGCTTGCATTAGGTCACGCCAGTGCTTGCCGCGTCGGGAACACCGGACCCTGCACCGTCATCTCATCGGCGGGATAGGGCCGCTGGAGCGCCACGACGTCATCATAGCTGCCCGTCAGCCAGCGCTCGTGGTCGTCAGGATGCAGGATGGTGATCATCGCCTTGGGGTGGATCTGCGCGACCAGCTCGTTGGGATCGCACGTCACCATCGTGAAGCCGGCGCCTTCCTTCGTATGCTGCCAAAAACCGCCAACCGCGAAGATCGGCTGGTCAGTCACTTGGAACCACATCTCGCCCTTGAGCGGCTTCTTGCCGTCGCCCAGGTCGTGCGTTTCCGGGGTCCATTCGCAAAACTCAGTCAGCGGCACGAGACATCGTCGCTCAGGGTTCGACGCCAATGCCTTCCACTGCGATAGCGCCAGGTTGCGGACATTGGTCATCGGCCATGGCGCCGCACCGCCCAGGACGTCCCAGGCCATGACGTCGAGCCCCCGCGCTCCCTCGTGTTGCCGGATCACATAAGCGCGCCCTTTCGGCCGCAGTTCGACGGGATCGAACCGACTGTCCATCGGCTTGCCGGTGATCCAGCCCGCCTTGAAGTGCTCGATGATTGTCTCGGGCTCGCCGAGCATGCGCGCGCGGTTGCACATTACGGGCAGCATCCCGCGACCGTGACGGCTAAAGCCAGCATCGACTGCACCATAAGCCGCCTTTTGACAGCGTGTCGCGCGAAAGTCAGCGTACGCTCTTGCTGGCAATATCGCTTTTCGCCGGTGCTGGTCATGACTCCCGCTCGCGCGTCGCTACGGCATCATCGAGCGGCTTTACGCCGAGATGTGTCAGCAATCCAACGCGGCCTTTGAAAACGATGGCCTCCTCCCTCACCGTGCTGCAGATCGAGGCAGCAAAGCATAATGTGGCATACGATCTCCCGGCGTTCGAGGGCGAGTGCGAGTGCGACTCCATAGCGCAACGGCCCGCGGCGTCAGGAAGCGGCGCCGCCAGTCCTTGTCAATGATGCGTCCTGCGTGACCCCCTCCAACACCATGCCGTCTGAACGCCAGAGTCAAAACAAAACCGATCTCGGATAAGTTAACACCATATTCGTTCCGTTGCTCTAGTCGGCAGCAATGCCGAATCGTTCCCCCAACATCTCTCCCGTCGGTCAAGCAAGGGCAGAGATGAGAAATGCACTATTCGATACGGCCTTGCCCAACGCGGTCATGACCGCGATCTTATTGGTTCTTGGCCTCAAGATTACCACCACGCTTCATGACGAAGTTGCATGGCTCGCGCTGACCGCAGGCTTGGCCTGCTCGGTGGTGAAACTAGGACTGATCGCAGCGTTCAAGCACCGGGCGACCGGGCGCACGGAGCTGAAACAGGATCAGGATCACTGGGGTCGGGCGTTTGCGCTGCTGAGTGTAGGCTTGGCCCTTTCTCTCGGGAGTTTGGGCGCTCGAACATTCGACAGTCACGCTGTGCTGCTTCAGATGCTGGCTACAGGCTTGCTGTTCGGGTATTGCTCTGGCTTGGTTGCCCACACGTCGATACGACCATTGTTAGCGGCGGCATGCCTCTTGATGAGCACCCTCCCCATCGCAGCAAGTGCGGCGTTGAAGGATGACAGCACATACCAAATTCTTGCCGCCAGTCTTATATGCTTTATGCTTGCGGCATTGCAAAGTATTCGGCACCTGTACCAGGCTACTATACAGCAGATCTTGACCCGCCAGGAAATGGCAGCTCTCGCGCGGGTTGATCCGCTCACCCGGCTACCAAATAGACTTGGCCTGAAAGAGGCGTTCGGTAACCGCGTGCGCCAAAACGGGCGCGATATTGCTATCCATTGCATTGATCTCAATGGATTCAAGGCGATAAATGATCAATACGGGCATGCCACAGGCGACGCACTCCTTGCACAGGTCAGTGCTCGCGTCCGCGCAGCACTCCAATCGCAAGATACTGTCGCGCGGATCGGTGGGGATGAATTTGTCATTATTCAGTCCGCGGTTCATTCCGAGAGTGACGCGGAGTCCTTCGCCCGCACATTGGTAGCATGTATCACGGCACCGTACGAAATCGACAGGCGGCACATCAATATCGGCGTCAGTCTAGGCTTCGTAACAGCGGCATCTGATAAGGACGAACTTGATGATCTCGTCGCCTCGGCGGATGCTGCACTCTATCGAGCGAAACAATGCGGCGGTGGCGTTGCCTGTGCACTATCGGTGACAACAGGGCGACATGACACGCCTGATCGGTAAGCCGGCTGGAAAAGGAGGCGTTATTTGGCCCTCTGACGATGGCATGATCTATGATCGCAACACGTCGATCACTTGGTCGAACCCCCTCCTCAAGTCGAGCGGCGCCGCCTACGCGAACCGCAGATCACGCCCGCCCGTGATCAGGCTGACGCCGAAGCGAGGGCCTTCTGGCACGGTCTCTCAAACGGTGTAGACTCAACCATGAGCAGGCGATTGAGAGCCGGGTGGCAAGGGCGCGGTCCAGATCACCGAGTGATTGCCGAGTAAGGTCGCGGGTTCGACGGCGGGGCGGCGCGCGGGTTATGGACCGCCATCGTAGCGGTATGAGCGTGTCCGACCGACCGGCGTAATGGGCTCCGTGCGGATTTTGGACTTTAGCTCCCCGAACTGGTCTACCCCCGCCCCGAGCGTCTCGAGACAGCGCAATAACTGCGTCGCACAGCTTACATGCTGGTGTTTGACAGGAAATCGTCCTCGACTTTTTCCGTATCGCCTGCCTCGCGGCGTGGCGCATCCTTCACAACCGCCTCGACGACGCGCCGGAAGCCGGGCAACCGGCATCGACCTCCAGCCGGGCTGTATCATCGCGCCTGGCAGTGAAATGGTGCGACATTATCACGGCGTCTGACCGGCTGTACCCTTACAACACAGAAGCGACGCTGCGGCTGGCGCGGGCCGCGCGGTGGGCGGACTACTGGCTGGTTGCGCCCACATGAACGGCTTTCACGTGCGCCGTTCTGTAAGTGCTCGGGCGACGGAGGCGACGGCATTGAACACCCACCCATAGTGGTCGCCCATCGCTTCAATCGCGACGTTACTACATCCTCACACTCGGCAAGCCAGTCGACTCAAGCCGACCGTCGCCGTGATGACGGTCGCTGGGTGTCATGCACTGAGGGTCATAAGCGCCTATAAGGTAAGGGGGAGCGGATCGACATGACTTCTGAAATCAACGGGGCGTACAGCCTTGATCGAACGCCGACATGCGGCCGTATTGCAGGCCGCCGGCCTCGATCTGTGGTCATCCAGGCGTGACGTCCCCGAAGATATTGCTGATCGAGGACAACGAGATGAATCGTCAGGTCGTCCGTGACATGCTCGCGGTCGCGGGCTTGCAGATCGATGAGGCATCGAACGGCCCGGAAGGATTGCGGATGTTGGATCAGAAGCGACACGACGTCCTGCTCGTTGATCTCCGGATGCCCGGCATGGACGGCTTCGACGTCATCCAAAAAGTTCGACGTCGACGAGACGAGCTGTCGACCATGGCGATCGTCGTCATCAGCGGAGATGACGGGCTGCATTTAAGGTCCGATTGCCTACGCGCCGGTGCAGACGATCTGATCGCGAAACCGGTTTCGATGCAGGACCTGTTCGATAGCATCGGCGCCGTCCTTGCCAAACGGGCGTTGTTGGGCGGCCTGATATGCTGAGATTCTCGTTATCTCGCCCGCACCCGGTAAGCCAGGCTGCGTCGTGCTCGCCATCGGGCTGGTGCACTTCTTTCCATCGGGCAAGCTCACTGAGCTGTGCGGTAGCCGCGCGCGCCGGCTGTATGCTCGTGCGTGGAAAGAGCAGGGTTTTAAAGCCAAGCCTGAGCTTGTGCTTCCGGAAGATGCTGGCCACTGACCCTATCGGATCGGGGCAGTGCTCGATCCCCTCGCGGCCTCACCTATGGGAAAGGACAGTCGCTTCCAGGAGCTGCGGCGTCGCTGCGCGGCGCGATAAGTCACGGCCGTGCTGCCGACGCCCCCTTCGGCTTTGCCTCGTGAATAGTTGAGGGTCCCCCAATGAGATCACCATTCCAACGCCCGCTTTCAGGGGGCGCGAGGCGAGTGGCGAACGTCCAAGACTGGAGCGCAAAGCCGACCAGCCGATTTGCACGAAGCGAATGGCGGGTTTCAGAAAAAGCCGACGCTCACATTAACGACGCTGAATGTCCTAAGTTGGTCGACTTCCGCCGGAAGCGAAAGGCGGATCGTGGGACAAAGTTGCCATTTCCGACGGGGTCGCTGGACGTCAGCTTACGTCAGGAGCGGACATTCGCGCGCGAATTTAAGTGACAACGTCTATGAAAGCAGAACGGACAGTCAGAGTCCTAGGTACGGCTTGCCGTGAGGAGCGCCAGGATTTCTGCTGTCGGCATGCTGCCTTCCAATTCGAATTCGTCATCACCGCGCTTGATGCGCAGCTTTGTTCCTGGCGGCTGCCGGGTCAGCCATTCAGCCAGGCTTCCGACCAGCTTTGGAAACACATCGACCCCCGCCTTCACCAGCAGTGCCATCGTCTCCAACCCGAGCGCCTTTGAGCCTTCAGGTGCAGGCCCACCCGCCAGCCTCTCGGCACGCGCGCCGCGCACGGCATCGATCTCGTCCAAAAGATTTAATAGCGCAGCCTCGTCAACACCCTGACCGACCAAAGCCAATTCCAATTCCGAATCTGTCATTTTATAGACCCTTGGCTGGGAGTTTCCTAAACGGATGCGGCTTTTGACGCGCTGTCGAGGAGCGCATGGAGGAAAGTGAACAGCAACGGGGATCCTCCCAAATCTTTGCGATTTTCTGGCAACACCCGATAGCGAATTTCAAAAACGCCAACGCCATCAGGTTCTTCCACTTCCCGCAGAATCAGGTTTCGTCACTTATTTCCGTCAAGTCTGGCGAGACCGTGCCTCGCATAGCCCTTTTCTTCTGCAGTGGCACTCGGATTGTCTATAGCTAGATTGTAGAGTTGACGCGCCTTCGCTTTATCCTTCGCAACGCCGCGGCCATACTCATACATTTCGGCGAGATTGCTTTGTCCGGTTGAATTCCCCTGTTCGGCGGCCTTGCGATACCACGGTACCGCCTGCGCATCATCCTTCGACACGCCGCGTCCTTCTGAGTACATGAAGCCGAGATTATTCTGCCCGGTTACATCCCCCTGATCGGCGGCCTTGCGATACCAATCCACTGCCTGCGCATCATCCTGCGCCACGCCGAGGCCTAATCGGTACATGTTGCCGAGATTGCCTTGCCCGGCAGCATTCCCCTGATCTGCGGCCTTGCGAAACCATGCCACGGCTCGCGCCTCATCCTTCGCCACGCCAAGGCCGAATCGGTACATGAAGCCGAGACTATTCTGCGCGCCAGCGTCCCCAAGATCGGCGGCCTCGCGATAGAGCTTCACCGCCTGCACGTCATCCTGCTGCCTGTCGATCCCGTCCCGAAACTTGTCCGCCTCGGCAGCAAGCGCGGCTGGATCGGGGGCAGCGGGCGTCGCGGCTGGCGAGACTGCGTCGGAATACCCTGAATCGGTCGACTCCTGCGTGCTCGGGCCGTCACTCATGACCCCAATCGTTACCACCAAAACAACACCGGCCAGCAATGCGAATGCTGTCTTAAGTCCGATCATGCCCCTGTATCTGATAAACTGATCAGAAAAACTGCCCGACGCCAAGAACCGCGATTGCTCGAAGCGAGGCTCGTCCGTCGCTTGCGCAACCTGCACCGGCTCGGGACTTTCCAAACCGGGATTGGCCGCCATCGGTTTTTCAACCGGATCGCATTTTTCTATCGGGGACTGTTCGCGCTTTTCTGGCTCTGCCTCCGTTTCCGCTTGCGGGACTTCCGTTGCAACGACTTGACCTTGCGTCGCTTCCTCAGGTGCAGGGACCTCTTCAGCAGTCTCAGGCTCTGCGCTTTCCACAGACTCCGCCACCGGTTCCACCACGGCTTCCGGTGGAGAGAGGCTTACCGGCGGTGGCGCTTGCACCTGCACCCGCGCACCGCCCAGCTTCCCTAATGCCAGCTTCGCCACGGCCTCGACCACCGTGTCGCGGTCATTCGACAGCGTGTGCAGCCCCGCGACAGCGAGAGCACCAAGTTGCTGGTCCTTTCCGTTTGCCAGTTCGAGGAGTGCGCGCACGGCATCAGACCGCTTGTTGGGGCTTGTCGACCGCATGAGTTTTTGCACCGCCGGGGGAATCTCTGCGCGCCGTACCGGATTACGCGTAAGCGCGACATTTCCGTCGCCGCCGAAGATCCAGCGCTCCGGCGACTGCGCCCGGCTTGTCTCCGCCTGGACCTTCGATCGCACATGCCGGAACAGGGAATCCAGCGTGATGACGCCCAAATTTTCACGGTCCGGCGTGCCGGTCTCGATCCCTTCGATCAGATGCCGCGTAAAAAGCGACTGAACCGTGCGCTCTTCGCCCGCCTCCTTTTCGGCCGCCATTTCGATGGCGGTGGAGGCGGTGATAACAACCCTGCCTGGTCTCCCTGTATCGTCTTCTTCCGGCGATGCCCCGGCAAAATCATCCCTAGTTACGGAACTTGCTCCCTTGAACGCCACGCCTCTGGCAAAGGCGCCCGCATAGCAGGTGTCCAAAAACCAGATCTGCGTGCGTGCTGCACATTCCTGCATTCGTTCGACGAAGAAGCGCGCTTCAATCGCGGTCGCGCCCAACACGCGCTTTTCGGAATCCCGTGTCGTGAAATAGAGTTTCCCCGACCGATCCTTGAAGCCATGGCCGGTGACATAGAGGAGGACTAGATCGTCGGGCGCCGCGTCGTCGAAGAAGCTTTGAATACGTCCACGCAAGGGTTGGCAGTTGCCATCCGTATGCAACTCCACCTCATAAGGTCCGATGTCGTCGCGCTCCAACAGGCGCTTCAGCCTCTGCCCGTCAGTAACCGGCGATTTCAACGACGGGATAGTCGGGTCGTCGAACGTTCCGTTCGCAATGATGAGGGCCTTGCG
Organism: Sphingomonas qilianensis; assembly: GCF_039614825.1. Lineage (NCBI taxonomy): Bacteria > Pseudomonadati > Pseudomonadota > Alphaproteobacteria > Sphingomonadales > Sphingomonadaceae > Sphingomonas > Sphingomonas qilianensis. The sequence goes on along the minus strand of NZ_JBDIMF010000002.1, from coordinate 218,349 downwards.
TACCATCTGCTACACCTGAACCCGCGCCGGAGACGCGGCAACGGGTGCATCGAACGTTCCCGGCGTGATAGCAAGACTGCCTTCAGGCTCAAACTCGTCGTTTATCACAATATCTCCCGAAACTGCCTCGAGATACTTGAACAAGGTAAGCTAACACAGACATGTTTGATTTGGCAGAGCATCTGCGAACGGACCCATTCGCGTTTTGAAACAGTCTCTTACAGCCAGCACCTCAGGTTCCGAAGGCTTGATACCGAGATCGGACAGAAACCCCACTATGTCGCAGCAAATGCCTACAGATCCTGACCAAAGACTGTTATCGACAACGTCGGCCACACATTGCCCCGATCGACTATAGTTGAGACATCCTGCGGAGAGACGGCTTCAAGGGAAGCAAACGGCCGCTTCTGACAGAAGCGGCTGCACGGTGGAACCGGTGATCGTTTGCCTGTGGTCGGCAGGTGCCTCGGGCCATGCCTGCTTATCAAGCGCCAAAAGCGTTCTTCGAACGGCCAATCTGGCTATCGGAGAATGATCATGGAGATGCCTGAAACCGAACCCACCGCGACAAAGCGCCCAGTCTAGAATGCCGGACGAACCGTCGGCGCGAAGCGCGCGCTGAAACCGAAGCAAATATGGGAGATCCGATTTTACCTCAATCAGTTCCGCCGCTTGCGAGATCGGGCGCGGTTCGCCCTGGCGATCGACAGCAAACTCCGGGGCTGCGATCTGGTGCAGATGAAGATCCGCGACCTTGTCAGCGGCGGGCAGATCCGAACGCGTGCGATCGTGATGCAACAGAAAACCGGTCGGCCGGTTCAGTTCGAGCCGCTCCCAGACGCGCGGGCCAGCTTGCTGGCTTGGCTTGAAAGGCGAGGCGGCTCGGTGGATGAATATGTCTTTCCCAGCCGGGTCGATCATAATGGCCATCTCAGCATCCGCCAGTATGCGCGCCTTGTCGATGAATGGGTGACGGGCGTCGGACTGATGCGAAGCGAGTATGGCACGCCTCGCTTCGCCGAACGAAGGCTTCGATCATCTACCGGGCTACCGGCAACCTGCGCGCCGTCCAGATGCTCCTCGGTCATAGCAAGATCGAGAACACAGTGCGCTATCTCGGCATCGACGTGGAGGACGCGCTTGCCCTTGCCGAGAACACCGAAATCTGACGCGACGGCTCCTCGCCTCCGGCGAGGGGCCGATTTCACAGCGCTTGAGACTTTTCTGCCGTTGAATGTCCGTATGTCGAACGGCGGCTGTCGTCATGAGCTGACGTTCAACGCCAGTTCCATCGGTATCGCAGAATGGCAGAACTGGGCCGACTGCTGACTGTCAGCTTTCCCGCAGGGAAAGCGGAAAACTTGACGTTCAGGTGCGCTGAAGCTTTGGTCAGTCATGGCGTACACAGACGACATTCGACGGTTCGATTGCATTAACTGAAACCTGCAGTTTGTTCACGCAATCTGATATCGCGGGCCTTCACCCGCGAAGATGGGCACTATGTCTGCGCTGTAGCGCCACGATCGATGTAGAGCTGGCCGTCCAGTCGGGTACAGGCGGTTTTGTCCATTCGTTCTTCGCCCACGGCAGAGACTGGCCGCGAGCGGAACAGCATCTTTGGGCAGAGATGCCAAAGGCGGCCTCAGAATCAGTGACGGAACAATGCTCCCGTCCTCTCATTTCGAGGCGATAGGAAATGATCTGTTCGAGAGTGGTGTGGAGCAAATATCCTGCCGGTATCGTACAGGTAAGCGGAGAAACCAGGCTAAGTAATCTGACTGACCTTCCAGCCGACCAGATAGAGGATATCAAAATTCCCCTTGATGCCCTGCTGAGCGCCTGCGGCGACCTTCACGCCGCCCTTCATGGTAATTGACATACCCAAGGTCAGCAGCTTCTCTAGTTCAGCCGAAGCGCTCAACTCGCGGCCCAGTTCGCCGGTCAACTCGCCGCTTTCGTTGAACTGGAGCGTGACCTCGATCGATTTCATCGCCACTTCGGCGATGCCGCGCAGCCGGATGGCGCTCGATCCCGGCGGGATCTTCAGGTCGTCGATATTGGCATGCAGGTCGAGCGGGAAGTTGTTCGCCACCGACCGCAGCGGCAGCGCATAGGACTTCTCCTTCAGCGCGAAGCCTTCGATCGTCAGCCCGGGGATGTTGACGGTGAAGCTGTCGGTGAACGGCTCGATCTCGTTAGCGATCATCGATATGCCGACCGGTTCGCCGGGAAGGACGATATCCTCCCACTGGACGAACTGGTTGGTCGCGTACGGCGTCGGGTTTAGCAGCTTGGACGGCTTCCCGGCGATGAAGATCTCGCCGACATAGGTCGCCTTCATCGGCTTCCTGGTAATGCCGGCCCCCTCCCATCCCGAGCTGAGCACGACCGTCCACTTCTTCCCGTGGCCCCAATCCTGCTCGACCACCTGCTGGCGGACCTTGGCCTGCTCCTTGGGCGGAAGGTGTTCCTTGGCCGCCTCCAGTTTCTGGACGCCGTTGTCGATCTTCTCCTTCTCCCTTTGCTCGTTGGTGCGCTCGGGCTGTGCCTGTGGAGTCGGCGTGGGCTTGGGCTGCGCAGGCGGAACCACCCCGCCGCCGCCCGTCGGCGGGGTGGTTCCGCCGCCGCCTGTGGGAGGCGTGTGCGAGCCGCCACCGCCCGTCGCTGCCTTCTGGGCTTCCACCGCTACCTCGGCGATCTTCACGCTGTTGTTCGACAAGGTCTTAAGCAGATCCGCGACCTGAGCCTGACCGGACATGTCACGGAAGGCGTTGGCGGTGGTGATCGCGCTGATCGCCGCGGCGAGGCCGCCGGGGTCGGGAGCCGGCGTCGGGTTGACGATGTTGACCAGTGATTGCGGGAACGCGGTCGGCGTCACCGTAACCGCCTGTGGCTCGGGCGTCATCGGGGTCACCGGCGCGATCTCGGGCGCCAGGATCGGAATCGGATGCTCGTCCCACTTCCAGAATCGGGTATTGTCGATCTCCTCCGAGACGCTGCAGTGGCCGAGCTTGCCCTCCGCGAAAACCCCACGGGTCGGCAGGGTGATAAGCCGTTCCGATTTGGCCGACGCCAGCGGCAGCCGCTCCAGCACCGAGGTGCGGTCCGCATCGCTCATCGCGGCGAGCTGATCGACTGCTCGCTGACGCTGCGCGGGATCGGTGCCGTTGAGCGCAGCGGCGATGTCGACAACCAGCGTGTCGTCCACCCCCGACATCGTCTTCACCAGCGGATAGGCGACATAGCTGCCGAACACCTCCAATGGCGTCGGCTCGACATGGTCGTCCATCGATGACGGCGCCCATGGGACGGTTTCAAACTGGCGCGCGATCGCGTTCACGTCCGTGCCGAGCTGGATCACCGATGCGTAATGGTCGATATGGACGGCGACATGCTCCTTTAGCCGCTTGATCTGATATAGTTCGCCGGAACTGAGGCTCTTGTCTGGCGATAGCGCGGGCAGGTTTGGCGGCGGCGGTGGCCCCGGCCGCTTGATTCCAGAGAAGGCCTGTGAACCTGGCTCTCGGCCCAGGAAGAACAGATTCACATCCACCTTGCCGGGCGTGAAGTCGACTTGGAAGCCGAAGCGGTCCCATGCCTTGATCGACAGAGCGTCGATCCGCCACTCGGTCCCGCCCCATTTCTCGAACTGGAATCCGATCACCTGTGACCAGGGAATGCGGACTGATGGCCCGCCCTCTGCCTGACCGGCAAGCTTTAGGAATGTAAACTGCTCTTGGTCCGTCTCCATCCGTTCACCGCTGTTGACGTTGTGCGCAGCATAATTGGGGCCGGCAGCACTGGAGCCCTTGTAGACATAATGGAGTTCGTGCCGCTTGCTGCGGGCGTGATCGTCAGCGGTGATGATATAGATAGTGATGTTGTTGATAGTGTTGTCGTTGGTCCAGATGCCAATTTCGAACAGTTCCAGCTCGACCGTGCCCTCCCACCACGGGTCGACCGGGTCAATCGCGGGGCCGATGCCGTGAAGCGCCTGATGATGAGCGATCTCTTCGCGCTTCTCTATGGCGACGAAGCCAGGGGCGAGCGAAGTGTCGAGCAGTGCCGGTTCAAGCAGATGACGGTGCTTGACTAGGGCAGCTTCATCCAGCGCCGCCAGCCGTGCGGGAAGCCGTGCCAACACCGACGGCCGCCGCCGAACCCATTCCACCGTCACCCGGAAGTGCCGCAGCACCTCGTAATAAAGCACCGTCAGTGTGTGACTGTGATTATAGTTGGAGAACGTGCGCGTCTGGATGCTCTGCTTCTCTTCCTGCCGAGCCTGGATGACGACGGTCGAGTTGAGTTCTCGCTGGGCCGAGCTTGCCTGGGCGAAACTATCATTGACCCGCTGAACGTTCTCGGCGGCGAGATCGCGGCTACCCATGCTGGTCGCTGTCGACCCGCCGAGACTCCAGCTGTTCCCTACAGCTGCGCCGATCCCGAGCCCGCCGGTGCCCGCGCCGCCACTCGCCCCCGAGGACCCCGCTGCGCCGCCCATGAAGGACGAGCCTTTCTGCAACTCGCTCAGTCCAGCCTTGACCGTTTCGGAGATGGTGCGGTCGCGATGCGTCTGATGGAGAATGTCCTCGGTCAGCGCCGTCGTCTCATCGCGCTTGGTGTCGCTGTCCCACGACCAATCGATCACCGCCAGCCGCACCGTCTCCCCCGGCGCCAGCGGCAGGCTGTAAAGGATCTCGCCCAGCGAGTGGCCGAGCGAATACCAGGAAACTTTGTAGTCATCGACATAGGCCGCCTTAAACCCGGCCCCGGCCGGCAGGTCGAATCCTTCGGGCGTGTCAGTTAGCCGCACGACTTGGCGCAGCACGAACTGCTGGAGCGCCAGATTCGCCGGCATCAGCTCCTCGCAGCCATCCTCGCCGACTAAGCTCTTCGGGCTGGCCGCGAACGAGGCGGGCGAGAGCCGCCAATCGGTGAGTCCCGGATTCTGGAGCGCGCGCGGCCCCATGTTGATGAGCGAGGGCGGCAGGGTGTGCCACACCATCGTCAGCCGTGCGACGATCGCATCGAAGGCGAAGCGCGCCTGGGCCAGCACCTCGTGCCGGCCGTCATGGCCATAAGGATAGACCCAGATGGCCAGCTTCAGCACCGCCTCCGGGTCGTCGCGCTGTGCCGCTATCGCCTCGGCGAGCAGCAACTGCACCTCCGGCCGCAGCCGGGTGAGGTCGAACGAGGCATAGCCGACATGGTCGGTGGTGAGCACGCCTAGCGGCTCCGCCCAGATCGCGCCCGTCTCCTCCTGTAAGTCGATCAGCCCGAGCTCAAAGCCCGGCGAGAGATCGCGCACCGCCGCCAGCATGAGGGCAGGCAACTTGCCCGCCGGTATGTCCGCCATGCGCGCGGCATTGGCGTCGCGCAGCACCTCCTTGAAGACGCGCTCGAACAGGGAGCGGGTCTTTTCGAGATCGAGCAGGGATTCCAGGCTGTCGTCGTTCAACGCCTGCCCCAATGCGGCGAGCGCCGCAGCTTCGACCCGCGCGCGCACAGCGCCCGTCGCGGTCGGATCGACGGCGTCGAGCGCCGCTCGAATCGGTTCGCGCAGCCGCTCTCCGGCGGGCGAACGAGGTGACACGATGCGCGGCACCGCGACCTCGGCGTAAAGCGGCAGCCGCTGGACCGGATTTCCGTTCTCAGGGTCAATTACAAAGATCACCAGATGAGTCGGCGGCAGCGGCGCAAGCGAAGGCATTCGATATCCCCCGGCGAATCAAGCTGGCGGAACTATAGCATGAGTAAAGAAGTTTAAACACTTCCAAGCCGCTTCCAAGGCCTTGTCCTGGTTGAATTCTATGATCCGCCCTTCGATCCCTGCAACCTGGCGTAGAATAGTGTAGTTTCTCGCGGATAAAATCGTTGTTGGCGGTGCTCATCGCGCGCCCGCAACCAGCACCTATTCGGTGGGCGCTTCCCAGCCGTCAATGCTCGCGGAGGCTGACAACGGGGCGGCCATTTCGGCTCGGGCCGTTTGCCAGGTGTCCAGACTCGTCCCTTCAAGAACGGTCATCACTGACCCTGCGGCGGTTTGCAAGTAACGCCCGCCAGTTGCAAGTACGCCCGCTAGGATTTCAAGCGGCTACACTAGGTGATAGACTGACTCCTCCTCCCCGATGCCTCACTCACCGAAATGCAAGTTTGCGACGCTCCCGGCGCCGCAAAGCTCCGGTCAGACCGAAGCCAGTTATCAACATCGTCCAAGCCGCGGGCTCGGGCACCGAGCTGACGTCCGAGCCGCCGTCAACGACGTTGTTCCCAAAGCCAGGCGTGTCGGGGTAGTAGTTTCCGATACGGTTCGTGTCGACGAGCATGTCGGCCAGGTTGCTATAGGTCACATACACGGCGGTCGCGACACCCTCGCCCTCGCGGTTGAACAGGCTCCAATAAATATCTCCGTTGGAGCCAGTTCCAACAACGTTACTGCCAAAACCGGGCGTGTCGGGATAATAATTCCCTGTTCGATTGGTGTCGACGAGCATGTCAGCCAAACTATTATAGGTGACATAGACCGCAGTCGCAGCGTTCTCACCCTCGCGATTAAACAAGTTCCAATAGATTTTGCCGTCGGTACCGCCGCCGACGACATTGGCGCCGAAGCCCGGCGCATCGGGATAATAGTTTCCTGTTCGATTGTTATCGACCAACATGTCGCCCAGAGTCGCATATGTGACGTAGACTGATGTCGCGACGGACTCCTCTTCGCGGTTGAACAGGCTCCAGTAAATGTCTCCGTTGGAACCGGTTCCGACGACGTTGCTGCCAAAACCTGGGGTGTCGGGATAATAAGTCCCTGTCCGATTGGCATCGATGAGCATGTCGTCGAATGTGTTATATGTAGCATAAACTGCTGTGGCGACGTTCTCGCCCTCACGATTGAACAAGTTCCAGTAGGCCGCTTGGGCCGCGCTGCTCGCTAAGGTGGCGAACGCGATGACGGACAGGCGTGAAGCAATGAGGAGAATACTCATGGCATTCCTCCTGAACGATCAACGAATACCGTTCTCGCGCAATTGATTCTCGGCGTCAAGTCGCTCGGCGAAGCCGAGCACGACAAAAAGCGCCGAACAACTGCCTTCTGCTTTGGATAGGTGTCGGGAATGAACCACATTAAGATACAGATTACTATATAGATACATACAGGTATTTAAGAAATGTGAGTTTTTAGAGTACATACCGACGCCGACTAGGGCTAGGATTCGTTGATCAGAGCCAGAAGATGACGGTAGCGGCGAGCGCGATAGCGAAAAAGTAGACGGTCGAGCAGCGATCGTAGCGGGTGGCGACCCGGCGCCAGTTCCTTCAGACGGCCGAACGTGATCTCCAAGCGACTGCGGCTTCGGTAGCGGCGCTTATCGTATTTGATGAGTACATCGCGTGATTTTCGGCCCGGAATGCAGGGCGTTATGCCCTTTGCCTGAAAGGCGTCCCTGTGCCAGTCTGAGGCGTAGCCGCGGTCGGCGAGCTTCCACTGTGCCTTGGGCGGATCGTCCAATAGCGCTGCAGAGCCGGTGTAATCGCTGACCTGGCCAGCGGTCATAAAAAAGCGGAGCGGGCATCGGTGACGGCGCGGAGCTTCGCATGCATGCCGCTTTTGATGCGACCAATCAGCCGCCCGAAGTCCCCTTTTTTACCCGCAAGCTGGAAGCAGTTCGGTGTGCTTTTACGTGATTTGCGTGAAGTGACTGAGATAAGTAGAAGTTGATTTGAGTTACTCCCACCGCTGAAATTAAAGCACGCGAAAGCGCAAAAATTTCTGCGAGGAAAATGTCAGACAGTCCAAACGAATGATGTGACTTTGAAAAAATAATGGGTGGCACCCTTTCACAGTACAAACTCGAGCTGCAAAATCTGGTCATTCAAAAATCGCGATGGAGCTGCGGAGCGTACGATTTGACGCAGTCTCTAACGACTCTGAGACCGGCTATTTGCATGGTCATGTGACGAGATGTCGACGGCTCGCATAAGTGGAAGGAAAGCGTTCAAGTGCGGCGGACGCACCGAGGGCAAGGCCCTGCGGCAGCGAGGCTGCTGGTTAAACCGACGCTCAGGCTCGTGCACCGTGCTGACGTGGATCGGAGCGGCGCTCTTTGGCAGCCGTGAGGGCTATGCCCTTCTCCCCCGCGCAAGCGCGATCCGGCACTCGGGCGCTGTGACGGGGCCCGCCTAGTAACGCGGACAATTGCCGGTCCCAGCGTCAGACGGCCTTATCTTAAAATTTTACCATCCAGCACATTCGAAACCGCCCGCCGCCCCCGAACGGTCGGCGCTCTACGATCTGGTGTAGTGCCCGTGCAGCCGTCCTTGTCACAAGTCACCGAACAAGTGCCCCCCGTGCACTTCTTAAAGCAGCTCCAAGCGCCACCGCCCCGAATATAGTCACCTCCCTCTTTTCCGCAGGTCGCTTTGATGTCGCCCGGAGTGTGCTTACCAAGATCAACCTGCTTCGCGCTTGCAGGGCTGCCAAGAACTAGCGGCGAAAACGCAAGTCCCAGCAAAATAGCCTTAATCTTAGCCACAGCAAAATCTCCTTGATGCGAAGAACTTACCAATGCCTATCCCAACCTTGCGATGCAGCCCTTGAAGGCTTTTGCAACCGGTCGGGCGCCCCGCGCAGCGACCCAAATTTATCGCTTTTGCCTTAGGACGATGGAAGGCCAGCAATGTAATAACTGGCGGACCCACGCCGTTTAGCCACGCTGTACGGACACTTGCACATGCTTTCTCGTCCAACAATATTTTTTGCGCCCTGGCCCAGAAACTGACCGAGCGAGTACCGAAAGCGCAGTGGTTGCAGCAGGTCTGAAACCTTATTCTTTTTAGCACCGACCGCCGACGACCACGATCCCGTCCGCATTCAATTACTATTATGCGCCGCGGACATAGATAATCCTCTTACTTTCGCATCAAAGCATTGGTGTTCTAGCCATATTTCTGAGTGTGATTCGGAGAAATATTCCAGTACACTATCTAGATTTATTTCACAACACTTACACTCGCGTGACACTAAACAACGCATACGATAACAACTCTTGTGCTACCTATTAATTAGTAACATTCGAAGCGATCTCGCTGATAAATTTGCATATCAGATCAAGGTCGTAGGGCAGCGACGCCTCATTGCTCCTAACGGCACCCGCTCGCGCGGCGAACCGCCCTCAGCGAGGTAGCTGGAGATTAAATGTGGAGCAGCCGCGCAACCTTAGAACATTTACGTCGAACGATATTGCTGGCTTCTAGCCGCGGAAAAATCACTTAAACGGAGACGCTTCGAAGCAAACCAACTTTAGCCTAGCCTCATCGCCAAGCTGATTCAGGCTCAGTGGCTGGGATGGCCCGGATTGCTGGTCCTGCTCGCGCTCGAGTTGGCAGCGGCCTGGACCTTGATCGGATTTAAGCCCCTTACAGACGTTTTTAGGCGTCGGGGTACCCCAGGCAGGGGTCAACGTCGTTTTCGCGCTGTACGCCCCGTTCCCGGGCGAAATTCGGGCATTTGAGGCGGGGCGTGTGGGACGCAGGCGTTCTGATCCACAGCCAACATATCAATTTATGCCCTATATCCAGGATATGAACGTCATAAGGCCCTGGCGGAACCATAAACTCAAGATCGAGAGACCCGTTACTCGGATCGTGTCATCCCGCGTCAGCCATGAGCGCCTGGCTAAGAACCCGTTTCCGGGCGCGGCGGACGATCTGCAACGCTATGCCCAGCTTGCGCCCGGCAAGAGCGCAATTCTCATCAGCTATCGCGGCCCGCCCGTGCCAGACTCTGGGGATATTCCCTCGACGGGGGCCGTGACCTTCTACCTCATCGAGGTGGAGGAATATCAGGACCAATAAACCATGCTGTACCATTGCGGGCTGCTCGATGAGCGGCCCGAAAAATCCACGACCCTCCAGTGGATCAAGCGCCCCCGGGTTTGGGGCCGACTACCGCCTGAGATCGAGCGCGAGCTTCGCATCTTCCTCGCGATGCCCGGTTTCTCGGATTCCTTTTACGCCCATGTGTTTCGCTGCAGCCGCAGCGTAGCCACCCGAGAGGCTGGTGGTTACGAACCGTGGAAGGCCGAGGTAGCCGAAAACTGGCTGTCGGCCACATCCGAGGACTGCGCGGCCCTGAGCCGTATGCGGCCCGGAACCGGCAACGTGCCCGTCATTTCCCAGCTGCGAGCCATTCAGGACGTGAAAGCTGGTATGACAATGGCTCAGGTTGGGCGGGATTACCGTGTGTCCGCTGTGTCGGTTACAGGCTGGTGCCACGGGGGGGTCAATTTCCGAGGCGACCTGCCAGCTGGGTTCTCGCTGCTCGGGGCCTAAATTCGTTTGCCTATAGAAAGTAGTTTTTTATCCAAAGTATAGGATATTCTCTTATATTCTTTTTCCTTCTCTCTAAATTTCGGAAGATTAGAGGAGAATATAAGAGTATATACAGGATATTGGATAAAAACATACTTACTATGAGCAATGGAGTTTGGCCCCTCCAGACATCCATATCCTATACTTCGAGCAAAAATCGATCTGATATGACCGATCGAGTTTCGACCCCGTGTCGAGCATCATATCCTGGATAAGCGTGTCGAACGCCGTAGCCGAATCACTGCGGCATGGCCCACACCCCGATCCAGACGCTGACCCAGTGCCAGATAGTCCGACCTCGCCAAATACCTGACTTGTATCATAAACGCTTGAACAGAGATTCTCGCAGCGACCTTGGCTGCGTAGCCATCAGATGGCTCCGTAATCGCCACCAACTCATTTTCACAAGCGGTTGAACAGGGATTCCACGATTCATACGTAGTGGACGGGCCTGAACGCGGTTGCACCCGCGCCCAGGCCCTGACCCCAAAACGATGTGGAGAATCGAATCGTGGCTACCCGGACTGCTAATCCAACGAATGCATTTGCCAAAGCTTTTCACGAGTACACCGAGCTTGAAGCCGAGCTTCTTGAGGCACCTAAAGAACGGGACGTGGCGCTGCGCGAGCGCGTAGCAGCTAAAATGACCCACCTTCTCGCGATGCCTGCCCCCACATTTATCGCAGTCCAGCAAAAACTACGGATTATGTGGCAAACCGAGCTCACAGAAGACGGCGATGATAACGACGAAAAGCGGCTTATCGTTCAAGATCTCTACGACCTCATTGTCCAGTCAGCAGCCGTCCTTGGCTTAGAAAGGGACCCATTCGCCTAAGGCGGCCCTCGTGTCGATTGAGCGTGGACGCAATCCGCGTCTCAATCGCACGCTTAGCCTAGACATGGGTTTCGCAGCGCCTACCCGGCGTGCGAACGGACTGTATTTAGATACGCTTCAATAACATTTGGAGCTCCCACAGTGTCAGAACCCATAGCCTATTCCGTCAAAGACGCAGCAGCGGCGTGCGGCCTCAGTCGGACAACACTTTACCAGCTTATAAAGGCAGGAAGGATCACGCCGCGCAAATTCGGGGCGAGAACCATACTCCTCCGATCCGACTTAGAAGCCATGCTCGCGCATGCTGCGACAGCCTGAGGTTACGATGGCACAACAGTTCAATCGTCTAAATGCAATTTCAATTAAGAGGCCGATGGTCGAAGGACGGCATCCGGATGGCAACAATCTTTACCTGAACGTTAGCCGCTCAGGCGCCAAGTCTTGGGCGTTAATCTATACCCTCAACGGCAAGCGCCGGGAAGTCGGGCTAGGAAAGCTCGACCTCGTCCCGCTGGCAGAGGCTCGCAATCGCGCGCGGGAGGCTGCCGACCTGCGCAGACAAGGCCTCGATCCTAAAGCTATCTGGGATGCTCAGAAGGCGCCTGCATCTGCTGCATCTGCTGCATCTGCTGTGACGTTCGGCGAACTCGCTCTCGAGGTTGTCAACGACCGCAAAGCAGCTTGGAAAAATGCAAAGCACGTACAGCAGTGGGAGAACTCGCTTTTCACGTACGCCGCACCAATTTGGGCAACGCCCGTCTCGGACATCGATATCGAGGATGTCCTGACGATTTTAAGGCCGATCTGGACGACGAAGCAGGAGACAGCGAGCCGGTTGCGTGGTCGCATCCAGGCGGTGCTCGACGTAGCTAAGGTTCGTGGGCTCCGAACCGGGGAAAACCCCGCGGTTTGGGCCGGCAATCTAGCCCTCGTCCTAGCAAAGCAACGTTCTGGTCCAATGCGACATCAACCGTCGATGCCGCACGCCGATCTCCGCGAATTCATGATCGCGCTGCGGAAACGGCGGGAGGTTTCGGCACGTGCCCTGGAACTGACGATCCTTACGGCAGGTCGCACAACGGAGATACGAGAGGCCGTATGGGAAGAGTTTGATCTCCCAAATGCTACATGGTGCATTCCTGCAGACCGAATGAAGATGGCACGCGATCACCGCGTAGCCCTCTCAAAGCCCGCTTTGGCCTTATTAGAGGCGCTCGACGCAAAATCCGGTTTGCTTTTCCCTGGTCAGAAAGCCGGGAAGTCTCTTTCCAATATGACCATGCTTCAGCTGATGCGACGAATGAACGTTGGTCACTACTGCGTGCACGGCTTCCGAAGCAGCTTCTCCACTTGGGCCGCGGAGAAGACAGATTTTCAGCGGGAGCTGGTCGAGGTGTCGCTTGCTCACGTTGTGGGATCTGAAGTGGCGCGTGCATACCAGCGTAGCGACATTCTGGAAAAGCGCGTCGCGCTCATGCAGGCCTGGGCCGATTACATTCTCTGACCATGCAGAGGCAGTGGGTTGCCGTCTGGCAACCCTACTGCCAACCCTACTGATGCCGTTCGACATGCGCAGATGGCGAGGTACTCCCATGCACAACAGGACGCGCCGCCCTCAGATAAACAGTGATTTTGAGACAACGCTGTACACGTGTGAACAGGAGTTGGCGGAGCGGGAGGGATTCGAACCCTCGATACGCTTTTGACGTATACTCACTTTCCAGGCGAGCGCCTTCGACCACTCGGCCACCGCTCCGCATGTCCTGGACGGAAGCGGTTGCCTAGAGCGTGATGCGGCGGTGCGCAAGGCGTGAACGGTTGCCTTGCCCCGATCGGCTATGTCACTCTCGCCTCATGCTGATCCCCTTCCTGCTGTTCGCCGCGCAAGCCGCCCCCGCCACCGCCGCCGCACCACCGCCTCCCGCGCCGCTCCCGTCCGATGCGGCAGAAGGCGACTGGCGCCCGATCCCCGACGACGCGCTGATGATCATCACGCTCAGCGGTAATCGCCAGGTCGTCATCCGGCTGGCGGCGCGGTTTGCGCCGGCGCATCTCGCCAATATGCGTACGCTGGCGCTGGCGCATTGGTGGGATGCCACCAGCGTGTACCGCGTGCAGGAGAATTGGGTCGCGCAATGGGGCGATGCGACGGAGAAGAAGCCCTTGCCGCCGGGCATCGTCGCGGTGCCGCCGGCCGAATTCGAGATTGCCGACTTTACGCCCGCGCAGACGCTGCCGCGGCCCGATGCCTATGCGTTGTATGCCGGGATTACCGCCGATGGCTGGCCGATCGCCGGCAACGGGCGGCAGGCGTGGCTGACGCATTGCTACGGCATGGTCGGCGTCGGCCGCGATGCCTTGCCCAGCACCGGCAATGGCGCGGAGCTGTTCACGCCGATCGGGCAATCGGCGCGGCGGCTCGATCGCAATTACACGGTGGTCGGGCGGATCATCGAGGGGATGAAATATATGTCCGCCATGCCGCGCAGCGATGCAGCCATGGGCGTCTATGCGACGGAGGCCGAGCGCACCGCGATCATCTCGGTGCGGCTGGCCAGCGATATCCCGGCGGCGGAGCGGCCCCGATATGAGTATCGCGCGGCGGATAACCCCCGCTTTGCCGCAATGATCGCGCTCCGCGACAGGCCGGCCGCGCCGACCGTGCGCACCGGCCTGACCGTCTGCGACGTGCCGCTGGCGACGCGCCGCGTGGGCGCGCGCTGAGGCTTTAGCGCCCGACCCAATCGGCGACGTCGCTCGCCACCTGGTTCGCCGCCTGATTGATGCCGACGCCGACCGCGCCCGCCTCGATCGCCGCGATCGGCACGCGCGTTTCGAAGCGGCGCTTCTCGACCACCGTCCCGCTCGTCCGGATCAGCGACGCATCGAACGTCACCACCGCTTCGCTGCGGATCGCATCCACGCCGAACGCGCGCAATTCGCCAGACAGACGCGCGCCCGGATCGGAAAAGGATTGCGCCGGGGTCAGCACGACGCGGCCGGTCTTGGCCGCGATCGTGTCCGACATCAGCCGCGCGAACAGCCGCCCGGGCAGTTCGACCCATTGCGCATCGGGCACATAAGCGAGCGTCGTCTCGCTCGATTGTACCGGCACGCGGGTCGTCGCCAGCGCCTGCGCGAAGCTCGGCACGGCGATCGTAATGGTGGCAGCGGTGGCCGAGCTTTGCGTCTGCCCGGTCGGCAGCGCCTGCGCCGCGGTCAGCGTCAGCAACGAGGGTGGCGGCTTGGCGCCGAAGCTGATGCATGCCGAGAGCGGCAACAACGCGAGCAGCGCGAATGTCTTCTTCATCGGGAGGGTCATTTCTTCTTACCCTTATAATCCGGCAGTTTCGGAGATCCGATCAACGTCGAGGCGCCGCCCTGATCGATCTTTTCGGCGACCGAGGTCAGCGCCGAGGACATCACGCGCAGATCGCGGACCAATTGGCCGACCTCGGGCACGGTCTGCTTGCTGAACGCCTGCAGCCCGGGTCGCGCATCGCCGATCGCGGCGTTGAGATTCTCCATGCTCGCCTGCGCCGAGGCGACGGCCTTGTTGAGATTGGCCGCGGCCGGGCGGATATCCTCCGCGATCAGGCTGTTGGTCGTCCCCGCCAGCACGCCGATCTGCTCGGCGGCGATCCCGGCCTTCTGCACCGCGATGCGCGTTTCGGCCAGCGTGGCGGCGATTTCCGGCCCGCGATCGGCCAGCGCGTCGGTCAGCCGATTGGTGTTGGCGAGAATACCGGCGATCGAATTCTGGTTACGATCGCTGAGCATGTCGGTCAGCCGCTCGGTCAAGGTCGACAGTCGCTCGAGCAACTGCGGCGCCGAACTGAGCAACGCGCCGAGGCCACCGGCCTTGGTCGGGATCACCGGCACGCCAAACGGGCAGGCGCTCTGTACGTCGTTGGCCGGGCAGGCGATCGGCGGCGCGCCCTTTTTGGCGCCATCCAGCTGAATCGTGCTGGTGCCGGTGAAGCTTCCCTGCACGGTCGCCGTGGTGCCTTCCAGCACCGGCGTCTCGTCCTTGACCGTGATGCGCACGCGCACGAATTGCGGATCCTTCTTCCACAACGCGATCTCCTTAACCTGGCCCAGCGGCACGCCCGAAAACGCCACCACCGAGCCCTTGTTCAGGCCATCGACCGATTGCTTGAAGAAGATGTCATACTCCTTCTCGGAGGTGCCGTTGAGCCGCGCGATCCACACCGTGAACAGCGCCAGCACGGCGAGCAGGATCAGCACCACGGCACCGACCAGCACATGGTTCGAACGGGTTTCCATCAGCCTTCAGCCTCTGCTTCTTGTCGGCCCAGCCCGGGCGCGCCCGTGGGGGTGCGGTCCTGCTGCCGGTCCTGGGCCTCGGCCCGTTCTTCGTTGCGCGCGATCGCCGCGGTGGCGGCGCGGCCGCGCGGGCCGTTGAAATATTCCTGGATCCACGGATGGTCCATCGCCAGCAGTTCCGGGATCGTGCCCACCGCGATCACCTTCTTGTCGGCCAGCACCGCGATACGATCACAAATGGCGTACAACGTGTCGAGATCGTGCGTGATCAGGAATACCGTCAGCCCCAGCGTCTTCTGGAGCGATTTGGTCAGTTCGTCGAATGCCGCGGCGCCGATCGGATCGAGCCCAGCGGTCGGCTCGTCAAGGAACAGCAATTCCGGATCCATCGCCAGCGCGCGTGCGAGGCCCGCGCGCTTCTTCATGCCGCCTGAGAGTTCGGCAGGGAATTTGGGTCCGGCATCCGCCGGCAGGCCGGACATCACCACCTTGTAGGCGGCGATCTCATCCATCAGCGACGGATCGAGATCGGGATAGAATTCGCGCAATGGCACTTGCACGTTCTCGGCCACCGTCAGTGTGGAGAATAAAGCGCCACCCTGGAACAGCACGCCCCAGCGCTTGCGGATATCGATCGCGTCTGTTTCATCACGACCGATCGTTTCCTCACCGAACACGGTGATCGCGCCTTCCATCGGCGTCTGCAGCCCGACGATCGAGCGCATCAGCACCGATTTGCCCGTGCCCGAACCACCCACCACGCCGAAAATCTCGCCGCGCCGCACATCCAGATCGAGCCCGTCATGCACGATCTGCTCGCCAAACCCGTTCTTGAGGCCGCGCACGGTGATGATGTTGTCGTCTTCCGCCGGCATCAGATCCACCCCACCCAGGTGAAGAACACCGCGAAAAACGCATCCAGCACGATGACCAGGAAGATCGCCTGTACCACCGCCGCGGTGGTGCGGATGCCGACCTGCTCCGAATCGGATTCGACCGACATGCCCTGGAAGCAGCCCGAAATGGCGATGATCGCGCCGAATACCGGCGCTTTCACGAGACAGACGTACAGATCGGTGATCGGCACGACCTCGCGGATACGCTGAATAAACGTCACCGGCGGAATATCGAGCGACACCCAGCTGAGGATACCGCCGCCGATGATCGCGATTAGCGAGGAATAAAAGGCCAATAGCGGCATCATCATGACGACGGCGAGCGTGCGCGGCACCACCAGTGCCTCCATCGGCGACACGCCGATCGTGCGCATCGCATCCACTTCCTCGGTCAGCTTCATCGTGCCGAGCTGCGCGGCAAAGGCCGAGCCCGAGCGCCCGGCGACCATGATCGCGGTCATCAGCACGCCCAGTTCGCGCAGCGTGAGCCGCCCGACCAGATTGATCGTAAACACCTCGGCGCCGAACTGGCGCAACTGCACCGCGCCCTGCTGCGCGATGACGATGCCGATCAGGAAACTCATCAGCCCGATAATGCCCAGCGCCGACACGCCGACGACTTCGAAACGCATCACGGTCGCATTGAAGCGGAAACGGCTGGGGTGGCGGATCAGCGCGCCGAACGCGATCACCGTCGCGCCCATGAAACCGAGCAGCCCGTACATCGTGTGCAGCGCGACCATCGTCGCGTCGCCGACCTCGCCCAGCACGCGGGAGAAACCGCTGCCCTGATCGGGGCGCATCGCCACCACCTGATCGGCATCCTTGACCTGCGCCAGCAGATGCTGCTGGTCGCCATCGAGCCCGTCGATGCGGGCATCCTTCTCCGCCGCGAAGCGATGCACGATCCAAGCGCCGACCGTATCCATACGGCCGATCCCGGCCAGATCGAGCGTGGAGACGGTGCCGTCATAAGCGCGCAGGCGCTGCGCTACGTCGCCGATCCGCGCCAGCGTCAGGTCGCCACTGAAGGTTAGCACGCCGGAGTCGTCGGGCGAGAAGGAGGCGTTCTGACTCATCGCCCCACCCCATGCTGCAATCGCACTGGATCGGCAAGCAGGTTGCGGCGTAAGACGGGCCGATGCTTAACATCGCCATCTACGATATGGACAAGACGATCACCGTCGCGCCCACCTGGACCGCCTTCGCCGTGGGCGCCGCGCCCAAGTGGCGGCTTGCCCTGTTGCCGCTCGCCGGTCTCGCCACCGCCGCTTATGGCGCCAAGCTGATCGATCGCGCACGACTCAAGCACGTCACGCAACGATTGCTGCTCGGGCACACCTTGCCCGAAACACGCGCCAATGCCTCGATCGAGCGGTTTGCCGGGCGGGTCGCGGTATTCCCCGGCGCCGAGGCGCGCATCGCCGCGGATCGCGCCGCCGGCTACCGGCTGGTCATGGCCACCGCCTCGTATCGATTCTATGTTACCGCGATCGCCACGCGGCTGGGCTTCGACGATGTCATCGCCACCAATTCGCGCGACAGCACAGGCGGATCAGTGCGCGCCGGGATCGCCGGCGAGAATTGCTACGGCCCGGCGAAATTGCGCATGATCGAAGCGTGGCTGGCCGAGGAAGGCATCGCCCGAGAGGACGCGCACATCCGTTTCTATTCCGATCACGTCTCCGATGCGCCGGCGCTCGACTGGGCGGACGAGGCATTTGCGGTCAACCCGCACGCGCCGCTCCGCGCGCTGGCCAAGCTCAAGGGCTGGACGATCATCGACTGGTGAGCCCCGCGTCACGGTGACGCCGAATGCGCCGGGGTCGAAAACTGCCACGCCAACTTCGTCATCCCAGCCTAAGCTGGGATCTCAGGCAGCGGGCGCGGGACAGGAGCCGCATGAGACCCCAGCTTGCGCTGGGGTGACGAGATAAAAGGCCCGCTTTCCGGTACGCCCGACCAACCTCACAGCCACCGATCCGCGGTATGGATTGCCACGCCCACCAGCCCGCCGACCAGCGTGCCGTTCACGCGGATGAATTGCAGATCCTTGCCCACGGCATTTTCCAGCCGCCCGGTGATCGTCTCGGCATCCCAGCCGCGCACCGTTTCCGAAACCAGCCGCACGATCGCGTCGCCATAATCCGCCGCGGTGCCGACCACGGCGCGGCGCACGAAGCGGTTGATCGTGGCGCGCAGCCGCGGCTCGCGCTGCAGCGTCTCGCCCAATTGGCGCAGCGCTTCGCCGACCTGCCCGCCAAGCAATTTCTCCGGATCACGCGCGATGCGCAGCATGGCGCCGCGCGCCTGCTCCCACAGCCCGTTGATCCAGCGCTGCATCGCCGGATTTTCCAGCATCGCCAGTTTCAGCGCATCAACGCGCGCCGCCATCGCCTCGGAATGCTGCAAATCCTCGGCCAGCGTTGCCAGCGCCTCCTCGGCGCGCTCGCGCAGCGGATGATCGGGGTTTTCGCCCATCTGCTGGAGCAAGCCCTTGAGCCCGTCGATGATCTTGTTGGACAATGTCTCGTCCAGCCCGGTCCAGCGCATCACCGCGCCGGCGCGTTCGTGCACCATGGTGCGCACCAGCTGTTCATTGGTCTCCAGCACTTGCCCGGCGGCGCGGACGATGCCGTCGAGGATCGGCAAGTGGCGGTTGTCCGCCATGGCCGCGCTCAGCGCCTGGCCGAGCAGCGGCGCCAATTTCAGCCCGCGCACCTGCTGCACCATCGCGCTGCGCACCATCCCGCCCAGCCGCTCCTGATCGAGCGCCTGCAACACCTCGATCGCCAGCCGCGAGATGCCGCGCGTGATGCGTTTGCTCGATGCGCCCGGATTGGCCAGCCACGCGCCGGCGATGCTGGCGATATCCATCCGCCGCATGCGCCGCGAGATCACCACGGGGGTAAGGAAATTGTCGCGCAGGAAAGCGGCCAGCGTGTCGCCGATGCGATCCTTGTTGCGCGGGATGATCGCGGTATGCGGGATCGGCAGCCCCAGCGGATGGCGGAACAGCGCCGTCACCGCGAACCAGTCGGCCAGCCCGCCAACCATCGCCGCCTCGGCAAAGGCACGAATATAGCCATAAGCGGGATGCCCGCCCTCCAGCGCGCGGGTGGCGATAAAGATCGCCGCCATCGCCACCAGCAATCCGGTGGCGACGATGCGCATCTGCTTGAGCCCTGCCGGGGGCGGCTCGGATGGGCGGGACGCGCGGGACAGCAGCTTCATGGCATGACCAATCCCCGAAACGGGCGATTGTTCAAGTGGCGATGCTCAATGCGTGCCATCGCCTCCCGGTCGGCACCCGCCCGCAAGACTGCCCCGGCGCCCAACCGGTCAAGCGGGGGGTCGCCGCTGGCCCCACCAGGCAGCGAGAATGCCGCATGCCAAAAGGCCGACATTCATCAGCAGGCTTTCGCCCAAACTCCACTGGTCCCCCGTACTGCCATCGCGGATGCGCAGCCCTTCGAATACGGTAAGATATAGTCCGACCGCGCCCATGACGCACAGAAGCAAGCCCCCCAGATGCAGCGCCAGCATCGGCATGACGTGGCTGTTGTCCGGCTCGTTCGTCACCCTCGCCAATCCTCGCCACCCCCCTCCCCCGGCGGCCGGGGGAGCACGGCCTTATTCCGCCGGCTGCGGTGCGTCGCCGGGCGCGCCCGGCAAGCGTGGACGCGCGCCGGGCAGCGCGGCGTGCGGATCATGATCCAGCACCGGCTTGCCATCGTCGCCCGGCTTGAACGAGATCAGCCGGCTGCCGAGCTTGCGCCCGATCGCGCGTTCCATGCCCAGCGCCAGGCTGAAGCTCGATGGCACGATCAGCAGCGTGAGCACGGTCGACAGGATCAGCCCGCCCATCACCGTGACGCTCATCGGCGCGCGGAACGAGGAATCGCCCGTTAGAGACAGCGCGGTCGGCACCATGCCGGCGACCATCGCCACCGTGGTCATCACGATCGGCTGCGCGCGCTTGTGCCCGGCATCCAGGATCGCATCGAACCGCCGCACACCCTTGGACATTTCCTCCAGCGCGAAATCCACCAGCAGGATCGAGTTCTTGGCGACGATGCCGAGCAGCATGAGCAACCCGATATACACCGGCAGCGACACCGACATGCCGGCGATCCACAGCGCGATGCACGCGCCCAGCGGCGCCAGGAACAGCGATCCCAGATTGACGAACGGCGGCAGGAAGCGGCGATAGAGCAGCACCAGCACGGCGAACAACAGCAGGAAGCCCGAGGCTACGGCGATGATGATGTTGGCGACCAATTCGGCCTGCATCTTGGATTGGCCGACGGTCAGCCGCGACACGCCGATCGGCAGATCCTTGATCGCGGACAGCGCGTTGATCTGCTTCATCGCATCGCCCTCGACGATGCCCGGCGACAGATCGGCACCGATCGTCAGCTGGCGCTGCTGCGCGATGCGCTGAATCTCGGTCGGCCCGGCGCCAAAACCGATCTCAGCGACCACCTTGAGTGGCACCGAACCGCCGGTCTGCGTCGGTACGGCAAGGTTTTCGATATTGGCCAGCCGCTCACGGGCATTCTGGGCAAAGGCGACGCGGATCGGGATCTGCCGATCGCTGAGCGAATACCGCGCCGAATTCTGGTCGATATCGCCCATCGTCGCCACGCGGATGGCGTTGGACAAAGCCGAGGTGGTGATGCCCAGATCCGCGGCAAGATTAAGCCGCGGGCGGATCACGATCTCCGGCCGCTGCAAGCCGCCCTCGATCCGCGGCGCCTGCAGCGCGCGCAGGCTGGTCATCTGCGCGACGATCTTGTCCGCTGCCTGCTGCAGCAATTCGGGATTGTCGCTGCCCAGCGTGATCGACAGATCGCGATTGGGTCCGCCCCAGCCATTCTGATTCTGGAATGACACGCGTGCATCCGGGATGGCCGCCAGGCGCGGCGCGATCGAGCGCTCGAACTGCACGCTGGTCTGCGTACGATTCTCGTTCAGCGTCACGGTAACGCGACCATTGCCGACGAAGCTGCGCTGATAGACCGATGTGACCATCGGCTTTTGCGCCGCGAGCATGGCCGCGACCTGATTCACCACCTGTTCGGTATGCTGCAGCGTCGAGCCCGGGGGCAGCGCCACCGTCACGGTGGAGCGGTCATTATCGCGCTGCGGCTGGAATTCCTGCGGCAGGATCATGAAGATCGCGACCGTGGCAACCAGCGCGAGCCCGGCAATACCCAACACCCATACGCGGTGATCCATGAACCGCGCAAACACCCGCCAGATGCCGCCCTTGGCCTGCGCCGCGCGCATCCGCGTCAGATCCACCGTCCAGCGCAAGGTGCTCATATAGCGCCGCATGACGAAGCCGTCGGGCTTGGTATACTCGCCATGATGGCGCAGGAAATAGGCCGCGATCATCGGCGTCACCATGCGCGCGACGGCCAGGCTCATCAGCACCGCGGCGACCACGGTAAGCCCGAAATTCTTGAAGAACTGCCCCGAAATCCCCGGCATCACCGAGACGGGCAGGAACACCGCGACGATCGACATGGTGGTGGCGAGCACCGCCAGCCCGATCTCGTCGGCGGCGTCGATCGATGCCTGATAGGCGGTCTTGCCCATTTTCATGTGCCGCACGATATTTTCGATTTCCACGATCGCGTCGTCGACCAGCACGCCCGCCACCAGGCTGAGCGCGAGCAGCGTCATCTGGTTGAGGCTGAAGCCCATCAGCTCCATGAAGAAGAAGGTCGGGATGGCGGAAAGCGGGATGGCCAGCGCGGAAATCGCCGTCGCGCGCCAGTCGCGCAGGAACAGGAACACCACGAACACGGCGAGCACCGACCCCTCGACCATCGCGTCGATCGCGCCATGATAGGCCAGTTCGGTATCGTTGACGCTGGTCGACAGCATCTCGAAGCGCACCTTGGGATTGCGCTTCTCGAGCTCCTTCAATTTCTCCTCGGCGGCGTGAAACACCGTCACATCCGACGCGCCCTTGGAGCGTTTGAAATCGAACGACACCACTTGCTGCCCGTTGAACGCGGCGCGCGAGGTCTGCTCGGCATAGGAATCGCGCACATCGGCGATGTCGGCGAGCCGCACGGTGCGCCCCGTGCCCAGACTGATCTGCGTATCGCCCAGCGTGCGCACGTCGATGGCGTTGCCCAGCACCCGCACCGATTGCTCGGAACCGCCGATCTGCGCCTTGCCACCGGTGGCGTTGATGTTGACCTGGCGCAATTGCGCGTTGACCGCGGGTGCGGTGAGCCCGAGCGCCTGCAGCTTGACGGGATCCAGGATCACGCGAATTTCGCGGCTGACCCCGCCGTTGCGCTCCACCCCGCCCATGCCGGGGATCGACAGCAATTCCTTGGCCACCGTATCGTCGATGTACCAGCTCAACTGCTCGACCGTCATGTCGCTGGTGATCGCCGAGAAATTGGCGATGTCGTTGTCCGATGTATCGACGCGGCCGATCTGCGGTTCGAGAATGCCGTCGGGCAGGTTGCTGCGGATCTGCGTGATCGCATCGCGCAGATCGTTGACCGCACGATCGATATCGGCGCCGATCTTGAGCTGCAATATGGTCTGCGAGCTGCCTTCGGACACGGTCGAACGCAATTCGTCGACGCCTTGCACGTTGCGCGCCGCCGCCTCGACCCGCTTGGTCACCTGCGTTTCGAGCTCGCTCGGTGCCGCACCGGGCTGGCTGATCTGGACATAGGCGATCGGGAAATCGATGTCCGGATCCTGGTTGACGTCGAGCCGCATGAAGCTGACGATGCCGGCCAGCGTCAGCGCGACGAACAACACGATCGGCGGCACCGGATTGCGGATCGACCAGGCCGAGATATTGCGAAAGCTCATGGCTTAGCCTTTGCTTGCTGCCGCCGCGGTCACGGGGGCGACGACCGGATTGATCTGCTGGCCCGGATTAAGGAAGGCGCCGGCGGACAATACCACGCGTTCGCTGCCGCTCAAACCGGAAGCAATCGCCACGCCAGCATCGGATACCGCGCCGACCTTCACGGTGCGCCGCTCGACCTTGTTGCCGGCTCCCACGATGAACACGTAATTGCCCTTGTCGTCGCTCAACACCGCGGATTCGGGCAGTTGCGGCGCCTGCGCGCCGCCGCTGGTGATGTCCGCCGCGGCAAAGCCACCGGGGCGCAACGCGGCATTGTAGGACAAGGCGATGCGCGCCACGCCCTGCCGCGTTTGCGGGTCGATCACCGGCGATACCTGCCAGACCTGCCCCTTGAACGATTGCGCCCCGCCGACCGGCGTGACGATGGCCGGCACGCCCACGCTCAGCCCCGCGAGATCGGCTTCGCTGAGCAATGCGCGCATTTCCATCTCGCCGCCCTTGGCCATGCGGAACAGCACGCCCGAGCCCGAACTAACGATCTGCCCCGGCTCCACCGCGCGGGTCAGAATCAGCCCGGCGGCGGGCGCGCGAATATCGAGCCGCCCGTTGCGCGCCTGCTGTTCGCCCAGCGCCGCCTGCGCCACGCTGACGCGCGCCCGCGCGGCATCGCGTGTTGCCGTACGGCGCTCCAGATCGGCCTTGGAAATGAACCCGCGATCGACCAGGGCCGCTGCGCGCTTCACCTCGGATTCGGCGATCGCGAGATCGGCACGTGCCACGTTGATCTGCGCCGCCAGGCTGGCCGCGGTCTGCGCCTGAACCGAGCGATCGACCGTCGCCAGCACCTGGCCCGCGCCGACCCACTGGCCTTGTTCGACCAGCACGCGCGTCACCAGACCGCCCTCGCCCGCCACGCCGACGGGCATTTCGCGCCGTGCCGCGAGCGTACCGGTGGCCGAGATCACGCGTGCCACCATCTGTCGCCCGGGCACGGCCACGGTCACGCTGGGCAGTGCCGCGGCGCCTTGCGCCGCAGCCGCGGGTGGCGCGGCGCGCTTGGACAGGAAATAGCCGACGGCGAGCAGCGCCAGCACCACCACGATGCCGATCACCCACCATTTGCGCCTCGGCCGGCCGCTCTCGGCAGGCAACGCCAGGCGCCCGTCATTGTCGACCGTTGCCGATTCGTAATTCATGCCTGTCACTTTCCGTCCGCCCCGGTCCATCAGCACCGTCAATCGCGGACTGTGTTAGCGAAATAAGGCACCGATCTCAAGGCCCTTCCGCAACGCTGGTGTCTTGCCCGGTTCGTGGTCAATTCGCAAGATGAGCAACGCTTCGCAACGGCGGATTGATAATCCCGTCGCCGAACCGCGACGATCCAGAAACGTGTTGCTTTCCGGCCACGCCGACGCAACCGTCCGCGCGGTCGGCCACTGGGGCCGGTTGACGGGATTGGGGATATACGATGCTTGCTGAAGGAATTCTGGGGTGGGTCCTGATCGGCCTGGTGGCCGGCATCTTGGGCAAGGTCATCATGCCCGGGCGCGATCCCGGTGGGTTTATCGTCACCATCTTGATCGGTATCGCCGGCGCGCTGCTGGGCGGCTATCTCGCGCCGCTGATCGGCTGGGTGCCGCGCGCCACGTGGGAGCGCTATGCCGCCGCCACGCTCGGTGCGGTGATCCTGCTGGCGCTGTACCGTATGGTGGCCACGCGCCGCCGACGCTGACCGACCCGGCTGAACGCGGGCCGACTGCCCCGTTCAGCTGGCGTTGGCCGATCGCTGGCATGGCCGGTGCGGCAGGCCGCCCGGCTTGAACGACGACAGGAGTTTATCATGAAATTGCTTGCGCTCACGGCCCTCGCCGTTGCCGCCCCCTGGTCCGCTGCGGTCGCGCAGACCGCGCCATCGGTGGTGCCGATGATCCAGGCCGACGGCACCGTGCTCGACATCGCCGCCACGGGCCAGACCACCCGGGTGCCCGATCTGGCGACGATCCGCGCCGGCGTGGTGACGCAAAATGCCAGCGCCGGCGCCGCGCTGGCCGAGAATGCCGAACGGCTTGGCCGCGTGCTGGCGGCGCTCAAACGTGCGGGCGTGGCCGAACGCGATATCGCCACCGCCAATGTCAGTCTGCAGCCGCAATATCGCTATGGCGAAAATGTCCCGCCGGTAATCACTGGGTATCAGGCCAGTAACACGGTGTCGGTGCGCTTTCGCGCCATCGCCAGGTCGGGCGCGATCCTCGATGCCTTGGTCAAGGAAGGCGCCAACCAGATCGACGGGCCGAACCTGTCGATCGACCGGCCCGACGCGGCGCTCGACGAAGCGCGCGCCGATGCGATCAAGCGCGCCCGCGCGCGCGCCGAGCTGTATGCCAGGGCGTCTGGTCTGACTGTCGCCCGCATTGTCTCGATCGCCGAGAATGGCGAAAATGCCGGTGGCGCGCCGCCCCCGATGGCGTTCCGCCTGGCGAAAGCGGAATCCGACACGCAGATCGCACCGGGCGAGACGGATGTCACGGTCACGCTCAGCGTCCGCTTCCTGCTGAAATAACGAAAAGGGCCGCCCGGTCGCCCGGACGGCCCTTCTTCACGTACCAGCAGTGCCGCTTTTAGCGGACGCTGCCGCGACGCACGAGGTTAACGATCGCGAGCAGGATGATCGCGCCGATCAACGAATAGAGGAACGTCGTCACGGTCACGACCTGGTTGATGCCACCGCCGAACAAGAACGAGGCGATCACCGAACCGATGATGCCGACGACGATGTTCAGCAAGATGCCCTGCTGCCCGTCGGTGCGCATGACCATGCTAGCAAGCCAACCAACGACGCCACCGACGATGAGCCAAATGATGATACCCATGATTTTTCCCTCTGTTAACGCCCGCTGATCGGGCTACGGGAAACAAGACTCGCAAGCGCGGTTATTTGTTCCGCAAGCGGTCTGTTTTTGCAGGGCAAATAAAAACGGCCCACGCCTCGCCGAGGAGTGGGCCGCCCTGTTAGCACGCGAGAATGGCTCAGTATTTCTGCTGGCGATCGTAGAGCGACCGATAATGCTGAATGCGCGTAACCCGCAGGCCCGGCATGCCCGAGCGATCGATCGCGCGCTGCCAGCTGGCGAATTCCTCTACCGTCAGACCGTAGCGATCGCATACTTCGTCGACCGACAGCAGCCCGCCATTGACCGCTGCCACCACTTCGGCCTTGCGCCGCACGACCCAGCGGGTCGTTTCGCGCGGCGGCAGGCTATCCAGTGTCAGCGGTTCGCCGAGCGGCCCGATCACCTTGGCAGGGCGGATGTTCTGGTTCTCAATCATAGCAACCTCGGATGGGGGCGGGGGCACCCGTTCAATTTCAAACAATCGTTCGCATAAGCGAGCCATAGGCCTCGGATTTGAACACAGCTTAAAGCGGCTCGGTAAATATTGCCTTTATATCTGTTTCCGACAGCAAGGACGCTGCCACCGCGGCGTTGAACGCACCACTCAGCGGCGCCAGGCGCAGCCCGGTCACCACCTCATCCGCCAGCCGCGCGTGGGACAGGGCCGTCGGGCTTGCCGTCTGACGCGCCACGATCGCGACGAGCATGACGGCCAGATCGGGCGGCAGCAGCGTCGCCGCCGCGGCATGGTCGAAACGAGGAAAAGATAGATCCAATCTGCGCCCTTAGCTCAAGCAGCGAAGGCACGGGTGATACCGTGTCAATCTAAAGGCCGGGTAAAGACGCCGCGCGGTGCGCGACTTTTTGCAATGGACGGGTTTGGGGCTTATGGCCGCGGCATGACCGACAGCGGTGATTTTCAGCTCGGCGCCGATCTCAGGGGCAAACGCATCGTCGTGGCGATGTCCGGCGGGGTCGATTCGTCGGTCGTGGCAGGGCTTGCCCAGCGCACGGGCGCGGAAACGATCGGCATCACGCTGCAGCTGTACGATCATGGCGAGGCGGTCGGTCGCAGCGGCGCGTGCTGCGCCGGGCGCGACATTCGCGATGCCCGCGCGGTGTGCGATCGGCTGGGCATCGCGCATTATGTCTATGATCACGAGACCAGCTTTCGCGAACAGGTGATCGATGGCTTTGCCGATGAATATCTCGCCGGACGCACGCCGATTCCCTGCGTGCGCTGCAATATGGGGCCGAAATTCACCGATCTGTTCGCGCTCGCGCGCGATCTTGGCGCGGATTGCCTGGCCACCGGCCACTATGTCCGCCGCGTCGCGGGGCCAGCGGGTGCCGAACTGCACCGCGCGATCGATCCGGCGCGCGATCAGAGCTATTTCCTGTTCGCCACCACGCAGGATCAGCTCGATTATCTGCGTTTCCCGCTGGGCGGTCTGCCCAAGGCGCGCGTCCGCGAACTCGCCGCCGAATTCGGTCTCGCCGTCGCCGGCAAGCCCGACAGCCAGGATATCTGCTTCGTCCCCGATGGCGATTATGCCAGCCTGGTCAAGAAACTGCGCCCCGAGGCGGCCGCGGGCGGGGCGATCGTCGATCTCGCCGGGCGCGAGCTCGGCGCGCATGCCGGCATCGTCAATTTCACCGTGGGCCAGCGCCGCGGGCTCGAAATCGGCGGCAGCCCCGAGCCGCTCTATGTCGTCCGGCTCGAGCCGGACACGCGCCGCGTCGTGGTCGGCCCGCGCCGCGCGCTGGCGGTCGATGCCGCGCGGCTGACCGAGATCAACTGGCTCGGCGGCGATCATGCCGGGCCGCTGACCGCCAAGGTGCGCTCGATGGCCCAGCCCGTGCCGGCACGGCTGGAGAACGGCCGCGTGCTGTTCGATGCGCCCGAATATGGCGTCTCGCCGGGGCAGGCGGCGGTGCTGTACGATGGCGATCGCGTGCTGGGCGGCGGCTGGATCGCGGAAACCGAACGCGCGCAGATCGCCGCCTGACGGCTCAGCCCACCTTATCGGGCAACGCGAACAGCGTCGCAAAACGCGTTGCCAGCGCGACATCTCCTTTCATGCCCAGCGCGCCCGAGTCCACCGCCCATAGCAGCGGGAGGCCACCGTAAAAGACCGGCAGAAACGCATTCGTTTCGCCCGTCAGCACCGCATCCGCGCCCGCCACCGGCGCCCGTGCCACGCTGATCGCCCCGTCCGCCACGCGCGCGACATACTCTTCGCCGCGCAGCTCAAATCCGATCGTCGCGACCAGATCGCCGATCCGCTCGGGCACCAGCAGCATCTTGAGCGACAGCAGCAGCGCGGTCGGCGAGAAATGCAGCATCGGATCATGCCGCGGCGAACGCAGCGCCCAACGCCCCAGCCCCAGCACGACCGACTCGCACTCTCGCCCCCACGCGGTCAGCAGATAGACCTGCGCGCGCGCCGGCGGTGGCAGTATCTCGCGGGCCACGATCCCCGCTGCCGCGAGCCCCTCCAGCCGCTGTGTCAACACGTTGGCGCTGATCCCGGGTAGCCCCGAGCGCAGATCGCCGAAACGGCGCGGCCCGAGCAGCAATTCGCGGACGATCAGCAGCGACCAACGCTCGCCGACCAGTTCCATGCCCAGCGCCGTGCCACAGGCATCGTCATACCATTTTCGATCGACCGTCTCAGTTCTAGTTACTTTTTCTAACTTCATAGTTGTTTTTACTAACCGTCGGCGGCATCATCGTCAAATCGCGATTCGCCCGATGGAGCGTTTCGCACGCAGGGAGAGACATATGGCCAGGATGATTTTCGTGAACCTGCCGGTCGCCGACGTGGCGGCATCCACCGCGTTCTATGAAGCGATCGGGATGGTGAAGAACGAGAAGTTCTCCAACCCGCAGGCGTCGGCGATGGTCTGGTCCGACACCATCCACTTCATGCTGCTCGACCACGCTTTCTATAGCACCTTCACGCCCAAGCAGATCATCGACGCGCACAGCACCAGTGGCATGCTGCTGGCGCTCGCGTTCGACAGCCGCGCCGAAGTCGATGCGATTACCGCGGCGGCGGTCGCGGCGGGAGGCGCGCAACTGCACGACGCCGAAGACATAGGCTTCATGTATTCGCGCGCCTTTGCCGATCCCGACGGTCATGGCTTTGGCCCCTTCTGGATGGACCCCGCCGCCGCGGCGGACGGCCCCCAGCAGATGGCCGACGCCGCGGCCTGAGCAAGCCACCAGCAGGGAGATACATCATGACCCCGATCATCACCGCGTTCGAATGGGTGCCCGAGTTCGCCCGCTCCTACGTCCGTGACATGCGCGCGCGCTGGGCGTTCGAGGAGACCGGCCAGCCCTATACTGTCGATGTGATCGATTTCGAGACCGTCAAAGGCCCGGCGCATCGCCGCCTCCAGCCCTTCGGCCAGATCCCGACCTATCGCGACGGCACGGTCGACATCTTCGAATCCGGCGCGATCGCGCTGCACATCGCGCGCCAGGCGCCGGGGCTGCTGCCCGCCGATCCCGCGGGGCAGGCGCGCGCCGAGCAATGGGTGATCGCCGCGCTCAATTCGGTCGAGCCGTGCGTCATGCAACTGGCAGTCGTCGACATTTTCGAAGCGGATCGCCCCTGGTCGGCCGCGCGCCGCCCCACCGTGGTCGAGGATATCCGCGCGCGTCTGGCCGATCTGTCCACCGCCCTGGGGGACAAGCCGTGGCTCGATGGCGATTTCAGCGTCGGCGATCTGATCATGGTGTCAGTGCTGCGCGGGTTGCACGATAGCGGCCTGCTCGATGAATTCCCCAATCTCGCCGCTTATGTCGCGCGCGGCGAAGCGCGCCCGGCCTACCAGCGCGCGCTGGCCGCGCATCTGGCGGATTTCCGGGCCGAACCGATCGCTGCCTGATCCGCCCTCAAGGAGAAACGATGATGCCTTATGTCCAAGGGTTCGTGCTCGCCGTGCCGAGCGCCAACAAGCTGGCCTATATCGATCACGCCACCAAGTCGGTCGCCCTGTTCCGCGAATTCGGCATGACGCGCATGGTGGAATGCTGGGGCGATGATGTTCCCCCGGGCAAACTCAACGACTTCCGCACCGCAGTGCAGGCCAAGGATGACGAGACCGTCGTATTCAGCTGGCTCGAATGGCCCTCCAAGCAGGTTTACGAAAATGGCATGAAGCGCATGATGGAGGATCCGCGCATGGCCGAGATGGGCGAGATGCCGTTTGACGGGCAACGCATGATTTTTGCCGGCTTTCTGCCCGAAATGGATGACGGCCCGCGCGGTGCCACCGGCTATGTCGATGGTTTCCTCATCCCCGTCCTGCCGGACCGGAAGGAGGCCTATTTCGCCATGGCGCGCAAGGCATCGCCAATGTTTCAGGAGCACGGCGCGACACGGATCGTCGAAGCGTGGGGCGATGACGTGCCCGCCGGCCAGGTCACCGATTTCTATCGCGCCGTGCACGCCGAGGACCGCGAGAATATCGTCTTTTCCTGGGTCGAATGGCCCGACAAGACCGCGCGCGACGCCGGCATGAAAAGGATCACGGCGGACGAACGCATGAAAACCCCGCCCGCTGAGATGCCGTTCGACGGCAAACGCATGATCTTCGGCGGCTTCACGCCAATCCTTGACCAATAGGAGACGCAAGATGCGCAATCTTCATGGCAGCCCGATCTGGTATGAGCTGACGTCGCCCGATCCCGACGCGGCCAAGGCATTTTACGAACAGGTCATCGGCTGGACAGTCCAC
This sequence comes from Sphingomonas qilianensis, assembly GCF_039614825.1. NCBI lineage: Bacteria > Pseudomonadati > Pseudomonadota > Alphaproteobacteria > Sphingomonadales > Sphingomonadaceae > Sphingomonas > Sphingomonas qilianensis. The sequence continues at coordinate 187,467 of NZ_JBDIMF010000002.1, read as the reverse complement.
CCGCCCGAACCGGGCGGGATGGATTACCGCATGATCGACTGCGGCAATGGCGATTTCATCGGCGCGCTGGCCAGCGCAGCGGGCGAGCGGCCGCCCGGCATAGGGCCGGGCTGGAAATTCTATCTCGGCGTCGATGATACCGATGCCATCGTCGCCAAGGTCATCGCCGCCGGTGGCAGCCTGATCAGCGGGCCGCACGATCTGCCCGGGGTCGGCCGGCTCGCGCTGGTCGCCGATCCCCAGGGCATTCCTTTTTATGTCATGCGCGGCGCGAGTGACGGTGAAAGCACCGCCTGGGATCGCACCGGCATGGGCAAATGCAATTGGAACGAACTCAACACGCCCGATCAGGCCGCTGCCAACGCCTTTTATGCCGACCTGTTCGGCTGGACCTATCCCGACAAGCTGGCGATGGGCGAGATGGGCGATTACGTCTTTGTGGCGGCCGGCGACGAGACGATCGGCGCGACGATGACCGCGCTGCCCGGCCCGCCGCCTGCCTGGCAGTTCTATTTCCGTGCGCCTGATATCGACGCCGCGGCCGCAAAAGTGGCGAGCGGGGGCGGCACCGTCCATGCCGGCCCGATGGACGTCCCCGGCGGCGATCGCATCATCGTCGCGAGCGATCCGCACGGCGCCATGTTCGGCGTGGTCGCCCCGGCGACGGGGCACCAGCATGACGGCCCGGATCGTCCCGTGCATCTGGTATGAGGGCGCGGCGGAAAAGGCGGCCTCTTTGATGCCGCCAGCTTCCCCGATTCGTCGGTCGATGCCGTGTCGTTCCGGAGCTCACCGAGGATCCGGCCGGGAAAGCGGCTGCGGCTGGTGTAAGGACTAATGGGGTGTATCATGGCAGATATCGCCGCGCAGCTTGCTCGCGGCGATAACGCGGGCTGACCAGACAAAGGCGAGCGGGAGGCGGGGCGATGATGACGATGCACAGGATCGATATTGCCGCGATCGAGCGCGCAGTGGCGGGCGGCTGATGCTCGAACTGTTCGCGCATCCCTTCTCGTCCTACTGCCAGAAAGTGCTGATCGCGTTCTACGAGAACGACACGCCGTTCGCTTATCGCATGCTCGGCGCCGACCAGCCGCGCAACAGCGCGGAATTCGCGCGCGCCTGGCCGCTCGGCAAGTTTCCCGTGCTGCTCGATTCCGGGCATGCGGTGATGGAATCGAGCATCATCATCGAACATCTGCACCTGCGGCACCCCGGGGCGGTGCGGTTTTTGCCGCTGGATGCGGACGCGGCGTTGCAGGTCCGCATGCTCGATCGCATTTTCGATCATCATGTCATGTATCAGGTGCAGCGCGTGGTGAACGATGCGCTGCGCCCGGCTGCGCGCCGCGATGTGATCGAGGTCGAGGAAGCCAAGGCCGCGCTCGAGCGCGCTTATATCTGGCTCGACGCGCATCTTGCCGGCCGCGAGTGGGCGGCGGGCGGCTTCGGCCTGGCCGATTGCGCCGCGGCGCCCGCCTTATTCTATGCCGATTGGGTTCATCCGATCGACCCGGCACACGTCAATCTGCGCGCCTATCGCGCGCGCTTGCTCACCCGCCCGTCCTTTGCCCGCGCGGTCGAGGAAGCCCGCCCGTACCGCAGCTATTTCCCGCTCGGCGCGCCTGATCGCGACTGACATCCAGGAGCCATCATGACCGACACGTACGAACTCTCCGTTACCCGCCTGATCAACGCACCGCTCGCCACCGTGTGGGCGATCGCCACTGAGCGCATGGCCGAATGGTGGTGCCCCAGGCCCTGGACCACCGAGATCGTCGCCCAGGAATGGTACGCCGGCGGGCGCTCGGCCATGGTCATGCGTGGTCCCGCGGGCGAAAAACATGCCGCGGAAGGCGTGTTTCTGGAAGTCGTACCGCTCCAACACTTCATCACCACCGACGCGTTCGCCGCCGGCTGGGTTCCGCAAACCCCGTTCATGACCGGCCGGTGGGAATTCGCCGAGGAAAACGGCCAGACCCGCTATACCGCCCGCGCGCAGCACTGGACGCAGGAGGCGCGCGACCAGCACGAGGCAATGGGCTTCACCGAAGGCTGGAGCAAATGCGCCGAGCAACTCGCCGAGATCGCGGAACGCGAGGCGACGGCGTAGCCAATACCGTCACCCCAGCGTTCGCTGGGGTGACGTACGGCGGTTGTCGCGACCGCCCCTTATACCCTCACGCAAACGCCGCCGCGCTTTTGAGCTGCGTATAAGCCGCGATCACTTCCTGCAGCGCCTTTTCGTGGCTGCGATCGCCGCCGTTGCGATCGGGATGAAACTTGCGCACGAGTTCCGCATAGCGCGACCTGAGCCCGCGCCGGTCGACATCCGTGCCGAGCCCGAGCACTTTCAATGAGCGCCGATCGACTTCGGACAGTGGCCGGCCATCCTGCCGCGCCGCCTCCGCCTTGCGCTGGAAGCGCGCGCCGATGGCATCGAGCGGATCGGTGAAATCGGCCCATTTGGGCGGCCGGTCCGCACCGCCCGTGCCGGTAAAGGCGCGCGTCTCGCGTTCCCACCCGGCAAAGGGCCGCTGCGCATCGTGAATCTCGTCCACGCTCATGCCGTTGAAGAAATTATACCCGGCGTTGAACGCGCGGACATGCTCCAGGCACAGCCAGCGATACGGCCGCGGCCCCTCATGCCCGCCGCCCACGCCGTCCAGCAGCGGCGCACGGAATTCGCCCGGCTCCCGGCAGCCGGGCTCGGCGCACACCTGCCCGGTATCCGCAATGCGGCCATGAAACCGCACGCCCGGCCGGTCCTTCTTTTCACGCTGGTCCGCCACGCGGCTCCCCGAATGCCAAAAGGAGGTTATATAGGGCGGATGACAGACCTCGCCACCACGCCCACCACGCCGCCCACCGCATCCATCGCCGATCAGATCACCGCTCGGCTGACCGCAGCGCTCGCCCCGACGCATCTCGCCGTCAGCAACGATAGCGCGCAGCATGCGGGCCATATGGGCGATGATGGCACCGGCGAATCACATTTCTCGGTCGAGATCGAAAGCGCCGCCTTCGCCGGCGTGTCGCGCGTCCAGCGCCAGCGCCTGGTCAATCAGGCGCTGGCCGATCTGCTGCGCGATCGCATCCACGCGCTGGCCATCCGCGCGCGCGCGCCCGGCGAATGACGGCACGGCGCCCCCGCCCGGCCGCGCGCATCCTGCTCACCGATCCCGCCGGCCGCGTGCTGCTGTTCCGCTTCACCCCCGATGACCGCCCGGCTTTCTGGTGCACGCCCGGCGGCGCGGTCGATGCGGGCGAAAGCTACGAGCAGGCCGCCGCGCGCGAGCTGATCGAGGAAACCGGCCTCGCGCTCGATCCGGGCCGCCAGATCGCCCAGCGCAGCGCCGATTTCCTCACGCTCGAGGGCGTCGAGGTCACCGCCGACGAACGCTATTTCCGCGTGCGCAGCGATGTCGCCGACATCGACACCAGCGGCCATACCGCGCTCGAACGCCGCGTGATGCGCGCCTGGCGCTGGTTCGACCGCGCCGACATCGCCGGCCACGCAGAAACCATTTATCCCGAAGACCTGCTCGCCCTGCTGGAGGCCACCGATGACCAATGACGATCTGTTCCTGCAGACCATCACCCCCGTCAGCCACGATCTCGGCGGCTTCAAGGTGCATCGCACGCTGCCCAACAAGCAGCGCACGATGGTCGGCCCGTTCCTGTTCTTCGATCAGATGGGCCCGGCGCAGCTCGCCATCGGCAACGGGATCGACGTGCGCCCGCATCCGCATATCAATCTGGCGACGGTGACCTATCTTTATGCCGGCGGGCTCGATCATCGCGATTCGCTCGGCACTTGTGCCACGATCGCGCCCGGCGCGGTCAATCTGATGACCGCGGGGCACGGCATCGTCCATTCCGAACGCTCGCCTGTGTCCGAGCGCGCCACCGGCCCGCAATTGTCCGGCATCCAGACCTGGATCGCGCTGCCCGAAAAAGACGAGGAGATGGATCCGGCGTTCGAGCATGTCGAAAAGGCCGCGCTGCCGACGGTGGAGACCAGCAACGCAAGAGCGCGCGTGATCATGGGCGATCTGTGGGGCGTGTCCGCGCCGACCACCACCTATGCCAGCACGATCTATGCCGATATCGTGCTCGATGCCGGCGGCGCCGTGCCGATCGACGCCGGAGCGGACGAGCGCGCGGTATACCTCTCGATGGGCGAGGCGACGCTCGACGGCATCCCGCTCGAGCCGATGGTGCTGTACGTGCTCAAACCCGGCATCGCCACGTCGCTGCGCTCGGCCACCGGCGGGCGCGTGATGCTGTGCGGCGGCGAGGCGTTCGCCACGCCGCGCCACGTATGGTGGAATTTCGTCAGCTCCAGCCGTGATCGTATCAACGAAGCCAAACGCGCGTGGAAAGCGGGCGCGTTCCCCAAGGTGCCCGGCGACGACCAGGAATGGATCCCGATTCCCGAAATCCCGCTGACGGTCAGCTATCCGTAAAATTCCCCTCCCGCTTGCGGGAGGGGCTAGGGGAGGGCATGTCCACAAGTACCGCGCGTGACTGGTCAGGCCCTCCCCCGACCCCTCCCGCGAGCGGGAGGGGAGAAGAAATGCCTGATTTCAACCTGACACCTGTAACCCTCTCCACCGGCGTCACCTTGAACGTCGCGGCCGAAGGCGATCCCGCCAACCCGGCGATCATCCTGCTCCACGGCTTCCCCGAATCGCACCGCACGTGGCGCCACATCATCCCCGAGCTCGCCAGGACGCACTACGTGATCGCCCCCGATCAGCGCGGCTATGCCCGCTCGTCCAAGCCGGCACAGGTCAGCGATTACACGCCCGACAAGATCGTCGCCGATCTCATCGCGCTCGCCGATCACTATAAGATCGATCGCTTCACCCTGGTCGGCCATGATTGGGGCGGCGCGATCGCCTGGATGGCCGCGCTGACTCGCCCGGACCGCATCGCCCGGCTGATCATCGTCAACGCGCCGCACCCCTATATCTTCCAGAAGACATTGTTCGACGATCCGGCCCAGCGCGAGGCCAGCCAGTATATCACCAAATTCCGCGATACGTCGCTCGATCAGGGGCTGATCGGCGCCGGCCTCGAACGTTTCTTCGGCACCACCTTCGCCAAGGTGCTGACCAAGACCGTCGCCGGCCAGGACAAGGCCGCCTATCTCGATGAATGGAGCCAGCCCGGCGCGATGACCGCGATGCTCAACTGGTATCGCGCCAGCCAGATCGTCGTTCCCGGCATGGACGAAACGCCCGAGCGCCCGGCCTTTCTCGACGCGCCCTTCCCCCCGGTGACGCAGCCGACATTGGTCATCTGGGGCATGCAGGACAAGGCGCTGCTGCCAAGCCAGCTGGAGGGGCTCGATGCGCTCGTGCCCGACCTCACGGTGGTGCATGTCGATGCCGGTCACTTCGTCCCCTGGGAAGCCCCCGAGGCGGTGGTTCACACGATCAGGGCGTGGCTGGGCGGATAAATAGCGGCGGCTTCTTTACTGGAAGTTGGTTCGCGCAGAGGCGCGGAGGCCGCAGAGACGGGCATGCTTGTCGCTCTGCGACATTTAACAACCAGCCGACCGCTCTGCATCATAATCGAGAGATGCCGGTGCCGCGAATATCTCTGCGTCCTCCGCGCCTCTGCGCGAACCAACCCAGCCCATCCACAAACGCGCCACCTGCAGCTCAGACGGTAATCTTCGCCCCCGCCGGCAAGGCGATCCCCGCGCCCGCCTCCGGCACACCATATTTCACCCACGCAGCATGCGCATGCGCCGTCGCCAGCACCTGCCACGCCCCATCGCCCGGCCAGCTACGCACGCGCACCACCTGCTGCGCCAGCGACCGATCCGGCTCCATCGCCACCCAGCCGAGCGGCCGCTCGGCCGTCGCCCACGCGCCCGCCGCCGCCATTGCCACGCGGATGCGCTCGGCCACCGGCTCGGGCAGATATTGCCACACCACCGAATGCATCAGCACGCGCGTCACCCCCGCCGCCTGGGGCTCGGCCAGCCGCGCCTCCAGCCAATCCGCCGCATCGGCCCGGTCCAGCGCCACGCCGCGCTCGCGCAACATGCCGATCGCCGCGCGCAATCGCGCCAGCCGCTCTGGCGTCTCCGCCCACACATAGGCCGCGAGCCGCGCCTCCACCGCCGGATCGGTCGCCGCCATCGTCGCCACGTCGCAACCGCGCGTCGCCACGATCTCGATCTCCACCGGCGCAGGCGCGGCACCGGACCAGTCGGGCTTCAGGCGCACGGGCGAGTCCACCGGCCCCACCACTGTACCGCCCAGATCGAACCGATAGCGATCGATCAGCAGGTTGAGCCCCGCGCTCGAGCCGATCTCCAATATCTCAATTCTGGGCCCGCACGTCCGCGCCACCTCCAGCAGCCCGGTCATCAGCGCCGCCGATCGCCCCGGCTCGTTGGTCTGCGGCGGCCCGTCGAGCCACGGCATCAGCGCCGCCTCGTGTCGCGCCAGCACCCGCTCTAGGACCCCGACAATTGTCGCCGCCTCGCGCACCTTGCCCGCAAACACGGTGGCGAGTTCGTCATCCTGTCCGGCGATGACCAGCGCATGCAGCCCGCCGATCAGCCGCAGCGGCACGGCATCGCGCGTCGGCTCCCCCGTCCAACCCAGCACCCGCGCGCCCACCGCGCTGTCGGGGGTCAATCCCCGCGCCAGCACGGCGCAGATCCGCGCATAGATCGGCGCGTCCATCGCCGCGCAATAATGTTCCTGGATCAGGAATGCCTCCCGCACGTTCTCGCCGTTCGTCATCGCCCGCTCCCTCACGGCGGTGTTGCTCCCTGCCCCACCCCCTCGTAAAGCCCGAGCCTATGCCTCAGCCGTTAATCATCGCCATCCCCAAGGGCCGCATCCTCGACGAGGCCGTGCCGCTGCTGCGCCGTGCGGGAATCGAGCCCGAAGCCGCGTTCAGCGACGAAAACAGTCGCGCGCTGCGCTTCGCCACCAATCAGCCCGGCATCGATCTGATTCGTGTCCGCGCCTTCGATGTCGCGACGTTCGTCGCGCATGGCGCCGCACAGCTCGGCATCGTCGGTTCCGACGTGCTGGCCGAATTCGATTATTCCGAGCTCTACGCCCCGGTCGATCTCGGCATCGGCCATTGCCGCATCTCGGTAGCCGAGCCCGCCGCGCTCGCCGCGACGGACGACCCGCGCGGCTGGAGCCATGTCCGCATCGCCACCAAATATCCGCACGTCACGGCGGCGCATTTCAAGGCACGCGGCGTACAGGCCGAATGCGTCAAGCTGAACGGCGCGATGGAGCTGGCGCCGCTCCTGGGGCTAGCGCCGCGCATCGTCGATCTGGTCTCGTCGGGGCGGACGCTGAAGGAAAATGGCCTGGTCGAGGTCGAAGTCATCGCCGAGGTCACCTCGCGGCTGATCGTCAACCGCGCCGCGTTCAAGACGCGCGCGGAAATCGTGCCGCTGGTCGAGGCATTCCGCCGTGCCGTCTCTTCTCCCCTCCCGCTTGCGGGAGGGGCTGGGGGAGGGCCTGTCACCATGGAGACCGCCACGTGAAGACACGCCCTCCCCTAACCCCTCCCACAAGTGGGAGGGGGATTTGATCAAACTCTCCACCTCGGACCCCGCCTTCGGTCGCGCCTTCACGACGCTCGTCAACGCGCGCCGCGAAGCCGACGCCGACGTCGCCCGCGACGTGCGCACGATCGTCGCCAGCGTGCGCGACGAAGGCGATGCCGCGCTCGCCGCGTTCACCAAAAAGTTCGATCATCACGATCTGAACGAGACCGGCTGGCGCATCGAAAAAAGCGAGTGGCTCGCTGCCTATGAAGGCCTCGACCCCGCGCTGCGCGATGCCCTGAACCTCGCCGCCGAACGCATCACCGCGTATCACGAAAAACAGCGCCCCTCCGACAGCGACACCACCGACGCCGCCGGCGTCCGCCTCGGCGCACGCTGGAATGCGATTCAAGCCGCCGGCATCTATATCCCCGGCGGCCGCGCGGCCTATCCGTCGTCCGTGCTGATGAACGCCATCCCCGCGCGCGTCGCCGGGGTCGAGCGCATCGCGATGGTCACGCCGACGCCCAACGGCGAGATCAACCCATTGGTCCTCGCCGCCGCGCACATCGCCGGGGTCACCGAAATGTGGCGGATCGGCGGCGCGCAGGCGATCGCCGCGCTCGCCTACGGCACCGGCCGGATCGCGCCGGTCGATGTCATCACCGGCCCCGGCAATGCCTGGGTCGCCGAGGCCAAGCGCCAGCTGTACGGCGTGGTCGGCATCGACATGGTCGCCGGCCCGTCCGAGATCGTCGTCGTCGCCGATGGCCAGAACGACGCGAACTGGATCGCCGCCGATCTGCTCAGCCAGAGCGAGCATGATCCCACCAGCCAGTCGATTCTGTTCACCGACGATGCGGCGTTTGCGCAGCGCGTGGCGGACGCGGTCGATCTGCAGATCGGCACGCTCAGCACGGCGCAGACCGCGCGCACCGCGTGGGACGCCAATGGCGCGATCATCGTCACCGCCAGCCTGGAGGAAGCACTGCCGCTGGTCGATCGCCTCGCGCCCGAGCATCTCGAACTGGCCTGCGATAATCCGCAAGCGCTGTTCGATCGCGTGCGCCACGCCGGTTCGGTGTTCATGGGCCGCCACACGCCCGAGGCGATCGGCGATTATGTCGCCGGACCGAACCACGTGCTGCCCACCGGCCGCCGCGCGCGTTTCGCCAGCGGCCTGTCGGTGCTCGATTTCATGAAGCGGACGAGCTTTCTGCAGCTCGATCCCGCCAGCCTCGCCGCGATCGGCCCCGCGGCCGTGGCGCTCGCCGAAGCCGAAGGCCTCCCCGCCCACGCCAGGTCGGTCGCGTTGCGTTTATAACCCCTCTCGTCACCCCGGACCTGGTCCGGGGTCCACCAAGCCGCAGGCGCAGCGGTCGAGCCTCGAAGCGCATACCCTGCCGCCCGGTGGACCCCGGACCAGGTCCGGGGTGACCAAGGTTGGAGCATTTGTCGGCGTCTTGCCGTGCCGCCGGGGGAAGCAGGTTCATTTTTTGAACGTCCTCCTCTATAGCCCCCGCGCATGACCTCCCCCAATCCCCGCACCCCCGCTCGCACCAAAGCCCGTAGCCAGGCGCGCGCCGCCTCGCGTCTCGCCGCCGTCCAGGCGCTGTACCAGCACGATATGGAGGGCACGCCGGTCCCCACCTTGCTGCACGAATTCCACAATCACCGGCTCGGCGCGACGATCGAGGATGCCGAATATGCCGAGGCCGAAATCGATTTCTTCGACGACATCGTCAAAGGCACCTCTGCCCGGCTCGACGAGATCGACGCCGCGATCGCCGCCAAGCTGTCGACCGGCTGGACGCTCGCCCGGCTCGACAAGGCGATGCGCGCGATCCTGCGCGCCGGCTGCTACGAATTGCTCGCCCGCGCCGACGTGCCGGTCGGCACCGTGATTACCGAATATGTCGATGTCGCGCATGCATTCTTCGACAAGCGCGAAGCCGGCTTCGTCAACGGCCTGCTCGACGCCATCGCCAAGGATGTGCGCGGCTGAGCGTGGCCGAGATCGTCAACCTCCGCGCCGCGCGCAAGGCCAGGGCGCGCAGCGCCGCGGCGGCGGTGGCCGACGCCAACCGCGCGGCGTTCGGGCAGAGCAAGGCGGAGCGCGCGGCCAGCGCCAGCGAGAGCGCGCGGCGCGCGCGCACGCTCGACGGCGCCAAACGCGAACCGTGACCGAAGCCGAGTTCCTCGCCGCCCTGCGCCAGCTCCCGCTGCACCCCGGCGCGCACAGCCTGACCGACGACACCGCGACGCTCGGCCGCTACATCCTCACCACCGACACGCTGGTCGAAGGCGTGCATTATCTCGCCGGTGACCGGCCGGCAGACGTCGCGTGGAAGCTGCTCGCGCAAAACCTCTCCGATCTCGCCGCCAAGGGCGCGACCCCGGTCGGCGTGCTGCTCAATTATCCGCTGCGTGGTGCGGACGATTGGGACGCCGCCTTCCTCGCCGGCCTCGCCACCGCGCTGACCCATTTCAGCACCCCCCTGCTCGGCGGCGACACCGTTTCGCTCCCCCCGCACGCCCCCCGCGTCCTGACGCTCACCGCGATCGGCGCGGACGCCCCCGCCCCCCCGCGCAGCGGCGCGCGCGCCGGCGATGCGCTGTACGTCACCGGCACGATCGGCGATGCCGGCGCTGGCCTCGCCATCGCGCTGGGCAAAGACGGCCCCGCCGAACTGCTCGCCGCCTATCGCCGCCCCCAGCCGCGCCTCGCCGAGGGTCAGGCGCTCGGCCCCCATGTCCACGCCATGATGGACATTTCCGATGGCCTGCTGATCGACGCCGAGCGCATGGCGGCCGCCAGCGACCTCGCCGTGACGATCGACCTCGCGGCCATCCCGCTCTCCCCCGCCTACGCCGCCTTTGCCGGCACCGACCGCGCCGCCCGCCTCGCCGCCGCCACCGCGGGCGATGATTATCAATTGCTGTTCGCCGCCCCCGCCGAGCGCGCCTTGCCCGTCCCCGCCACCTGCGTCGGCCACTTCACCCACGGCACCGCCCTGACCCTCAAACATGGCGTCCAACCCCTTCCGCTGCCCGGAAAACTCGGCTTCCAACACGCTTCCTAGCGCGGCTTGCGCTCCCCCTAAGCGCCCTATACCTTCCGCCCCACCGTGGGAGCACGGCGCAAAGCATCGGCTCCCCCGATAGAACAGAGAGGGAGAGAGCATGCAGATCGTTTATGCCGCCATCGTGTGCGGCCTGATCGCCGTACTCTACGGCATCGTCACCAGCCGCCAGGTCATGTCCGCCAGCCCCGGCAACGAACGCATGCAGGATATCGCCGCCGCGATCCAGGAAGGGGCCAGGGCCTATCTCGGGCGGCAATATCGCACCATCGCCATCGTCGGCGTCGCGGTCGCGATCATCGTCGCCTGGTTCCTCGGGCTGGTCTCGGCCACCGGCTTCCTGATCGGCGCGATCCTCTCCGGCATCACCGGCTTCATCGGCATGAACGTCTCGGTCAAAGCCAATGTCCGCACCGCCGAGGCCGCGCGCACCTCGCTGCAGGGCGGGCTCACCATGGCGTTCCGCTCGGGCGCGGTCACCGGCATGCTCGTGGCGGGGCTCGGCCTGCTCTCGATCGCCGGCTTCTTCTGGTATCTGACCGGCCCCGCCGGCCACGCCCCCAATGATCGCATCGTCATCGATTCGCTCGTCGCGCTCGCGTTCGGCGCATCCCTCATCTCGATCTTCGCGCGGCTAGGCGGCGGCATCTTTACGAAAGCAGCGGATGTCGGCGCCGATCTCGTCGGCAAGGTCGAGGCGGGCATCCCCGAGGACGATCCGCGCAACCCCGCCACCATCGCCGATAATGTCGGCGATAATGTCGGCGATTGCGCCGGCATGGCCGCCGATCTGTTCGAAACCTATGTCGTCACGCTCGGCGTGACGATGGTGTCGATCGCGCTGCTCGTCAAAGCCGACACGCTCGAATTGCTCAAGCTGATGACGCTCCCGCTGATCGTCGGCGGCGTGTGCATCATCACCTCGATCATCGGCACCTACATGGTGCGGCTGGGCCCCCCTGGGAAAGATGGCGGCCAGTCCATCATGGGCGCGCTCTACAAGGGCTTCTGGACCACCGTGATCCTGTCGATCCCGGCGATCTATCTCGCCACGCAATATACGATCGGCGACATGAGCGCGGTGATCGGCGGCGCCGGCTTCCTCGATCCCGCGTCCGACAATCTCACCACCGAAGCCGCAGCCGGCGCCACCCGCGCGGCATCGTTCACCGGCCTGGACTTGTTCTGGTGCATGATGATCGGCCTCGCGCTCACCGGCGCGCTGGTGTGGATCACCGAATATTATACCGGCACCAATTATCGCCCCGTGCGCAGCATCGCCAAGGCGAGCGAAACCGGCCACGGCACCAACGTGATCCAGGGCCTCGCGGTCAGCCTGGAAAGCCCCGCGCTCCCCACGCTCGTCATCTCGGTCGCGGTGATCGCCAGTTACCAGCTCGCCGGGGTGATCGGCATCGCCTTTGCCGCCACCGCGATGCTCGCGCTCGCCGGCATGGTCGTGGCGCTCGATGCGTATGGCCCGGTGACGGATAATGCCGGCGGCATCGCCGAAATGGCCGGGCTCCCCGATGATGTCCGCCAGCGCACCGATGCGCTGGACGCGGTCGGCAACACCACCAAGGCGGTGACCAAGGGCTACGCGATCGGCTCGGCCGCGCTCGCCGCGCTCGTCCTGTTCGGCGCCTACACCACCGATCTGGCCGAATTCTTCCCCGATCTGACGGTCGATTTCAGCCTCTCCAACCCATATGTCATCGTCGGGCTGCTGCTCGGCGCACTCCTCCCGTTCAGCTTCGGCGCGTTCGGCATGACCGCGGTGGGCCGCGCGGCGGGCGCGGTGGTCGAGGATGTCCGCGCGCAGTTCCGCGACAATCCCGGCATCATGGCCGGCACCAGCCGCCCCAATTACGCGCGCACCGTCGATCTCGTCACGCGCGCGGCGATCAAGGAAATGATCGTCCCCAGCCTGCTCCCCGTGCTCGCGCCGATCGTGGTGTATTTCCTCATCACCGCGGTGGCGGGGCAGGCCAGCGGCTTCGCGGCGCTGGGCGCGCTGCTGCTCGGCGTGATCGTCTCCGGCCTGTTCGTCGCCATCTCGATGACGAGCGGCGGCGGCGCGTGGGACAATGCCAAGAAATATATCGAGGACGGCCATCACGGCGGCAAAGGCAGCGAAGCGCACAAGGCCGCGGTGACGGGGGATACGGTCGGCGATCCGTACAAGGATACGGCGGGCCCGGCGGTAAACCCGATGATCAAGATTACGAATATAGTCGCGCTGCTGCTGTTAGCAGCCCTGGCTGCTAACACAGGCTGAGCAAAGCGAAGCAAGCGCGACCGGCCGAGGGGTCCCCACAAAGTAGTACTTTGTGGGGTGCCCCGGCGGGGGGCGCCCGACGCCCCCGACCGACGGCGTGGCTTCGCCACGACGCCTTCAGGCCTTGATACCAATAACTTTAATTCTCCCACCGCCTACGCTAACACGGCTCGGCAACCGGGGGGCTGGCCATGACGACCAACACACTAATCACCTGCGCTTGCGCGCTGTCGCTTACCGCGGCAGCTCCGCCCCCCGATCCCGCCCCAGCGCGCCCGACGGCGCCGGTGCCGGCAGTTGACGCCCCGCCACCCGTCGAAGCATTCGCCGAACTCCCGTTCATCGCCACGCCGGTCGTGTCGCCGAACGGGACGCAGGTCGCCGCCCGCCTCTCCTCCAACGGCGTGCAGGCGCTCGCCATCGTCCCGCTCGACAGTGATAAGAAGATCGTGCGGCTGGGCACCGGTGATAACGATCTCAATAGCTGGTCGTGGGTCAATGATGATTGGCTGGTCGCGCGCATTGGCGCCACGCAGGGCGTGCGGGGCGATCGCTGGTACCTGCGCCGGGCGTTTGGCATCAAGGCCGACGGGTCCAAGATCATGCCTTTGGGCAAGGACGCGGCGCAGAACGCCGACGACATCCTGTGGATCGCCAGCGATGGCACGCCGCGTGTGACGATCGCGATGCAAACCTCGATCTATTCGGGCGATCCCAATTTCTGGCCGGTCGTGCGCGAATATGACGTGTCCACCGGCCGAGCGAAAACCGTCCAGCGCCCTACCGATCATGTCATGGACTGGTATGCTGATGGCACTGGCACAGTGCGCCTGGGCATCGCCTACAATGACGATCGGCGCGGCTATCGCTTGCTCTATCGCGATCGGGCCGATCAGTCGTTCCGCACGGTCGCGAAGGCGCGCGGCACCATTGCTTCGCTCGGCGATGTGCCCGCGATGTTTCTGGCCGAGCCGGGCAAGGGCATCGCCTTCAGCGACGATGATGGGTTCGACGCGCTGTACGACTTCGATCTCGCCACACTCAAGACCGGCAAGAAGCTGTTCGGCAAGCCGGGCTATGACATGGGCGCGATCATCACCGATGCGGCGGGCGGGCGCGCCATCGGCGTGCGCTATATTGATACCGCGGCGCGCACGCACTGGTTCGATCCGGAGCTTGCCCGCGTGCAAAGCGAAATCGACAAGGCGATCGCTCCGCGTCAGGCGCGCATCGTCTCGTGGAGTCGGGATTTCACCACGCTGATGGTGCTGGTCGGCGGCGCCGATCGCCCCGGCACTTATTACGTCTATCGCCCCGCGATCGGCGTGATGAAGCTGTTCGCGCGCACCACCAGCAAATTGCCCATCACCGCTTACGGTCCGGTCTCGACGATCCGCTACACAGCGCGCGACGGCCTCGAAATTCCCGCCGTGCTCACCCTGCCCAAGGGGAAGCCGGCCAAGAACTTGCCCCTGATCGTGATGCCGCATGGCGGCCCGGCGGCGCGAGATGACGAAAGCTGGGATTGGTGGACGCAGTTCCTCGCCAGCCGCGGCTATGCGGTGCTGCAGCCCAATTATCGCGGCTCAATCGGTTACGGCACCGCTTTCGAGGAAAAGGGCAAGGGCCAATGGGGCCTGGCCATGCAGGACGATTTGACAGACGCGGTCAAATGGGCCGCCGCGACCGGCCTTGCCGATGCCAAGCGCGTGTGCATCGTCGGCGGGTCCTATGGCGGCTATGCCGCCTTGCGCGCAGCGCAGCGCGATATCGGCGTCTATCGCTGCGCGGTGTCGTTCGCCGGCGTCTCCGACATGCCTGCCATGCTGCGCTATGACGGTCGCTTCCTCAACGGCAACCGCAGCAAGGATTATCTCAAGGCCCAGGCGCCGGATCTGAAAAGCGTCTCGCCGATCAATCACGCGGCGGACTTCTCGATTCCGTTGCTGATGATCCACGGCAAGGCCGATACCGTCGTCCCAGTCGATCAATCACGCGATATGGCCGACAAGCTCAAGGCCGCCGGCAAGCCGTACCGCTATGTCGAGCAACCAAAAGGCGACCATCATTTCTCGCAAGCCGCCGATCGGCTGCAGTTCCTGCAAGAACTGGAGGCGTTCCTGGCAACGAACAATCCAGCCTAATCCGGACAGGCGGCGGCGTAGGCAAAGCCACGGCGACCACACAGGCGGAGCGTATTTTGTTGGACGCAGCCCCCTGTCCTACACGCCAAACACCATATATCCTCCCCCCAACCCCCGCTCTTTCGCATCGTTGGCCGCCCTCCCCCCGCCCCCTTCAGGCGCGCCCGAAAACCGCGCCAGCGTCTCAACATTGTCAACATTCGCCACCGCCCGCGCCCGCCCGCGCGCACAGAGCGCGCGACCTTCGTGACTTTCGCCCGCGCGCTTCCCTTTGCGCGCGTGATCCGCTAAGGGCCGCGTTCACGATTTCCCGATATTTGCTAGAGGTTTGTTTGGCCAAGGAAGAATTGCTCGAAATGCGCGGCCAGGTGGTGGAGCTTTTGCCCAACGCCATGTTCCGCGTGAAGCTTGAGAACGATCACGAAATTCTCGGCCACACCGCCGGCAAGATGCGCAAGAATCGCATCCGCGTGCTGGTGGGCGATGAAGTATTGGTCGAGCTGACGCCCTATGATCTCACCAAGGGCCGCATCACGTACCGCTTCAAATAAGCCGTCGAGTACAACGTCATCCTGAACGCGTTTCAGGATCCAGGCGCGGCCCGGAATCCCAATGACAGTGTCGATGAGGCGGGTGACCGCGCATCGCTGCTGAAACGAGTTCAGCATGACGGATGTTAGCCCCGCGCCGGACCTGGTCCTGGCCTCGACCAGCCCGCGCCGGCTGGAGCTGCTCGCGCGCATCGGCGTCACGCCGTCCCGCATCGCCGCGCCCGATGTCGATGAAGATCCGCTGCGGCTCGAACTCCCCCGTCCTTACGCGCTGCGCATCGCGCTGGCCAAGGCGCAGGCGGTGGCGCGTGCGCCAAACGAGGTGATCCTCGCCGGCGACACGACGATCGCGGTCGGCCGCCGCATCCTCGGCAAGCCCGCCGACGACGCCGATCTGCGCCGGATGCTGGGGCTGCTGTCCGGCCGCCGCCATCATTGCCTGTCGGCGGTCTGCGTCATCGCCCGCGACGGCAAGCCGCGCACGCGGATCAGCGACACGATCGTCGCGTTCAAGCCGCTCTCGCCCGCCGAGATCGAGGCGTACGTCGCCAGCGGTGAGGGCATGGGCAAGGCCGGCGGCTATGCCATTCAGGGCCGCGCCGAGGCGTGGGTGCGCTTTCTCGCCGGCTCGCATTCGGGCGTGGTCGGGCTGCCGCTGTTCGAAACGCGCGCCTTGCTCACCAGCGCCGGCGTGCCCCTTGCCTGAATGGCTCTATGAGGCCGGCATCGGCGAGGCCCGCGCCGCTTTGGTCGAGGGCGATCGCCTGGTCCAGGCGCTGATCGAGCCCGACGATACCGGCCCCCGGCTCGGCACCGTCACCCGGGCGCGGATCACGGAGATCACCACCAAGGGCCGCGAAGCCCGCCTGACGCTCGAGGATGGCAGCGAGGCGACGCTGTCCCCGCTGCCCCCCGGCATCACGCAAGGGGCAAGCCTCACCGTCCGCATCGTGCGCGCGGCGATCCCCGAGCCCGGCCGCCCCAAACGCCCTAAGGCGAGCCCGAGCGACGACGCGCCCGCCCCCGGCCCCGATCTCCTCGCCCGCATCACCGCTACCGGTGTGCCGGTCCGCATCCTCCGCCCGCACGAGCCCGACGCGCTGGAGCAGGCCGGCTGGTCGGAAGTGCTGGAGGAAGCGCTGACCGGCGAGATCGGCTTTGCCGGCGGCGCGCTGCGCATGACGCCGACCCCGGCGATGACGTTGTTCGACGTCGACGGCGTCGGCCCGCTCGAGCCGCTGGCCATCGCCGCCGCCACCGCCATCGCCGAGGCGATCGTCCGCCACGCCATCGGCGGCTCGATCGGGGTGGATTTTCCCACGATCACCGGCAAGGCGCCACGCCAGGCGGTCGCCGCCGCGCTCGACGCCGCCTTGCCGCCGCCGTTCGAGCGCACCGCGGTCAACGGCTTCGGTTTCCTCCAGATCGTCCGCCCCCGCCTCCATGCGTCGCTCCCCGAATTGCTGCGCAGCGATCCCGCCGCGCGCACCCGCGCTTTGCTCCGCCAGCTCGAACGCGTGCCCCCGCCCGCGCCGCGCCACCACCGTGTCAGCAAAGCCATGCTTGCGACTCTCGAGCGCCACCCCACATGGACGTCCGAGCTCGCCCGCCGCACCGGCGTCGCCGCAATCTTCGAGACCGACTGATGGCCAAGACCGATACCTGCCCGATCTGCAGCAAACCCGCGAGCGCGGCGCAGAAGCCGTTTTGCAGCCAGGGCTGCCGCGATCGTGATCTGCTGCAATGGCTCGGCGAAGGCTATCGCCTCCCCGCCGGCCCGGCCGAGCGCGATGAGTCAGATAGCATGCCGGATGGGCTGGACAGCGGTGGGCACGCCGACTAAGAGCGCGCTTCCGGTGCGGAAACGTGCCGTGTGCCCGAGTAGCTCAGTTGGTAGAGCACACGATTGAAAATCGTGGTGTCGGTGGTTCGAACCCGCCCTCGGGCACCACTCCCCTCCTAGGGGACTGGAAAGCCGGGAAAATCCCAGAATTCAGTGACTTCGCAGGTCCTAGACGGTACATTGCGAAGGACATTAAGCAGCATGGGAGCGGCCTTGGACTACGTCGAATGCGACCCCAAAACGAGCCGACTGATCTATCGGCGCGTGTATCCGATCGCCCTGCGCCCATTCATTCCGCCGCCGAACTCACAGCTCAAGCGGTCGCTCGCAGCTACCAAGATCGACGCGCCGGGAGTGCTGGAAAGATATCGGGAAGCCGCCGCGCTGTATGATCGAACGGTGGCGCTTGCACGGAGGGCCTCCAAGCGATCGTTCGACCCCCTGGACACGCCGACGATCGCCTTCATTGCCGAGGCCTACCGCGTAGAGATGCTAGACCACGACGAATACGCTCGATGGACCCCAGGCAGCAGCACGGCCTTTGTGGCTAGAAAATCGCGCACGGGGCACCTGACACGCGCGTTAGATACCGAGACCCGCACGACGCGCGACATGGCCTACTGGCAGGCGTTGCGGGCCCTTGCTGACATAGAGGGCATCTGTTCGGAATGGGCCGCTACGGCGGCGCGTCTCGCGGCCCTTGAGGGCTGGCTGTTCGACACGGCAACGCCCGCCTATCGCCAGCTATGCCGAGCGATTAATGACACGGCCATCCTCGCCAGCGCGATCATCCTCGAACGCCAAACGGGTGCCGTACTACCGACCCCCGCCGCCCCCCAGCGCCCGCCCCGCCAACCGGAAGTCCTCCAAGCCCCACGCGAAACACCCGTGGAGGAGACCTTCGAGACGATCGCAACCGCTTTGATGGACGCCGCGTACCAGGCAATAAGTCCCACGACGCGCCAAGGTGCACAGACAGCGCTGCGGTTCCTTCGCGAGGCGCTGGGCCCGGTAACGCCTGCAGCGCTTTGCAGGCGGGCCGTCACGGACATGCTGAACCTCCTAGCCCAGCGGCCCGCCAAGGTGCCGCGTGTTCATCGGGCGGCCTCACTGCAGGAACTGGCGGCACTGTACGCCAACCGGCCCGAGGTGCCTCGCCTATCGCCCGTCACGCTTGACCGCCATGTAGGCGCATTAGCAACCCTGTGGACAAAGGCGGCCACCGCTGGCGACATTCCAGAGGAGCTGCCTAATCCGTTCAAGGCGCGGACGTCACCGCAGGGCACTAAGCGCCGGAAGGTCATCGGTTTCAGCTTGGCGGAAATACAGGCGTTCTTGGCGCTGCCGATCTTTACGCACGGCGAACGCCCTGTGAGAGGGCGCGGGGAGGCCAGTTATTGGATACCGCTTATGCTCCTATGGACAGGAGCGCGGCCCGAGGAGATCGCGCAGATGCTGGTAGCGGACATCGCTCGCGACCCCGACAGCGATCGTTGGATGATGACGATCACAGACGCGGGGGTGCACCCTGTGAAGGGACAGCAAAGCCTAAAAACGTCCAAGAAGGACTCTGGCGTTCGCACCTTCCCAGTCCCCGCGCCGCTTATCGACCTTGGCTTCCTCGATTACGTAACGTGGCTGCAGGGTTCGGGAACGGTCGCACTGTTCCCAAAGCTCACAATTAAAAATGCCCGTAATCTCCTGTTCCCGACATTCGGCGAGTGGTGGAGCCTGTATGTGGCGGAGCACGGCGCGAAACCCATTGGGGAGGGCCGCCAGCCGTCGCGGGAGTTCCGGCACTCTTGGTCGACTGCTGCCCGCAAGTCGCTGCTACCGCGTGATGCTCGCGAGTACCTTATGGGCCACCGCCCCAAGAACGCCACCGCCAACGAAGAGTACGGCGAGACAGCATCGCTAGGCCTCGCGATCGACCAGCACAGATACGCAGGCCTGGATGTGTCGCGGGTACGCCGCTGGACGCCACCAACGCGGGACATTCCACAAAGGTAAACCCGGATCGACCGCGCCCCAGAGGACACATATACCCCAGCGAAGCCGACCACCTTCGGCGCGGGGGATTGCACGATGGAACAGATAGCCGCACCGGAGGCTTCGCTGACCGAACGGGAACAACATTTACTCGGCCAGCTCGAAGTAGCTTCCGAAGTGATACAGGACGCTATCGGGCGTCGCGCTCCCCTACGGCGAGCAATGGTCTTTCTGTCGGTAGCGAGCTACCCAGGAATCTCCCAGCTCGAAGTCGCGAACCAGGTGGACGGACCTGCGTCAACCATCCACACGGACCTGCAGGCCCTGGCGGAGACCGACAGGCACGGCAGGCCCGGCAGGAAGCTAATAGAACGCTACCGGGAAGCCCCTTTCGGTTCGCGGTTCCTGTACAGGCTCACTGCGGCTGGAGAGCGTGTGATCGAACGCCTGGAGAATGCGTTGCCCGATGAGCCGGATGTCCTGACAGCGGCGCACTGACGCCCTATCAAACTTGGTAGCAGTGCAGGTGTGAAAAGAGGAAATCTCTCATACCTCTAAGATGCCGGTCCCGAGCCAACGGAGGCCAGCAGGTCCGTCGCATCCTTCTTTTTACGCTGACGGTAAGCGCCATGGACGTCGATCACGGTGTAAGATTTTGGCTCGCCGGCTTCATACTCTACCAATACATCAACCTTAAACGGTTGCCGAAATGGATTAGATGATCGACCGACCATCTTTTTCTTTAGATCTTCAATAGTTTTAGCAAAATAGACAGCCAAGGGCTTTTCCGTTACAGATCGAATTATTCCGCGATCAGCCGTCTTCCCACTTGCCTTAGCTGGTCCAGTATTGGTCTGTTGTAGACTTAGCACAACTTTTCTGAGCAGTCGTGGCTGCGTCTCATCCAGCGATGTCTCAGGAATAGCCACAAGTTGCTCGGTAGCGCGACCTGCATTCACGGCTATTCGGTCGATCTCGGTCGACCCGTACGAAACCTCAAGCTCTACCGTGCGCTCCTTTGATCGACTCCGGTACTTGATGTGCGCGACGTCCAATCGACTCCCTTGGCGGCCCGCTAGGGGCTTTACGAGAGCTGCTATATCCGCTGCAACGTCGCGGTCATCGGACTGAAGTGGCACCGTGACGGCTCCGTCACCGATCCCGGCAAAAGCATTTAATCCGTCACGAAGCCTCTTCACGAACTCAGCGACCTCAGTGGATCGTGTTGCAAATTCGACCGCCTGTCCCATGAACGGCACAAATGGTGCCAGCAGAGCGACGATACTGCCCTTACGTATTTCAGCTATTGCAAGGTGTGCACCCGACTTTGACTCTCTTACAAACAGCCTATCTAAAGCCTTGAAGCTGTCGGCAAGCTCAGCGAGTGGAATGGCATCCCGAGTATCAAAGACAAATTCGGCAACGTTCTCGGGTAGGTCGGCCTCGATCTTCACGCCACTCTCCTTACTTTGCGTAAACATGCCCGCGAACTTGGTGATAGAAAAGCGGAGACTGGGATAGCGCCGTGTTGCGTGTAGCGATTCCCCGCTTAAAGCCCGGTGGATTCAGCCCAAAGCTGCAGCCGAGTTATGGTACTCGTATGCTGTGTGTCCCTCCCGGCCATCACTTCGCAAACCAGTGGAATGGGCCCGAAGGGAAGAGTAAATGAATATTCCCGTCTATCTAGCATCCGGCTAGGCGGCACGCCTCTTGATCTGGACTGCGAGCCTTACTGGGGACGGCTTCCCCGTCGACGCTTCGACATGGGCTCGGAAGGCCACTTTTAGCGCGCTACTAGCGCCCTCTAACGCCGGATCGGGATGAACCCGGAAGCCCGAGGGCCATGCGCCCCGCACCGAGGGAGAGGAGTATGGCAGCACGCCAATCTCTACGATGGCTGAGGCGATAGGTAGGCTCCCGCGCGACGTCATACCGGGCGTCTAATGCTGCGCCCCTACCCGATCCGCGCGACAGTCGTGCATGACTGCTCCCACGTCCAGATAAGGGGGAACGCTTTCCCATGCGCAGCCTTCCACTGAGCCGCGTCTTCCGATGTTACGTGAAGCGTAACCTCAACAGCTCCGCTCAGCCGATCCAGACTGAAAAACCGCATGGTGCCGTTCTCGCTGTAGGATGACGCCTCCACAGACCCCTCAGTCACCTTCAGGTGATCGAAGGTATTGCCGCTCCCAACCGCAGGACGGATGCCCCCGCCAGCAAAGTCAACGATCCAGCTCTGCGGCACAGAGACAATCGCAAATACCATGCCGCCTTTCCAAATGTCCGCAAGGTATGCGTCTCGACTGGCAGGAGGCTTCGTGTACATCTCATAAAGAGAATGTTGCGGCCCAGATATTGTCTCACATTTTAGGTACAAAGGTGCCGACTGAGGCGAACCTATCATCGCAGCGAGTCCTACGGCCATCATTGTATTTAGCATAGCTTGTCCCCCAGTTACCCTTGTAGGACACCCGCTTCTAACAAGCGAATAGCGGACGGACGATCGTCAAAAAGGGTCCGCGCAATACCGGACTTTCCTCGGTGGCGGCCTGGATTGTAAAACAGAGGTATCAAAAACAGGGAGTTGGGATTAACAAAACCTCAGGACTTCCGCGCATTCACGCCCGCCGCTGTTACCCATGACGCCCAAACTTAACAGTCACCGTTCGAAAAGCTCGCAGTTCCGCCAGTTTCTAGATGTCCAACCCCTCGACGGCCTCGACGTTCCCGGCAGTCTCCATGTCCCCTAATGCGGCCCGCATGCTGTCGAGGAAGAACGCCCGGCTGACCGGGTCGGACATTCGCCCGTAAAGTCCCTCCAGGCCCTTCAAGTTCTTCCGAGCCGTCTCGCCCACTCGGTCCTGCGCGGCCTCCCGTGCCCGTCGCTCGGCTTCTCCGGGCTCTAGTTTCTTTGCGCCCTTCAAGCCCGCCAGGCCCATCCGGTCCCGATAGGTCATGACGGTGACGTGTGAGACGATCCCACCCAAGGCCCTCGACACTTCCCGGTGTGACAGCTTGGCGCTGGCGGGGTCTTTTAGGAACATCTCCAGTGCCCGCCCCTTCGACTTTCGGTCCCCTAAGGGTCGTCCGTGTCCCACATTGGCCGTCGCGGCATAAGCGCTCGCCTGGGCCCAGGTCATCCGCGCCACGAAGGCCGCAATCGTCGTCCTGCCGTTCCGCTCCGCCGCCGCCATACGCAGCCTGCCGTCAAGGACGTACAGCGCGGGCCCTATCCGGGCGACGCGTACAGGCGGGAACTCAGCGCCTGCCCGCAGCGCCTGGGCCGCGTCCAGCACTGCCGAATGCTTATGCTCCCGCACGGTCAGTTCGGGGACGTCGGTCAACTCAGCTATCGCCAGCTCTTCCGCAGTCCATTTAAGTTCTCTCGCCACGTTAGGTCTCTCTCGGTTCGGCATCAGGCAGGAAAGGGAATGGTAGAGGAAAGAGATCAGGCACCATCGGGCTCGGCAGTCCCTAGGACCCTGTAGACCGATGCCCTGCCGATCCCCAGGCGCTTCGCTATCGCCGCAGCGCCAACGCCCTCCGCCCGCAATGCCTGGACTTGGGCGGCGTCCACGGTCGGCTTCCGCCCTTTGTAGACCCCTGCCGCCTTAGCTTTGGCAATGCCCTCCATCTGCCGCTCGCGCCGCAGGGCCGTTTCGAACTGGGCAAACACCCCCAGCATTTGCAGGAACGCCGTGCCTGCCGGGCTAGACGTATCAATCGGTTGCTCTGTGGCTCGCAGGAACGCCCCCCGATCCTTCACGGTGGCCACAAGGGCCTCCAGGTCCGCGACGGAGCGAGAGAGGCGATCAATCCGCGTGACCATCAAGGTGTCACCTGCCTGCAGGAACCCCAGGATCGTATCCAGCTCCGCCCGCCCCGCCATCGTCGTGCCGCTCTTCTTCTCCGATCGGACGATGGTGCACCCCGACGCCCACAGGGCCGCTTCCTGAATCGTGCAGTCCTGATCGTCCGTTGAGGCCCTGGCGTAACCGATGATGCTTGCCACAGTGTAGGTGTCCCGTCTCGTTAGGGTCTAGATGACACCTAAGTGAGCGTCTCGCTGCCCTAAGTCAACCCTATTAAGACGGAGAATGTGTCTCGCCTCCATGTCCCGCTCAGGTATACCTCAACGGGACGGCGAGGCACGGCCTGGGCCGGTGGCACGGCCTGGGCCGGTGGCACGGCAGGTCCCACGATCGCACCGCGACGCCGCCGCTGTAGTACACGAATAACACACTAAAACGCTTTCCAAATGTCACCGGAATGTCTCCGACACGATCGGCAGCGTCTGAACCGAAGCCAATGCCATCAATCCGCCCCAGGCCCTACCAGTCCCTACCGCCCCCGCCCCGGTGACAGGCCGCCCCGACTGGACCGTCTGCCGAACCCCAGGACTTCCGCGCTCCGCAATGGCCCTTTGTGTTTTGGGTCCCTCCCGCCCCACCGCCTGGGGACCCGCTGGCCTCGCTGCAATCCGGTTCGAAACAGGCGGCTTCGCTCGACCGCCAACGCCACAACTCGGACCCTGATGCACGCAACGGGTCCCCAGAAACGCTGCAGAGCTGCCCGATTATTTCACCTTGGGCACCATACGGCTCCAGGGTTCCATCCGGGCAACTTGGGTCCCATCTGCCCCCGCAGGGTCCCATCCGGTCTTAGCGGGCTCCCGCCGCTGACTTAGTGCTACCTAATGGGCATCTCCGCATGAGCCCGCCACAGTAGGCAGCGCTACATCGACCAATGTGGAGGGGTAACTCCTTCAGGAAGCCCCAAAGCCTCGACCAGAACAGTGCCTATGTCGGCAAGGTCCACGCAGGCGTCCATGTCTAAGACACCGCCGCATTTAACGACCAGCTCTTCAATCGACATCATCACGACGTGGTAGCTTTCCAGGGGGGTACGATGGGCCATCGGCTGGGCATGACGCTCCCTGACCGATAGTCAAGATCGTGATGGGTCGGTACAGCCACTCCTTAGTGCCCCCTTATGTACATCACCCGTCCGGCCCCGGCCCGGCAGGCTTTAGTCCCCCCTAATGTAGACGGGCGCGGTCAGATGCTTGGGAAGACCCCAGGCCAGCCCCCCGTTTGCATTCGCCCTCCCCGCCTATCCGCCTCGCTCCTACAGTGCCCGCTAGTCTGCAGGAACGCTGCGTAACGATGGGCTGGGAGGCTCCGGTGGCGGCCCCGTGCACACGGGCTGTCCCCACGGCGTCTAGCGGCGCTCCACCCAAGAGAATAATCAATGTCCGATCCCACAAGGATCAAATCCAATATCGCCTCCATGATCGACCAGGGAGCGACCGAGGCCGAAATAGAAACCTACATCGCCTCGGAGAATACCACCGCCAAGGACCTCCGAGGCGGCAGGATGTCCGCAGATGATGAGGCGCTCTACACGGCCCTGGCGCAGGACCCTCGGTCCACCGCCGACTCCTTGCAAGGCTTCGCCCGCTCGCGTGGCTTTGACGTGACCGACGCCGACGCCCAGGCCTTCATCGCCGCCCGCGACCGCAACCCCGACGTGGGCGGGTCTGTCCTGTACGAGCCCGCAGAGGCCCCCGCCGTCCCCGAAGGCCCCAGCGAGGAACTCAAAGCCCAACCAAACACCGCCTTCCAGACCGTCTCAGCCACCGCTGGCGAGTTCATGGACGGCCTCATTCCAGGGTCCAGCAAGTTCCTAGCAGGCTCTGGCGGGGCCCTTGGGAACACGATCGGGGCCGGTCTTGGCATGACCGATTGGCATCCCGGCCAAGCCTATGATGAGGGAGCAGCCGACAGCGAACGCGACCAATCCCGGCTGGAGGCTGACCATCCCAACATCGCCAGCGCGGCAGGTTGGGCGGGGTTCGGTTCCAGCTTCCTCCTACCAGCCGCCAAGGTCTTCCAGGGCGGCAAGCTCCTAGCCGGTGTCGGAAATGGGGCTCTCAACGGGGTTCTGTACGGCGTAGGCACGGGAGCCCTCAACGATACCGGCGAGGGCCGCTTAGCCAATGCGGTAAACGGCGGGGCCCTCGGAGGAGTCCTTGGTGGAGTAGCGCCCGTTGCGGCCCGCAAGCTGGGGGACACAATCTCGACGGCCCGGCGTAACATCCCAGGCCTGAATGGGGTCCTGACCGCCGCAGCGAACCTGCCGCGTCGGGCTCTAGGCCAGCCGCTCATTCCCGCCACCGCCGCCGCCCAGGCCCAGGCCGAACGCATCATCAATCGCGAGATGCGGGACGCCACGATCGCGACAGGCGGCGGGACCCGGACCATCCCCGCCACCCCTGCCAGCGTCGCTACGGAGGTCAACCGGCGTGGGGCGCTCTACGTGCCGTCGATGCCAGCCGATGTCAGCGAGCCCCTCCGGGACACCGCCGCCTGGGCACTGCAGGGCAAAGGTACGATGGCCGCCCGCTCCCGTGGCGTGCTTGCAGACCGCCAGGCCCAGACGGGGCCCCGTATCCGACGACACATCACCGACGAACTGGGGCCCACGATCGACCCCATCGCAGAGGTGGAGGCAATCCGCGCCCGTGCCTCGGCAGCTTCCGAACCTGGTTACCGTGCCGCCTATGCCCAGCCGGTGGTGGTCACCCCTGAGATGGCCCGGATCATGCAGACCCCAGCGTTCCGCGATGCCGTCCCCCAGGCCGTCCGCAACATCCGCAATGCCCAGCGGGACCCACGGGCCCTGGGGTTCGCCCTAGACCCGGACGGGAACATTGGCGGAGTGGAGACGCTCTCAACCGAGGGCTTTGACCAAGTCATTCGCGCCATGCGGGACAACGGGCAGGCGGCCATGAACACCTCCGGCTTCCGCCCCGTCGACACGACCAACTCGGTTCACATTAATAGCCGGGCGCGGGACCTTCGCGGGGCCCTGTCATCGCAGAACCAGGCTTATGCCGACGTTACCGCAAACTACGCCGATGAGATGGCATTGAGGGAGGGCCTGGAGCGCGGCGCGGATGTCGGCAAGCTCTCGGGACCGGAGATCGAAGCGCAGCGCCGCGCCATGCCCCAGCCCGCTCAAGAAAGCTGGATGGTAGGGGCTCGCACAGCCTTGGCCGACATGGCCACAAAGGCTAGCCTCCGCCCTACGGCCAACGTCGCACAGGCTGTCAGGTCCCCCCTGGGCCTATCAGGCGCTGGAGTCCTCTCCTCCCCTGGAGATGCTGCCAAGCAGACTGCGATTGAAACCATGTCAGGCCGCCCTGGGGTCCTCCGCAGCCTAGACGACCGCCTTGGAGCCGAGGACGACGCCTTCCGCACCTTCGCCGCCGTCGACCGAGCGGGCCGGTCTGGCGGCGGCCTGGAGGAAACAGCGGGCCATCTCGGCACGATGGTGGACGTCGCTCGCAAAGTGGCCACGGGCCGCCCGTTCTCGGCTCTCGCCACCGCAGCGCTTCGTGGGAACCCTAAGGGGACGCTCCGGTTCAGGCGGGACGTCCAGGACCACACCGCCGCCATCCTGACAGCCAGCTCGCCCCGCGAAGTCCAAAGGGCGATGGGGGCACTGTCGAGCCGCCCAGTCACCGACCAAGCAAAGAGCGGAGCCCTCTACCAGCGGGCCGGAAAGCTCGCCGCTATCGGCACGATCCAGGCGGCAGGCCAGAGCACCGACCCCGTCGCTTGGGAGGAGCCTGACACAGACTCCCTGGAGGCCCCATACAGCTTCGAAGAGGAGCTGCGGGCCCCCATGTACCGCCGCGCCCGGTAGGCGACTCTACGGCCCTCTCAGGCCGCCTAAACAACCCCTCGCCTCCCCATGTCACCGCAAGGTCACTTAGGGAGCCGCAGGGGTTCTTTTTCGATCTAGAGACTACAGCGCCCCGCCCCGCCGCCTCTCCCTACTGGACCCTGAGGCCGCCCCCGTTCACATTATGCGCATGCGCGGAAAGCCCTCCTTCATCGTCGCCTTGCGCGAGTTCACCCTGCTGAACGAGGCGGATGCCCCAGGTCCCGCCAAGGTCCTGCTGGAGCGGATCGAGGCCTATCGGAAAAACGACATGCTTGGCGGCCCCGAGTGCGCCGCGATGATCCAAGCGATGGCTGTGCTGCAGAAAGCCCTCGGGCTCCGAAAGCTGCCGGATGAGCTGACCGAGACGGCATGGTGCTTCGTAACCTTCTAGGCCCGCCGCCGCCCTACCAGTTTAACGAAGTCATAGTTCGTTAGCGTCAGGCCGAATTCGTGAACGCCTCCAGATACCGTAGCGTCGGCGCGTCGCAAATACTGCCGAGCTAATAGCGGCCACGGCACATAGGCCAGCAAGGATTATGATGTCGCCCCTATCGGCAAAAACCCATTGAACTATGCCCATTCCCGCCCCGCATCTGGTGATGCCCGGAGGCATAAGGTAGGGCGCGTCCACGTCAATCCGCGCCCACTTTATTTCGTCGGCTTCCTCACGGTCTGCCCTCAGCCCAGCCAGGCCAGCATGTCCCGCAGGTCCTCCTCGGTCAGGATGACGCGCTGCAGCCTCCCCACGTCGTCGGGCTGATCTACGGCCAGGATGCCGCCCCCCATGCGATGCACGATGATGCCATCCGATAGCTGCATGACGTCGCACGCAGTTGGCAGCTCAGGAGCAATGATATCGGTGTTGTTATTAGCCATGGAATGTCCCCTCGCCCGACCACGGGCCGCCATCGTCTATGAATCTATTTAGCCGCCATGTGAATCGTAATTCTCACGCTCTCTCAATAATTGCAGTTCCACCAGAGAGTATTATTACACATCTGTAGAATATCCACGATCCCAACATCTATTGTTGCCAGGGAAACAGGAGAGATTAGTAGCTCCTCCAGACTAATGATCCGGGGCTCGGCTTGCGTCTGCCAGCCGCCATCGGTAACGGTACATGGACACGGTACATCACCGCCGTTCGGGACGCATTAAAAGCACGGTTTTCTGCGGTTTTAGGGCTGGGTGTGCCGACCCGCCCTCGGGCACCACTCCTATTATCTGCGGAGGTCCGCAGATAGCGCGAGTGGCCCCTTTGCCTGGCCCGTCCGGACGCCGGCAACCATCAGTTTCTCAATCGGTAGCTGACCTCGTCCCAATGCCGCGGGCCGACGCGGATGCTGGCGCCCGAGCGCGTCACGAGCACCATATGCCGGCCCACCGCGTTGATCTGCAGCACGGCGCTTGGCCGTACGAATGCCGAACGGTGCACCCGCATCATCTGCGCCGGATCGAGCCCCTCCTCCAGCGCCTGCATCGTCACCCGGATCATGTGACTGCGATCGGCCGTGTGGAGCAGCGCATAATCCTTGGCCGCCTCGATCCACTCGATCGTCTCCACCGGGATGCGAATCTCGCCGCGCGCCGTCGGGATCCAGAATTCGGTCTGGTAACCACTGCCCGGCGGCGGCGGCGCACACTGGTCGACACCGTCCTCATCGGCCTCGGGTTCAGGCTCGGGTTCAGGCTGGGGGGCCGGATCCGCGGCCGGGGCGCTGACTGGCGCGGGCACGTCGGCGCTCAACCGGCGCAGCACCGAGCGGATCCGGGCGAGCAATTCACGCGGCTCGAACGGCTTCATGACATAATCGTCCGCACCCAGTTCCAGCCCGACGACACGGTCGATCACATCGCGGCGTGCGGTCAGCATGATGATCCCGAGCGCGCCGTAGCTGCCGCGCAGGCGCCGCGCGATGCTGAACCCGTCCTCCACCGGCATGGTCACGTCGAGCACGACCAGTTCGGGCGTCCGCCGCGCGAGCAGCGCGTCGAGCGCCGCACCACTGCCCGCCTCGTCGACCACCAGCCCCTGTTCGCTCAGATACGCAGCGACCGGCTCGCGCAGATCCTCCTCGTCGTCGACAACGATGATGTACGGACCATTCATGCCAAATCCATTCGTTCGAGCAGGCGGCGCACCGCTTCGGGCGTGAAGGGCTTTTCGAGCACCGGGCGTTGCGCCTCGCTGAAGAAGCGCCCCGCCGATACGCCCAGCGTATCGCCGGTGGCAAAGGCGACGGTATCGACCAGGTCCGGTCGCGTCTCCGCAATCCACGCAAACAGCGCCGGCCCGTCCAGCCCGGGCATGCGCAGATCGCTGATGACCAGATCATAAACCTCCCGTTCCAGTAACGATCTTGCGGCGGCCCCCCCCACCGCGACCACGCACTCGAACCCCTCGATCGACAGGAAATCCGCCAGCGATTCGGCGATCTCCGCCTCATCGTCGATGACCAGCGCATGGCGCTTGCGCGCTGCGATGGTCTGCTGCTGTTCAGGCGCCACCTGCAATGCGGCGTGCGCGTTGATCGGCAACGTCAATCGAAACCATGCGCCACGCTCGGCGTGCCGCACCTCGAGCCGCCCGCCATGCGCCTCCGCCAGACCTTGCGAAAAGGACAGGCCGACCCCGGTGCCATGGCCATGCGCCTTGGTGGTAAAAAAGGGTTCGAAGATGCGCCGCCGAACGTGCGCCGGAATGCCCGGCCCGGTATCGCGCACATCGAGGATGACGGTGCCGGGCTCGGGTCCGCGCGCGGTGGTCAAGGTCAGCGTGCGATCCGCAGCGTTGGCATGAACCATCGCCTGTTGCGCGTTGACGATCAGATTGATGATGATCTGGTGCAGCTGATCCGAATCCGCCAGGATGGGGGGTAACGACGCGGCCAGATCACGCACGGTGACAATGCCATCGGTGCGCAACCCATAATCCGCCAGTTCATGCGCTGCGCTGGTCACGGCATTGAGATCGATCGGCGCATGTTCGGGCCGCTTCTGACGGGCCATGCCGAGGAATGTCTGGACGATCCGCGCGCAGCGATCCGCCGCCCGGCGGATCTTTTGCGCGCGCTCGGCCAGCTCGCTGCCGGCCGCCTGGCGCTCCATCATCACCGCCTGCGCCACGACGATCGACAGCGGATTGTTCAGCTCATGGCTGACACCGGCCAGCAGCGAGCCCAGTGCCGACAGCTTCTCCGCCTGATACAGCGCATCGCGCGACTGCGCGAGTTGCGCTTCGGCGCGCTTGCGTTCGGTCTGGTCGATGGTGAACCCTGCCGTCCGGGTAATGCCACCATTACCCGGAATCGGGAACACGATCGACAGGATCGAGCCGTAGCGCCGTTCGAACGACGGATCGAGATCCGCCTCCACGCTCGCCACCTGCCCGGCCAGCGCGCGACGCTCCAGCTCGTTGACGATCTGGGCGATATCGGGCGGGAACAGTTCATCGGGGTGCTTGCCCAGAAGTTCGTCGAGCGGCCGCCCAATGGCGCGGGCGACCTCTGGATTGACCCGGATATACCGCCCCTCGGCATCCTTCAGATGCATCGCCAAGGGCGCGTTGATCATGAACGCAGCAAGCTGCGCCTCGTTTTCGGCCAGCCGTTCCTCGGAGAGGGCCCGCTCGAGCACGGCGAGCGTGCGATCGGCGACGTCGCGCACCAACTCCGTCTCGGCATCGGTCCAGCTGCGCGGCTGCGCTTGTTGCAGCGACAGCACGGCGACCAGCGCCCCGCCCCGCAACATCGGTACGGTCAGCGCGGCCGTCACGCCGACCGATTCGTACAGGGGGCGATTGCTCTCGTCGAAGCGATCGTCGGCGAACACGTCATTCACTTTGAAGGGCTGGCCAGTCAGGTGATCGGCGATCACGCGCGCGCCAAGTGCGGTCAGCGGAAACGCTCGACCGATCACGCGCACCACCCCTTGCGTCCATTCCTGAAGAACGCACAGCGCGGTGCCGTCTGGTGTCAATTCGGCATAGTTGGCGCGGGATACGCCGAGATGCGAGCCGAGCTGGGCGAGCGTTTCGGACAGGATGGTGCGCGCATCGGTTTCGCTGCGAATGCTATCCGTCCACGCGATCAGGAAGGCCTGGTCGCGTTCGCGCACTTGTAACGCTGCCTGCGCGCGCGCTCGCGCCAGTGCTACCCAGGTCCGTTCCGCAACGTCGCGGATCACTTGTATTTCGCTGTCCCGCCAGCGACGCGGGCGATCAAGCTGCACCGACATGGCAGAGCGCACCATGCCGTCATCGCTCAAGGGAACGCTGACGAAGGCGAGGATTTCCGCGGCGCAATATGCGGGCCGCGCCGATGGTTCGATCCGCGGGTCAGTCGTTATGTCGTCGTAGCGCACGATTTCCCCCGCGACCCATTCCCGCTCGACCGTCGCCCCGATGTCATCCAGCGCGAAATTGGTGCCGGCGATGCTCCTCACGCCATCGCGCCATTCCCCAAGGATCGAAAAAAGCCGTCCTGAATCGTCGCTTTCCGAATAGGTCGCCCGCGTCACCCCAAGATGACGACCAAGCCGTTCAAGCGTTACGTTCATGATCGCGTCGGGCGAAGCTTCGCTGCGCACCGCATCGCTCCAGTCGATCAGAAAGGCCTGGTTGCGTTCGCGTTCCTGCAATGCCCTTTCGGTCCGGGCACGGGCGAGCGTCGCCCAGGTGCGCTCGGCCAGATCCTCGCATAACTCGATCTCATGGCGCAGCCAGCGGCGCGGTGTGGCGTTTAGCGCCGACAATCCGCCGGCCAGCTTCGCGTTCTTGACGATGGGTACGCTGATCGCGGCTCGCACGCCGAGCTGTTCAGCCGAGAGCCGCACGGGATCGTCCAGCGCGCGATTGAGCCTGGCGTTGTCGTCGATCACCACCGTGCGTTGTCGCTTGGCCGTCGCCATCTGCGCGAATGCCCGATCGAGCAGTGGGTTGCGGACAAGCTCGGATGCCCGCCCGCCCGCCGCGTGAAACAACGTGGGTCGATCACTCTCTCCATCATCGGCTTCGCCATAAAGGATATGCGAGATGTCGAGCTGATCTTTCAGGATTTGTGCGAGCGCGGTCAGGATCTGATGTGGATCGGTCAAGTCGCGCGTACGATCGTGAAACGTGCGCAACACGCTGCTGCGCCGGTCGTGCGATTCCGCCTCGCTGAGATCAAGCAGCGTGCCGCACCAGCGCACTACCGCGCCGGCGCTGTCGCGAACGGGTGAGACCTTGCCGAGAAACGGGCGATAGGCGCCGTCCATGCCGCGCATGCGCAGCCGCAGTTCCGCCATCTCTCCCCGCTCACGCATCGCCGCCCACGTTTCGCGTACCAGGGATAGGTCGGCGGGATGGCAAACGCCGGAGAGATCGCCACGCTCCGCCCCCGTGCCGTCGAACATCGCATGCCAGCGCAGATTGGCCCAATGGGCCGTGCCGTCATGATTGCCGACCCAACACAAGCCCGGCATGTTTTCGGCGAGCGTTCGGAACTGCTCCTCGCTTTCGCGCAATCGTGCCGTCAGACGCAGATGACGCAGCGCGCTCCAGATCCGAGCTGCGGTCTGCGCGATAAAGGTGACGTTTTCGGGCGACCAACGCCGCGGCTTGTCGTCGCTGATCATCAATAGCGCGACGAGTTCGCCGTCGTCGATCAGCGGCACGTCGACGAACGAGCGGATTTGCGCCCCCGCCGAGAGCGCGGCTTGTCGCGCGGGGGCCGCATCGCCCACGTCGGGCACCACCACGGTACGCCCGCGCCGATATTCCCGCACAATCTCAGCATCGCTATCAAGCGGGAGGTGCCCGCCAAGTGTCACCCCGTGGCGCCGCGTCCAGTCCAGCCGGATCGAGATCGAGCCTGCCCCGGGCTCGACCTCGCCATAGCCGACCCGTGCCGCGCCCAAAAAGCGTCCCACCGCTTCGGCCGAGATGGCCAGAATGCGCGCCGGTTCGGTTTCATGGCCAAAATGCTTCGACAACCATAGCTTGGCTGCATCGGCGGAGACGAAATCAGGGAAGATAACATCGTCGATACTTTCGAGCCGCGCCATATCGCCCCTCCTGCACGCTGCTTTAGTGTGCAGCGAATCGATCTTCTTTGCGAGAGGGATGCGATGCTCTCGGTCGATCAGCATGTTACTTTCGTCGCAGCTTGGTCGCACCCGTCGCAAGCGCCGCAAGCATCGTAACGCCTCGGCTGCGGCATACGCGGCGCGCAGCCC
The DNA here is from genome assembly GCF_039614825.1 of Sphingomonas qilianensis. Classification (NCBI taxonomy): domain Bacteria; kingdom Pseudomonadati; phylum Pseudomonadota; class Alphaproteobacteria; order Sphingomonadales; family Sphingomonadaceae; genus Sphingomonas; species Sphingomonas qilianensis. The sequence continues at coordinate 154,092 of NZ_JBDIMF010000002.1, read as the reverse complement.
CGCGCGGATTGACCAGGCAGTGCCTGCTGATCTGCCCCCGTCTTGGCGTCGGTGCTGCGGCCGCCTTAACGGCGCGCCCTGCGGAAACGATGCCGTCTGGTCGCAATCCCGGCGCTGCGGTCGCACGCGAGATGACCCGCCTGCCGGGCGGTGCAAGGAGACAGGCACCGGGAGCCGACCGCTCCCGTCATTGTGTGAGAGAGAGTATCATGACACGAAAAGATCGCTTTTATGAGCTGATGCTGGTTGGTTTCTTAGCCGGGGCGTGCATCTTCGCGCCGCAGATCCGCGCCGCGGAACTGCCCGCCAATGTCGGTTTCAAACGCGCCCCGGGCTGCACCGTGATCGCCCCCCGATCGACATGCGCGCGCCCCTGCAAGCCGCTCCCGTCAAGCCGATCGGCAACCACGTCGGATTTATGATGTCGGTGGGCGCGGGGCGCCGGGCTTTAGTATCGGTAGCCGCAACATTGGTTGCCGTTTGATCCGGCCAACTGGTCGCCCCCCATGGGCAGCGCGGCTGCCCGCCCGGCACTTCACTCCAATAACCAACAACACTTTGCGAAAGGAACCGTACAATGAGGAATTTTGTAGCACTCGTAATGGCATGCTTGCCGCTGTTCGTGATGGTCAGCTTATATACCGTCTACACCTGAACGGCTGTGCCGAAATGGCGTTCGCGATGGGCACCGGCCAATCGACCCTGACTATCATCAGGCCACGATTGCCCGGTGCCGTCGCATCCGGCCTGCGACGACCGGGGGATTCCGGGCCATTCGATCAACATTCGTCCTGCGCGTCGTTCGTCCTCCGCATCGTTCGTCCTTGCGTATCGTCACGGTGCGACGTCTGCCGGCACAGCAAGATAATTGAGCAGCTGCCGCCCTGGCAGAAAGAAATATCCGCCCCCCCGCAGCGTCACGAAACGCGGCAACGGATCAAGCGCCACGGGGCCCGTGCGCACCGGGATCGTGAAGGCGTTGCAGTCCGGTTTGCCATTGCCCGCAATCACGTCGCTCTCGCGATCGAGACCGTGGAATTTCGTGCTGCCCATCCAGGTCTGCTGGATGAATTCGAACTGCCGTTCGATATCGCCGTTCAGGCACATGAACATCAGCCCGGCGTTACGCCCCGCTTGTGCGGGGAAGCCACGGCCGATGCGGATCGTGCGGTGACGATTGGTGATCTCGACCTGCTCCATCGACCCGGGGCTGAGACTGTCGCGCGGATTGGCCCGGCGAACATGCGCGCCAAAGGGGCAGCGCAGCCCCTGCGGGTCTTCCGTTCCGAACAGGAAGTCATTGTCCGGCATGACCGGCGGCCTGGTCCCCCCGCCCGCCTGGGCAACGCCGGGCGTGCGATCACCGCTCGCGATCGGGGTGGCGGCCGGATCGGCTGGTGCGGCCTGCTCGCGCATCGTCGTCGCCGCCGCGTGGCCGCCGTAGAGCGCGTTGAGCTTGGTCGCCGACATGTAGGGATTGCGGGCGAGCGATGAGCCGTCGGGCCAGCGACCGATGATTTTGGCGGCAATGAACTCGGCGTCGCAGATTGCCGGCGGGGGGAAGCGGCCGGCGAACTTTTGCGCCTGCGTCGCGCAATAGGCCCAAAAGGCGTCATGGTCCTGCTCGAGCTGGCGGATCACGAGATAACTGCCGTTGAAGCCGATCAGCCGCGGATTGGCCTTGATCGATTCGGTAAAGCCGTGATCCTCGCCGGCGATCGGCAGCATCATCGCCGGATCGTCACGCGCCTCGAGCAACGGGCCGGGCGGGACCGATCCGCGATTGTCGGGATAGCCCAGGATGATCTCGCCGGGTTCGATCACATGGATCGGATCGGCGTTGCGCAGGCCGCGATAGGTGCCGCGGATTGCCGGCTGGGATACACCATCGACAAAGCCGAACGGTTCCTTGCGATCGGTAAGCTCCTTGCCCACCGGCGTCAGATCGATCTGGTCGACGATCGTGCCGGCGCCCGCCAGCATCGCCTCCAGCGTGCCGACCTGCGCCGCCACCGCGGCGTCGTCATCGCCATACACGAGCAGCGCCGCCTCGATCTCGCCCTGGTCCCACCACCAATCCGCGCATCCCGGATCGTCGCCCAGAATGCGCGCGCGCCCCTCCCCCCGCATGCCGAGCAGAAACGCCGCCGGAAACGTCTCCAGCGCCGCGTCGGGCAAACCGAGCTTGGCCAGCCCCGTCGCCGTCAACGCCAACGTGACCACCACCTGTTCCTTAATGTAGCGCCCATCATTGAAACTCAGCAACGCCATCACCCCCCGCACCCATGTGCGGTTGCGCGCCACGTCCGTGCCAAGCCGCACCGTCACCAGCCGCCCGGCCGGCTTGAAACCGAGCCCGCCGAATATGATGCTCTGAATCTGGGTGGTATCGAGTTTGCTCGCCGGGCGCGGCGCCGAGCCAAAGAGCGTGAGCCAACGTCCCGCCTCGATCTCCGTGCGCGCATGCAGGCCGCGTCGGATCCGCGCGTTGGTGCGGATGTTCGCGGTCGTCAACGTCGGATAGGCGCTGTACCAGAACGGCGTATAGCGCATGCTCTGCCGCGCGAAGCGCTTGAAACGTTCGCCATCGGTCGCGCCACCGAAGAAGAGATTGCGCGCACGCGGGAAGCCTACCGTGTTCGACCAAACCGCAGTCAACCCTTCATGCGCGCGCGTGATGAAATCCTCGAGATAGCTTTCCCAGCTGCCGCCGTAATTGGAGAAGAACAGTACGTCGCGTGTGCCGGGCAACGATACCCAACGGGCAAAATGAATGGTCCCGATATCGCCAAGAAAGCCTTGCCTGGGATTGAGGCTGCTCAGCGTGCCGATCGCGCAGAAAGCGATGCGGATGGTGAAGAAGCGTAGAATCCCGGGCTTACGGACGGTGTGCGACATCATGTGATTGTGCGCGAAGCCCGGTGCATTTTCGTGCGCGAACATCGCCGCTGCCTGATCGAGCGTCGGCGCCGCGTCCGACGTCCAGTCGGTATCTTCACCGCCGCGGAAGACGAGATAAAGCAAGATCAGCGCCGTCAGCGCGAACAGCAGGGTGAGACCCGCGGCAAGCAGCAGAAAGCGGATCGTCGCGGCGGGCAGCCACGCTGCGGGCCAGGCGATCGAGCAGGCCAGCGTGATCGCCACGATCAGGATCGGCCACAGGAAGGCGGTTATCAGCACCGGCAGCAAGGCTGCGATTTTCGCGCCGAGGCTAGGGTCCGCGGTCGGGCCAGGTGGCGGATTTGGCGCTGGCTCACTTGCCCAGGCAAAGGCCGCATCCGCCGCGAGCGCCCGCTTCACCGCCTCCAGCCGCGCCAGCGACGACGCGGACTCTCCCTGCTGCGACAGTAAAACGGCGACCCGCTCAGCGAGCGCGCACTCCAGTTTAATCTGCTGAACCGACAGCCCGGGTACCCCCGAAAAAGCGAGCCCGGCAGGCTGGAACAGCCGATAGCCGGCATCGATCCGGTGGCGCATCAGGAAATCAGCGAGCCGCGAGGGCGCAAGGCCTTGCTCGGCGAACCGGAAGATCGGCGTCAAATAAGCGCCGGCACGCCTGGCCAGCTCGCCGAAAACGGCGTCTGGTGCACCATCTGCGGACAATTCGAGCACGATATAGGCGCGTCCCGCGCGGTGCGAGCGGATCGCGTGAAGGCTGGCAAAATGCAGGAATGCAGCGTTGCCCGGGCCGGCGAGTGCCACGGCGATCGGCCCTGCCGGATTGCCGAGCGCGGCGATCAGCGCCCGCACCGTATCGAGGTCGCTCACGTCGATGCGTGCGGCGATCGTCAGCATTGCCTGGTTCACTTCTTCCCCCCGTTGCTCCCGCTTCTCAATCAAATTCCACGACGAGCGAACTTGCGAACACGCCATTCTTCTGGAGCCGTCCCGCGCGGCCGGGCGCGCGCCGCAACGAACCGCGCCTGAGCAATGGCTTGAGCATCAGGTGCAGCGTCGCGCGGTTGATCTCGAGCCCGAAACACTGGTGAACGCCGTAGCCGAAATGGAGATATTGCTCGGCCGTCCGCGTCGCATCGAAGCGATTGGGCTCGGGCACGCGCCGCGCATCACGCATCGCCGAGGCTATGCTGGCGAGCACGGTGGCCCCGGCCGGAATTATCCGCGCGGACTTGCCCTGACCAACCGAGCGCGCGGCACGCGCAACGCGCGGCATCCACGGCGCCAGCGGATCGAAGCGCATGGCTTCGGTGATATGCGCGGCCAGCAGCCGATCGTCGCCGGCGCGCGCCGCCGCCTGCGCCGCCGCGAGCGCATCCGGACGCCGCAACAATTGCTCCAGGGCTTGGGGCAAGACCATGGGGGGCTGTGGCGGCCCGCCGACCAGGAGACCAACAATATTGCTGCGGATCTGCGCATCGCTGAAGCCCGGCTCACCGGCGGTCTGCAACCGGAGCGCACGCGAAATCACATCATCCCCATCGCCGCCCCGCCGCGCATCTATTTGCTGTTGAACGTGCGCGCGCAACAGCGGAGCAATCCGGGCGACGTCGACGAGTAATGCCGGATCGCTCGCCACGAATTGGAATTCAAATAAGCGCGTACCCCAAACGCGCAGGTCGCCATTCGCTGGCTCCGGCACGCCAAGATAGGTCGCCATTTGATCAAACGCGATCCGCCGCACCAGCGTATCGACGACATCGAGCTGTCCATTCGCCTGGGCCACGATCGCTTCAGCCTGGGCCGCGACGCGCGAGGCCAGCACCGGCAGATCGTCTGACCGCACCACCCGGCGCAGTGCTACGAGGCCGGCACGATACTCGTCGCCGTCCGCCATGCCGAGAATGAACGGCGTACCGCCCATGATGATCTCAAGCTTTGCGGCGTAAGGCGCCGCAAACGCCTGATCGTTTGCGAACACCGCCTGTACGTCGGCATGCCGGGTAATCAGGAAGGTCGATCCCAGACGGAAGACCGGGCGCGCACAACGCAGCCAGCGAAACAGCAATGGCAGCATCGCCATGACGCGATCCCTAAACCATTGCGCAAGGTAACCCTGACGCTGGCGCAGAACGGCTTCTGTCCCCACGAGCTGCCCCTCCATATTTCAAGATATAGATTATACTATAACTAGCTAATATCTACGTAGATCGAGATAATTTGAACCGAATATTGCGATGTTTGTATCAATATCTATCCATTGCGCGGCGACGGTCGCCCCAGACTGCTTGGCGTACCATCTCTTCCCCCGACAGCTGCCACATTTGCGCCCCGCGCCGGGATTGCGCTTGCGCCATCCGCCCCCTAGCCTCCCGCCAAATCAACAAAGCGGGGAAGCAGTATGCGTCTATTGGCCTTGGCGACGGCAATCGCGCTCACCACCGGCGCGGCACAGGCAGCGGACAGCGCCGCCGAGGTGCAAGCGCTCGATATCGCCAAACGCGCCATTGCCTTCCGCTCGGTCGCCGGCCCCGGCAACCAGACGCCCGAGCTCGCCGCCTATCTCAAGAGCCAGCTCGTCGCCGGCGGGTTCAAGGACAGCGATGTACAGGTCACCCCGGTCGACGACACCGCCTATCTTATCGCACGCTATCCGGGCAGGAATGCCGCCGCCAAGCCCCTGGTCATTTCCGGCCATATCGATGTGGTCGAGGCAAAGCCCGCCGATTGGCAGCGCGATCCGTTCACGCCGGTGGTCGAAAACGGCTATCTCTATGGTCGCGGCGCTACCGACATGAAACTCGACGCCGCCATCGTCATCGCCACGCTGATCGATCTCAAGCGCCAGGGCTACGTGCCCGCCCGCGACATCATCCTCGAATTCTCCGGCGACGAGGAAACCGCGATGAAAACCAGCGCGCTGATCGCTGAGAAGCTCAAGAACGCCGAACTGGTCATCAACATCGATGGCGGCGGCGGCGCGCTCGACGAAAAAACCGGCAAGCCGCTATATCTCACCTGGCAGGGTGCGGAGAAAACCTATGCCGATTTCCAGCTAAGCGTGAGCAATCCCGGCGGGCACAGCTCGGCGCCGCGCAAGGACAATGCCATCGTCCAGCTGTCGCGCGCACTGGAGCGGATCGGGGCATATCAATTCACCCCCGAGCTCAACGAACTGACGCGCGGCTATTTCACCAGCGCGGCGAAATATGAAGATGCCGAAACTGGCGCGGCGATGCGCGCCTTCGCCGCCAATCCGGCCGACAAGACGGCGATCGCCACGCTGACCGCCAATCCCAGCATGGTCGGGCAGATCGGCACGACCTGCGTGGCGACGATGGTGAGTGGCGGCCATGCGCTCAACGCGTTGCCGCAGCGCGCCACCGCCAACATCAATTGCCGCATCTTCCCCGGGCACCAGCCCGCCGCGATCATGGCCGAGCTGCAAAAGGTCGCCGCTGAACCCGCCGTCCAGTTCAAGGATGTCAGCGAAGGCGCGGTGCCCAACGACGCCTCGCCGCTGCGCCCCGATTTCGTCGCTGCGGTCAGCACGGCGATGGCGCCGATCTATCCAGGCGTGCCGATCTTCCCCGGCATGTCGGCGGGGGCCAGCGACAGCATGTGGTTCCGCTATCACCACGTGCCGAGCTATGGCGCGAGCCCGGTGTTCATCAAGGGCTCGGACAATTTCAGCCACGGGCTGAACGAGCGCACGCCGATCGCCAATATCGCCCCGGCGCTCAGCTATTACCGGTCGCTGTTCACCACGCTGGCAAAATGATGGCGCATCGCCCCGCCGAAACTCCTTGGGCCGACCTGCAGCCCGAGGCCGACCCGGACGCGGATTGGAGCCTGCCCGGCTGGCTCTATACCGACGCCGAATATCACGATGTCGAGGTGGCGCGCGTGCTCCGGCCCTCATGGCAGATCGTCTGCCATGTCAGCGATATGCCCACGCCGGGCGATTATCACACGCTGGATTATCTCGGCGAAAGCGTCATCGCCGTGCGCGGCGACGATGGCCAGGTGCGGGCCTTCGCCAATGTCTGCCGCCACCGCGCCATGCGGCTGGTGGAAGGCCCGGCGGGTTGTGCGAAGAAGCTCGTCTGCCCCTATCACGCCTGGGCCTATGAGCTTGACGGCCGGCTCACCGGCGTGCCGATGCGCGGCCATTATCCCGCGCTCGACATGCAGCAGATGGGGCTGGTGCCGGTCGGGGTGGAGATTTGGAACGGCTTCGTCTTCGTGCGATTGGAAGATAATGGCGGCCCCTCGGTGGCCGAGATGATGGCGCCTTACACGCCCGAGATCGCGCCCTACCATTTCGAGGATCTGCGCGCGATCGCGCCCCTGCGCACGCGCACCCGCGCGGTGAACTGGAAGAATGTCGGCGACAATTATTCGGACAATCTGCACATCCCCGTCGCGCATGCCGGGCTCACCCGCCTGTTCGGCAAATCCTACGCGATCGAGGCGCAGCCTTATGTCGACAAGATGTCGGGTTATCTCGCCGATCGCCCCTCCGCCGATCCGTGGGAGCGGCTGTACCAGACGCATCTGCCCCCCGCGCCGCACCTGCCCGACAGCCATCAGAAATTGTGGCTCTATTACAAGCTGTGGCCGAACATGGCGTTGGACATCTATCCCGATCAGGTCGATTTCATGCAGTGGCTGCCGCTCAGCCCGACCACCTCGCTGCTGCGCGAAATGACCTTTGCGATGCCCGATGCCCGCCGCGCGATGAAGGTGGTGCGCTACGCCAATTGGCGCATCAATCGCACCGTCAACGCCGAGGATACCTGGCTGATCGAGCGCGTACAGCAGGGCATGGCCTCGCAGAGTTACCAAGCGGGGCCGATCGGGCGTAGCGAAGTGTGCCTGCGCAGCTTCGCACGCAAAATCCGCGAACGGATCCCGGAGGCCAGGCTGCACCGCGCGCCGCCGGCGGGGTGGAGCAAGAAGCCTCGCCCCATTGCGCCACCCTGACCCGTCCGCCACCCCGGACTTGTTCCGGGGTCTGCTGTCCCGCAAACGCAGCGCTCGCGGTTAATGCCGCCCGGTGGACCCCGGAACAAGTCCGGGGTGACGACGGGGGATCGTGAATGACCAAGCAATACGACGCACTGATCATCGGCGGTGGCCATAACGGCTTGGTCTGCGCCTTCTATCTCGCCCGCGCGGGGCTCAAGGTGCGCGTGCTCGAGCGACGCCATATCGTCGGCGGCGCTGCCGTCACGGAGGAATTCGCCCCCGGCTTCCGCAATTCCACCGCCAGCTACACGGTCAGCCTGCTGCGCCCCAAGGTGATCCGCGACATGCGGCTGCACGAACGCGGCTGGCGCATCATCGAGCGCACGATCAGCAATTTTCTGCCGCATGACGGCGGCTATCTGAAGCTCGGCGGTGGCAAGACGCAATCCGAGTTCGCGCGCTTCAGCCAGCATGACGCGGATATCTTCCCGCAATACGAAGCCGCGCTCGAACGCGTCGCAGGCGTGCTGCGCGACATGGCGCTGAAGACCCCGCCCAATGCCGGCGGGGGCTTGCGCGCGCTGATCGCCGCCGCCGTGCAAGGCAAACGCCTTGCCGGCATGGGGCTGGAGGCGCAGCGCGACACGATGGACCTGTTCGTAAAATCGGCGCGCGATTTCCTCGATCACTGGTTCGACAATGAGTATGTCAAAGCGGCGTTCGGCTTCGATGCGGTGGTGGGCAATTATGCCAGCCCCGATACGCCGGGCAGCGCCTATGTGCTCCTCCACCACGTGTTCGGCGAAGTGAACGGCAAGCTCGGCACCTGGGGTCATAGCGTTGGTGGGATGGGGTCCATTACGCAGTACATGGCCGAGGCGTGCGAGGAGCTCGGCGTCGAAATCAGCCTCGACGCGCCCGTCGCCAAGGTACTGGTGGACGGTAACAAAGCGGTTGGCGTCCGCCTCGACTCCGGCGAGGAGATTGCGGCGAAGATCGTCGCCGCCAATGTCGGCCCCGCTTTGCTGTTTCGCCAGCTCGTCGATCGCAGCGATCTCGCCCCCGATTTCGCGCGCCGCGTCGATGGCTTCAAGGCCGGGTCGGGCACGTTTCGAATGAACGTGGCGCTCAGCGAACTGCCCGATTTCACCGTGCTCCCGGGCAAGGCGCCGGCCGAACATCATACCGCCGGCATCATCATCGCGCCCACGCTCGATTATATGGACAAGGCGTTTACCGATGCCCGCGCCAAAGGCTGGTCCGACGATCCGATCGTCGAGCTCAAGATTCCGAGTTCGGTGGATCACAGCCTCGCGCCGCCGGGGCAGCATGTCGCCAGCCTGTTCTGTCAGCAATTCGCGCCGGTGCTGCCGAATGGCCGTTCCTGGGACGACGAACGCGACGCGGCGGCCGAGACCATCATCGCGACCGTGACCAAGCACGCGCCCAATTTCCGCGCCTCGATCATCGCCACGCAGATTCACTCGCCGATCGATCTCGAACGCAAGTTCGGGCTGATCGGCGGCGATATCATGCACGGCCATATGTCGCTCGACCAGCTCTGGGCGGCGCGCCCGATGCTCGGCCACGGCGATTATCGCAGCCCGATCAAGGGGCTCTATATGTGCGGCGCGGGCACGCACCCGGGCGGCGGCGTCACCGGCGCGCCCGGGCACAATGCCGCGCACGAGATCTTGCGCGATCGGAGCCTGGTGGGGCGGGTGTTCGGATAGGCACCGAGTTTACCGTTACCCCGGACTTGGTCCGGGGCCTGCGGCGCCGCACGCGCTGCCATAAGCGTTCAAGCACAGCCTGGCCGCGCCATTCTCGACGGCATCACACGTCGCCCGGCGGACCCCGGACCAAGTCCCGGGTGACGGCTCGGGCTACGCCCGCCCCCCGCCGCGCCCACCAATAAACCGGCGCCCCGGTCAGCGTCAGCGCCAGCCCCCAGCCGCTCGCCTCCAACCCTGCCCCAACCATCGCCCAGCCGGTAAACGCCAGCCCCAGCCCCGCCGGCAGCACGGCCACGCGCCGCAGCAGCGCCGCGACGCAGATCGCGGCATACAGCCACAGCACCGTGCACGTCGTCAGCAACGCGGCGAACTGGAACGCACCGCTTAACGATCGGCTCGCCGTCGACAGCACCAGCAAGCTCGACAGCACGCTCGACAGCAGCAGCACGCGCACCGGCACGTCGCGCATATTGACCCGCCCGAACCAGCCCGGCAGCAGCCCGGCGCGCGCCATACCCAGCGGCACTTCGCCCTGCAACAACACCCAGCCGTTCAGCGCGCCGATCGCCGCCAGCGCGGCGAAGGCGGCCACCAACAGCCCCGCCCCGCGCCCCCAGAACGTCTCGACGAACAGCGCAAACGGCGCCGACGATGCCGCCACCTGCTCGGCCGGGATGGCAAAGGCGATCCCCGAACTGACGAGGATATACAGCAATCCGGTGACCACCGTGCCGACCATCGTCGCGCGCATCACCGTGCGCGCGGGATTGCGCACGCGTTCCGAGATCATCCCTGCGCATTCGAAGCCGAGCAATGGAAACAGCGTCAGCGTCACCGCCGCGGTCAGCCCGCCATAGCCCGCGCTCGTTCCCGGCCAGGCGGGTGCGTGCGCCTGACCGGTCACGCCCAACCAGGCGAGGATCGCCACCACCGCGATCAGCGGCAGCAATTTGAGCAACGTCGTCACCACCTGTACGCGCCCCGCCGCGCGCGCGCCGAGCAAATTGGTCGCGGTGAACAGCCAGATCAGCGCGATCGTGGCCAGCGCGCCGTTCAGCGGCGTGGCGATCAGCAACGGCCCGAACACGCCGAGATAGCTCACCGCCGCGCCGGCGATCGCGGCGATCGTCGTCCAGGTCGAAATCCAATAGGCCCAGCCGACCAGCACGCCGACCCACGGCCCCAGCACCGCGGCGGTGATCGCCACCGCGCCGGTCTGTTCGGGCATCTTCTGCCCCAGTCGCGCGATGGCATAACCGATCATCACCGCGCCGGTGATGCTCACCAGCCAGGCGATCACCCCGATCCAGCCATATGGCGCGATCGCCACGGGCAGCAGGAAGATGCCCGATCCGATCATGCTGCCGACGATCAGGGCGGTGGCGGTCCAGAAACCGAACGGGCGCGCGTCAGTGCTCATGCGCCGCCTTATGATCGAAGCCCCATAATCGGAAGCCCTGTCGGGCAACGGCCCACGCAGCTTCCGGTACACCCCGTTCCCTTCCGCCGCATTCGCGTTCAATATCACTGCCATGACCATCGTCGCGCTTCCCCACCGTCATTACCCGCAGCCGTTGATCGATGCCGCGCTCGCGCTGCACGACAATCGCCTGTCCGATGCCGAGCCGCTGCTGAAAGGTCATCTCAAGGCCGACCCGTTCGACGTGCGCGCGATGCGCATGCTGGCCGAGCTCGCCGGGCGTATCGGGCGTTACAAGGATGCCGAAAACCTGCTGCGCCGCGCGGTCGAGCTGTCGCCCGATTTCACCGCCGCGCGCGCCAATCTCGCCATCGTTTTATACCGTCTGAACCGCCCCAGCGAAGCGATCGCCGAACTCGATCGCGTGCTGGAGGAAGACCCCGACAATCCCGGCCATGCCAATCTCAAGGCCGCGGCATTGGGCCGCATCGGCGGGTTCGACGAAGCGATCGAACTGTACCAGCAAGTGCTGCAGGACGCGCCACGCCAGCCCAAAGTGTGGATGAGCTTCGGCCACATGCTGAAAACGGTGGGTCGCCAGGCGGACGGAGTTGCGGCGTACCGCAAGGCGATCGCGCTTGCGCCCGAACTCGGCGAAGCCTGGTGGAGCCTGGCCAATCTCAAGACCGTAAAATTCGACACCGCCGATATTGCCGCGATGGAGGCGCAATTGGCGCGCACCGACATCAGCGACGAGGATCGCTTTCATCTCGATTTCGCACTCGGCAAGGCGTTCGAGGACCAGCGCGATGCGCCACAGGCGTTCGCCCATTACGACGCCGGCAATGCCCTCCGCCGCACCAAGATCAGTTATGATGCGGGCGAGACCGAGCGCTTCGTCGATCAGAGTATCGCGTTGTGCACCCCCGAATTCTTTGCCGCGCGCGGCGGCGTCGGCAGCGCCGCAGCAGACCCGATCTTTATCCTCGGCATGCCCCGCGCCGGCTCCACGCTGGTCGAGCAGATCCTGTCGAGCCATCCGCTGGTCGAAGGGACGTCGGAACTCCCCGACATCCCCGTCCTCGCCCGCCAGGCCAGCGCTGATCTCGCCGCACTGTCGCCCGATCAATTGCGTGCGTTCGGCGACGATTATATCCAGCGTACGCGCGTCCAGCGCCGCACCGACCGCCCCTTTTTCATCGACAAGCTGCCCAACAATTGGGCGCATCTACCCTTCATCCACCTCATCCTCCCGAACGCCAGGATCATCGACGCACGCCGCCACCCGCTCGGCTGCTGCTTCTCCAATTACAAACAGCATTTCGCGCGCGGTCAGGCGTTCAGCTACGCGCAGGAGGACATGGGGCGTTACTATCGCGACTATGTCCGCCTGCTAGCGCATGTCGATGCGGTGCTACCCGGCCGCGTCCACCGTATATTCTACGAAGACATGGTCGCCAACACTGAGATGCAGGTGCGCCTGCTGCTCGCCGCGTGCGGGCTGGCGTTCGACCCGGCCTGCCTCGACTTCCACAAGACCGACCGCGCCGTGCGCACCGCCAGTTCCGAACAGGTCCGACAGCCGATCTTCACTGCGGGCACCGAAGGCTGGCAAGCATTCGAATCCTATCTCGGCCCGCTCAAGGCCGCCCTTGGCCAAACGTTAGATTGTTACCCCTCGGCTCCGCCAGCCATCTGACTGTTGCACATTCGCCACGATGTGCGATCGAAATGAAAGGTTTCGCGCCACCCCGTTGACGGATGCTGCAGGCGCGAACACGCTGTGTGACGGGAATACTACACGGGGGAATTCGAGATGCACGTTACCAAGCGCCACGCCGTGCTGGCCGCGTTGCTCGCGTCCACTTGGATTGCCGCCCCCGCGCTCGCGCAGGACATGCCGGCCGACGCCACCGCGCCGTTCGCCGAAGAAGTCGATGACATCGTCGTCACCGCGCAGAAGCGCGAGGAAAATCTCCAGGATGTGCCGATCAGCATCCAGGCGCTCGGCACGCGCAAGCTCGATCAGCTCAACATCAGCAATTTCGCGCAATATTCGCAGCTGCTGCCCTCGGTCGCGTTCCAAAGCCTCCAGCCGGGCCAGACGACCGTCTACATGCGCGGTGTGGCGTCGGGCGGCGATGGCAACCATTCGGGCTCGCTGCCCTCGGTCGGCGTCTATCTCGACGAACAGCCGGTAACGACGATCGGCGGCACGCTCGACGTGCACGTCTATGATATTGCGCGCATCGAAAGCCTCGCCGGCCCGCAGGGCACGCTCTACGGCGCGTCGAGCCAGGCGGGCACGATCCGCATCATCACCAACAAGCCCGATCTGAACGATTTCTCCGGTCGCATCGATGCGGAAGTGAACACGGTCGAGCATGGCGGCCAAGGCGGCAAGCTCGAAGGTTATATCAATCTGCCGCTGGCGGAGATGATGGCGCTGCGCGTTGTCGGCTTCTACCAGCGCGATGCGGGTTATATCGATAACGTGGCCGGCACGCGCAACTTCGATGTCTCGGCCCCTGCCGCGCCGCTTGCGCCCGGCTATACCGGCACGGTCGACAATGCCGCGTTCGTGAAGAAGAATTTCAACACCAACGAAGTCTATGGCGGCCGCGCCGCGCTGAAGGTCGATCTCGACGATAACTGGACGGTCACGCCCACCGTCATTTACCAGCAGATGAAGTCGAAGGGCATTTTCGGCTATGACAGGACCGTCGGCGATCTGCAGGTGCAGCGCTTCTTCCCCGACAACCGCAAGGAGCGTTTCGTCCAAGCGGCGCTGACGATCGAGGGCAAGGTCGGTAATTGGGATGTCACCTATGCCGGCGCCTATCTCGATCGCACGACGCGTTCGGAAACGGATTATACCGACTATTCCGAGGCCTATGATTCGCTCTACAGCTCGGTCGGCGGGCTCGCCGGGTATTTCTATTTTCAGAACGCGGTCGGCCAGACGATCGATTCGCGCCAGTTCGTCATCGGCGAGGATCACTTCAAGAAACTGAGCCAGGAATTCCGCGTTTCCTCGCCGCAGGATGCGCGCTTCCGCGTGTTCGCCGGCGCCTTCTATCAACGCCAGACCAACGACATCTTCCAGGATTATACCGTTGCCAATCTTGGGGCTGCGGTTTCGGTCAATGATCGGCCGGGCACCTTGTGGTTTACCAAGCAGTTCCGGGCCGACACGGATTACGCCATGTTCGGCGAAGCCGCCTTCGACATTTTGCCCAATCTGACCGTTACGGCGGGCGGCCGCGCCTATATTTACGACAATTCGCTGATCGGTTTCTTCGGCTTCGGGCGCAATCCCGATGGGCCGCCTTATAACGGTGCGGGCAGTTCGCGCACCGGCGTCGCCGGCTGCTACACCACCACCGGCCAGTTGCTGCGTGACAATCCCGGCGGCACGTTGCTGCCCGGGATGGTCGATGGCACGTATTGCACCAATCTCGCGACGTTTTCGGGCAACCGGCTGGTGCCCAAAAAGACCGAGGGCCAGGGCGGCACCTATCGCTTCAATCTCACCTGGAAACCAACCGATGGGGTGCTGCTCTACGGCACCTGGTCACGCGGCTTCCGCCCCGGCGGGATCAACCGGCGTGCCGACGTGCTGCCCTATGCCGCCGATTTCCTGACCAATTACGAGCTTGGCGCGAAGACCACGCTGCTCGATGGCGCACTCCGCCTGAACGGCGCGATCTATCAGCAGAATTGGGACGCCTTCCAGTTCAGCTTCCTGGGCGCGAATAGCTTCACCGAAATCCATAACGGCCCCAATGCGCGCATTCGTGGCGCCGAAGCGGATGCCAATTTCGTCACCGGCGGCCTGACGCTGACGGCCGCGGGATCGTACACCGATGCCAAGACGCGCGACAATCTCTGCGCGATCGACGACCAGACCTTCACCTGCACGGGTGAGGACAACTCGATCTCCGCGCCGGCCGGTACGCGTCTGCCCATCACCCCCAAGGTGAAGCTGAACGGCACGGCGCGCTACGCCATGCCGATCGGCGATTTCAAAGCCTATGTGCAGGGGCTCGTCGCTTATCAAAGCTCGGCCTCCACCGACATCCGCGTCGATTTTGCTGCCACGCAAGGCCGCCTCCGCGCCTTCACCACCGGCAATGTCTCGATCGGTGCGGAATTCCCACGCTATACACTCGAACTGTTCGTGCAGAATGTCGGCGACACGCGCGCCGAGCTGTCGCGCTACCAGGCGTGTGGATCGTGCGGGCAGCGCAATTACACGGTCGTTTCCACGCCGCGCACGATCGGCATCCGGGCGGGCGCGAAGTTCTGATCGCCCGGCAGCCAAATACCGGCATGTCCCAGCATGATTATACGAGCCGGATCGAATGGACCGGCAATCGCGGCACCGGCACCAGCAGCTATCGCGGCTATGATCGCAACTGGAGCGTTGCCACGCCGGGCAAGCCGGTGATCGACTGTTCGAACGATCCCTTGCTCGGCGGCGATCCCACGCTGCACAATCCCGAGGACCTGCTGCTCGCCAGCCTCTCCGCCTGCCACATGCTGTGGTATTTACATTATGCCAGCGTCGCCGGCATCGTCGTCCGCGCCTATCGCGACGAGCCGCTGGGCGTGGGGGAGACAACCCCTGACGGTGCCGGCCGTTTTCTTGGCGTGACGCTGCGCCCTCACATCGTGCTTGACCCCGGGAGTGACCATGCCGCCGCCGATGCGATCCACGCCAGGATCCACCAGGTCTGTTTCATCGCCCGCTCGGTTAAATTTCCAGTCACATATGTCGCGCATTACGCGGAAGTGTGATCCCCCGCCCGAAACAATGCGACAGCGCGGCAAATGTCTGCTATAACCCGTTTATCGCGCGACATCGCCCACAAGCATCGCACGGCTGAGAGACTTTCCGCGCTCCCGCTTGTCAAAGCCCCGGAGCCTGTTCTTGGCCCCTCGATATCCTGCTCGCAGGTGACGGATAATGCCACGAGCTGGACCGATGTCCGCTCTGCTGCGTTGTCGGGTATTCTTTCGTACCATCATCGGCTTTGAGCCGGTGATACGACCGTTATCGAAAGCGCCGGCCGAAGCCGGACGGTGCTTTCGGCTTCTCTTCCCGGCTTCATTCTACCCAAGGAAATACCTATGCCGATCGGCACCGTAAAATTTTTCAACGCGGACAAGGGCTATGGCTTCATCGCGCCTGAAGGCGGCGGGAACGACGCCTTTGTGCACATCAGCGCTGTTGAAGCTGCTGGCATGCGCACGCTCGATAAGGAGCAGCGCGTCTCCTACGAGCTCGAGCAGGATCGCCGCGGCAAGATGTCGGCTGTGAACCTCGCTTCTGCGTGATTGATGTTGGCGGGCCCGGAGCAATCCGGCGCCCGCCGCTCTTTCACGGCCAGAACACGAGGAGAGTCGCCACGAATACCACCGCAATCTTCTATCGCGATCGTGCCCGTCAGGCTCAGACCGACGCCGATTCCGCGACCCTCGATAATGTCCGCGATCGCTGGACACGCGCCGCAAAGGCGTGGGACGAGATGGCCACACGCGCTGAAAAGACCGCCGACCGTCGCGCCGTCAACGAGGAAGCCAAGGCCCTCCCTGGCGAAGATGAAGATTAGTCCGGTCGATTGACCGCGGGCGGCTTGATCGTCGCCCCCTCCCTCCGCTAGCCGTCACTCATGAAAGCTAGCGTGCCCCTGCCCGATACCGACGAGTCCGCCGCCACCGAGCTGGCCACGCTCGCCGCCGAGATCGCGCGGCACAACGCCCTCTATCACACCGATGACGCGCCGGAGATTTCCGACGCTGCCTATGACGCGCTCGTGCGCCGCAATGCCGCGCTCGAGGCCGCTTTCCCGCATCTGATTCGCGCTGATTCGCCCAGCCGATCGGTCGGTGCCGCGCCCGCCGGGCATCTCGCCAAGGTGCCGCACGCGCGCCCGATGATGAGCCTCGACAACGCCTTCACCGATGCCGAGGTCGACGAGTTCCTCGCGCGCGTGCGCCGCTTCCTGCGCCTGGCCGATGACGCGCCCGTCGCGCTTACCGCCGAGCCCAAGATCGATGGCCTGTCCTGCTCGCTGCGCTACGAGCACGGCGCGCTCGTCCAGGCGCTGACCCGCGGCGACGGCCAGGTCGGCGAGGATGTCACCGCCAATGTCCGCACCATCGCCGACATCCCCCAGACGCTGCCCGAGGGCGCGCCCGACATTTTCGAGATACGCGGCGAGGTCTACATGGCCAAGGCCGATTTCGCCGAGTTGAACGCGCGCCTGCTCGCCGAGGCCGAAGGCACCGCCAAGGAAGCGCGCCAGTTCGCCAACCCGCGCAACGCCGCCGCCGGCTCGCTGCGCCAGAAGGACGCCACGATCACCGCCGCGCGCCCGTTGCGCTTCCTGATGCATGGCTGGGGCGAGGCCAGCACCATGCCCGGCGAGACGCAGGCCGAGGTCGTCGCCACCGTGCGCGGCTGGCACATCCCCGTCGCCGAGGCCTTCACCCGCGTCGACAGCGCCGCGGACGCCCTCGCCGTCTACCGCGCGATCGAAGCCGGCCGCGCCGATCTGCCGTTCGATATCGACGGCGTCGTCTACAAAGTCGATCGGCTCGATTGGCAGGCGCGGCTCGGCGCCGTCGCGCGCGCGCCGCGCTGGGCGATCGCGCACAAATTCCCCGCCGAGCGCGCGCAGACGACGCTCAACGATATCGAGATCCAGGTCGGCCGCACTGGCAAGCTTACCCCCGTCGCCAAGCTCGAACCCGTCACCGTCGGCGGTGTGGTGGTGCGCAACGCCACGTTGCACAATGCCGATGAAGTCGCGCGGTTGGGCGTCCGCCCCGGCGATCGCGTCATCCTGCAGCGCGCCGGCGACGTTATCCCGCAGATCGTCGAAAATCTCACGCGCGACACGGAACGCCCCGCCTGGCATTTTCCCGATCACTGCCCGCGCTGCGGCTCGGAAGCCGTGGCCGAGGAAGGCGAAGTCGATGTGCGCTGCACCGGGGGGCTGATCTGCCCGGCGCAACGGCTCGAGCGATTGAAGCATTTCGTCAGCCGCGGCGCGCTGGATATCGACGGTCTGGGCGAAAAGACGCTGGTCGAATTGCTCGATCTCGGCTGGATCACCGAACCCGCCGACATCTTCCGCCTCGCCGCGCACCGCGCGGCGCTGGTCGGCCGCGACGGTTGGCAGGCCAAATCGGTCGATGCCCTGCTGGCGGCGATCGAGGCCAAGCGCACGCCCGATGCCGCGCGGCTGCTGTTCGGGCTCGGCATCCGCCATGTCGGCGCGATCACCGCGCGCGATCTGCTCAAACGCTATGTCACGCTGGCGGCGGTGCGCATGCTGGCCGAACAGATCATCGCGCTGCGTGAGGCCAATCCAGCGGTGCTCGGCGAAACCGCGCCGAAAGCGCGCAACCGGCTCGACAAGGCGATCGCCGATCATATCGGGGTGGAGAATGTCGGCGGCGCGGTCGGCCATGCGCTGGCCGATTTCTTCCACGAACCGCACAATCGCGCGGTGTGGGACGATCTCATGGCCCAAGTGTCACCGCCCGATTTCGTGGTCGAGACGCGCGCCTCGCGCGTCAACGGCAAGACGATCGTGTTCACCGGCACGCTGGAGACGATCAGCCGCGACGAAGCCAAGGCGCAAGCCGAATCGCTCGGCGCGCGCGTCGCCGGCTCGGTCTCGGCCAAGACGGATCTGGTGGTGGCCGGGCCGGGTGCCGGATCGAAGCTGAAAAAAGCCGCCGAGCTAGGCATTGAGGTGATCGACGAAGCAGAATGGGGCAAGATCGTCGCCGCTGCGGCGTGATGGCAGTGCCACCCTACCCGGTTTGAAGTGATGCTATTTTGCAACGCAGTATGAAACGTTGCACGCTACCCTATCTTCGTGGCCGAACTGTCATGTAACCGAAATAAAGGGAGCGCAGGGGCGCCTGCGACGGACAACGATCCGCAGGACCGGGCGCGTAGGCTCAACAGGGAAAACTTCATGCGAAACAATTTGTTCCTCGGCGTGGCGGCGATCGCGCTGTTCGCCCCGGCTGCTGCGATGGCGCAGGAGACGACATCGACGATTCGCGGTACCGTAACGCAAGATGGCGCCCCCGTTGCCGCTGCTGACGTTGTCGTCCTTAATACCGCCACTGGCGCGCGCGCGACTGCGACGACGACCGCCGATGGTTCGTTCAGCTTGTCCGGTCTGCTTCCCGGCGGCCCCTACACCGTTGAAGTGACGAGCGCTCAGGGTAACGCGACCGTCACCGATATCAACACGATCGTCGGCCAGCCATATACCGTTCCCGTCGAGATCACGGCCGACACGGCCGACATCGTCGTCACGGCATCGTCGGTTGCTGGCGCTGGCACCACCTCGGATGGCCCACAGACGGTACTGAGCCGTACGGACATCGCCGCCGTGGCGACCGTCAACCGCGACATTCGCGATCTCATGCGCCGCGATCCCTTCGCACGCATGGAAGACACCGCCTCCGGTGGTCGTTCGATCTCCTTTGCCGGCGTCAATCCGCGCTTCAATCGCTTCTCGATCGACGGCGTGATCGTCAGCGACAATTTCGGCCTCAACCCAGATGCCAACCCAACGCGCCGCGGCCCGGTACCGATCGACTCCATCGGCCAGTTCTCGGTCTCGATTGCGCCGTACGATGTGCGTCAGGGCAACTTCCTCGGCGGCGCCGTGGATGCCGTGCTGCAGACCGGCAGCAACAAGTTCCACGGCACCGGCTTCTACTCGCAGAACACCGATGGGCTGTCGGGCGAGAAGATCGGCAGCACCGATACGAACCTCGATTATAAGAGCGAGACCTACGGCGCGACGCTGTCGGGTCCGATCATCAAGGACAAATTGTTCTTCATGATCTCGGGCGAACGCAATACGCAGGGCAATCCGTTCTCGCCTGCGCTGACCGTGATCCCGGGCCTGACCACTGGTCAGATCAGCGCCGTGCAGGCCGCCGCGTCTTCGACCTATAACGGCTATGAGGCAGGCGGCATCCTCGCCCTGTCGCAGGACAAGGACGAGAAGTTCGTCGGCAAGCTGACGTGGAACATCACCGACAAGCAGCGTCTGTCGGTGTCGTACATCAATGCCTATGACGAGAACCAGATCCAGGGCAACGTCAGCACCAGTTCGTCAACGCCGGGCTTCGGTCTCGAATCGAACAGCTATGGTGGCACTGAATTGCTCCGCGCGGGCATCGCTCAGTTGAACTCGACCTGGTCGGACAGCTTCTCGACCGAAGCGCGTTTCCTTTACAAGAGCTACGAGCGTGGCCGTCCGGCCGGCGGTGCGCCGCTGTCGCAGTTCCGCGTCTGCACCGACGCGACCAACGGCTCGGCAATCGGCTCGCCCGCTAACACTACCAACGACACGCCCACCTCGTGCGGCTCGAACAACCCGATCCTGGCGCTCGGCACCGAGAATTCGACCCAGTCGAACGTCTTCAACACCGACACCTATGGCGGCTCGCTCATGGCACGTCTCAACCTCGGCAAGCACGACCTGCGCGTGTTCGGCGAAATGAACCGGGTCGGCATCTTCAACCTGTTCCTGCAGAACACGTTGGGTAACTACTATTTCGACTCGATCGCCGATTTCCAGGCGCGTACCGCCAGCTCGGTCACGTACCAGAACACTGCGACCGGCAACCCGGATGACGCAGCCGCCGATTTCACCTACACGCAGTTTACCTTCGGCATTCAGGATGACGTTGCCGTCACCGATCGCCTGAACGTCAATTTCGGTGCGCGCTACGATACCTTCGCCGCCCCAACGCAAGTGCCGCTCAATGCCGGCTTCACCTCGCGTTACGGCTTCTCCAACGCCAGCACGATCAAGGGCAAGGGCCTGTTCCAGCCGCGCGCTGGCTTCGATTGGGAACCGATCGACGATTTCAAGATTCGCGGTGGCGCCGGCATCTTCGGCGGCGGTACGCCGGACGTCTACTTGTCGAACAGCTATTCCAATGCCGGCGCGGGCATCGGCGGGGTTTCGATCAACTCGGTGACGGTGCAGCGTTGCGCAATCAGCACGGCCTGCACCACTGGCTATCAGCTGAACGGTGCCAACATTGCGGAGGCACAAGGCCAGGCGTTGCTCAACAACGTCACGGGCACCTCGATCCCCGCCGGCTTGCAGGCGCAGATCCCCAACACCGGGGCAAACGGCCTGGCCAATATCAACGCGCTGGATCCGGATTTCGAAATCCCCAACGTCACCAAGGCAACCTTGTCGGCCGATTGGACGCCGCGCGACTTCTTGGGCGGCGGCTGGCACTTCGGCGCCGATTACTATTTCAGCAAGACTAACGCCGCGGTGTTCTTCACCGATCTGCGCTCTACCGTAATTGGCAAGCTGCCTGACGGTCGCGACCGTTACGGTCCGCTCGTCGGCACCAACACCAACACCGATATCCTGCTGACCAACTCCAGCAAGGGCCGCAGCCATATCGGTGTTGTCCGTGTCGAAAAGAACTTCGATTTCGGTCTCGATCTCGGTCTGTCCTATGCCATCCAGGATGTGAAGGATCAGGCCCCGGCAACCTCGTCGACGGCAGGCTCCAACTATGCCAACGGTGCGTTCCTCGATGGTAGCGGCGCCGCCTACGGCACCGCCAACGATCAGGTGAAGTGGTCGTTCAAGTATAGTGCCGGCTTCAACCATGCATTCTTCGGTGACTATAAGACCATCATTCAGCTGTTCGGCGAGACCCAGGCGGGTCGCCCTTACAGCTTCACGATGGAGGATGCCGCCAACGTGACGCGGAGCGCTGTGTTCGGTGTTACGGGTCGTGACGATCGCTTCCTGCTGTACGTGCCGACCAGCACGACCGACCCGATCGTCAGCTATGACAGCGTGGCAACGCAAAACGCGCTCGAGGGCCTGATCGGCAACACCAAACTAAAGGATTTCCGCGGCAAGATCGCACCGCGCAACTTGGCACGGTCGCGGGCATATACCCGCCTCGATCTTCATCTTGAGCAGCAGCTGCCGACCTTTGTGGGCAACTCGCGCATCTCGGTCTTCGCCGATATCGAGAACCTGCCCAACCTGCTGAACAAGAATTGGGGTGGCTTCCGTCAGGCGGTGTTCCCGTTCGTCGAAGACGCGGTGCGCGTGCAGTGCCTCTCGGCACCGGTTGCCACAGGTACAGCGCCTACGGGCGCGCAGATCAACAGCGCACCGAACCAGCCTTGCGTGCAGTACCGTTACTCGAACTTCATCGAGCCTAACGCCAAGCAGCTGGAAATCCGCCGCTCGCTCTATCTGATCCGTATCGGCGCACGCTTCAGCTTCTGATCGCGCGTCCCTCGGGGACACTAAAAAGGCCGCCGTCCCAACGGGACGGCGGCTTTTTCTTTTTTCGTTCCCCCCGGCTTGGTCCGGGGTCCACCGAGCGGCGTTCGCTGGTGTGCGAGACACGCGCCGAGCGCCCGGCACGGCGGGCCCCGGACCAGGTCCGGGCCGCCAGGCGTCTACCGCATCAGCACCAGTTCCTCCGCCATCGACGGATGCAGCGCCACCGTCTGGTCGAACGCGTCCTTGGTGAGGCCGGCCTTCACCGCGATCGCCGCGGCCTGCAAAATCTCCGGCGCATCGGGCCCGATCATGTGCAGCCCCAGCACCTTCCCGGTCTCGCTGTCGCACACCATCTTGTAGAGCGCGCGCTCGTTGCGCCCGGCCAGCACGTTCTTCATCGGCCGGAAATCCGAGGTATAGACCTTGCACGAGCCGAGCTTGTTCTTGGCCTGACTCTCGGTCAGCCCCACCCCCGCCATCGGCGGATGGCTGAACACGGCGGCCGGGATATTCTCGTAATCGACGCGCGTCGGCTTGCCGCCGAACACGCTGTCGGCAAACGCCTGGCCTTCGCGGATCGCCACCGGGGTCAGCTGCACGCGGTTGGTCACGTCGCCCACCGCATAGATACTCTCGCAGGTCGAGCGATTGTCCTCGTCCACCACGATCGCGCCCTTGTCGTCGAGGCTGACACCCGCGCTCTCCAGCCCGAGATCGTCGGTATTGGGCTCGCGGCCGGTGGCGAACATCACGCAGTCCACCGTGATCGGGTCATGCCCCGACATCGTCACGGTCAGACACCCGTCGCCATTCTTCTCGATGCCCTGGAATTCGGCATGGAAGCGGAAATCGATCCCCTTCATCATCGAAATCTGCAGCAGGCGATCGCGGATCGACTCGTCATAACCGCGCAGGATCACGTCGCTGCGGTTGATCAGCGTCACGTGCGCGCCGAGCTGGTGGAAGATGCCGGCGAACTCATTGGCGATATAGCCCGCGCCCGCGATCAGGATGCGCTTGGGCACGGCGTCGAGATGAAATGCCTCGTTGGAAGTGATGCCGTGTTCGGCGCCGACGCAATCGGGCACCGAGGGCTTGGCGCCGGTGGCGATCAGGATGATCTTGGCGGTAACCTCGCGCCCGCTGGCCAGCTTGATGCCGTGCGGCCCGGTGATCGTCGCGTGTTCGGGAATGATCTCCACGTCGTGGTTGGTCAGCGTGTTGGTATAGGCGCCGTTAATGCGGTCGACCTCCTCCATCACATTGTCACGCAGCACCTTCCAGTCGAAGTCGTACGTCTCGGGCACGTTCCAGCCGAAGCGCTTGGCGTCCTTCAGATCCTCGGCGAAATGCGCGCCATAGATCAGCAGTTTCTTGGGCACGCAGCCGCGGATCACGCAGGTGCCGCCGACGCGATATTCCTCCGCCACTGCCACCTTGGCGCCATGCGCCGCGGACACGCGCGCGGCACGCACGCCGCCCGATCCAGCGCCGATGACGAATAGGTCATAGTCGTATTTGGCCTCAGCCATGGTCATTCCTTCTTCGTCACCCCGGACTTGTTCCGGGGTCCAGTTATCGATTCAGGCGGTATTGCGTGAGGCGCGGTGGGCCCCGGAACAAGTCCGGGGGTGACGCCGTAAAAAATCAACCAAACGCCCGCTTGATCAGATCATCGGTCGAGGCATCGAAGCTCTGCCCGCCCTCGACCGCCGCCTTGGCCATTTCCTTGCCCAATTCGACGCCGAACTGATCGAACGAATTGATCCCCAGCAGCACGCCGTTCACGAACACGCGGTGCTCGTAAAACGCGATCAGCGCGCCCAGCGAGCGGGCATCGAGATCCTCCAGCAGAATCGTGGAGCTCGGCCGATCGCCCGAATAGCTGCGCGCGGGATCGTCGGTCTGCTTGCCCGCCATCAGCGCCGCCCCTTGCGCAAACGCGTTCATCAGCAATTGCCGGTGATGCTCGTCGCCCAGCGTATCGCCCGGTTCGATGCACGCGACGAATTCGACCGGCACGAGATGCGTGCCCTGGTGCAGCAGCTGGAACACGGCATGCTGCGCCTCGGTGCCAACCCCGCCCCAGGTAATCGCCGCGCTAGGCCGGCCGAGCGGTGCGCCATCGATCGTCACCGCCTTGCCGTTCGATTCCATCTCCAGTTGCTGGAGGTACGGCGGCAGCAGCTTCAGCCGCTGGTCATAGGCAAAGGTCGCACGCGTCTCGGCATGGCGCACCTGCGTGTAATACAGGTCGGCAAAGGCGGCGAGCGCCGGCGCATTCTCGTGCAACGCGGTCAGCCGGAAATGCCGGTCCATCTCGGCAGCACCTTCGAGCAATTCCTCGAAACACTCCCAGCCCAGCGCCAGCGCCGCCGGAAAGCCAATCGACGACCACAAGGAATAGCGCCCGCCGACGCTCTCGCTGAACGGCAGGATGCGCGTTTCATCGACACCCCATTCCAGCGCCTTGTCCGGATCCGCGGTCAGCGCGACGACCTTGCCGTACACATCCGACACGCCGTGCTCTGTCATCCATTGCAGCACGCTTGTCGCGTTGGTCATCGTCTCGGTGGTGGTGAAGGTCTTGGAGGCGATCACCAGCAAGGTCGCATCGGGATCGAAGCGCTTGAACGCATCCTCCAGCGCCACGCCATCGATATTGGCGACGATCGCCACGTCGTAACGATCCATATCACGGCCCAACGCGTCGATCAGCAGGTCCGGCCCCAGCGCGGAGCCACCGATTCCGACATGCAGGATATGCCGCACGGGGCCCAGCGCATCGGCTTCGATCGCATCGATCAGCGCGCGCATCCGCGCCTGCAGCGCGCGCGCCTTGGCAACGCTTTCCTCCGCCCCCTCGCCACGCTCGGCGGTATGCTCGACCGCACGCCCCTCGGTCACATTGACCACCTCGCCAGCGAACAGCGCCTCGCGCTTGGCGCTCAGCCCCTGCGCCTTGGCCAGCGCCGCGAATGCCGTCACTGCCTCGGGCGTCAGATGCGTCTTGGACCAATCGAAATGCAGCCCCGCGACATCCAGCGAAAAGCGCTCGAGCCGCCCGCTGTCCTGCTCGAACAGATCGGTCAGCTTGGGGGCGGGCAGCGCCTCGATCGCGCTCCAGTCGGCAGTCGGCATCGTTCACCTCGGCATTGGTTCGTGGGCTTCTAGATCGGCCTAGCGGCTGCCCGTTACAACCGCCAGCTTGACGCTTGCCCGCCGCCGCCGCAAACCGCGCTTCATGCCCGATACCGATACGCTCAGCGCCACCGCCGCGCCCGCCAAACCGCGCTCCGAGACGCGCGAAACGGTGACCTTCCTGCTGAAACTGGCGATCGTCGTGCTGATCTTCCGCAGCTTCATCTTCTCGCCGTTCAGCATTCCGAGCGAATCGATGCTGCCGCGGCTGCTGATCGGCGACTATCTGTTCATCTCGAAATGGAATTACGGCTATTCCAGGCATTCGCTGCCGTTCAGCGTGCCGCTGATCCCCGGCCGCATCTTCGCGAGCCTGCCAACACGCGGCGATGTCGTCGTGTTCAAGGCGCCGCCGGGCAACAAGGTCGATTATATCAAGCGCGTCATCGGGCTGCCCGGCGACACCATTCAGATGCGGGACGGGCAATTGTTCCTCAACGGCGCGGCCGTGCCCAAGGACCGCGTGGCCGATTTCACCATTCCGCTGACGCCCAATTTCGGCGAGCGTGAGTGCGGCGCGGCCTATCTCGATACCGACGCCAACGGCCAGCCGATCTGCCGCTATGAGCGCTTCCGCGAAACCCTGCCCGGCGGGCGCAGCTATTTCGTGCTCGATCGCGGCACCACCGTGGCCGACGATACCGGCATCTTCACGGTCCCTGCCGATCACGCCTTTCTGATGGGCGACAATCGCGATGACAGCGCCGACAGCCGCTTCCCGCAGGTTGAGGGCCAGGGCATCGGCATGGTCCCGCTCGAAAATCTCGAAGGCAAGGCAGTAATCGGCTTCTTCTCCACCGATGGCAGCGCCTCCTGGCTGCTGCCCTGGACCTGGTTCTCCGCCGCGCGCTGGAGCCGCATCGGGGAAGGCTTTTGAGTCTATCCCCCATCGGAAATTTGGGCGTCGGCAGTTTGGGCGACTGGCTTGAATCGATCCTCGGCCACCGCCCGACCGATCTCGCCCCGTTCGAACGCGCGCTGACCCATGGCAGCCAGGCCAAGGCCAATTACGAACGGCTCGAATTCCTCGGCGATCGCGTGCTCGGCCTCATCATGGCGGAATGGCTGTTCACGCTGTTTCCCGGCGAACCCGAAGGCGCGCTGTCCAAGCGGCTCAACGCGGTCGTCACCGGCGCGGTGTGCGCCGATGTCGCGCGGGGCCTGGGCGTCGCGCAGCATCTCAAGCTTGGCAAGCAGGCGCGCGACGATGGCGCGACTGATAGCGACAATGTGCTCGGCGACGTCATGGAGGCGTTGATCGGCGCGCTCTATCTCGATGCCGGGCTGGACGCCGCGCGCCACGCGATCCGCACCGCCTGGGGGGATCGCGTCAAGGCGCAGAGCGTCGCGCCGCAGCATCCCAAATCGGCGTTGCAGGAATGGGCCGCCGCGCACAATCGCCGCACTCCGGCCTATGACATCATCGATCGCTCCGGCCCGCATCACGCGCCGCGCTTCACCGTGAAAGCGAGCATCGGCACGCTCGCCGAAGCGACCGCCGAGGGCAGTTCGAAACAGGAAGCGGAAACCGCCGCCGCCGCCGCCTTGCTGGCGACGCTGACCAACGGAACCAGAAAATGACTGAAACAACACAACATTGCGGCCTGATCGCCATTCTCGGCGCGCCCAATGCCGGCAAGTCCACGCTCGTCAACGCGCTGGTCGGGCAGAAAGTCGCGATCGTCAGCCCCAAGGCGCAGACCACGCGCGTGCGGCTGATGGGCGTGGCGATCGAGGGCGACACGCAATTGCTGCTGGTCGATACGCCCGGCATCTTCGAGCCCAAGCGCCGGCTGGATCGCGCGATGGTCTCCGCCGCCTGGGGCGGCGCGGAGGGCGCCGACATCCTCGCGCTGGTGGTCGATGCCAAGGGCGGGCTGGGGTCAAAAGTCACCGGCATCGTCGAGAGCATCGCCGGCCGCTCCGAGCCCAAATATCTCATCCTCAACAAGGTCGATCTCGCCGACAAGGCCAAGCTGCTCGTCCATGCCGAGAAATTGAACGCGCTCGTGCCGTTCCAGGAAACCTTTTTCGTCAGCGCGACCACCGGCGATGGCCTTGCCGATCTCAAGGCGCATCTGGCCAAGGCCATGCCCGAAAGCCCGTGGCATTATCCCGAGGATCAGGTCTCCGACGCGACCGAGCGCAGCCTCGCCAGCGAAGTCACGCGCGAACAGCTGTATCTCCAGCTTCACGCCGAATTGCCGCAATCGAGCGCGGTCGAGACCGAGCAGTATAACGAACGCCAGGATGGCTCGCTCGAAATCCACCAGCAGATCCTGGTCGAACGCCCCACGCAGCGCGCGATCGTGCTCGGCAAGGGCGGCGCCCGCATCAAGGAAATCGGCGCGCGCGCCCGCGCCGAACTGAGCAGCATCATGGGCCGCCCGGTGCACCTCTATCTGCACGTCAAGGTGAAGCCCGGCTGGGACGAAGAACGCGACGTCTACCGCGACATGGGGCTCGACTGGGTCGACTAATTCCTCCCCCAGCTTGGCTGGGGAGGGAGACCACTCGGCTCCTCAGCCGAGTGGTGGAGGGGTTACGAAGCAGCGCGACGCTCAAGGCCTACCCCTCCCCAGCTACGCCGCGCCCCCTTCCCGAGCAAAGGGGAGGATTTTAGGCCAGCATCTCCTCAACCCATTCCGGCACCACGGCGCCCGCCGCGCCCAGCCGCACCTCGTTGAAAACACGCTTCCCGCCGACGGCTCCAAATTGATCTCCATCGTCCGCGCGCCGTAATAACGCGCCGTCTGCACGAACCCCGCCGCCGGATACACCGCGCCCGACGTGCCGATCGACACGAACAGATCGCAGTCCTGCACCGCCGCTTCGATCCGTTCCATGTCGTGCGGCAATTCGCCGAAGAACACGATATCCGGCCGCACCGCCCCCGCCCCACAAGCGTCGCAAACCGTCCCCACCGGCATAGCCCCGGCAAACGCCCGCCGCGTGCCGCACGCCGCGCACAATGCCGAATTCAGCGCGCCATGCATGTGCAGCAACCGCTTGGCCCCCGCGCGCTCATGCAGGTCATCGACATTCTGCGTCACGATCAGCAGATCACCCGCCCACGCCGCATCCAGCCGCGCCAGCGCGGCATGCGCCGTATTGGGCTCAACACCCGCCAGCGCCGCCCGCCGCCCATCATAAAAGCGATGCACCAGCGCGGGATCATCCGCCAACGCCTCCGGCGTACACACATCCTGCACACGGTGCCCCTCCCACAAGCCGCCGGGGCCGCGGAACGTGGCGATGCCGCTTTCCGCCGAAATCCCTGCGCCGGTAAGGATTACGATGTTTTGGATGTCCCGCATTGCAGAGCTTTACGACGCCAGTGCCGACATCACCATCGAGTGGTCATGCCTTTTTTAGCGCGCGTCAGTTCCCTTCAACAGCGAAGGCAAGCTCCATCGGCCGGGCCGGCACGCCCGAACGTCCCGTGAAGTTCATATAGGGTGACCGATTGAAGCCGATGCGATACCGCGCACCGGGTTTGGCCGTGCAGCGCAGCGAAAAGGTCCGCGCGTCGTCCGACAGGGTCGGGCGCGGCGCGCAATCCGGATATGTATCGGGCGAGATCCGCACGAACGAATAGCTGCCGTCGCGCATTGGCTGATCGAAAGTGACGGACAGAGTGAACGGTCCCGGCGGGATGACGGCGTCTGCCGCCGGCAGCGTCGCCACAATTCTGGGCCGGTCGGATGCCGCCGGATCATTGCGCGCGGCCTGATTGCCGATCACCGCAAGACCGGCGGAAACGATAATTATCATGACGAAAGCTCCCGGCAAAATAATGAAAGCGGAACGCAGCGGACCGCCCGCCTCGCTGCGCCCGCCGTCCTCAGCCCCGAGCGGTCCCGCGCCAACCCCGAAAATTTCGCCCCCAATTTCTTGTGCCCTTGCGCCGTCGATCTCGGCGAGCTTCCTCGCGGCCTCCCGACTGCTGGATGCGCCGAGCGTGCGCCGCGCCGTACGCAGCCGTTCGTTGATCGTGTGCACCGATAGCCCAAGGGCGTGCGCGGAGGATTTCGCATCATGCCCCTGCGCCAGCAGGCGCAATACCGCCCGCTCGCGCGCCGATAACATTTCGTGTCGTTGGTCCACCGCATGCCCCCCGGATCAGCCTCGCGACGGTACCGTGGGGCCGCCGATTTGCAAAGGATCAGCCCGGCATAGCCCCCCACCCCAAACCCCGCTAAGCCCGGCGCCATGCGTCCCCGCAAGCCCGATCATCATCTGACGCTGCACCGCAAGAGCAGCACCCCGCCCTGGCTGTCGCTGCTGCTGCGCATCGGGCTCGCCTTCGCCCTGATCGGGGTCGCGCTGGCCATCTTCTGGTTCGATCGGGCGGGCCTGCGCGACAATAGCGATGGCACGATCACGTTTCCCGATGTCGTCTATTTCACGATCATCACCATCACCTCGGTCGGCTATGGCGATATCGTGCCGGTCAGCACGCAGGCGCGGCTGATCGACAGCTTTCTGGTCACGCCGATCCGGCTGTTCGTGTGGCTGATCTTTCTTGGCACGGCGTATGATTTCCTGCTCAAGCGGGTGTGGGAGAAGTGGCGTATGACGGTGATCCAGCAGAAACTGACCGGGCATATCGTGGTGGTCGGTTACGGCACCAGCGGCTCGGAGGCGGTCAGCGAGCTGATTCGCCGCGGCGCTACGCCCGGCTCGATCGTGGTGATCGACGACAGCGAGGCCGCGCTCGATCTGGCCAAGGAATGCGGTGCCACCGTGATCCACGCCGATGCCGCGCGCAACGCCACGCTCGAGGCGGTCAAGCTGGCGCATGCCAAGGCAGTGATCGTCACCGCGGGGCGCGATGACACCTCGATCCTGATCGTGCTCACCGCGCGCCGCGTTGCGCCCAACGTGCCGATCAGCGTGATCATCCGCTCGGCCGATAACGAACCGCTGGCGCGACAGGCGGGCGCCGATACGGTGATCAACCCGGCCAGCTTTGCCGGGCTGTTGCTCGCCGGCTCCACCCACGGCCCGCATATCGCCGATTATATGGCCGATCTCGCCGCGGCGGATGGTCGCGTCTCGCTGCACGAGCGCCTCGTTCATGCCGACGAGGTGGGCAAGCCGCTCACCGCGCTCACCACCGGCCTCGGCGTGCGGCTTTACCGCCACGGCGCCTGCCACGGCTTCTGGGAGCCCGAGGCGCGCGCGCTGCAAGCGGGCGATGCACTGGTGGAAATCGTCCCGCGTGATGAACCCACCGGCGATCGTCCGACAGACGAGGCATAAAGTTCTGTCCAATAAGACCCACTTTATGGCACCATCAACGACATGGCGACGTTGCGGCGCTTTGCCCCCAAGCCGGCCCGGCGCGCGATGCGCCAGGCCTGACCTTAGCCTAACATTCTAGTTCCGGACTGCATAACTCATGACGAAAATCGGCATCATCGGCAGCGCCGGACGGATGGGGCAAGCGCTTGCCGCGGTTATTCCCGATATGGGCGCCACGCTGATCGGCGGGATCGATGCCGGCGGCGATCCCGTGCGGCTCTCAAACGAAGCCGACGTGCTGGTCGATTTCTCCGCCCCCTCGGCGCTTGAGACGACGCTCGCCGCGGCGCGCGCGGCGGGCACGCCCATCCTGATCGGCACCACCGGCCTGACGCCCACGCATCATGCGCTGATCGACGCCGCCGCCAGCGACATCGCCGTGCTGCAGACCGGCAACGTGTCCCTGGGCGTCACGCTGCTCGCCAAATTGGTGCGCGAGGCGGCCGCCGCGCTCGGCGCCGATTGGGATATCGAGATCCTCGAAATGCATCACCGCCACAAGGTCGATGCGCCCTCGGGCACCGCTTTATTGCTTGGCGAAGCCGCCGCGGCGGGCCGCGAAACGACGCTCGCCGAAAGCCGCGTGTCGGATCGCGCGGGGCTCACCGGCGCGCGCAGCGAAGGCACGATCGGCTTTGCGTCGCTGCGCGGCGGTTCGGTCGCCGGCGATCACCAGGTGATTTTCGCCGGCACCGGCGAACGGATCGAGATCGGCCACCGCGCCGAGGATCGCGCGATCTTCGCCAAGGGCGCGATCACCGCAGCGTTGTGGCTCGTCGGCAAGGCGCCGGGCCGCTACACCATGGGGGAAGTGCTCGGCCTGTGAAGAAGGCGGAAGTCTTCGAGTTTTACCGCCGCCTGGCCGAGCACGATCCCGATCCGCAAACCGAGCTTGCGTACGGCAATCCCTTCCAACTCGTCGTCGCAGTGGCGCTGTCCGCGCAATCCACCGATATCGGCGTCAACAAGGCCACGCGCGCTTTGTTCGCCGAGATCGATACGCCCGAGCAGATGCTCGCGCTCGGCGAGGAGGGGCTCAAACAACACATCAAGACCATCGGGCTGTTCAACACCAAGGCCAAGAATGTCATCGCGCTCAGCCGGATGCTGGTCGATGAGTTCGGCGGCGCGGTGCCGTCAACCCACGACGCGCTCGAACGCCTGCCCGGCGTCGGCCGCAAGACCGCCAATGTCGTGTTGAACGTCGCCTTCGGGCAGCAGACCTTTGCAGTCGACACGCACATTTTCCGCGTCGGCAATCGCACCGGCCTCGCGCGGGGCAAGACCCCGCTCGCGGTCGAACTGGTACTCGACAAGGTCACCCCCGCCCCGTTCCGCGTCGACGCCCATCACTGGCTGATCCTGCACGGCCGCTATGTCTGCAAGGCGCGGACGCCAGAATGCTGGCGCTGCATCGTCCGCGATCTCTGTGCGTTCAAGCCCAAGACCGCCGCGCCGAAGAGCGCACGTTGCAAGACAATAGCGGATGCGTAAGCGCCTGCGCGGCATCCGGGGCCGCCCGCGGTGCAAGGTGCGGCTGGGGAAGATCCGGCGGGCGCGCTAAAGGTGCACTAAACAGGCTAGCGTCGATCGCGGGGCTTTGCTACGCGCTTGATCTGGCCGGCACCCGTAGCTCAGCTGGATAGAGCGCTGCCCTCCGAAGGCAGAGGCCGCTGGTTCGAATCCAGCCGGGTGCACCATAATTTCAGACACTTAGCAGTTCGCTGCCCGGCCCGTATGGAATAAGTACGGAAAGTCGGGTTTTGAGATGGGCTACAATCCTCGATGAACTGAAGCAGTCGGACCGTCACTTTGGCCATTGTGGCATCATGTCAAAGGATGCCGACCCCCACCACATATGCGGCAAATGCGTTAGCGACCTGCCCATGTCGAAGCGCATCGCGATCGGCGGTGAGGAATGTTTCGCTATAAGCACGAGCTGGCGAATCTGCTGGCGGCAAGGCAAGTTATCGCGCCGTAGCGTATTCAGTACAGCCGCCCCTCCTTGAGGCCGATATGCGGAGATCAAGTCAGTGCGGACGACAAAGCGTCGGCGCGACCGAATCGCCGACCTGCGCCGCCACACGGGGATGTCGACCGCGACTGTTTATCGGCGGGTGGAGTAACTCGTTCACCTTGCGTTCTGATGACCTTTGCCATATCCGCTGCGAATGCCACTGCCAGAGCAGATTGATTGCGACTAGCGTTCAGCGCCTAAGGAGAGGTCGAACATGGGTTTGTCGGCTTTGCCGCATGGCTCGCCGACCTCCGCCGCAGTTGGCAATCCCGACTGTATCGCTATCTGCCTCGATCAGAATACAAAGCGCTGGTGCTCACACCGACCGGCCGAGCCGAAGCGTCACTGTTCTGGGTGGCGGGTATCGGCGGCTTCATCATCTTGCTAATTTCGACGCTGGTCATCTTCCCCAAAATCTGGACGTAGCAAGACGAGTTGCGCTGCGTCGCGGAGACTCAACGCCAAACGGGGGCGTCTTTTCCGTCGACGAACGGGTGGGCGGGACGGCAGAAGTTGGGACAAAGGCGTCGTTCCGGCACGGTCTGCTGAACGACAGCTAGCGCCAGATCCGGCCGCTCGTGGGGCAACGTCCCGTCTTATCGCCTACGGCGCAACTGTTGTGGGGGCCGGACAGTCCGCTTCGAGCGTCCAACCGCAAATGCGGACGCTTCAAAACCGGACGGTTGCGACCAGCGAGCAACAATTGAGCTGCGACTAAGGCTAATTTGCACTCAACTCACAAATGCCCTTTCGGCACTCGTCAGTTCGACAGTGCCGCGCAAGGTTTTGATCAACGTACCGCGCGGTGCACGGCGTGTCGCGATATGTGCAGCCGTGCTGATCGGCGGTTCGGCGCATGCGCTTGCCTCGATCACGCGGTTGATTCCCGCGACCGGATTCGGCCAGCCTGGCGGAAGCGAGCCGACTACTTTGCCGAAGACCACGCGGCGTTCTTCAGTATTAGCGAGCGCGGCCGCGTTGACCGGGGCAATGATATGCGTCTCGACATTGGGGCCCTGCCAGTTCCACGGCGGCGTCGCACCAATGCATAGACAGAGATCCCCTATGACCGCCGGTCGCGGTGCGCCCGGATACCCTGCGGCACTGTCGGCAGGATTGGTCAACCGGGTAAGAAACCAGAGCTGCTCGTTGAGCGCGGACAGGCCAACCGCCGCTCTGTCGCCGGTCGCCCGCTTGCCGTAGAGCACGACACCGGTACCGATGAACGGGCGCAGCCGCTCCTGCATCGCGGCATCGTCGATCGCGATCTGTCGCTCGGAGCTGACCCGCAGCACCACTGGCCCGCCTACCACGCCATTATCGAACAGGCGGCCCTGAGCCCAGTCGTTCCAGTCGAGCCCGGGCAGGGCCATGATCGGTGCAGCCTCCTGGACGTGGATCTGTCCAGTGCCGTCGGGCCAACCTACCACGGCGATTTCGTAGGCCCCCCCGGCGAATGCACTGAGGTCGCCGGCAAAACACTCCAGCGGATCATCGTTGCTGACCAGCGGAAACTCTCGCTGCCCGACCGACAGCACCAGGCGCTGTCCCAATTCCTTGGTAGTGGCAACCAACTGGACTGTCCCGCGCAGCATCGGTGGCGAAGGAGTTTCGCTAACCTCCAGACCGAAGGCGCGCACCGCGTCGAGCGAGAAGCTCGCGAACGGAGCGGTCAAGGCCTTGCCAACCGCAACGATGACGTCGCGATTGCTTGCGATCGCGGCCGCATCGACCTGCGGCCGCAGCCAACTCGCAATTGAATCGGCAAGGCTACCCGTCGCCCGCACAGTCGTGATTAGCGAATCAAGCCACTTTACTGCACCGACCGGCTCGTTGTTAAAGAACGGCTCGAAATCCTTGCGGCGATCAAACTCAATCGATACTTCGATTGGCATAGTTCTCCTACCCCTTAAGCTTACAGAATTGGGCTCCAAGCAGTATTGCTCGCGCTTGCGGCGTGGTCTAGCCTCATTTTTTTAGGGGGGTGCGCGTGCCTACCGAATCCGATCTCCTCGCTTTTCGCGAACAAGCGCGGGGCCGGCACCAAGCCAACAGCTGGGTCGCCCAAGCCGAACAGGATCAAGTCTTGCGTGGCCTTTTGGGCAGCGTTTCTGACGCCCGTGTGGCGGGACTGCGGCCGGTCGTTTGCGTCGATCTCGATCTGACCACGCTGCTCGCCCCCGCCAAATCGGTCGATGTGCTGATGCAGCTTGTGCCGACCATCACCGAGATGCCGGTTTCGCCGCGCTGCGCCGAGATGATCGACCTACTGGCGGCGATCTGGCGGGGCGAGCAAGATGCCCTGCTGCCGGGTTACACATCTTCTGCAATCGCAGCATACGGCGTGTTCATGGCCGCCTGCCTCGAAGCGCGCACTGGCCTGCCGTTCGACCAGGATCGCGATGCTTGCGAAACCTGGATTGCCTCGTCGGTGCACGGACAGCTCCGCAACGGCTACTGGAACCGCGACGTGGAGCGTGACGCGTTTTCGCCCGGATTTTCGGGCTTTGCATCGGAGCTCGTAGCAGCCGGTGCGACAATCGTCTTCCTCTCGAACCGCGACCCGTCGCTGCGGGCGATCTCACTTGCCTCGCTGTCCGGGCTGCTCGCCGGTGCGGCCCCGATTTTCGCGTTCTTCGGGCCGGGGGGCTCACCGTTCGATGCCTCGTCTAAGGCGGTAGCGGTGCAGTGGATCGAAGCGGGGGTCGGGGCGGGGGTGCATTTCGGTCGCGCGGTCGATGGGCAAACTGTTTTCGACGAGGCCGCACTGGGCGGCATGACTGGCGAACCGCAGGCGATCGTCGCGGTCATCGACGATCGCGCGGAGAACCGGCATCAGATCGTCGCCGCGGCAATTCAGTCGGCCGCGCGCCTGAATGCGGTAGGACTTCCGCCGCCGCGCGAGATGGCCTGCGCGGCGCCCGGTTTCTGTCCGGAGATCGAGATTGTCAGCACGGCCGATGCGCTGAGTTCGTTCATAGTCGGGGAGCAGTGATGGTCGATCCCGTTCGAGCCGTCTTGACCGTAAGGGTGGGTGACTTCCGGTTCGTCCTGCTGGGTGAGTTGCGCCGCCTGCTGGCAGAGGCGCGCCAGGCCGAGGAGCGCGCCGCAACTCCCGATTTCGTCTCGCGCGAAAAGGCCGAACTTATCGTGCGCCGCTCGATCTCTGAGAGTGTTGCCGAACTCGCCTCCTACGGTGCGCGCATCGGTGCAGCATTCCCGGCGCTTGCCTCAACAGTCGAGGCGGCAAACGCGCTGGCACAGCGGATTCGCGCGACGTCCGATGCAGCGGCGCTGGTCGCGATCTCGGCCGACATTTCCGCGCTGTTCGGCTCGCCAAGTCATCCCGCCGAAGCCCGACCAGTGAGTTTGCAGGTGAGTGAGCAGGGCATCAGAGTCTCGATAGGCGCACAGCAGCCGGCCGAGCGGAACGGGCCGACGACACCGTTCGCCGCTGCGGTCGAGGCTGGCCGGGACGTGCAGTTCTACCTTGCCGCAATCAGCGAAGTAATCGCCAGTGCGCGAGACGCAGGCCGCGCGCCAAGCGGGGTCGAACAGACTGCGCGAGCGGCGGCCTATCAGGCGCTTGAAGTTGGCCACACCATGCCGTCAGCGTTCCGGCCGATCGCCACCAGCGGGTTTCGTAAGTGGCAAACCAGCCTGTCGCTCGCCGATCCGGGCGAGGGTCACAATCTCGTAACCTGTCTCGATGCGCAATTGCTGACTGGCACAGTCGTGCACGTTGAACATATCGATCGCGGGCGCCAGACCGATCGCGAGATCGTCGAAGCCTATCGCTTGCCCGCCCCGCTCAGCGCAGCGCGGGTGCGCTTGCAAGCCGGTATTGCGGCACCGTGTACCGCCTATATCGGGCGCCCCGCGTTCGAAAACGGCGCAGCGCCCGATAGCGCCACCTATCTGCCGCTGGCGCGCTATTACGACGAAGACTTGCTCAAGGCGGCACATATAACTGCGAGCGCGTGCAGCGTGATGTTCGGTAACGGCATCGCCGATTGCAAGATAGCGATCGAGCGGATGAGCGTCCTTCAGGCGGTGCGGTTCATGGCCGCCGTGGCAGGGAATGTGTCGCGCGATAGCTCGCGGCAGTTCCTGTCTGCGGCGTTCAACATCAATCAGCCGCTGTACGACGATCGCGATTCCGCAGCACCGCATTGGACCGGCAGCAGGATCGGCGTGGCGCATACTGGTATCGACATCGCCACCATGGGCGGGTTCGACAAGGTCACTTGGGATGGCGCATCGAACCTGCCGAAGAGCGAACCGATCATCGCTGCTTTTACCGCAGCCGAGTGGCTCGGCTTGATCCACAGCGCGCACGAACGGGGGTTAGAAACCTATGTTTCGGCAGGGATGGACCGCACGCACATGGCCGCGTGCGTCGAATGCGCGGTGGACGGCGTTGGCATCGGTACCAGCCTACATTACCTGCAGCGCACCGCCGACGGCAAGATCGTGATGGGCGAGCTTAAGCCCGATGCCGTGCTCGATGTGCTCGCGACCCGTGATGCGGCTGCGGTCGGTGTTAAGGGATCCGGCGCGGGAGCTCTGGCGATGCTCGACCGGCTCGCGTTCGAGAAGCTGCTCCCTCCCAGATGTGAAACGCTTCGTCAGCAGCTCTACGCCAGCCTTGCTTCGGCAGACGAAGCTTCGATCGAAGCCTGTCTGGCGAGACTTGCACGAAATCCGTTCTGGCAAGCGATGGAGCAGCACAAGGCTGAGAGTTTCAACAAGCACCCGGCAATTGCCCAAGCCGAGCGTCGGCTTATTTCTATCGAACTTGCAGCTTGGGCGGCACCGGCCGAGATGTCGAAAGCCGCGGCTGCCGAATCCAGCCAGCGGCTCCGCGAGGCCGTTGGGCGAGGCGACATTACCGATATATTGGAGGAATTGCGATGAGCATACCTGGCCGGCGGGGGTTTTATACTGGGACCGACGGGGAAGTTTGGCGCGAGCTTCCGCGCAACGTTGATCCAGCCCAAGACGGGATTAGCCTCGCCGCACACCATCCGCGCATTTTCGCTAGCGACGAACCGCCTGACAGTGTGCCGACCGCAGAGTTCGACGCACGCCTCGAGGCCGTCGTTCCGCCCGAAGTTCTCGCGCGGCTCGAGGCTGTCATATCGGCCGGGACTGCGCTGGCGGCCCGAGGGCTGGCGGACACACCGCCTGTCGATCTCCATGAGTGGCGGCGGGGCATCATCCTGTCGTGGTCGCACGCGCGCGACCTTGGTGTAATCCACGACGCGCTAGGCCACCCGCGTGCAACTGCCAACCGGCACGATGTCGACGAAGTCGTCCTTGCCAAGCGGCTCAAGGAGCAGCTCGCCCAGTCCGGTGCTAAAGCCGACGCATGGTACCTCGACTATGTAGCCTCGCTCGACGACGGGGCATGGGTAAATGTAGGCTTTTTCAATCCGCATCTTTCGGCGTCCATGTACAAATGGGGTGACGCGAAGCAGGGGAAGCAGAATGCGATGGATGCCCACCGGCTTTCTCCCCACCACCAGGGCAACTTTGAGACACCCAAGGACTGGATTGAACGCGCCACCAATTTCGTGATCCATCATATCCCACGCGAGCATCGCGGCATTCGCCATGAACCCCGAGGCGACTACACACAGCTTGAGGAGCGGATGGCCGTCGATCCAGCGATTAAGCAGTCGGAAATCGGCAAGGCGATCGCACGCGATGTTGCGGCGCTTTGTGCGCTGCTGGAGAAAGAGGGCAAGATCGTGCCGTGGGGTTTGCTCGCGGTCCCGCCCGACGAACTCACAGCGGGCACGGTCGAACACGCCTTTCTTCTGGCATCGACGGCCGGCGAGGAATTTATAGACGATGCCGAGCGCGAAGAGCACAATCGGCGGCTTGGCTGGGCGCGGCAGATTATCGCGAGAGTCCCGGCCGAGGCTGAACGGCTTGATGCAGAAGGCAAGTCACAATTAGTGGCGGCTTACCGCGGATGGCTCGACAATGGCTGATCTTGAGGCGCAGAAGCAGCGGGCGGCGCTGCGCGCTGCTGCTGAGGTCGCAGACGGCATGCTGCTTGGCCTGGGTACCGGATCAACGGCTACCTACGCGATCCGCGAGATTGCGCGGCGGATGCGCGAGGAGGGCTTGAGGCTGACCGCGATTGCAACCTCGTCGGCTACGGGCGCTCTCGCGGTCTCGCTCGGCATACCGCTGCGGTCGATGGGAGAGATCGATCAGCTCGATCTGGTCATCGACGGCGCCGACGAAATCGATCCGGCTTTGCGCGCGATTAAGGGCGGCGGCGGAGCGCTGTTTCGCGAAAAGATCGCTGCCGCTGCTGCCGTTCGGATGATCGTGATTGGCGATAGCAGCAAGCCGGTCGAAACGCTCGGCCGCTTCAAGCTACCGGTTGAGGTGCACCCGTTTGCCTTGCGCTCGGTCCAGCACCAGCTCGAAGCGTTGGGTGCGCCGATCGCATTACGGTCGCGGGCCGACGGAGCCCCGTTCGCGACCGATCAGCAGGCCAACATTTTCGACGTCGCTTTCGACCGGATCGACGACGCTGGCGCGCTTGCCCGAATGCTCGAAGCCATGCCTGGCGTGCTTGCGCACGGGCTCTTCATTGATCTTGTCGATACCGCGATCATCGGCACCGAGGACGGTGTCTCGATCACGAACCGTCACTAAAGTTTGCGCAGGAGGCAATCGAAATGACCCGTCCCATTCCCGTGATCTTCAATCCGCCGTTCAACCCGATCCACGAAGGCCTCTATATTCCGGAAGAACTGCTTGTTGGGTATGATCTGGCCGATCCTGCCTCGGTCGTGCGAACGCTCGACTATCGCTGCTTCATTTATTTTGAGCAGCAGGGGCGGACCACAGTGGCCGATCCCTACGCAGGGATGATGCAGGCCGTTCACGACGCCTCGGTAGCGCGTGGGATGAACACCTTTCTCGCGACCCATCTCGCAAATGGGCGGCGGCCGGTTTCAATCATGGGCGGCCATCGCGAAGTGCGCGGTAGCTCAACATACCGCGCGGTCGCAAAAATCGCCAAGCTGCTTTCAGAGCACGGCTTTCTCGTGGCGAGCGGCGGCGGCCCGGGGTGCATGGAGGCGACCCATCTTGGCGCGCTGTTCGCAAACGCCGACGATGCCGAAATGGCAACCGCGATTGATCGTCTCGCCGCGGAGCAAGCAGCACTTCCCAAAGGCATGGACGAGGTGCTGACGCAGGACGACAAGTCCAAACAGTGGGTGATCGACGAGGAAAAAGCGGTCGGCTTGGCGAAATGGATGGAACCGGCCCGCTTGATTGCGAATGAACGCAGATCGTTGTTGAAGATTGAGAACGAGAGCCTTGCCGTTCCGACTTGGCACTATGGTCATGAACCGTTTACCCCACTCGCCACCCATGTTGCCAAGTATTTCCTGAACAGCATTCGCGAGGATGTCCTGCTCGCGCTGGCCAGCAGCGGAATCATCTATTCCGAAGGGCGCGCTGGAACGCTCCAAGAAGTTTTCCAAGACACCGCACAAAACTATTATCGCAAGAAGAATATCCCGATCACGTCGATGGTCTTCTACGATACGAAGTTCTGGTCTTCTCCCGCCGATCCTGTTGCCGAAAACCCGCCAAAAGTACACCTCCCTGTTTGCGATCTTCTGTACCGATTGTTTGTTGATGGCGAGAAGATGACCAAGCTCGAGTTTGATCAATTCATCAGGTTCACGGACGATCCTGGCGAGGTCGTAAAAATCATCATCGACAATACCCCTCCGCTCGAAAACGTGGTTCAGGCTCTGGTAGGCGTCGGGATGAAGGACTTTTCGGCGGAGCAGGTTGCCGCTGCTTCCGTCAAGGCAATGGCTTTCACCGGCAATTAATCGCGGGGTCGCTTGCGTCGCGCTACGGTCGATTACAGGTCGAGGTCAACGAAGATCGCGGCGTGATCCGATGCCGCTTCGGTTGCCTTGGTGATTTCCGGAATGTGAGGAAACAGCGTGCCATTCGTGCCGCCCCACACTCCAGACCGGTCGATCCCGCCTCCGTGGGCGAGCGCGAACAGCGCGGGCGACATCAGGATGTAATCGATCTTGTCGCTCGCCGTGCAATTACCAAAGGTTCCAGGCCGCCCGGCGTTGTCGAACCCGGCGACCTCGCTGACGTCGCGAAGGTCCGAACCCTCGCCCAGCAGCGGCGATAGCGGATCGCGGCCGGGACTGTCGTTGAGGTCCCCAAGGATCGCGACAAACTCGTTCCCTGCGGTCCGCAGACCCTGATAGATTTCGCGAATGCGCGTGGCTTGTCGTTTACGCGTCGCGTCGTTTTCGGCAGGGAATCCGTAACCCTTGCTCTTAAGATGATTGGCAAGGATGACCAGGCGGCGACTATCACCAAGCGCAAAATGGAATTCGGGACAATCGCGGCTGAACACCCGCTTGCCATCGATCGTGTCGTCGACATGAGTGCGCACAAAGTCGAGCGCGTGCGGCTCGCGCGTCAGCACGCCTACATCGATGCCACGTTCATCGTTGCCGTCGATCAGTGCGATATGGTCGAAACTCCAGCCTGCCACCGGCGCGATTACTTGTTGGTTGAAGCGGAGGAGAGAGGGGCGATGCTCGGCCTCGACGACCACCATGATATCGGCGCGGAGCTTCCCGATAATTCGCGCGGTGTTCTGCGTGGCCTTTTCGTTGAGAGCTTCGGTCTTAAGCTCCAGCCAGCCGATCCAGTCGTCCCGCCCATCGGCAATTACTGTGATTTCACCGCCGGTCCGCTTGACCAGCGACCGCCGATTACGGCGCAAAATAACGAATTGCGATTCGTCCGAGGTGCCAAGCCCCAGCGCCTCGAGTAGCGCGACGATCTCGACCTTGTCCGTATCGCTGTATACCTCCTTCGCGAGTAGCGCATTGAACTTAGCGAAATCGTCTAGCAGCTGTCGTGCCGCGTCCCGGCGGTCGGTCCCGGAGCCCGGGTCGATCCATTCGTTACGATTCAGAATCTTGGCCCGCTCGAACAAGTTTTCGACATTGTAGGACGCGAGTCGCAGCACCGCCGTATCCCCTCATGAAGTCATTAGCGAGCTAACCCGTCGCGAAGAGCAATCAAGCCAAAATGTCAATGATGAGACTTTCTGGTTACGCTACCAATGAGCGAGGATTTTTGCGCTCTTTTCACTGATGTTTCTGCGATCTTCGGCATTGTGGCCGGCCCTGAGATACCCAAGATTCCGATAACCGACATGCGAGAGTAGCCTCATCCCCTAATTT
This sequence comes from Sphingomonas qilianensis, assembly GCF_039614825.1. Lineage (NCBI taxonomy): Bacteria > Pseudomonadati > Pseudomonadota > Alphaproteobacteria > Sphingomonadales > Sphingomonadaceae > Sphingomonas > Sphingomonas qilianensis. Next base: position 111,949 of record NZ_JBDIMF010000002.1, on the reverse strand, counting down.
TGAACGAACTTCCGCTTCGGGGCTGTCCGAATTTCCGTCACCGACGACCGACAAGGGCGCGTTGCTGCCCCGCGGCCCGCCAACACACGAATGACCGTTTCCGGCAGGATCGGCCGTTCAGGCGCTCTTCGCGGAACGGCTTGGATTGGTCGACTGCCGACGTCGCTTCATGGGACAAACCTGCGGATCGCGATCATCGCCGAGAATGGCAGGTTCATATCCAACTCCCGCCATTCCCGGAGCCCCGACGATCGGTCGACAAACGCGCAAGGCGGGGCCGATTCCTATCCAGCAAGTTCAGGAGCACGATCGTGAGATAGTTTCCGCTCAGTCCGTGAGACCAGTTCCACCCCACCTGGCACGGTCCTTGTTCTGGAAATTCGTATGGCTGATTTATCGCACGCAATAATCGGATGAGCGCCTACGGCCGCACCGATCGCATCTTGCGTATGTGCAAGCTTGAGGAGATCGCTTGCCAGCGCCGCGGTAGTCACTGAACAGCAAATCCGCTTTCGAGCCGCACGGCCAGCTGCGCCGGGATGAGCACCGCGGTGCCCTCATGGCGCTGCGCAGATCGAGCGGGAGCGATCGAGCCCGTGGAATCAACAGCTAGGCATTGGCTGACCTAGCGTTACAAGATTACTGGTAAGCGCGCTGCGACCAGCCTCGCGACTGCCAAGCTACACCATCACCTAGGCACAATTGTTATCGTTTCAGAATTGCTAGAATGCATTTGTTGGGGGTTACCGTCATCATGATTAATAAGAAGATCATATTCGTCGCATTTGCCATCGAGGACGCGCGCATTCGCGACATGATCAAGGGGCAGTCTCTCAATACGCGTACTCCTTTCGCTTATGTTGATATGTCGGTGAAGGAAGCTTACGATGAAGAGTGGAAGAAAAAAGTGCGAACGCGCATTCTGCGGTCGGACGGCGTGCTCGCTCTCGTCAGCAAGAACTCGCTCGGATCGACTGGGCAGAAGTGGGAAATTCAGTGCGCCAAGGATGAACGAAGACCACTAAGAGGCATATGGGCCTACAGCGATGATCGTACGAGCCTTGCCGGGGTGAGCACCATAGTCTGGACTTGGCCAAACCTCGCGGCATGGATCGACGGGCTTTAGAATGCGCAAGGCTCTCATCGTCGGGATCGACCATTACGAGCACATCCCGCGGCTGCGCGGCTGCGTCGCCGATGCCTATTCGGTCGGAGCCATGCTGGAGCGCAACGCCAATGGCACCGTTAACTTCGTCAGGCCGCGCCTGATCTCCGGAAGTGACCCCTCACATCTCGTTACCCGTAAGGAGTTGAAGGACGCTGTGCGCGAGCTATTTGCACCCAAGGCCGATATCGCGCTCTTCTACTTCGCCGGACACGGCTATATCGAGGACACTGGCGGCTTTCTCTGTTCGGGCGAAAGCACCGACGGCGACGACGGGCTTTCGTTGAACGAGCTGATGACGATCGCCCGTGCGTCGCCCGCTACCAATAAGGTCATCATACTGGACAGCTGCCACGGCGGCATCGCCGGCGACCGGGCGAGCCTCAAGGGCTTCGCCGAGATTGTCACCGGCATGACCATCCTCACGGCCTCGACCGCCGATCAGTACGCGATGGAAAAACAGGGTGCGAACCCCGGCGGTGTGTGTTCACAAGTCTCTTAGTCGATGCCTTGAACGGCGCGGCCGCCAATCTCGTAGGCGATGTCACGCCCGGGAGCGTCTACGCCCATATCGACCAGTCGCTCGGCCCGTGGGCGGCGCAGCGGCCCGTGTTCAAGACCAATGTCGAGACCTTCGTCTCCCTGCGCAAAGCCGAGCCGCCGATCCCGCTCGCCGATCTCCAGGCGCTTGCTACGGACTTTCCCGGCTCATCGACAACACTCGCTCTCGACCCCTCCTACGAGCCGGAGCGAACCGACAAGCAGAAAGCCGATCCCGCCATTCCGCGGCCCGATCCTGAAAAGAACGCGGTGTTCGCGCGGCTCCAGCGCTATGTTAAGGTCAATCTGGTGCGGCCAGTGGGCGCCGGGCACATGTGGCATGCAGCAATGGATTCTAAAGCCTGCGAGCTCACCGTGCTTGGTCAGCATTACCGCACGCTGGTCGCCAGCGGGATGATTTGACGCGCCATGACGCCAACCGAAATCGATCGCGCGCTCGAAGGTGTGCTGGAAGAGCTGGCCGCGGTCGAGCACGCGCGCTGGTCGCACTGGCAAGCCTACATGCATCGCAAGTGCGCACGACAGCCCGATGGAAGCCTGGTCATACCTGCGGAGCTCGTGGCTCACTGGGAGCGGCAGATCGCGCGCGACTATGTCGAGCTCGCAGAGGACGAGAAGGAGAGCGACCGCGAACAGGTGCGCGCCTATATACCGTTGATCAAGCGCGCGCTGAGTAAAGGCGGTTAATCGATAATGCGCCAAATACTGCGCTCATTGGTGTTTTGATCTTCGTCTTTCGCGGGTTACCCGCGCTACCTTGCCTAAGCGCGAGGCCGACTTTCGGTATGTCCGTCTTGGTCTCACTGCTTCCTATGGCAATGGCGCTGAGGTAGGATCGACGCTTATCATGCGTGCCAGGACGCTGCCGCGGCGGAAGCGGTCTGCCCTAGGCGAAGTTGTGCGGCAGGGGGAACAGACATGTCTGAAACGCGCGAGCGGGTTTTCGTTTCGATCGCGGTGTCGAATCCCGATGGCGGGCTCGCACCGTTACCAGGCGCAATAACCGCGTCGGAGCGGATGGCGGCTTGGGCTGAGGCCAACGGCTACATCCCGCTGCTGATAAATGATGCGCTGTATCCCGCCGTGACGATCGACCTGCTGCGCGACAAGATCACCGCCACGATCGAGGAAGTCACCAGCCGCGCGGCGCTGCGGCGGCTCGTGATCTTCTTCGCCGGACATGGTGCTTCGCTTGGTATCGACGATCAGAACTGGCTGCTCAGCAAGTGGAAACAACGATCCAGCGAGGTCGTCAACATCGCCTCGCTGCTGCGTGTGCTGGAGTATCACGGGCCGCAGCAGGTGGCCATTATCGGCGATGCCTGCCAGGAATTCTCTGCCACCTTCATGGAGGTGGTCGGTGGGCCCATCCTCGATACAACCGAGGAACAGAAGCAGGATTTCGAGCTCGACAAGTTCTTCCCGGTCGATGCTGGCTGCAAGGCCTTCATGATTAAGGCGAAGGACGGCGAACGAGCCTTTTGCCTGTTCAGCGAAGTCATGCTGGACGCATTGGAAGGCGACGCGCCCGAGCAGTACTTCGAAGAAGACGCCGATGGTCGCCATGTCACCAGCCAGAAAATCGCGCAGTTTCTCAAAGATCATCTCGCCAGCCAGGCCGGCAAGTACGGGGTCAGCATGTCTCCCCGCCCGCGCCCGGGATTCTGGAGCGATCGCAAGTATTTCACCGCTCCCAGGGCCGGCCGACCGCCCGAGGGCATGGTGCCGCGCGGAACCTTCCCGGCCCGCAACAAGGCGCTTGGCGGCGGTAATGCCGGCGGACTTGACGCGGCACTGCCGCGCGCCGTCGAGCGGATCGACCTGGCACTCGCCCCCCCCGCGACGGCACCCGCGCGGGACCTGGCCACCACGCTCGAAACCCAGCGGCGCGAGGTGGAAATGGCCTATGCTGAGGCGGCCGATGGTGACGTACGCGATCACTTCGAGACCGGCTGCGGCATTTGCTTCACCGGGGCGCCGGTGGGCAATGTGCGTACGTCGCGCGGTGAGGTGTCGCAAGACTGGCTGCCGTCCAATTGGTTTCGCCTGCAACTGAGCGACGATCGCGACCCGTTGTTGTGGGCCGACGTGGTTGTCAATCTTGCTGACGGCAGCGCGGCTTCGGCCTGCGTGGTCCAGAATTTCATTACCGCCATGCACGCGTTCGCCGACGGCGGGCTGAACGTGCTGCACCGCCCGCTATTCGCCGACGCCCGCGAAAGCAAGGATATCGTGGCCCTGCTCGCCAAGCTTCATGCCGGCACGCTGACAGAAGGCGAGATCGTCGATGCCGCGTCCATGCTCCGCTATGGCAAGCATCGGGTTATAACGCTCGGGCCGGTGGCGGCGCAGTTCTACGATTCGGTCCGCGACACCAACGGGCTGCGATCCATCGCGGCGTTCTATGCCCAAGCGGGACAGCCGATCCCGCTTGATATTCTGCTCTACGGCGGCGGACGACTGTTTGTTCAGGGCGACACGCTCGTGGCGGATGTTCCCGCTACCGGAGATCGCGCGCCGCGCTCGGCGATCGAGCGCGAGCGGGGGTATACGTATCAGGCTACCCCAGCGGTGACGCAGCATCCCGTCGCCGGGCGCGTGCCATGGATGCGGCAGGCGTGGAGTGCCCTCGCCACCGCCGAGTGCGACCCCACCGCGGAAAGCTGGCGGCAGGAGGCGCTCGCCGTGCTGCCGCACCTCGCCGCCGGCCCGTTCACCAAAGTCCGCCCAACAGGTGCGGAGGCGCTCGCTATGCTCGCCGGGGTGACCGAGAACCGCGAGGATCCCAAGCCCGCGCTCGCCCACGCCTGACCTGCAAGTTGGAGGACAAACCATGCGAATGATACTGGTTCACGGCATCGCGCAAGAGGGCAAGAGCGAGGAGAATATCCGCGAGGAATGGCTGGGCACTCTGCGACAAAACTTAGCTGGGGTAGGCAGCGACGCGCTGGATAGGCTCAGCCGGATCGACGCGGCTTTCTACGGCGACCTGCTCGCGCACCTAAGCTCGCTGCGGCTGGAAGACGAAGCGGTCGCGCTGGGCACGGATGAGGGCAGCAATGATTTCGACGAGTTCGCGGTCGGGCCATTCGAGGAAATGGCGCTGATGCTTGGCGTGGCGCGGGAAGCGATCGAAGCCGAGAACGGGCGGGCCGCGGTGCCGATGGGCGCGGGCCCCCATAAGCGCTGGTTGAAGGCCATTGCGCTTGCCGTAGAAGCGGTGTCGCCATTCCATGGTCGCATCGCGTTGCGGGCGCTCGGGCAAGCGCATACCTACGTTCGCAATCATTACGCGCACGACGAGGTGAACGGCAGAGTTCGCCCTTTGTTGGAAGACGATGAGCCAGCGATCGTCGTTTCGCACTCGCTTGGTACGCTAGTGTCCTATTCGCTGCTGCGCGAGTTTGCCGCCAATGGCCGGCCGCGCTCGGTCCCGCTATGGCTGACGCTCGGCTCACCGCTGGGAATCGACGTGATTCGCAAGGGCTTTGCCAAGCCCCGTGTGCGTCCGGCCGACGTGGCGCGATGGCTCAATGCGGCCGACCCGGAGGATTTCGTCGCCTTGCGCGAAGCGCTTGCCGAGAAAGACTACGGCCCCGACGTGGAGAACCTTTCCGACGTCGAGAATGGTCAGGCCAACCCGCACGCGATTGCCGGGTACTTGAGCGATGTTCGGATAGCGCAGGCCATCGCGGATGCCATGCCTTAGCTCGACTTTGTACGATTAGGCGGTGAAGCACAGGGCCTGCGCCATACGCATGAGGCGGTGGGCTCCAATATATGGCGCTTGTCGGTTTGGCGGGGAGCGTTGATAAATGTCGCCTATCCAGAGTTGGAGCCGAACGGCCACGATGGCGTCACTGAAGGTGAGACTGGTTTTTCGATACTAGGCGGCGGCATAGAGGGTGATATTGCTGGAGAGCAGATCGCCGGCCTACAGCGATACGAGGCTGTAGAGGCCCAGGTGAGCGCGCGTTTCGGCGAAGGTCGCCTCGATCAGCCATCGGCGGACGTAGGGGGCGATGATGTCCTCGGGCTTGATGGTGATATCGGTGCTAAAGAAAGCTTGCGGATAGCGTTCTGCCTCGGGATCACGCACGAGTACCCATCGGACCGGCAAGACCGGGGTGTCAGGTTTGTACCACAAGGCGATGCCGGATGTGAACTCAAGCGCCTTGCCCTCGGCATATCCGTACCTGGCGGAGACAACGATCCTTGTTTAGCTTGTCGGCTGGTTGGCCAGCAGGGTCTTGAGCTTGGGCAGCGCCGGGCCCTTTTTTGCGCGGGCCGGCCCATCGTGCGTAAGGTTCGTTTTGTGTGCAGTGCGAACAAGGCTGGCATCCAACCGCAACCGGCTGATCAGCGTTGCGCGCCGTGTGATGGCATGGGTCCGTTCGTCACACTGGAAGATCGACGTCCAGCCAGCAAGCGTAGGCCCGGACATCGATCATCGGCACCGTTGCCTTCTCCTACAAGCGGGCGAGGAGCTCAAACAGGAACGCCATCGCAGGCTTGCCAGTGGGCGTCAGCGTACCGCAGCCTTCATTGTGGCACGAGAAGATGCCCTGAGCCGCTACGCATTCGAGATCGAGGCGATCCTCCGGGCCGCCAGCGGCGAGAGCGTTGACCAACGGACCACCGAGGCATGGACTCCAGTCGCTGTCGAGCGTCAGCAGCCCGCCGACGATGTGTTGTAGAGCCTTTGCGGGATAGGTGCCGCCAGCGTGCGGGATCGGCAGGCTCGTGCGGTACAGCCGTCGCACGCTCCCCACGTTCTTGCGCGCGTACGCCACCTGCTCCGCGTTGATCGACGGACCGGTCGCCCGCCAAAATAAGCTTGCGGCGAAGGCGGACGATCGTGGCGCTCGTCGCGTACATCCCAATCGTGGCGCTACTCGCGGCGGCGATCGATCTGGTGCTGGCGCTGACGGGCGAGGTGATGCGGATTGATGTTAGCTACGGCCCGCAGCCGTATTCCAACTGGCGCACGGGTTCTTCAATTGGGCGCAAAGCTTATTGCCTATTAAATTAGTAGGAATATGTTTGCCGATGGAAGGCGCGTTTCGCCAGGCCCCCTAGAGCCAGGCAGGAACGCGTCTTCCGCTCCATCAGGAGTCGATGACATGGGAATCTTTTCAGCGTTCGATCCGGTCCAACCGACGATCCTGACCGTCCCCGGCCTTGGGGGGTCGGGACCATCGCATTGGCAGACTTTATGGGAGAGCGCGCGGCCCGATACGGTGCGCGTTGAGCTTGGCATGTGGCACACGCCGCATCGCAACGCCTGGGTGACGAAGCTCGATCAGGCAATTCGCCATGCGCAGGCCCCGGTGATCCTAGCGGCGCACAGTCTCGGATGCCTGGCTGTCGCCTGGTGGGCGGAATTGACGCGCCAACCTTATGGCTGGCCGGTCGCGGGCGCCTTGCTGGTGGCCCCGGCGGACGTCGACAGGCCATCGGCGCAGGATGCGTTGAAGGCGTTCGGCCCGACGCCGACCAAGACGATGCCCTTTCCGTCGATCGTCGTGGCGAGCCGAGACGACCCCTGGATCGATATCGAGCGCGCGCACAGCCTGGCGGTCGGCTGGGGCAGTCATTTCATCGATGCCGGCGCGCAAGGCCATCTCAACGCCGCCAGCGGCATCGGTTGGTGGAGCGAGGGCCAGGAATTGCTTGACCGCGTCATTGCCGCCGCCAGCGACCGCAAAGGCCGCGCCCGCCACCCTAGCGAGGCCCGCTCCTTATTGGCCATCAACGGGACGGACGCGGCGCAACAGCACTATCTGGGGAGATAGGGCCGGATAGGTTCGACTTGCTGGAGGACGCCGTAAGAGATCGATACGCCGTCCTTTTGGTTCGCCCGTTTCGGCCTTGGCGCCGACACGGGGCCCAAAGTATCGGTGCTCGATCTGTGATTTTGCAACGAAGTCTCTCCTGAGGCCTGCGCTGTCATAGGCCGAATCTTGATCGAGGCACGCGAGCGATTGCCAGCGACTTATGCCAATTACGGACGTTCACCCTTGCGGGGTATTGACGTCCTCCCTGCGTTCTGAGCCTCCGGCTCAAGCGACCCAGGCGCAACGTCAGCGCTGCCAACCGCGAACGGCAGCCAGCCGCGCTGGCGGCAAACGAGATGTGGTCGATGGACTTCGTCTCGGAAGCACCGTTCGATGGGCGCCGGCTGCGGGCGCTGACGGTGTTCGACGCCTTCACGCGCGAGGCGCTGGCGATCGCCGTCGACCACGGCATCAAGGGCGCGCCGGTGGTCGAAGCGATGACACGGATCGCGCTGTCGCGCGGGGCCCCCAGGGCATCCGGGTGGACAACGGGCCGGAGTTCATCTCGAAGACGCTCGACCGCTGGACATACGAGAACGGTGTGACGATGGACTTCAGTCGACCCGGCAAGCCGAGCGACAATGCGTTCGTGGAAACGTTCAACGGCCGCCGGGGCGACGAGCACCTGAACACCCATTGGTTCCTGTCGCTAGAGGACGCCCGGACCAAGATCGAGGTCTGGCGGCAGGACTACAATGAGAGCCGCCCTCACACATCGCTTGGCTGGCTGACGCCGGTGGAATATGCCGCCGCCGCGACCACCAAGGCTCCCGAATGAACGCTGGATACTCACCTGCGACCTGGGATGAGAAACCGGGGGACTCTCACTACTGGAGGGGGCCGGGTCGGGCGGCATGGCACGGAAACATCACAACGATTGATCGCGTGTGTGACAAATCAGAGTACGACTGTAAAGTTGAGCGAAGCATATTTGGTCCACCGGCCGGGCGGCGCGTTGAGCGCGTCGCGCAGGAAACGTCCTTTGCACAGCACGACCGCATCCAACTCCAGGCGCAGGGCGGGGGACAATCGGTGGCGCAGCCGACCGTCGACCTGCGTGCCGGCAAATGTGCCCGATCGCCCACTGGCATCGCGCACGCCTGTGGTTGAAAAACTATCCTCGCGCGCCGCGAGCCAGATCGGGCGCAGTGTGGCCATCACGTCGGTACGTTTGCTCGGCGCCGCCTCGATCCGCGCGCCGGGGCTGATGAAATTGGCCCGCCCGAACGCGTTGTAGAGGCCGGAGGGGCCGAGATCGGCGCGGCGCATGCCTAACAATGTGTCGAACCGGCCGTAGCGACCGCCCGGGCGGTCGCCGCTGGCATGATCAAATTCGATCGACAGCCGCGGGTGCCAGTCACCGGCCCAGGTGTAGCCGGCATCGGCATGGACGAACCAGGCGCCCACGTCCTGGCGCGCGGCGTTGGCAGAAAGGCCGGTGGAGATATGGCCGTGCTGGACGAAGCCCTCAAGCTCACCATCGAGTTTGCCGGGCGCGGGGTCGCTGATCAGCCGCAGCCCCAGGGTGTTCAGCAACCGGTCGCGTGTCGGGCGCTGCGGCGTATCGCGCTCGCCGAGATGGAAGAACGACGTTTCGATCATCGTTCGCCTGATCGCCCGCGCGCGGCTGATCGTCCCGCCCCACAGCACCAAATCGACGCCTTCATGATCCACCGCCACGGCGTTGTGCCGGAGCTCGGCCGGATCGTCCGGGCGGCGCTGCTGCGGCAGCGTGTAGATCAGGATGGCACGCCACCCGCCGCGCCAGGCGAGCTCGGCGTGCAGGCCGGTATAGCTGTTGGTGGTGTTGCGATAATCGTCTGCCGCGACGAGCCGACGTGAGCCGAGGTTGAGCAAAAAGCGCCCCGCCTGGAGCGATGCGGTGCTGCCCGCGCCCAACAAGGCGTGCGGCCTGACCTCGGCAAAGGCTTGGGCAAGTTCAAGCGTGTTGACCTCGCCGGTCGTGATCGGCGTGCCCTTATCGCCCGCATAGACGCGGCTGTCCCACAGCTCCGCGGCGATGCGGATCGGGCCATCGCGATACTGGCCGAGCACCGTCGTGCGCAGATTGACCAGATCGTCCGCCGCGTTGAACCCAGCCCGCGCCTGGCCATCGATCGCCTCGTAGCGCAACCTCGTGGTGCCGGATAAGGCAAAGCCGTCCTTGCTGTCCTGCGCGGACGCGGGCGCCGCGATGCCGATCGCGCTGAGCGCGATTCCCGCCATCGCCAGGCGCATCAGCCGATCGCGCCGCTGAGGTACAGCACCACGCCCCCCGCCGCCGCCGCGAGCAACGTCACGATCACCCCGGCGCGCAGCCAGAAAATTGCGACGACCGCCGCGGCCGTCAGCACCAACGACCACCAATCTATACTGGCCAGCACAGGCACGTCGAAACGAACCGGCCCCGCCACCAGCGGCATGGTGACACGGAACACCGTATGCAGGGCAAACCACAAAGCGAGATTGAGCACGACGCCCACCACCGCCGCGGTGATCGCCGACAAGGCACCGGAAATGGCGGCATTGCCGCGCAGCCGCTCGATGAACGGCGCGCCGAGGAAGATCCACAGGAAGCACGGCGTGAAGGTGACCCAGGTGGCGAGCAGCCCGCCCAGCGTCCCGGCCAGGAGCGGATCTAGCCCGCCCGGCGCGCGATAGGCGCCGAGGAAACCGACGAACTGCAGCACCATGATCAGCGGCCCGGGCGTGGTCTCCGCCATGCCCAGGCCGTCGAGCATCTCGCTCGGCTGGAGCCAGCCATAGGTCTCGACCGCCTGCTGCGCGACGTAGGCCAGCACGGCATAGGCGCCGCCGAAGGTCACCACGGCCATGGTCGAAAAGAACAAGGCGATGCGACTGAAAACATTGTCCGGCCCCAACGCGGCGACCAGCGCCGCCACCGGCACCAGCCACAGGGCCAGCCATACCGCGGCGGTCCGCACCGTGTGGCGCCAATCCGGGCGCGCATGATCGGGCAGTTCCGCACCGAGCAGCGTATCCGCATCGGCCACGCCGTTATGCTTGGCGGCATGGCCCCCGCCCGCCCGGAAAGCCGCCGACCCGCGACGCGTGGCCCACCAGCCAATGCAGCTGGCGCCCAGGATGATGACGGGAAACGGAATGGCGGCAAAGAAGATCAGCACGAAAGCAACCGCGGCCAGCATCAACGCGCCGCGCGTGACCAAGGCGCGGCGACCGATCCGCACCACCGCCTGCAGCACGATCGCCAGCACGGCGCCTTTCAGACCGAAGAACAGCGCCGACACGATGCCGAGCCGGCCATAGAGAATATAGATCCAGCTGAGCGCCATGATCGCGATGGCGCCCGGCACCACGAACAGCACCCCCGCCACGATGCCGCCGCGCGTCCGGTGCAACAGCCAGCCGATATAGGTGGCGAGTTGCTGCGCCTCGGGACCTGGCAGCAGCATGCAATAATTGAGCGCATGGAGGAAACGCTCCTCCCCGATCCAGCGCTTCTCATCGACCAGGATGCGGTGCATCATCGCGATCTGCCCGGCCGGGCCGCCAAACGACAGCAGCGCAATCCGCAACCATACCCAGAACGCCTCACCCAGCGTGACATCCTGGGGACGCGCATCCTTACAGGTCGCGGCTGCGGCGGTCGCGTTCATGCCGGCAGTTGCCGCGGCTGATGCGACGTCCAGTCATGCGTCTCGCTTCGCGCATCGCGGCACCAGCGATACAAGGCATCGTAGATCAGCATCCCCGCATCGAGCTGCGCCAGATCATCGGCATAGAGGCGCGACAGGCCGAGCGACACGGCCAGCAGGCCGGCCGCCTCGGGCACCAGATCGGGTTGCCCGGTATCCGCGCCGCGGACGATCGCGGCGAGTGGATCGAGGCCGGCGAACCCGCCGAGCCCCAGTTCGTCGATCATCACGTCGAACGTGCACTGCGCGCCGCGATGGCTCCAGAACACGTCCTCATGCGCGACATCGAACGGCGCCGCGCCAAGCGCTGTTGCCACCGTCAGGACGTCGCCGGGCGGCGCGAACAGAAAGCGCGCGTGCGGATCGACGAAGCGGCGGATCAGCCAGGGGCAGGCGATCCGATCCACCTTAGGCCGCGCGCGGGTGACCCACACGGTGCGGCCCTGCGCATCGGGGCGCGGCAGTTTGGCGAGCGGCAGCAGCGGCAACCCGGCGGCGGACCACGCCGCAGCGCCGCCATCCAGTGTTTCGGCCGCCACGCCCTCGCTGCGCAGCCAGGCGGCGACGCCCGGCGCCAGCGACGTGCCGCGATCGTCAATGATCACCGCTGCGCTGCCGATGCTGCCGCCCCAGTGTTCGACATTATCAGCCGCGCGGCGCACGGCGGTCGGGATCAGCTCGGGCGGATCATCGGGGCGGACATCGATGATGGCCGGGCACTGCGGCGTACCGACCAGCCGGGCGAGTTTGTTGACGGCAATGGTGTTGAGCGAGGGCATAAGGCGTCCTTTGCAAAAACATTGGACGCGATACTTCGGCTGTCGCCTCGTGGGGAGACCGCGTTCCCCATGCAACCCTTAGTCACGCCAACAACGCAACATTGTCAAGCGGCGCGCAAGGGTCAGGACACCACGCGCAGCGTCGCGCCTGCAATGCGCGGGGTGCCGAACTGCCGGCATGGGCGACGGGCGAGGTTTCCACGGCTGCGGTGATGGACAGTCTGGAGGGTTTTTTGCCGCGATGTCCTGTTGAGACGCACCAGAACATACGCACACGTCCCTATTGGGCGGTGAAACTGAACCTAGCACGACGTAAAGATTCGCTATGTGGGCAATTCCTACTATTTTAGTCGAGTATCGCCAGGGATAACAAAGGGCAGACTCGTGAACATCAGAAATCTCCTGTGCACTGGAACGGCGCTCACTTCCTGTTTCGCCCCTGCCGCCGTATTCGCCCAGTCGCTAGCCGACGCTGGAGCCAATTCGAGCCCGGTCGTCGACGACACTTACTCCCGCGGTGCGGGCGACATCGTCGTGACGGCGCGGCGCCGCGCCGAAAATGTCCAGGATGTCCCCATTGCCATCTCGGTGGTGAGCGGTGCCACGCTTGATGAGCAGGGCGCCTACAACATCTCCCGGTTGGCCCAGCTTGCACCGACGCTGCAATTTTACTCGCAGAATCCTCGCAACACCTTCATCAACATTCGCGGGATCGGTGCTCCGTTCGGCCTGACCAATGACGGTTTCGAGCAGGGCGTCGGCATCTATATCGATGATGTCTATTACAACCGGATTGCCTCGGCGACACTCGACTTCGTCGATGTCGAACGCATCGAAGTCCTTCGGGGCCCGCAGGGTACGCTCTACGGCAAGAATACAACTGCCGGCGCAATCAACATCACCACACGAGCGCCGAGCTTCGACTTCGAGGGCAAGGCCGAGGTGTCACTCGGCAACCTCAATTTCAAGCAAGGCAAGGCGTCAGTCTCGGGGCCGCTTACCGACAAGATCGCCGCGCGCATTAGCGTGACGGGCACGAGTCGACGTGGCACATTGTATGACACCGCCAAGAGCGCGTGGATCCAGTCACAGGATAACATCGGCGTTCGCGGATCGCTATTGTGGAAGGCGACGCCCAATTTCAATCTAACCGTTTCGGGCGACTATAATTTGCAGGATCCGAGTTGCTGCGCTTTTGCGTATGGCGGTTATGGCCCCACCCAACGCGCAGCCAATCGGCAATATCCGGCGCTGATCTCCTACTTTCCAGGCTATCAAGTACCGAGCACGAACCCGTATGAACGCGTGACGGATGCCGACGCAGCGCTCGCCGCGCGCAACGAACACGGTGGCCTTTCGGCCAGGGCGATCTGGGAAATCAGCGACGCTAACACGCTAACGTCGATCACGGCATGGCGGTATTGGGATTGGGGCCCGGCCAACGATCGCGATTATACGGGGCTGCCGATCTACACCAAGGTCAACAATCCAACCAAGCAGAGCCAATATACGCAGGAGTTTCGATTTAGCCACCAGGGGGCCGGGTATGACGTCGTCCTTGGCCTGTTCGGTTTCCATCAGAAAATTCACACCAGCGGGGTGCAGGAAACCGGCACAGCCGCAAGCCGCTGGTTGCTGGCCCCGCCCGCGGGCGGGGTCTGCACGCCCACATCGACGGCCTTGGCCTGCAACCCGGCAGTGCTGAACAACGTGGTCGCGATCAACGACATCCGGCTTAACAACACCAGCCTGGCCGCCTTCGCCAAGCTCAATGTTGAAGTGACCGACCGGTTCACGGTCTCGCCTGGCGTTCGCGTAAACTATGACAAGAAAATGGGCCTTTATGATTCGGTGGTTACGGGCACTGCCTCGAACGGCACTCGGCAGATCGTTTCCGCGGTTCCCGGCTCGCCCAGTTTTAATGATCCCTGGACGGCGGCGCAGCGTGGTATCCAGGCCTCGCAATTCTTCGAACCGAACTTTAGCGCGTGGAATCTCTCATATGATCTCAACCTGCGCTACGCGGTGACCAACGACGTCAATGTGTACGCGACCTACGCCAAGAGCTTCAAGACCGGCGGCATCAACCTCAACGGTGTTCCAGCGGACGCCAATGGCGCGCCGATCCTGGCCGCGGGCACGATCAAGCCTGAAAAGGTTGATCACTTCGAGCTGGGCTTCAAGAGCCAGTTCTGGGATCGCAGGGCCACGCTGAACGTCTCCGGCTTCTGGACCGAGATCAAGGATTTCCAGGCCAACGTCACCAACGGCCAGTTCGGCACGATTCGCGGCTATCTCGCCAATGCAGAAAAGATCCGCACCCGCGGCCTCGAAGCCGATTTCACGATCCGCCCGAGCGAGCGCTTCATCGCTCATGCCAGTGGCGCTTATACCGACGCCAAATATACCCGCTTCGTCGATGCGCCATGCCCGCCGGAGCTTTCCGGTGGCACCACCGCCACGGGCAGCCAAGTTGTCGGCCCCGCTGGCGTGGCGGGCTCCCTTAGTCCGGCGAACTGCGACATCTCGGGTCAGGTCCTGCCCGGCATTTCCAAATGGGCAGCATCTTGGGGCGCGGAAGGCAATGTACCGAGCACGTTGTTCGGCGAGGAAGGGCATTTCTATTTCGGCTATGATGCCAGTTATCGGTCGCGCTGGTCCTCAAATCCGTCGCCCTCGATCTACACCTGGGTCAACGGTTATTCGATCCAAAACTTCCGTGCCGGGTTCCGCACCGGTCGTGTCGATACCTTTGCCTGGGTCCGCAACGCCTTCGACAAGGATTATATCGATCTGCTGCTGGCCGGCACGGGCGGCAATACCGGGCTGATCGCAGCGCAAGTAGGTGATCCACGCACTTGGGGCGGCACGATACGGCTTACTTTTTAGTGACAACATATCAATGTCACGATTAAGAAGCGCTTCTCTCTTCTGGGTTGATCTGATATCCAAAACTGAGACAATATGCCGAGCGTCATAGAAATCGAACAAGCGTTTGTGCCAATACTGTCAACGTAATGCCTATAAACCGTATAATTATTTAAATGGGCGCGGAAATCTCCTTTTGCCCATCCTTTACTAAAAGCTTCAATCCAGAACGCCGCTACTCAGGACACTCCTCCCGCACCCCGACGCCTGCCATTCGTTTAATCCCGTCGAACGTCCTATTCGAGGCGTGTCTCCGTGATGACCGAATGGCTGCGGCTCGTGAATAGCGGCAAGCCAGCTTTGAGAACAGCTGGCCATACCAGGAGCACCGAAACGAGATAGAAAGCAGGCTAGCTCTGTTGCGTTTCGCTTTCGCGGCGTATGCTTGTGCGATGAACCAAGTGGCAGCCCTTCCTTATCGAATAGGTCAAGTGGGCGTTGAGGTTCTACTCGTCACCTCGAAGACCCGCAAACGATGGATCTTGCCGAAAGGTAAGGTGCCGCAGGACATGCTGGCACACGTGGCGGCTGCTCGTGAAGCATGGGAGGAAGCCGGGGTGTTTGGCGCAGTCATGGACCAGCCAGTTGGCAGTTACCAACAACTGGCGAAGCTTTCCGATGGCCTTACTGAAACGACCATAATTGCCGCTTACCCGCTGAAAGTTTCCAGTGAACTAGAGTCTTGGCCCGAGATGGATTTGCGTCGAAGGCAATGGTGGCCGATCAATCGAGCGATGGCGGTGGTCACCGACACGGGCCTTCGGGCCGTAATAGAAGCCTTTTCCAACGAGTTAGTTGATCTACCTCAATCCGAATGAACCGCCCCGGGTCTGCCGGAGGCCTTGGGTTGCGAGTCATGCTGCCATATCGATGTTATCCGCGGCAGCATAATATTGATCTTCGGCTTCGGCAGGTGGGATGTTGCCGATGGGCTCGAGCAGCCGACGATGGTTGAACCAGTCGACCCATTCGAGCGTGGCGTTCTCGACGGCTTCGAAGCTGCGCCAGGGTCCGCGCCGGTGGATCACCTCGGCTTTATAGAGGCCGTTGATCGTCTCGGCCAAAGCGTTGTCGTAGCTGTCGCCGACATGCAAGCGAAGTTTGTGCGGACGCAGCGCGCATTCTTCCTGACGTGCGCGGCGGCGTTTGTCTGGCTGACGTCCTGCTGGCGCTGACCCTTTGAAACGGTGCCTTGCCGGCATTGAGCGGATGGGTTGGCTGAGATGGCTGTCAACGAGGCGTTTCTGTCCGAGCGGGTCGACACTCTGTTCGGGACGAACTTCAATCCGCGCGACGGCCGCGTCGTTCCTACCATGGCCGACGTCGTGTTGAAGGATGGGGCAGTCAAGATCGACGCGACTTCTCTCTACGCGGATCTCGCGGGTTCCGCGCGTCTTTCGGACGTGTGCCCCTGGACCACCACCGCCAAGATTGGTCCGCGCCTTCCTCGACTGTGCGACGCGTCTGATAATCAAACACGGCGGCGTGGTGCGCAGCTTCGACGGCGATCGGGTCATGGGCGTCTTCATCGGCGACGCGAAGAACAGCAACGCGTCGACCTGCGGGCGTGAGATCCACTGGACCGTCAGGAAGGTCATCCATCCGAAGGCATATGCGCAGCTCAAGTCGATTAGGGACAACGGGATCGAGGTCCGGCACGGCGCCGGTATCGACACGGGCGAGGTGCGCGCGGTTCGTTCGGCATCCGCGACGCCAACGACCTGATCTGGATCGGCAAGGCAGCCAGCTTCTCAGCGAAGCTCTCCGACGTTCGCGACAATCCCTACCACACATATGTGTCCAGCCGCGGCTATGGGCGGCTAAACGAGAAGGCGAAATTCGACAACGACGCCGCCAACATGTGGTCGAGCAGCACGTTCGAATTCGCCGGCAGGACCGAGACAGTCTACCTGTCGAACGGCCGCGTGAAGGCCAACCGCGCGCCCTTCATGTGCGTCGCCATCACGCTCTCCGCACCGTTCAGCGTGCGGATGAACGGGAAAACGTGCTGGTCGACGATCTCGAACATCCGCTTGGGCTTCTCGTTCTTGAACCGCGACCAGCGCATCAAATCGTACGGGCAACCGTCGACGCCCTCGCCAGTGTCGGGATCCTTGCGGAAGCCAGGCGTGGCGAGACCGTCGGTACCTTCGGGGAAGATCCGCCGCGCGAGCGAACGGCCGAGCGCCTGTGCCTTGGCCTCCTCGCGCGACTGGATCTCGTCCAAGCGGCGGATGAACAGCAGATAGGTGAGCTGTTCGACGCCAGTCAGCGGGTTGGACACGCCCCCCGACCACATCGCATCGCGCAGCTTGTCGACCTGGCTGCGAATTTCACGGTTCAACACGGCATTACCCCTTGGCGGACATCGCAGGCTGAGCTTCTCGAGACGGTCCGAGCCTTATCCCGCTAATCGCCGCACAGTAGCATAAGGGCAAGATGCTGCTGACGTAGCCCTATCGGAAACCCTCGCCGGCGCACACGGCACACGGCACCCTGCCCCGACAGACGATAGATGCGATCTTGGACCAGCGTCTGATACCGGATGCCGCCTAGCCTTAGCGCTGGGCGCGAAGACGCCTTCCAGCTCAGCGAACTATAGCAGCCATCCACGATTATCGACCCCCGCGGATTGTTCGCTCATGTAGCATTGCACGTCTAAATCGTCTGGCTACGTCCGCACGTCAGGCTCAGATTACGATAGCTTGCGTGGACACTGCCACCGGCCCGCCGGGCCCTGCGCGCACTGCTGCCGTTTTGTTGCTCGCCCGGTACCACATGGGCAGCACACGGCATTGAAGTCGTCTTCGGCACGATGGCCGAACAGGTATTCGGCCGATGGCCGTCGAACATGCTAGCCTACCGGAGGCATTACCAACTGGAGCCGGTCAGGCCGCCCCCCTCTCCTTCTGCTGCTCATCGTCCAACCGTTCGCTACGCTCCCGAATTCGCCGCATCCGATCAATCTCGGCGGCGTCCTCAGCATAATTTTGGCGAACTGCGGCGTCGAAAAATTTGAGCTTAAACGGCGCCTTTCCAGTCCTGCTGTACAGACTCTCGGCAACCCTTTGGACAACGGGAAGGATGTCGCGTCCCAAATGGATATCGGGCAATGCCAGCCACTCCTCAAGCACATGGTGGTCGGATGGCTGAGTTGTAAATCCGCCCGCCTCCATGACTAAACTGAGGTCATCTGAGCGCGATTTACGCGATGACGAACAAAGAGATTTGCCATATTCTGTATGGCCTCTGGGATCTGGCTTCTGGTTGAAGCCAAAGCTTGGCTCTGGCCTCGCCACCCAAAGTTCACTGTTTTTATGAGGTTTTTTCGCCTTTCCGTGAAGCGCCCGTGCTCCTTTCAAACCGTTTTCAGCGTGCATTCGGCTCGTTTCCGCATCCTTTCCAAGCTCTCTTTCCGCGCGAGAATTGGTTATTAGGCCCTCCGAATTGAAACTGATTTTTCCCTTTCCTACGAGTTGGTCTCTGACCGCGCGCCATTTGCGAGGCGAGCATCTCATATAGGCGGCGAGGATGCGCTCGTCGTCGGCAATCGGGCCGCCATGATCATAGATAAGGTCAAGCACCGTCTGGTACGCGCCACGCTCCTCCAGAGAAAGCGGCATAAAGCCCGCTAGGGCGTCAGAGTGATACCGCTTGTGCCAAGGCCGTGCGCTCATCTCAAACCATCGTTTTGAAAAAACAGTGACCCGCGCACGGCTTGGTGGGAAGCAAAGAAATAGCAGTTGCGCTTGTCGATCCGGCCGTTGCGCACCTTGGCGGAGATAAGTTCCACCCGGTCGCGAACCGCCCCCATTGCCAGTTCCCACTCGGCCCGCTTCCTGTCGCCAAGTTCAGGCTTGGACCGCTCGAGGTAATATTGCTCGCGATAAACGAATATGACGACGTCGGCGTCCTGCTCGATCTCTCCGCTGTCTCTTAAGTCAGCGAGCTGTGGACGCTTGTCATCACGGCGCTCGACTTCGCGGTTCAACTGCGCAAGTACGACAATTGCCACATTCAGTTCACGAGCGATTGTCTTTAGTGTGCGGCTGATTGTGCCAATCTCCTCATGGCGGCTATGCTTTTGATTATCCCCACGAAGGAGCCCCAGGTAATCAATGAAAACGACGTCGAGGGAGTTGCCCTTCGAGACCATTTCCCGCTGATAACGGCGGATCAGCATCGTCAGGCGTCCGACTTTTAAGCCCGCGTCTTCGTGCAATACCAGTGGCCACTGCGCAATTTGCTTTCGCGCTACCGCAATAGCCTCCCGATCGCGAGGCGTGAACTTGCCGCGTTGCACTGCGTCGAATGATGCCGACTTGCCATGCTCAAAAAGCACATCAGTGATCGCTCGCTTCGTCAATTCTAGAACCGACATTTCAAGGCTGACGAACAGCGTCCCGTGGTTAGCGCGCGCGGATGCCAGAGCAACTGAGAGACCTACGGCCGTCTTCCCCATGCTGGGCCGCCCGGCGAGGATCACGACCTCCCCGCGACGCATATTCCCAGTCAGCGTGTTCCAGTCGTCGAGACCGGCGACGGCCAAAGCGTCAGTCGAATTCCCAGAGGCCTCGTCTTCGATTTTCAGTAGAGTATCGTCGAACGCTTTTGCAAAGCGGATGCCCCGATTCTGCCGATGCGTCTGGAGAGCCGCGGAAAGTACACCATCCATTTGCTCCACAATCTCGCTGATCGGCTGGTAGCCCTCTTCATCGCTGCGTTCACGCATATCGCTGACGCGTTCGATAACGCATTCGAGCGCTGCCATCAGGCGACGGCGCTTCGCAAGGTCGGCAATCTGTTTTGCGAAATCGCGCGCGCCTAACAGGGCAGCGCCGCTGCCCGTCAGCTTCGCGGCATATGCCGGTCCGCCCAACTCAACGATTCCGGGGAGGTGTTGTATCATCGGAGTAATCGTAATTGGTGTTGTCACCCTGCCGTTGGCAATTTCACTCGAAATGGCGCTGAACATCTGACCGTGAACCGGCTCATAGAAATCTTCCGCACTCACCAAGTCAGCGACGCGATCCATCATCCGATTGTCGATCATAAGCGCGCCCAACAGCGCCGCCTCCGCCTCAACATTCGAAGGAAGCTCGCGATCGATTGCGCGCGTTCCGGTCACGTCGCGATCTTCCAGTCGTTGCCTTTGCGGTGAAGTTTCAGCGTAGTGCCGACAACAGCCGGCATCGGGAAATCGCGACCGGGTGCTGTCAAGCCAACATGCTTAGACATCAAGCGTCACCGACGCCCGAGCCGCGCTGGCACCAAGCAGCTCGAACATTGCGCAGTAACAATCGTGCGCCTCGGCAAAGCTCGTTTTGAAATCGGAGTTTTTGGGCGCTTCAGGATACACTTCCGCGATGTGGTAATGCAGCTGCAGCGCGCGAAAGCTATCGTTCACGATGACTGCATGAATTTGATCAAGCGTGGTCAGCGATAGAACGAAAATTGTGGGGTCGGTTCCGGCAGTCGCGGTGACCCAGGGGCCGACCCCGGCGCAGGGCTGCCCGTTATCCTCGGCGGCGTGTGGCACAGTTCAGACCTTCCCCGTGTAGGGCGGAAGTGCGTCGATATACCGCTGCAACTCTCCGGTTGGGATTAGCGTGCGACGGCCCGACTTGCGGGCGCACAACGTGCCGTCCTTCAGCGCGTTATAGATAGCGGTGCGCGACATCTTGCTGGCGGTGACCGCTTCGGGAATCGTCAGGACAATCGGCGGCATACTGTGTCTCCGTCATTAGCGCTGTATCCAGCGGGACGGTCTTTATAACTCGCGATATCTCTTGATTATCAACGACAATTTTCAGTGTCAGCACTTCTAGCTTTTGGATCAGTTTGAATTTTCTCCTAACTGGCTAGTTCTAGCAAAGCGGTTTTATGGCTTAACACCACGCCTATTTTCGTGAACTGAGAAACGGAATTGTCCAGTTAGGGAAATCTCAACCTGCGGACTTTTTTTTAGAAATCGCCTTAGGGTATCCCGAAGGCAGAGCAAAATACGCGGTAGCAGCTTCGGTCGTCTGCGCTCGCTCGCACGCTGATTGCGAATCGAAATCGCAATCGAGAATCTGATATTGGTGGCTCTACCGCGGTACGCCGTGCGTCCGAAAACTTCCTTCCGGCTGGGACACGCACGGCAGGCGCTCTCATCACTGTTTGTGAAAGCGACCAGCCCTGGTCTTAAAGCTCCAGCGCGCAGAGCGCAGCAGTGGCGGCATCGTTGGCAAGGTGGCCGTAATGCCGCTCGATCATCTCAGCGCTAGTGCCCGAGATCTGGGCGATCGTGAGTAGCGGCAGCCCGGCACCTACAAGATCGGTAATTGTGCTATGACGAAGTGAATAGGCGGTGGCGCCGGCTGGCAACCCGGCTGCAGCGACCGCAGCCGCTATCGGTCGTTTCCAACTATCCTTATCCCAAAACTTCCCATTTTCGCGCATGAAAAGCGGAGCGGTTAGCAGCTTGCTTTTCGATTGCAGTGCAAAAAGCCTCGCCGCGCCTCCTGGAAGCTGAATTCGCCGCGGCTTTCCGGACTTGTCCTTTCCAATGGTCAGCTCAGCGGTGCGCTTGTCAAAATCGCCCACTTTAAGCGATGCAAGAGCGCCTGGCCGTAATGGTAGCAGGCATAAGGCTTCCACGAATGGAGCTGCCTCGGCCGTTGTTGCTTCAACTAGTCCGAGGCGCTGGCCGCGGTCAAGATAAAGGGTACGACGCCCGTCGGCGTTTGCTATTGCTTTCAACGGCTCCTGCCACGCAGCATCGGTATTGGGCGATCCAGGGGCCAATACTTTTGCAAGCGCAGCCCGCAAAACAACCATATCTCGGTTAATCGTTGAAGCGGCACGGGGTCGAACGCGAACCTCGCCGACTTTGCTCCGGCTCACTAGCGATGGCCGATCCTCGAGCCTTCTTCGCCATTCCGCAATATGGCGGCGGCGAAGCTTACTTAACCTTACTTTGGCGATCGCGTCCCCATAGACATAGCGCCGGAACCGGTCGCCGGCTTCGGGACGGCTTTCCGCATAGGCTCGACAAGCGTCCGCCACCGTTTCGATCTTAGCCCGCATCAGGCCACCGGCTTCGACTAATTCGGCCAGGCGCTCCGCTTCATTTTTTGCGACGGCAAACATTTCGTTGCCGCTAAGCGCACCGTAATCGCCGAGCGACTTCAAGCGATATTTGCGCGCATCCTCGTCATAGGCGCGCGCGATCCACGTTCCACGCCCGCCGCGCTTTGAAGGACGAAACCCAAGAAAGCATCCCGCGCGAAGCCGTTGCCAATGAGGTTCCCGCTGCAATTTTAGACGCTCGCGTTCTCCAACTTTGCTCAAGTCCAGCGCCATTTCCAGCCGTCCCTCTCACGTATGAAACTAGTACGGAATATATTGGGGGATATTCCGGGACAACACCAGACATTAAACGTCGCTTTTCCGCCGCTGCTATGTCCCACTGGATACCCAGCGACGGACTACCCCTGCCCTCCGAAGGCAGAGGCCGCTGGTTCGAATCCAGCCGGGTGCACCACTTTTCAGCAATCCCGCATGTGCGCGTCAGCCACGGCCTAGAGCTGTTTTGATCAGTCCCATCTGTTTGCGATACAAATTGGTCATGGCGGCGAAATCGGCCTGGACGGCGCCCATTTTGAGCAGTTGATCCTCGAGCGTGACATTGTTGCCGTCGGGTTTGGTCTCGCTCGTATCGGCATCGAGGATGATCCCGCTCGCGCCTTGCGGTGGGCGCGCGCCCATCGCCGTCATCCCCGGCGTCAAGGCAATGCGCGGACGGGCGATATGCGGCACGCCACCCTTGCTGGCTTGGCTATCCAGCAAGGCCGCAAAATCGGGTTTCTCCACGTCGCGCGCCTTGTAGCGCGGAGTTTCGCCATTGGCGATGTTCTCGGCGATCACGCGCTGGCGCTCCGAGAGATGCTTCATGGCCTGGGCGATGCCGGCGATCAGGGGCTGGGTCACTGTTGTGCTCCTTACTGGGATGTGCCGGTCAGCCGGCTCAGCGCGGCCTTGTATTGCGCCAGCTGCGCCTGCTGATAAGCCGAGCCCTGGCCGGTGATGCTGCCATCGATCAACGCCGCCTTGGTGTCGTCCCAATAGAGCGAGCGATAGGCCGTCTGCGTCATCGAGAGCGCGCTGTTGATCTTCTTGGCAGCGACCCCGGCGCTTTCAGTGGACAGTAGCGAGAAGGTGCCCCCCAGCCCCAACCCGTAGGTCCCGCCGGGCACCACCTTGGGATCTTTCGGCCCGGGGCTCTTGGGCTGCGCGATGCGGCCGGGCTTGAGACCAAGCTTGTCGAGCGCATCAGCGCCCGCCTCGCCCGCCTGGAGCTCGATCGCATAGCTGCCCTTGGCTTCGATCTTGAGCGTGGTCAGCCCGTCCAGCTTCGGCGTCGTGATGACGGCCTTGGCACCGGTGAGCGCGCGGATCTTGCTTGCCAGCGTCTCCATCGTCTCGCCGGCCTCGATCGTCACCGAGCGGCTTGGCCCCTGATCGATGCGGATGCTGAAACTGTCGCCCGCGCGCAGGCTGGTGCGCGCGGTCAGGCTGGTAGTATCGGGCGCGCTGATCGTGCCGCGGTGCAGCCCGAGCGCCCCGGTAATGCCCCCGCCCCCGATCGACACCGAAACGCGCACCGGCTCGGTCTCGACTCCGCGGACGCCGAATTGCGTGAAGCTGCCGATCGCTCCGGTGCCGCCGTCGATCCGGCTGACAAAGCCGTCGACCGTGCCGCGCAGCGCGCCGTCCAGCGCACCGGTGGTGCGCCCGCCAGCATAAACCGTATCGCCGATAAAGCCGATGCTATCCACCTGATCGTCCGCATCCGAGCCGACATAGGTGGTGCTGGCGGTGCTGAAGGCGGCGTCGATACGGGTCACGAAACCATCGCGGCCGCCGCCCAGCGCGTTGACCTGCGCACCCGTCACCGCGGTCGTCGTCGATCCGGCCACCGCAATCTGCCCGCTGGCAGAAACAGCAATCGCGCGGGCATCGACAATGCCGAGATCGATCGCGCCCAGATTGGTGCCAAGCGCCGCGGCATCGAGCCGGCGCACCGTCGCGCGCGTCCCCTCGCGCGACAGCACGAGCAGCTTGCCCGAGGCATCCAGCGCCAAGGCAGCGATACTGTCATTGCCGCCACTATCGATAACGCGATTTTCCTTCACCGCGCCCGCGGCGTCGAGCCGCGCGACGTACCCATCGCCGCCGCCGCTAGACGTCCGGCCAGCGACATAGATCGCGCCATCGGCGCCAACCACGACTGCGTTGGCCGAATCATCCCCCGCACCGCCCAGCGAAGTCGCAAACTGTTCGTCCCCCGCCGCGTTGAATTTCACCACCACCATGTCGGTGTCGGTGCCGCTGCGACCGTCGAACGCGCCTTTGATCGTTCCCGCGACAACGACATCGCCGTTGGCCCCGATGCTGATCGCCGCGCCCTTGGCCTCGCCCGCCGCGCCCAGCGTGCGCTGCCACACGATCTTGCCCTCGCTGTCCAGCTTGGTGACGAACAGATCGTCTGCGCCATCGCCGCGGCTATAGCCGAGATCACCCGCGGTGGTGCCGACGACATAACTGAACCCCTGCGCATCAGTGACGATGGCGCGTGCTTCGGTCTCCGCATAAACCTTGCCCGGAACGGGTGCGTCGTCGTCGGTGGCGGCAGTACTAGGCTTGGCAGTGGCGGCCAGCGCGGTCGCCGTGCGATCGATCCCACCGATCGTGGCGGTCGTCTGCGCGACGGGCATGGCCAATAGTCCATCGAAGCGCATCACTTTGACCGTGCCCGGCTGGTCTTCCACGCCTTGGCCACTGACCACGATAAGCCGATCCGGCGCCCCGATCTGATCGATCGCCACCTGCTCCACGCCCGCGCCCTGGAACGTCAGCCCCCATTGCCCATCGGTCTTTACCACCGCAAAGCTCGAATTCCACCGCGGCCGGGGAGCGCCGGCGCCATCGAGCACAGGATTGCCGTTCACATCCAGCATCGGTTCCGCGGCGATCGCGTCGTTGAGTGCCTTGGCGACAGAATCGAGCGTCGGCGGCTGCGGCGTCTGCGACAGATCGACCGTGACGCTGGTGCTGACATTGTATTTCGACAGGTCGATACGCAAAATCTCGTTGCCGACAAGCCCCGCCAAAGGCGCGTCGCGCACCGCGCTGACGCCGCTGCCGATCACGGTGCCGCTGCTATTGTCGGGCGCCACGCCGCTGCTCTGCACGGCGCGCGCAGGCTGATCGAACTGGAGACTGAGCAGGTTGCCCGGCGCCTTGCCGAGAAACGCCTGCACATCGTTCATGCCCTTGGCAAACGCCGCTTGCAACGCCTGCCGCTCGCCCTCGGGCGTGCCGGGTTTGGCCGCAGTCTCGGCCAGCAGGCGCAGCTTGTCGAGCGCTTTGTAGGTGGTGAAACTCGTCTCCACATCGGGCAGGCCCGATAACGTGGGATTGGTGCTGGTATCGACGATCGTGCGCAGGCGCTTGATCGCATCGATCTGCGCGGACACGGATGTTTTGGTCGCTGGCTCTTTCCACGGTGGTGTGGTCGCCGGGGTTGTAAAGCCGGCGCGCGCGCGCCGAACGGCGGCCGATTCGATCGCCGCAAACGAGCCCGCTGCGAACGAATTGCTCCCGGACAGGATACTGAGCCCGATCAGGCTGCTCGACATATTCACCACTAAACCTGCTCCTCGACGCCCGATCGGATTGGCTTCTCCTATAAGATAGACGGAAGGCGGGCGGGGCAGATCCGGTTTCACGAATTTATTTGAGGAACGCGCATGAACGTGATGGCGACAGTCGGCGAACCTCCCGAGATGAAGAAATTCTCCGGGCTGCAGCGTGCCGGCGCGCTGATGCTGGCGCTCGGCCAGGAGCATGGCGCGCCGATCTGGCAACAAATGTCCAACGAGGAGGTCAAGGAACTGTCCTCGACGATCGCGCAGCTGGGCCGGGTCCCCGTGGTTGTGGTCGAACATCTGCTCGTCCAGTTCTCCAGCGAAGTCTCCAGCATGGCCTCGCTGCATGGGTCGTTCGAGACGACCGAGCGGCTGCTCGAGGGGATCCTGCCGACGGCCCGGGTCAAGGAGATCATGGAGGATATTCGCGGCCCGTCCGGCCGGACGATGTGGGACAAGCTCTCCAACGTCAGTGAGACGGTACTCGCCTCGTATCTCAAAAACGAATATCCCCAGACCGTTGCCGTCATTCTTCACAAATTGAAGCCCGACCATGCCGCGCGCGTCCTTGCCGAGCTGCCCAAGGATATGGCGAGCGACGTCGTTATGCGCATGCTGCGGATGGACACCGTGCAAAAGGATGTGATTCAGGAAGTCGAGCAAACGCTGAAAAGCGAGTTCATGACCAATTTGTCACGCGCGCAGCGCCGCGATCCGCACGAGGCGATGGCCGAAGTGTTCAACGCGCTCGACCGCCAGACCGAAGAGGCGATGCTCGCCGCGCTCGAAGCGCAAGCGCCCGAGTCTGCCGTCCGCATCCGCGCCCTGATGTTCACCTTTGAGGATCTCGGCAAGCTGCTGCCGACGGCGATCCAGACCATCGTGCGCAATTGCAACAAGCGCGAACTGGCGCTGGCGCTGAAGGGCACGCCGGAGGAAACCAAACAATTGTTCATGTCCGGCATGACGCAGCGCGCAGCCAAATTGATGCGCGACGATATGGCCGCGATGGGGCCGGTGCGCGCGCGCGATTGTGAAGATGCCCAGGCCAGCCTGGTAATGCTGGCCAAAACGCTGGCCGATCAGGGGGAGATCATGCTGGTCGATCCGCGCAGCGATGAATCGGTGATCTACTGATGCGCACGGCACGGCGCGTCATCCCGTTCGGTTTCGATCGCGTGTTCGAAACGGCAGCAACCGATGCCGTTACCGCCCCGCTCGGCGCCGAAGCCGCGATGCAGATCGCGGCATTGCGCGCTGCCATGGATCGAATGACGGAGCTGCACGAGGCTGAATTGTTACAAACCCGGCAGGACGCATTCGAGGCGGGGCGGCACGGGGCGGGCGCCGAGCAACATGCGGCGCTGCTGGCCGCCGTCGATGCGCTGCAGGACATGCTGGGCGATATCGACGAGCGCCTCGCGGCCGCGACCGACGCGATCAAGCAAGACGCGGCCGAGATCGCGCTTGCCGCGGCGGAGCTGCTGGCGGGCCATGCCGTATCGGCCGCGCCGGCACGGGCGATCAGCGAGGCGCTGGGGCGCGCGCTGCGTCAAGTGGCGCGCGGAACGCAGCTCGATATCCGCGTCCACCCCGATCTGCTGGATGCCGTCAACGGCTGCGTCGAAGAGCATAAGGATCAGACACGGCGAAAACTGGCCATCACCGTGATCGCCGATGCGACGATCACGCCAGGCGATGCCACTATCGGCTGGGATGAGGGCGGGCTGGCAATCGATGCCGCTACGCGCCGCCAGGCCGTGCTCGACGAATTGGCGCCACTGCTGATCACGTGGCCGCTTGAGCCAAAAGAAATCGCACCGGCAAGAATTGCCTAGCACAAACGATCCTATAATGGACATGCAGGCCGTCCGGGCTCCTGCACTGGCCAGGATGCGGGGCTCCTTTGAACGGTTTGCAAAACTTCATCGCAACGCTGGGGACAAGGCGCCTGCTGCTGATGGGCGGGGTGGCACTGGCGCTGCTGATCGGGATCGGCGCGCTGGCGATGCGCTCCTCCACCCCGGAAATGGGCTTTCTCTATACCGATCTGGCCCCCGACGAGGCACGGTCGATCACCGAGAAGCTCAAGGGCCAGGGCGTGGCGTTCGAACTCTCCGCCGACGGCACGGCAATTACCGCCCCGGTCGAGAAATTGCCGGAATTGCGCATGGCAATGGCCTCGGAACGGCTGGGCGGCAAAATCGGTTATGACGTGCTCGATGCCGAGGAGCCGTTCGGCGTATCGTCGTCGCGCGCGCGCATGAACGAAACACGCGCCATCGAAGGTGAATTGTCGCGATCGATCGAAAGCCTCGACCGCGTCAACAAGGCGCGAGTGCAGATCGTGATGCCCGAACGCGCGATGTTCGCTGCCGAAGCGCGCCAGGCAACCGCCTCCATCACGCTCAACACGCAGGGCCGACTGCCGCGCGAGGCAATCCAGTCGATCCGCTATTTGGTGGCCTCGGCCGTGCCCGAGCTCTCCCCCGAAAGCGTGTCGATCGTGGATCAGGCGGGCAATCTGCTGGCGCGGGCCGGCGAGGAAGGCAGCGCCGGCACATCCGAGGTGGAAGAGCGCCAGGCCGCGACCGAGGCACGGCTGCGCACCCAGATCGAAGCGATGATCGAGCCGATCGTCGGCCAAGGCAAAGTGCGCGCCGAGGTCGCCGTGCTGCTCAACCGCGATCAGGTGCGCAAGGAAGCCGAGGCGTTCGATCCCGACAATCAGGTGATCGCGCACCAGGTGACGGTCGAATCGAACGACCGCAACGACGAAAATGCCGCGGGCGCCGAGGGCGCCACCGTCGCCGCGCAATTGCCCGAAAATCAGGGCAATACCGCGGGCACTGGATCGGACACGCGGCGCTCCGCGCGCAACGAATCCTCCGAAGACACGACGTTTCAGAACAGCCGCACGCATACCGTCAGCGTCAGCGCGCCGGGCAAGATCGATCGGGTGACGGTGGCCGTGATGGTGGATGGCGGGCCAAAGGGTATTCCGGCGCCCCAGATCCAACGGCTGACGCGGCTGGTCGAAAATACCGTGGGGTTCGATGCCGAACGCGGCGATAGCGTGGTTGTCGAGAGCATGCCGTTCATGGCGCCGGGCGACATCGAGGGCGGCGGCAGCGCGCTGCCCTTTGGGCTCACCGCCACCAATATCATCAATCTGGTGGGGCTGCTCGTGCTGGTGGCCGGGGCCTTGATCGCCATCCGCATGCTTCGCCCCAAGGCCGTGCCCGGCGATGCCAACCAGGCGCTGCTCGCCGGCAGCGGGGCGTCCGACCCGCTGGCACTGGCGGAGCGCGCCCCGAATGACGATCCCGAAGCGTTCGAACGGCGCGATGCGATCCGCGACGATACGCCGCTGCTCGATCAGGAGATCGCGCTGGCCCAGGTCGATGGCCGAATCCGGCTCTCCGCGCTTAACCGGCTGGGAGAGGCGATCGCGGCACGGCCGGCCGAATCCGCCTCGGTGATCCGCCAATGGATGAACGCATGAAAGAGAAGATCATGTCCGACGATGCCGAACCCCGCCAGCTCGCCCCGGCCCATTTTGACGCCGACGAGGGGCCCGCCGCGACCGTTGCCGCGGCCGATGCGCCGCGCGACGAAATCCCCTTCGTCCCGCCGTCCGCTGCCGATCTGCAGGCTGTGTTCGATGTCCCCGTCAAGGTTCAGGCTGTGCTTGGGCGCTCGCGGATGGACATCGGCGCGCTCATGCGGCTCAAGACGGGGGATGTGGTCGAGCTTGACCGGCGCGTCGGCGAACCGGCGGATATTTTCGTCAACAACCGGCTGATCGCGCGCGGCGAAGTCGTGCTGATCGACAATGCGCTGGGCGTCACCGTCACCGAAATCGTGCGGCAGGATCGGTGACGGACGTGACCCCTCCCGCGCCAGCCTCGGCCGACGGGTTGGTCGGTTGCACGCTGGCGCAGGTCGAGCGCGCGCTGATCCTCGAAACGCTCGATCACTGCCGCGGTAATCGCACGTCGGCGGCGTTGATGTTGGGTATTTCGGTACGCACGATGCGCAACAAGTTGCGCAGCTTTATCGAAGACGGCGTCGCCGTTTTGCCAGCGCCATGACGCGCAATCCGCCTACCCCGCTCACCGCCCTGAAGGCGCAACTGTCGCCCATGCTGTTGCGGTTCGGTGCCGGGCGCGATCTGGCGCTGGGCGGCGCCGTGCTGGCGATCATCGCCATGCTGATCCTGCCGATGCCGGCATGGATGCTCGATTTCGGGCTCGCGCTGTCGATCACCGCATCGGTATTGATCCTGATGACATCCTTGTTCATCGACAAGCCGCTGCAACTGTCCAGCTTTCCGACGATCCTGCTGATCACCACGATGCTGCGGCTCGGTCTGAATCTGGCCTCGACGCGGCTGATCCTCAGCCATGGCCACGAAGGCCATCAGGCGGCGGGCGGCGTGATCGCCGCGTTTGGCGAATTCCTGATGGGCGGCGAGACGGTCATCGGGCTGACCATCTTCCTGATCCTGGTGGTGATCAATTTCATCGTCATCACCAAAGGCGCGGGGCGGATTGCCGAGGTCGGCGCGCGCTTCAGCCTCGATGCGATGCCAGGCAAGCAAATGGCGATCGACGCCGATCTGTCGGCGGGCATGATCACCGAAACACAGGCGCGTGAGCGCCGCGCCGAGATCGAAGCCGAAAGCGGTTTCTACGGCGCGATGGATGGCGCCTCCAAATTCGTCAAAGGCGATGCCATCGCCTCGCTGGTGATCACCGCGGTCAATATCATCGTCGGTCTGATCATCGGCGTGGCGATCCATGGCCTGGCCTTTGGCGATGCGTTTCACACCTACACGATCCTGACGGTCGGCGACGGTCTGGTCAGTCAGATCCCGGCGCTAATCGTGTCGATCGCGGCGGGCATGCTGGTGTCCAAAGGCGGCGTCACGGGCAAGACCGGCGCCGCGTTGGGGGAGCAGCTGGGCCGCTATCCCAAGGCCTTCGGCATGGTCGCGGTGCTGATGCTGGCGCTGGCGGTCATGCCTGGCTTTCCCTTTCTGCCGTTCGCGTCGATCGGCGGGTTGTGCGGCTATCTTGCCTGGAACATGAGCCGCAAGGCGGAGCAAAGCGCGGCGAGCGAACGGCTGCAACAAGCGTTGACGCAGCAACAGGCCGAGCAGACCGACGAGCCGATCGCGCGCACGCTGGCCATCGATACGGTGCGGATCGAGCTCGGCTATGCGCTGCTCCCATTGATCAACGACAGCAATGCCGAGCCGCGGCTCGACGATCAGGTGCGCGCGCTGCGGCGGCAGATGGCGATGGATTATGGCTTCGTCCTGCCGGCGGTGCGCATCCTCGATAATATGTCGCTACAAGCCAACGAATATGTCGTGTTCGTCAAGGAAACCGAGGCAGCGCGCGGCGAAATCCGCATCGACAAATTGATGGTGATCAATCCCGGCGGCGGCAATGTCGGTATTGCCGGTGAGGAAACGCGCGAACCCGTGTTCGATCTGCCCGCCTTGTGGATCGATCGCAGTCTGCGCGACGAAGCCGGGCTGCGCGGGCTGACCGTCGTCAACAGCGGCACGATCATCACCACGCATCTGACTGAGATCGTCAAGGACAACATCGCCGATCTGCTCTCCTACAGCGAGACGCAGAAGCTGCTGACCGAGGTCCACAAGGATGCCGACAAGCTGATCGCCGACATCATTCCGGCCAAGATTTCGATCTCGGGGGTGCAGCGCATTCTGCAAAACCTGCTCGCCGAAAGCGTGTCGATCCGCGATATTCCCAGCATCCTCGAGGGGATCGCCGAGGCGGCCGGCTTCACGCAGAATCTGACGCAGATGACGGAACATGTCCGCAGCCGACTGGCGCGGCAGATTTCGGCGCAGCAGACGCGCGACGGGACGATCCCGATCGTCACGCTGTCGCCGCAGTGGGAGGAGGAATTCGCCGAGAGCATCATCGGCCAGGGCGACGACCGGCATCTGGCAATGGCGCCCTCCAGCCTGCAACGCTTCATCGCCGCGGTGCGGGAGACGTTCGACACGCTGGCCGCACGGGGCGAAATCCCCTGCCTGATGACCAGCCCGGGCGTGCGCCCGTTCGTACGATCGATCATCGAACGTGTGCGCCCCGCCACCGTCGTCCTGTCGCAAAACGAAATCCATCCGCGGGCGCGGATCAGGACGCTGGGATCGGTCGCCGCACCGGAGATGCTCGAACCGTCCTATAATGATCAGGAACGGGCCAGCGCGAAGGAGGCTGCATGAAGATCGCGTCGCAAATCGTCGGGCCCGTGGCGCCGGTCAGCGCCGGGGGAGCGACGACGCCTGGCGCGATCGCGTTTGGCGCGCTGCTAACGCTGGGCGGGAACGTCGCACCGCCGACGCTGCCCCCCGCCACGGCGGCGCCAGCAGCGGTGGCGCCCGCCGTCACGCCCGAAATGCTGCCCCCGGCCGCGGCCCTGCCACGCCTCGCTACCGGGTTGGAGGGCGCGGAGATCGCCATTGCCCCGGATGGCTCGGAAGCTCCTGGAGCGGTCGCAGCCGTTGCGGCCCCGGTGATGCCGGCGCCGACATCAAATGGCACGCTGCCTCAGTCCTCCGTCGCATTCGCGGCCGCTGAGTTGGCGTCTTCGCCGCTGCCCCTCCGCGTCGGCATGTCCGTGGGCAAGTCGGTGGGCATGTCGATCGGGGCGCCCGTCGCCTCGGCCATGGAGCCGCTCGCACCTGCGCCGCCCAAGAGCGAGTACAGTGCCAAATCCGACACGGAGGAACCGGCAGCGACCGACCAGGGCATCCCGCCCTCTTCGCCACCTCCGGTAATGCTCGCGCCGCCGATGCCCGCCAACGCTCCCGCGGTCACCACGGCGGCCACCACGAATGATATGACGACTATGCCGGGCGCCGTTGCCCCGGCGCACAGCCGGCCGGCCGGTGAGATCGCATCTGACACTGTCCTTGCTGACGGAAACGGCGTCGCAAACCTTGCCGCGTCCGATGGGGCCTTTGCACAGCAGGCCGTGGCTGCGCCGCGCACGCATGCCTTCACTGAGCTCTACAAGCATCATGCCGTCAATGCTGCTGCCGACGCGGTAGTGGCGGCGCAGCCCGGCAGCATCGGGCGCGAAATGGGCGTCGCAATCGCCCGGCATGTCGCTGCCGGGCGCGACGAGATGATGGTCCGGCTCGATCCACCAGATATGGGCCGGATCGATATCCGCCTCAGCTTCGATCGTGAGGGCGGGGTGCGCGGCGTGATCGCCGCCGACCATCAAGGCGCGCTCGATCTCCTTCGTAGGGAAACCGGCGACCTGAGCCGCGCGCTGGCCGATGCCGGCATCCGGGCCGATGCGCAGTCGTTCCGCTTCGATAGCCGCGCGCGAGATTTCGGGCAGCAACAGCAACAGCCCCGACAAGACCCGGGTGACCTGCGCAATGGCGCAGCGCAGCCCGACAGCGGCCCGCTCGACCAACCGGTGTACCGCACGCTGCGCGCCAGCGGCCGCATCGATCTGATGGCATAGGAGAGCCCCAAACATGACCACGATCACCAATGCCACCGGCCAGAGCGCGACTGCCACATCCCCCATGGTTGCCACATCCGGCGGGATCACGGCCGATTTCGACATGTTCCTAAAATTGCTGACCACGCAGATGCAGAATCAGGATCCGCTCGATCCAATGGATTCATCCGAATATACTCAGCAGCTCGTGCAATTCTCGCAAGTCGAGCAATCGATCCAACAGACCGGGGCGTTAAAGGACATCATCACGAAACTGACGGGTCAGGATATGGCGCAGGCGTCGAACTATATCGGCCGCGAAACGCGCTTCGATTCGCCGATCGCCGGCTTTGGCGAGGCACCGGCTACCTGGACCTATGTCGCCAGCGCGAAACCCGCGTCGCTGAAACTTTCCGTGCTCGATGAGGCTGGCAACGTCGTGCGGACCCAAACGCTCGATCCCGCGGAGCAAGGGCGCTATTCGTGGGACGGCACCAAGACTGATGGCAGCCAGGCCGCCAAGGGCGCCTACAAGCTCGCCATCGAGGCACTCGACAGCGCCGGCAAGGCCGTGCCCGTGGCGATCAATTCGGTGGGCATCGTCAAGGAAGTGGTGAGCGACGGGGCCAATGTCGTGCTCAACGTAAACGGTGTCCGTTACGCGGTCGGCGGACTCGTGGCGGTGGCCAACAGCCCCGGCGCGTAACGCAGCCATTTCGTGTTTTCAGACGGCGCCCGACCACAATCGGGCGCCGTCTTGCTGCGCGCGCAGGACGAGCGCCCACATCCTATAGCGGCGCAGGCAAGCCCGGGATGGCGGGATGCAGCGCGCGGAGCGCCGACAGGTCAATCAGCTGCATCACGCCCGGCAAGGGATCGAAGGCCGGTGGCGCGGCGATGGAAGGGTCACGCCCCCCGGCGGCCTGCCCCGTCGCCGCGCTGCGGACGCCGACTTCGTCAATGGCACAGCCGGCAATCCCCACCGGCAAGGCCAGCGTTTTCAGGCAATCCTCGATCGACGGATCCTCCGGCGGGCCGATCGTTTCGATGATCTCGGCCCGGTCGAGATGATCGGCGGTGCGCTGAAGGACCTGCATCGCCGCGCCCCACAGCGTGTCGGCATTTGTTACGGATACAGTAAGCACGATCTGAAAACTGGCGCTGTCACTGGCAGCCCCGGGCTCCGCGTCGGAGCTTTCACCAAGAGACATTATTCCCCCCCTTCAAGTCCATCTGATCAGGGCGCTAAGCGCCCAATCTCAGCCCCCACAGCAGATCTAAACCGAAGCGGTTTCTAAAACATCATCATTATGCTTTTGCGGCAACCTGGCATCATCTTCCATCCCCCTGGTCATGAGCCCGTTCCACTCCTGTATGTTACAAAAAAAGACCGGAATGGAAACCATTCCGGTCTTTTTTTTAGAAGGCGCGTCGCGTTGCTTTGGGGGGCACGGGTCACGCCCTCAAGCTGCCATGCTCCGATGAGGGCAGAGCATGTGTCGGCACCGTCTTAGCGGAACAGCGACATCAGCGTCTGCGGCGCCTGGTTGGCGATCGACAGCGCCTGCACGCCAAGCTGCTGCTTGACCTGCAGCGACTGCAGATTGGCCGATTCCTTGGCGAGATCCGCATCGACGAGGTTGCCGATGCCGCTGGTAATCGTGTCCGACAGCTTGCTGGTGAAGGTAAGCTGATCATCGATCCGGCGCGATGCCGAACCCAGATCGGACAGCGACGTACCGATGACGACCGTATCGGCTTCCAGTTCAGCAAGCGCCGTGGTGGCCGCTGCGGCGTCGGTCAGCGCGGTGCCACCGATCAGCGACAGCGTATCCAGGGCCTGGTTGCCGACGGCCAGCGTCGCGGCTTCCCACGTCGTCGAATCGGTATCCGTGCCGTCCTGCAGCGACATGATTGCGGAAACCGTGCCGCCGCCCGTGTTGAGCAGGTTCACACCGTTGAAGTTGGACGATTTGACGATATTCTCGACCTGCGACTGATACGCGACATAGTCCTTGTTGATCTTGGCGCGGGCAGCGGCATCGACACCGGTGTCGCTGGCTTCGAGCGCCTTGGACTTCATCTTGTTGACGATGTCCGAAATCTGCTCGACGCCCGATACGGCGACGTCCGTGGTGCTCTTGGCGTTGTTGAGCGAAGAGGTCACTGCCGAGAGACCGCCGAGATCGCCGCGCAGCTGCTGGGCGATCGTGTATTTGGCCGAATCGTCCTTGGTCGATGCGACGGTCAGGCCGGTGTTGATGCGGTTCTGCGTGGTCTCGAGATTGCGATTGGTCGCGCCGAGCGTCTGCAGCGCCATCATCGCGCCGACATTGGTGTTTACCGAAAGAGCCATGATAATTTCCTTCTAGGATAAAGGTTGCTTCTGCGACCTGGGCCAGTAACGCTGGCCCCCGGCGGGTCGATGAGTTCAGCCCGCCCTTTCATTCTGGGAAACAATATTGGGCGACCAAAACGATCTGCCGATTTTATTTGCAGCTAACTGCCGGTTAACGCTGACGCCATTCAGAACGGGAAGAGCGCGTCATAGATTTGCTGCCCCCATCGCGCCTGTTGTGCATCGGTCAACTGGCCACGCCCGCCATAACTGATATGCGCTTCGGCGATCTGACTGTGCCGAATGCTATTATCGCGCGCGATATCCTCCGGCCGGATCATCCCCGAGACGATGAGTTCACGCAGCTCGAAATTGACCCGCGTTTCCTGCCGGCCCCGGATCGTCAGATTGCCGTTGGGCAGCACGTCCGTCACCACCGCGGCGATGGTAAGATTGATATCCTCGCTGCGCGCAATATTGCCCGCGCCGCTGGATTGCGACGTTGAATTGGTGCTCACCAGGCTGGCCGGATCGGGTTTGCCGGGTAACACCTTGTCGATCACGTTTTCGAGGCCGAGCAAGGCCGCGATCCCTGCATTTTCGCCGCCCGATCGCGATCGCGTGGTGGTGTTGCCCACCACCGCGCGATCGGCGATGTTGATGCGGATGGTCACGATGTCACCAACGCGCGAGGCGCGTTGCCCGCGCAGGAAGGCGCCCGCGCCGGTGCGAAACAGCGATGCGGTGGGCGGCCCGGCCACGGGCGCCGCGCCCGAGCGATGCGCCGCGGCCTGCGCGCCGAGCGATGGTTCGAGCAGGGGCGATTCCGGGCGTTCATAAGCGGTCATCTTGGGCGGCTTGCCGACCGCGGATAACCGCCCGACCGCGCCGCAGCCGGACAGCAGCACGACAAGCGCCAGCGCCGCCCCGATTTGCTTCAGCATCTCTTACTCCCAGATTCCGACGACGCGGACCCGCCCCCGGCCTTCCACGATGGCGGTCAGCGTACGATTGGTATCGAGGCTGACGACGCGGACCGGATCGCCCATCCCGCCACCCGACAAGGCCCGCGCGGTACTGGTGATCGACAGCGGCCCCGCGCGCACGCTGACCACCAGCGCTTCGCCGCGCCGCACGATTTGCGGCACCGCCACATCCCCGGGGCGGACCGTCGTTCCCGCCATCAGCCGATGCGTCGCTTCCTTGCCCGTGGCCTGCGCCGGTTGCAGCGCGCCACGCACGGCATTGGGCGCCATCCGCCTGAGCTCGAAATCCGAAGCTTGTAGCGTCTCGCCGGGTTCGATCATGCGCGCCAGCACCGGCGTCTCTACCGTTGTGGGCGTCGCGGTCTGTGCCGTGGCAGGCTGCGTGGCGAACTGCGTGGCGAACAATGCCAGGCATGGGAGAAGGCGCATCGCCATCACCGTAGCTGTGAGCTGGTGGCCAGCATCTCGTCCGCCGTTTTCACCACGCGGCTGTTCATCTCATAAGCGCGTTGGGCGCTGATCAGCGCGGTGATTTCGGATACGGGATTGACGTTGGATGCTTCCAGAAAGCCTTGGTTCAGTGTGCCAAAGCCAGGCTCCCCGGGCAGCGCCACCGCCGGCTGACCCGAGGCGGACGTTTCCAGCAGCATGTTGGAGCCGATCGCTTCCAGGCCAGCTTCGTTGACGAACGTCGCCAGCTCGAGTTGCCCGATCGTCTGCATCTCGATCTGGTCGGCCAGCTTGACCTGCACCTCGCCGGTTTTCGACACCACCACGTCGACCGCGCCCTGCGGCACGGTGATCCCGGGCTGCACGCGATACCCGTCATTGGTGACAAGTTCGCCCTGGTCGGAGGGTTGAAACGATCCGGCGCGCGTATACGCCGTCTCGCCACTGGGCAGCTGCACGCGGAAATAGCCCTTGCCCTGGATCGCCAGATCGAACGTCGCGTCGGTCTTGGTCAGTGCGCCTTGCTCGACGATGCGGTAGACGCCGCCGGTGCGCACGCCCGCGCCGATCTGAATGCCCGATGGCACCCGCGTGCCGTCCGCGCTGGTGGTGGCACCGGGGCGCGACACTTGCTGATACAGCAGATCCTGGAACTCGGCGCGCTGACGCTTGAACGCAGTCGTGTTCATGTTGGCGATGTTATTTGAGATGACATCGACATTGGTCTGCTGGGCGAGCATCCCGGTGGCCGAAATCGATAATGAGCGCATGATCGGAAATCCTTTGGTGAAGGGAGATGGGGCAGTCCGCGATCAGGCGACCTTGCCGAGCCGTTCGATGGCGCGCTGGCGCATCGTGTTCATACTGTCCGACATGCCCACGCTGGTTTGATAGGCGCGCAGGATCTCGACCATCTTGGTCGTCTCGACGATCGGCTGGACGTTGGAGGCTTCCACGCCGCCGGCCTTGAGCTTGACCTCGGCGGCGGCCAGAAACCGCCCGTTGGTGCCATTCATCAGGCCATCACCGCGCGGGTCAACCGCGGTTTCGCTGGAAAAGCCGCTGACCGCCAGCTGCCCGAGCGGCCCATCGGCGCCCATCACCGTGCCGTCCTCGGCGATGGTAAGGCTGCTGGCCTGTTCGGCGGGCACGGTGATCGCGCGGCCCTGCGCATCGAGCAGGCGCTGCCCGCCCGAGGTGGCCAGTTCGCCGCTTTCGAGCAGCTTGATGAAGCCGGCCCGCGTATAGGCCACGCCGCCGCCGGGCGCCTCGACATTGAGATAGCCCGGCCCGTCGATCATCACGTCGAGCGGGTTGCCGGTCGCCTGGAACGCGCCCTGCGCTGCATCGTGCACCGCGCCGAAATCGAGCACGAACGAAATCTGCTTGGCGTCGTCAATCGGCGCCTCGCGCACCGTTTCGATGAATTCGTGGAACAGTGGCTGCTCACGCTTGAACCCCACCGTGCCGGTATTGGCCATGTTGTTTGCGGTGACGTCGAGCTGACGGCGCAAGGCCTGTTCGTGGCTCAGCAGCACATAGGAAGAGACGTCCATTGCCCCGGCTCCAAAAAACCATCGGTTTGATCGGTACCAGGCAAATATTGCCGAGCACTCATCCTATAATAGTATCGAAATGGCAAAAGCGGTCGCAGCGCGCGCGATTTGCACGGACAGAGATGGGGCAACATGGACGACGTGATCGAGGCCAAGACCGAGGACGAGGACGAGGATCAGGCGACACCGACCGCCGAGCCGGCACGCGCCGTGCCCAAGCGTCGTCGGCTGTGGCTGATCATCGCCGCTATCGTGCTGCTAGCGGCGGCGGTCGGCGGCTATCTGCTCGTCGTCCGCGCAGGATATAGTTCGCTGTTCACCCCCGCTTCCCCGTCAGCGCCCCCGGCCGAGACCGAAGCCGAAACCTACGTCGATGTCCCGCCTATCACCGTCAACCTGCGGGTCCCGGGGGGGCAGGCGCGATTCCTCAAGCTGCGCTTCATGATCGTCGCCGGGCAGGCCGAGCAGGCCGATGCGATCCGCGCCCGACTGCCGATCCTGCTCGATGCGTTGCAGCCGTTCCTGCGCGAGCTGCGCCCCGAGGATCTCAACGGTTCCGCCGCGGTGTTTCGCATCAAGGAGGAGATGATGGTGCGCGCACGCGCCATTTACGGCGACGGCGTGGTGCGCGATCTGCTCATCCAGGATCTGGTGCAACAATGAGCAGCGATTTCCGCCCCGCCATCGACGATGCGCCCCTGCCGCAGAAAAGCGGTCTCAAGGCGGTGATCGAATCCGACATCATCAGCCATGAACGGCTGCCGATGTTCGAGGTGGTATGCGAACGCATGGTGCGCACCTTCGCCACCAGCATGCGCAACCTGACGTCCGATGCGATCGACGTCCATCTCGAAGACGTCACCTCGACCCGTTTCGGTGAGTTCATGAATCGGCTGTCTGATCCCGCCATATTGGGCGTGTTCCGGGTGCGCGAATGGGAGAATTACGGCGTCGTTACGGTCGATTCGGGGCTGATCTACGCGGTGGTCGATGCACTGCTCGGCGGGCGCCGCGGCAATGGCGCGCCGCGCAGCGAAGGGCGTGCGCCAACCACGATCGAGACGGGGCTGATCTCCAAGATGGTGCAGATCGCGCTCACCGATTTCGCCGCGTCGTTCGAGGCGATCGAGCCGATCACGATCGAGATCGACCGCGTCGAGACCAGCCCGCGCTTCGCTGCCATTGCCCGGCCCAGCAACATTGCCGCGGTGGCGACGTTCCGCGTCGATATGGAGGGGCGCGGGGGGCGTTTCAGCATCGTCCTGCCCTATGCGACGATCGAGCCCGTACGCGACAAACTGCTGCAGCGCTTCATGGGCGAAAAGCTCGGGCGCGACCGCATCTGGGAGCTGCACATGGCCTCCGAACTGCTGCAGACCGAGATCATCATGGATGTCGTGCTGGGGGAGCAGCATATGCGATTGCGCGACGTGATGAATCTGCAGATCGGCGAGACGATCGGAGTCAATCGCGGGCCCGACGATGCGCTGGAAGTGCATTGCAGCGGCGTGCCGCTGGGCCGCGCCTTTATCGGCCAACGCACCAACAACATCGCTGTCAAAATCATGACGGACATTTCGAAGGGGTTCGCCAAATGAGCTTCGCCATCGCGACCAATGCGGTGCTGATCCTGCTCTGCGTCGCTGTTCTGGTCCAGAGCGTGCGGCTGTTGCGCGGTTTCCGGATCATCAAATCGGGCGATCTCGCAGAAACAGTGCGGTCGCTCGATCGCGCCACCGCGGAGGCGCATGTCGTGCTTGCCGAACTCAAGGAGCTGCTCGCGGTAGACGGTGCCGCCAATGCCCGCGCCATCGCCTCGGGCAGCACGATGCGCGAGGAACTTTCGATGATGGTGGGGATCGGCAACGCCATCGCCGAGCGGATCATGGATGCCGCCGAAAAGGCCGGCGTGCAGCGTGACGAGGAAGCGACGGCCGCGCCCAGGAAAAGCCCCCGCGCCGCGGCGCGCAAACGCCCGCCCGTTGCCGTGAGCGGCGCGCAATGACCCCGCCGGCAATCCCGCCACGCGCGTCGTGGTTTGCTTTAGCCCGTCGCCCGTCGCTATTGGCGATGACGGCGGGCTTTGCCGGGCTGGCCGCGCTGGCCAATGCGGTTGCGGCCGGCACCGGGCCGGAGCAGACGCGCATGGGCGCCTCGATCCAGGACAGCCTAGGCGCGCGCGATCACGCGGTCGCCCAGCAGAAGCGCGCACTGGAGCTGCGTGAGCTTGCCGCGCGTGCCGCTGAGGCGCGGCTGAAGGCGAGCGTCGTCGCGCGCCGCCCGGCCCCGGCGCCCGCCATAGCCGCCGCCCCTGCCCCGGCCGCGATCGTGGCACCAAATCCGCTGCCCGGCGAACCGGGGCAGGCGTTCGAGGATCTCGCGCGAATCTATCAAACGATGAAGCCGGCACGTGCGGCCCCGATCTTCGAGCGGCTGGATCTCGATGTGCAGCTGCAGATTGCGCGACGTATGCGCGAACGCTCGACCGCGCTGATCCTGTCGAACATGTCCTCCAATGCTGCGGTGCGGCTCAGCATGGCGCTCGCCGGGTATCGCGTCCGGCCGGCGCCGGAGGCCGTCTCGGTGCCCGCGGCGACGGGGCCGATCAGACGGCCGGTGGCAACGGTGCGTCCGGTAGGCGGCGCGCACGCGCCGGATGGAATGCGTTGATCGCGCCGGATCGATCGATGCGGGCCGCGATCAGGCCGGTCGGGCCGACACGGCGAGGATCAGGACCCGGCCGGCATCGCCGTCAACGCGCTGCAGCGCCGTCGACAGCGTTTCATCCAGTCGTTCGGCATCCACCGGTCTGAACCCCGAGGCATAAAGCCGTGCAAATTCAAGCGTGCTGGTCAGCAGGGCGGCCCGCAACTCGGGCATTTTCTGCCGCAGCCGCTCCATCCGTTGGGTATCGCCCGCCTGGATCGTCACCGAAACGCTGAGCGATCCCTCAATGCCATTTGGCGCAAAGATCGGCGTGGTAATGTCATCGATCGGCAGGAACGCCGCCTGCCCCAGCGCCACCGGCGGCGCGCCGACGGCCGCCATACTGCCGCCGGCGAGCGTCGACAGGGCCGTGGCCGCGGCCATTCCAAACAAACGCATACGCTTTCTCCGGTCTTGTGATCACCGGCGGGCGATCTTTTCTATAATAGGATTGGAATATTGAACGGAAGGTAAAGGAATGGCTCGCGACCAGCGCCCGGGGCAGGTGAA
This sequence comes from Sphingomonas qilianensis, assembly GCF_039614825.1. Classification (NCBI taxonomy): domain Bacteria; kingdom Pseudomonadati; phylum Pseudomonadota; class Alphaproteobacteria; order Sphingomonadales; family Sphingomonadaceae; genus Sphingomonas; species Sphingomonas qilianensis. The sequence goes on along the minus strand of NZ_JBDIMF010000002.1, from coordinate 70,259 downwards.
GATCTATGCCGATCGGTCCGCCGCGCCGCTTGGTCGCCGGCTTGGTGATGCCCGGGATGGTGTGGATCCGGCCCTCCCCGCCGCCCCGCCGCCCCGGCACTGGTTGACCATTCCGGCCTGGCTGTTCGCCATCGGCTGCCTCGTGGGCGGGTCTGCCGCCGTCGCACGCCACCTGCTGGATGGGATGATGTTGTGAGGCAGGCATGGCTCATCGCCGGCACCGCGCTCACGCTCCCCCTTGCCGGGCTGGGCATGGTCGCCGCCGCCGACACCCGTGCAACGCCGCCGGTGGCGGCCCCACCCGCGCGTTTGCCGGGCTACGCCGCCACACTGGCACAACAGCGCGTTACCGGCCCCTCGGCGTGGCGCGCGCTGCCCGAGTCCGACGCGTGGGCGGCGCTGTCACGTGCCGCGCCCGGCGATCGCCAGCGCGCGCGCTGGGATTATGCCCGCAGTCTGGTCGCCAAAGCGCGCGGTGCCGAGGCGCAGGGCGTGCTGACGGTGATGCAGCTTGATGATCCCGATCTGGCGATGGTCCCGGCGTTCCGCCTGGCGCGTGGCGCCGCCTTCGTCCTGTCAGCCAGTCCTGCCGAAGCGCTTGATCTGCTCGGCGATCCGGCGCTGGCGGCCAACTCCGAGGGATGCGCCTGGCGGCTGCGGGCGCTGGCCGGGGCAGGATATGCGGCGCAGGCGCTGCGCGAGCTGCATTGTGCGCTGCCCGCGGTAAACGCCCGCCACGGCGCCGCCCGTCTGCCCTTCGTGCTGGCCGCCGCGCGCGCTACGGTTGACAGCGGGGCGCCGACAAACGCGCTGCAGTGGCTGAAGGGCGTCGCGGGGAAAAATGCTGAGGCGACGATCCTGCAGGCGCGCGCCCTGATCGCGCTGGGGCGGCACCGTGAAGCCATGCTCATGCTTGATCGCACGCCCGCGGGCGGATCCGAGGCCAGCCGGATGGAGGCGCGGCTGATCGGGATCGAGCTCGGCCTGGCCACGCGCGCGCTGCGCCCCGCAACCGCGCTCAAACAGCTGGCCGATCTGCGTTTCGGCTGGCGCGGCGATCAGATTGAAGAACGCGCGTTGCGCCTCAGTCACCGCCTGTCGCACGAGGCCAGGGATGCGAGGGGCGCGTTGGCGACGGGCGCGGTCCTGTTCCGCTTTTTCGATCCGGGCGCGCAGGGGCCAGGGTTTGCAGCGGCATTACAGAGCGATCTGGCGGCGGTGCTGGACGATGACACGCTGCCACTGGATCAGGCTGCGGGCGCATTCTGGGATTATCGCGATCTCATGCCGAGCGGCAGCGAAGGCGATCGACTGGTCAGCCGATTGGGGCGCCGGCTCGAAGCAGCGGGGTTGTACGAGCGCGCGGCCGACTTGTTCGAACATCTGCTGTTCGTGCGCGCCGAGGACCTCGCGCGCGGCCCGCTATCGGTGCAGGTCGCCACGCTGCACGTCCTGGCCGGGCATCCCGATCGGGCGTTGGCGGCGCTCCGCCGCACCGCCCAGCCCGGTTATACCAACGAGATGATCTACGCGCGCAAGCGGGTCGAGGCCGCCGCGCTTAGCCAGATCGGCCAGATCCCCGCCTCTTTGGCCGTGCTGCAGGAGGTGCCGGATGCGGCTGCCTTGCGCTCGGAAATCCTGTGGAAGAAACGGGACTGGAGCGGGCTGGTCACGCAGACTGCGGCGATTGTGCCGCCCCGCCGGTCGCTCAGTGACATCGATCAGGTTGTCTTGCTGCGCCATGCCATCGCCCTGGCCATGTTGGGGCGGGAAGACGCACTGGCCCAGTTTCATGCCCGTTATGCCATGCGGTTCGCGCCGCTGCCGACCGCAGCGGCGTTCGACGTGCTGACGGCGTCGCCCAACAGCGTCGATCCCGAGGCGATCGCGCGGGCAATGGCCTCGCTGCCCGCGGCCAGCCCGGCGGGCGATCTGGCGGTCTTGTTCGAGGCGGAGAAGAAATGAGCGGGCGCGCTCAGCGCAGATAATTGGCCAGCGACAGTGCCGAAATCTGCGAGAAGACGGAATATGAGCTGGCCAGCAGCGTCTGGTAATTGGCGACGTCCAGCGCCACTTGGCCCAAATCGGCATCTTCGGCATTACCGATCACGGTCTTGAGCATCACCTCGCGCTCGCCGGCGCGCACGCTCAAGGTCTCGACCTGGTTCTGCTTGGCGCCGTTATTGGCATTAAGGCTGCGCACGTCCTTCAGCCCGACTTCGAGCTCGTTGAGCGCCTGTTTCATCGCGTCCAGCTGTGCCGCGCTCGGCTTGTCGCCGAACGGCCCAGCTTCGGCCAAGGTGCGATAGGCTTTGACGAGATTGCCCGCCACATCGCTGGCGACGACGCCGAACTCGACATTGACGCCATCGGCAAGCTGCGCCGAATTCTTGATGGTATCGTTGGCAAAGGCATCGGCGGGATCGAGCCCGATCATGTCGCCCAGCTCCTGCGGCACGAACGGCTTGGTCTCGGTCTGCGTGCCGCCGAAAATCGCATTGCCGGCCGAATTGGTGTTGAGCGTCGCGCGAAGGCTGTCGAAAGCGGCTTCGATGTTGGATTGGATGCCTGGTCCGTTGCCGGTGCCGATCACCTCGAGCAGCGCCTTGCGCAGCTTCTCGGTCTGCGTATCGATCGCCGTCAGGCTGGTGTCGTAATATTCAAGCGTGGTTGAAACATGTGACGCCACCGTCTTGTACGCATCTTCCCGCCCGAGCATCGATTTCGCGGAAAGCAGCCGCGACGTATCGATGCCGATGCCGGCATAATCGGTCGCCTTCTTTTGCGTCTCGAGCTGGTGCAAGCTGTTGGCCAGCCGCTGCTGCGTGGTCTGCATCGCAGTCTTCATCGTGTAGTGCATCGGGCCGGTGGCGACGCGGGTCATAAGCGATTCCTTAAGCGAGCATGGCGAGCAGCGTATCGTACATCGCGCTGGCGGTGGTGATGACCCGGGCCGAGGCCGAATAGCTGTTCTGCAACACGACCATGTCGGCCAGTTCCTCGTCGATATTGACGCCGGCGAAATTGTCGCGGCGGATCGTGGCGTCGTCGCGGCGCGCGGCGGCGTCTTTATACGCGCTGCTCGCCTGCGCGGATTCGGCGCCCGCGCGCCCCAGCAATTGGCTGGCGGAGCTGGCCACGGTGCTTTTGCCATCCTTGCCCAGATCCACCGCCGCAGCCAGCCCCGCGACGAAATCGGCCGCGCCGCGGATATCGCCTTTGCCCACCGCAATCTCGCCCACCGCCGCGCCAAGCTGCAGCCGCGCCAGCGGCAGCTTTTTGGGATCCTGCAGGATGCCCGCCTGCGCCGCCGCGTCGCGCAACCCGCTGGCACCGCCGGTCAGCCCGGACAGCGCGGAAAAGCTGCGCCCGGTGCCCAGCCGATCGGTCGAATCGGCGGGGATCGAGACGGTCGCCCCGGTCGATCCCGCCGCCGGCGTGAAAGCGAAGCGCCCTTTGTCGTCCATCGCAAAGCTGCCAAAGCCGCTTAGCGGACTGGCGTTCAGGTCGCTCAGCAGATCGCCGAAGCTGGGGCCGCCAGTGCCGGTCAGCGTATAGCTGGCCAGCACCCGCCCGCTTGCGTCCCGCACCGCGAGCTGCGCGGTCTGCCCCGCTGCGAAGCCATGCACATCTGCCGCCGTAAAGCCTGACGGCACCAAGGCGCTGCTACCGCTGCGCACCAGATCGTTGAGCCCAAAAAATTGCGCAAAACCCGACCCGGCGCGCGCGCTCGGCGCGGTCGTGCTCTGCGCCACGGCCACGCCTGTCCCGGCATTGGTGGCACGGATCGAGAGCACGCCGTCAACGAGTTGCGCGCTTGCTTGCGGCACCAGCCCGGCGTTGATCGCGGCGACCGCGTCATCCACCGTCGCACCCGCGCCAAGCGCATCGAAATCGACCGTCGTCTTGGCCAGCACCGTGCCATCGGCGCCCAGCACGGCAAACACCGCCCCCCCCGTAAAGCCCAGCCGGTCGCTGCCGACCAGGCCGCTCGCGCGCCCACTAAGCTCGGCCGGCGCGGGCACCGTCGTGCCGGCATTGGCCGCCGCGTTGAGCGTCTGGGCAAGCCCGGTAAACAGCACGCCGAGCTGCTCGGTAAAAGCGGGCAAGGTGCGATCACGCATGTCGATCAGCCCACCCAATTTGCCGCCCACCGCCGATGAATCGATCCGATCACCGGTGGCCGCGCCGGTGCTGCCGACGGCACCGGCAAAGCGGATGTCGATCGCGGGATAGGTTGGCTGCGACACGCCGGGCCCGGCAGGATAGCTCAGCACGCGCAGCCGCCGATCGAGCAGCACCTGGCCCGATGCGGTGTCGATCGTCATGCGGCCATCGGCCTGCTGCCGGACATTGACCTTCATCAACGTGCTGAGCTCGTCCACCGCGGCGACGCGGCGATTTTCCGCCCCGGCAGCGCTTTGCCCCCCGGTCTGCGCGATCTGATCGTTGAGATCGTGGATCTGGCTGAGCAGCACATTGATGCGATCGACAGTGAAGCCCAGTTCGGTCTCGACATCGCCGCGCAGGTTGCTGACATCGGAATCGAGCTGCCGGAACGAGGCCAGGCTATCCGCGACGTTGCCGGTGAATTGGGCAATGGTTTCGGGCGAGCCCAACGCACCGGTCATCCGCGCCGCCGAGGCGGCGATCGCATCGATGCGGCCGGCAATCCCCGATGCGGCGCCGGGCGCACCAAGCAACGCCTGCAGCCGATCGAGATAGCTCGACACCGCCTCCGATCGCCCCATATCGCCGCCGCGGCGGAACACCGCATTTTCCAGGAAACTGTCAGCGACGCGCGCGGGCTCGCCGATCAACACGCCGGTCACCCGCCCCGCGGTTACTGCGGTGCTCGTCGCGGTGCGCTCGCGGGCATAGCCCGACACCCCGACATTGGCGATATTATTGGATACCGAACGCATCCCCGCTTGCGACGCGGCGAGCCCGGACGTGGCGGTATGGAGGATTTCGTTCAGCGACACAGCGGCGCTCCTTCGCGCGACAGGGCAGGATCAGCGCTTGAGGTTGCTGATTTCCTGCAACATGTCGTCCACCGTCGTGATGATCTTGGAGGACGCGCTATAGGCGCGCTGGAAGCGGATCATGTTGGTGAATTCCTCCGCCAGATCGACATTCGATGCCTCGAGCGAACTGGCCGAGATCGTTCCCGCGCCCAGCGAACCGGGCGGGTTGATCGCAACGTTCCCGGATTCCTGCGAAATACCATACGCATTGCCCGACAGCCGCGTCATGCCGTCGGGATTTTGCACGGTGGCGAGCGGCAGCTGATAGATCGCCCGCGACGTGCCATCCTCGAAGATGGCACTGACGACGCCGGTATCTGAAATCTCCACCGACGCCACCGTGCCGAGCGTGCCGCCATCGACGAACGACCCGATCATCGCCGACGGATCGGAGAATGACGTCAACCCGTCCAGAGCGCCATTGCTGCCCAGCGCAAGATTGATCGGGCTGGACCCCGCGCCGTTGGCCCAGTTGATATTGAGATCGTCGAACAAGGCGGCGGTCGATCCGGCGAGATCGAGGCTGCCATCGCCGTTGAAGCGCACCTCGCCACTGGCCAGCAGACCGCCCGGCGCACCGGTCACATCGGCGGCGGGCACGGCATAGATTTCCGCCTGCCACTCATTGGCCGCGGTTTTAACGAAGCCCATGGTGATGCGATGCGGGCTGCCCTGCGCATCGGAGACGTCGAACGATCGCGAGAATTGCGCGGTGGCGGTGCCCGCGGCGATATTGCCCGCGGCATAGGCGCCGGCGAAATTGGCCGTGGTCGACTGGAGATTGATGCGCGCTTCCAGCCGCGTGGTGGGCGCGGCCGAACCGGTCAATGCCGAGGGGCGGATCGGCTCGAGCTGATCAAGATTGCCGGTGTTGACGTAATTGCCCTGCGCATCGAGCGGCCAGCCCTGCAGGTAATAATTCGCCGTGTTGCGCAAATAGCCCTGCGCATCCGGCTTGAACGATCCGGCCCGCGTGAAGGCAACCTCGCCATTGTCGCTCACGCCCGGGCGCACGACAAAGAAGCCCGCGCCCTCGACGCCGATGTCGGTCAGGCTCGATGAGGCCTGGAGCAGCCCCTGCTTGGAGATCATCGCCTTTGGCGCCGCGACCACGCCGCCCGCGGAATAGCTGCTGCGCACGCTGCCATCGGTCACCAGCGTGCGGAATTCCGCCGCCACGCCCTTATAGCCGACTGTGTTCACGTTGGTGATATTGTCGGCCACGGTGGCCATCGCGCTGGCCTGCGCGCTGAGGCCGGATACGCCAGCGTAAAGGGCGGAATAGAGGCTCACGATCGTCTCCCGTGGATAGGGTGGCGCGAGCGCTGTGCCCGGCCGGGGTCCATTGTCATTGTAGGAGGAGCGATCGCGGCGCCCAAGATAGGCAAAATTTGCCCAGTAAAAACGCACGCGGCGTCGCGTCATTCTATAATGAGCTTGAAGGCCAATCGCGGCCCCTGGAGAAGCCCCTTGTCCCTGCGAATTTCCCTGCGCAATGGCGAGAAATGCGTCGTCAACGGCGCGGTGTTGCGCTCGGATGGGCGGACCAATCTCTATGTCGAGAATAGCGCGGCGATCCTGCGCGGGCGTGACGTCATGTCGCCCGCCGATGCCACCACCGCGGCGCGCCAGCTCTATCTCGCCTGTATGATGGCCTATATCGATCCGGCGCAGGTGGCGCGGCACCAGCAGACCATCATCGAGGGCGTCGCCGATCTGCTCTCCGCGCTGGAATCGCATGAGGCGAAAGCAGTGTGCATCGCCTTTGCCGGGAAGGTCGCGGCGCTCGATTTCTACGCCGCCTTGGCCGATTGCCGCTGGCTGATCGCCTATGAAACGGCGGCGATCGAGCGGCTCGCCGAGCCAACGGCCTGATGCACGGCACGCCAACGCTGGCCGCCGCGGCCGAAGGCTTGCGCGCGGTGCTGCCCGATCTGCGCTACGGCAAGGTCGTGGCGGTGCGCGGTGCGCTGCTCGAAGTGCAGGGATTGTCCGGCGCGGCGCAGATCGGCGCACGTATTCGGGTCGGCGGGAACGTCGATGCCGAAGTGATCGGGCTCGATCGCGATATCGCGCATTGCCTGCCGTTCAGCTATCCGCAGGGCGTGGCGACCGGCACGCGCGCCGATCTGATCGGCGGCGCCTTCGCCATCAAGCCCTGCTCGGCCTGGCTCGGGCGGATGATCGATGGCCTGGGCCGGCCGATCGACGATCGCGGACCATTGCCACTCGGCGCGCAGGCGCAACCGATCCGCGCGCTTCCCCCGCATGCCTCGGCGCGGGCCCGCGTCGGGCGCAAGCTCGAAACCGGGGTGCACGCGCTCGATCTCTTCGCGCCGCTGTGCGCGGGGCAACGGCTCGGCCTGTTCGCCGGATCGGGGGTCGGCAAGTCAACCTTGCTGTCGATGATCGCGCGCTGGACTGAATGCGATGTCGCTGTGATCGGGCTGATCGGCGAGCGCGGCCGCGAGGTGCAGGAATTTATCGAAGACGATTTGGGCGCTGAGGGCATGGCACGCAGCGTGGTGGTGGTGGCGACATCGGATGAACCCGCCTTGATGCGCCGCCAGGCGGCGTGGACTACGTTGGCGGTAGCGGAATATTTTCGCGATCAGGGGCTGCAGGTGCTGTGTCTGATGGATTCGGTTACGCGCTTCGCCATGGCCCAGCGTGAGATCGGCCTGGCCAGCGGCGAGCCGCCCGCCACCAAGGGGTATACGCCAACGGTGTTTGCCGAGCTGCCGCGTTTGCTCGAGCGCGCCGGGCCGGGCGTGGTCGGGCAGGGATCGATCACCGGGCTGTTCACCGTGCTCGTGGATGGCGATGACCACAACGAGCCGGTGGCGGATGCGGTGCGCGGCATCCTGGACGGGCATGTGGTGATCACGCGGCGCATCGCCGAACGCGGTCGCTATCCCGCTATCGATGTGTTGAAATCGGTCTCGCGCACCTTGCCGCAAGCGCATTTGCCGGACGAAAATCGCATCTGCCTCGCGGCGCGGCGAATCCTTTCCACTTATGGCGACATGGAGGAAATGGTCCGGCTCGGCGCCTATCGCACCGGATCGAGCGCGGAGGTGGATCATGCCGTCCGGCTGGCGCCGCAGATCGAGGCGCTGCTCACGCAATCCAAACATACGCGCGCCTCTGCCGCCGCGGGTTTCGCGGCGCTTGAGGCATTGCTGGAGGTGCCCGATGAAAACGCCCTTTGACGCAGCAATGCGCGTGCGCCGCCGCGAGATCGAGCGCGCCCAAGTCGTCATCAACCGCCAGATCGGGCAATTGCTGCAGATCGAGCAGCATCAGGCCGCGCTGACCGCGCGCTTGGCGCAGGAAGCGGCCGCCGCGGCGGTTCATCACGGCCCCAGCGCGCATGCCTATCTCGCGCGGATGCGGCAGCAGCGCCTGCATCTGGCCGAGCAGCGCGCCGAGGCCGATCGGCAACTGGCGCACATGCGGGCGGCGGCGCAGGCCGCCTATGGCGATTTCAAGGCAATCGAATCCGCCGCCGATGCATTTCGCGACGATGAAACGCGCAAGATCGCTAATGGCGAACAAAGCCATCTCGACGATGTCGCCGCCACCGCGATCGCGCGCCTGTCGCGCCGGCCCCGGGCGTGATCGAGCGCGCCGACGCGGCGCAGGCCGCGGCGCTGCGCCGGGCCGAACTGATCTACGCGCAGGCACGCGGTGAAGTATCCGATCGCTTGTGGCAGGCGGCGCTGGGCAGCGGTGATCACGGCGCCACGCGCGATCCGGCCGTGCGCAGCGCGCAGGGCATGTCGCTGGATACGTTGCTGGCATTGACGATGCCGGACGATGTTGATCGCCAACGTTCGTCGCGGGCCTTCCGGCGCGCGCGCGCGACTCCCGGCGCCGAGCCGCTCGATCTTGCGGCCCCGCCGCCCCTGGCGTCGGCGGGTCCGGCGCGCACCGACTTGGGGGTCAATGCCGGCATGACCGATATCGTCGAGGCCGCTGCGGCACGGACGGGCATCCCCGCGCCGGCGCTCGCCGCCATCGTCAATGCCGAAGCCGCCAAGGATGGCGCCGGGCGGTGGCAGGTCTTTTCCCGCAATCCGCGCTCGAGCGCCGCCGGTTTGGGTCAATTTCTCAGCAGCACGTGGAAGGACGAGGCCGAGCGCGCCGGCACGTGGCTCAACGACCTCTGCCACACGCGTGGCTGGATCAATGACAGCGGCAAGCTGACCGCGCCGCGGTCGCAATTGCTGGCGCTGCGCTACGATCCCGAAGCGTCGATCAACGCCATCGCCGATTATGCACGCGCCAATGTCGCGCGGTTGCGCGCCGCTGGCGTGCCGGTCGGCGCGCAGCTCGACGATATCGCCCGCGCCGCCTATTTCGCGCATCATCTGGGCATTGGCGATGCCATCAAGTTTCTGCAGGGCGGCCTGCCGGCGCCGCGGGCGCGCCACCTGCTCAGCGCCCAGATCGGCGATGGCGCGGCCAGCCGGCGGATCGCCGAGCTGGGCGATCCCGTCGCCGCGCACCGCGCCTGGTTGCTGGGTTTTGTCGGCAGCAACATCCGGCCGGCCCGCTTTGCCGCCCTTGGTGAGCCGACGCGGCACCGGGGGTAATTATAGGATGATTTGGTTTTCCATTGTGGAAAGAAGCAGTTGTTAATCTTTTTTCTCGTACTCTGAGGCCGGGGGGCACGCGGACGGCGCGCCTTTTGAGCTGAGGGGTTCAAAAAAATGTCGAAAATTACGATAGCGCTTGAATCGGCGGTCGCGACGGTGATCGCCAATACACCATGTGAGGGGCAACGTCCGACGGCGCGGCAACGCGCCGATACCGATCGGGCCTTTGCGCAGATTCTCAAATTGATCGCGCCGCGTATCCGCCATTTTATCCGCCAATACGGCCTGGGGGGGCATTGGGACGATGCCGAACAGGCCTGTGCGATCGGGGTCCATCGCGCCATTCAGGGTTATGATCCCGCCCGCGCGCAATTCACCACATTCGTCAATTGGCAGATCCGCGGCGAGTTGCAGGGGCTGCGCTTCCGCCTGATGACCGATCAGCGGCCATCGGCGAAGAAGGTGGACGCCGCGACGGTATCGCTGCACGCCACGATGCGCGGCGCCGAGGGCGAGGAAACATCGCTCGAAGCGATGATCGAAGACGAGAGCGCAGTCGCGCTTACCGAAGCCGCTGCGGCCGACTATCTGGCAGAAGCGGCAATGCACTCGCTGATCGATTCCTATATCGCGCATCTGCGCGTCACCGCGATCAACCAGCTCAAGCGCAAGCCGCGCCCGCGCCCGGCAGGCCCCGGCATCGACCCCGAGGAATTGATCCGGCTCGATCAGCGGCTGACGCGCAACCGCCAGATCGTCGAGACCCGCATCTTCGAATTGGCCGGCCCCGACGATCTCCTGGATGAAGCCGGCATCACCAAGGAACGCATCCGCCAGATCGCCAAGCGCGCGGCCAAGACGATCAGCGAAATCAGCGAGACGGAGCCGCGCTTCGAACTGATGGAGCATTATCGCCGGCCAGCCACGCCGCAGCGTCGCCCTGCGCTGGCAGCGCCGGCCGACCCGCACCTGCTGGAGCTGGCATTGGCGAATGCGAGCGTCCTGGCCGAGCCATCGTCGAGCGTCCGCCACTGACGGCTTGGCCCGTCATTGTCTCGCACTAGGGCATGGCCTCCGCGCAGCGCGCGGGGGCCATTTCTCGCTGCCGCACGGCTCGCCCTTCGGGCGAACAGCGGGCCGGCTAGGATGCAACATTTTCCGGCGCCAGCCCTTCGATCACGGCGCGATTGACGGAGATCAGATCCGCGATCGGCGCTTGTCCGCGCACCACCTGCCCGGTGTAGCGCTCGACCCACAACGCGAGTGAAATGATCCCGGCGCGCAGCTCGACCGGCAGTTGATTGTCGGACGCGGCACACAGACTGGAAAACGTGTTCCACACTTCGCGATTGCGGTGCAGCGCGGGCATCAAGGCGCCGCGCTCGAGCCCGGCATCCTGCGCCGCGATCATCTCGCCGGTGATCTGGCTCATCAGGCGATGTTCCATGGCGCGCGGTGTTTCCGCGATGCTGCGCGCGCGCTGATAGGCTGTCAGAGACATAAGCTCTCCTCGGTTTCAGCCATCATCATAGGATGATTTCGCGCGCTTGCGCTGTTGCCGCCGCGACAAAAACATCACCGCACGCCGCCCAAGCGGTCGCGCCGTCCTATAATCAGGACAACGGGCTTCGCGCCTTCAGCTTTTGGAATGCCCCATGCTCAACGCCATTGGTGTCGTCGTCATCATCGTCTGCGTGTTCGGTAGTTTCCTGATGTCCGGCGGCAACATCATGGTCATCGCGCACGCCTTGCCGCACGAGATGCTGGCGATCGCTGGTGCCGCCATCGGCGCGTTCATCTTCGGCAATACCAGCGCGACGGTGAAGAAGACGCTGGCGGGGTTCCGGCGGGTGTTTCGCGGGGCGCACTGGAACGGCGCCGATTATCGCGATCTGCTCGCCTTGCTGTTCGCGCTGCTGAGCACCTTCCGCAAGGGCGGCGCGACCGCAATCGAGCCGCATATCGAGGCACCCGACACCAGCCCCATCTTCACGCCATATCCGCGGTTGCTGGCGGATCCGGCGCTGATCGAATTCATCTGTGATTATTTGCGCATGATGACGGTCAATTTCGAAGATCCGCACCAGATGGTCGAGGCGATGGAGAGTGACATCGAGCGTCACCACGAGGAGGAGCTGCTGCCGCAACATGCGCTGCAGATCATGGCCGATGGCCTGCCCGCTCTCGGCATCGTCGCTGCCGTGCTGGGCGTGATCAAGACCATGTCGTCGATCGATCAGCCCACCGAAATCCTGGGTGCGATGATCGGCGGTGCGCTGGTCGGCACGTTCCTGGGCGTTCTGCTTTCCTATTGCTTCGTCGGGCCGATCGCATCGAAATTGCACGAGATCATCGATGCCGATTGCAAACCCTATGCGATCGTGAAGACGGCGATCGTCGCTTATACGCAAAAGCTGCCGATTCAGGTGGCGATCGAGCTTGCCCGCCGCATGACCCCGTCCAGCTATGCGCCGACATTTCTCGAGCTCGAAAGCGCGCTCGATCAGGCCAAGGACGGTCTGCGTGCCTGATCCGGTCGCGCGCCGCAGGATGCGCGGCGCATGACGCCGCCGATCGAGAAGGGTGCCCCCCACGCCGTCATCGTGGTGCGCAAGGCGCATCGCCGCAAGACGCGAGGCCATCATGGCGGTGCCTGGAAAGTGGCCTATGCCGATTTCGTCACGGCGATGATGGCCTTCTTCATGCTGCTGTGGATCATCGCCACGCCGGACAAGGGGCGGCTGAAGGGGCTGGCGGAATATTTCTCCCCGGCCACCGCCGAGGGCGCGCCGGCGGTGCCGACGCTGACCAGCATGCCGGGCGACGAAGCCGGCTTTGGCGGGCATCGCCGCCGCGCGCAGGGCGATGCCGAACGCCCGCTGGGTGAAGTGACCAGCGAAGCGGGCACGGCGGGCGCGGCGCGCGGCGGCACCGCGGATGTGCCGGAAGCAGCGATGCGCGTGCTGGCCGACGAAATGACGATCGCGCTCGAACCGACCCCCGCGACGCCGCTCGCGCAGCGTCAGGTGCGCATCGATCAGCAACGCGATGGCGTGCGGATCAATTTGATGGACACCGCCAACCGCACGATGTTTCGCGGCACCACCGCGGAACTCAACGATTATGCGCGCGAGCTGCTCGGCAGGATCGCGCGCAAGCTGATCAAATCGGGCGCGCAGATCGCCATCGAAGGCCATACCGATTCCGCCGGCGGCCAGAGCGACGCCAATTGGCGGCTGTCGAGCGAACGCGCGTTGGCGGCGCGGTCGGCGATGGTCGCGGCCGGGCTGACGGTCGATCATTTTGCCGAAGTGGTGGCCAAGGCCGGTACCGCGCCGATCTATCCAGATCGGCCCGATCGCCCCGAAAACCGGCGCATCACCATCGTGGTGCTGGGTGCCCCCTCGGTGATGCCGCGCGACGTTAGCTTCCAATTCTGACGCCGCGGAGCAAGGCATGAACAAGATCCTGATCTGGGGGGCGAGCCTGGCGCTTGGCCTGGGGGCCGGCGGGGCCGCCGTGTTCGGTGCCGAACAATGGTTCAGCGCAGCGCCGATCGCCGCGGAGCCTCCGGTGTTCGTCCCCACCGGCGCAGTGCTCGCGCCACTGGTATTTCCGGATGGCCGGCTTGCCGGTTATGCCTCGTTCGAGGTCGAGCTCGAAGTTATGCAGGGCGAAAGCGCGTTGGTGAAGGAGCATATGCCGCTGCTGCTCAACGCCATCAATATGCGCACGCATCGCACGCCGATGGCCAGCGGCCCCGATGGATTGCTGCCCGATCTCAAGCGCTTCCAGCAGGTCGTGGTGGAAGCGGCGGGCGAGGTGTTCGGGGCCGGCGTGGTGCGCCGGGCGGCGATTACGCAGGCCAAGCCGATGTGATCGACATCTGGAGGGCGGGCGCGATCGCTCCCTCCCAGCAATGCTCATCCCGCGCCGCCAAAGCTCTTGACCAAAGATCCGGCGATCAGCGCCCACCCGTCGACCAGCACGAAGAAGATGATCTTCATCGGCAGCGAGATCGTCGCCGGAGGCAGCATCATCATGCCCATCGCCATCAACACCGCCGCCACCGCCAGATCGATCACCAGGAAGGGCAGAAGCAACAGGAAGCCGATTTCGAACGCGCGGCGCAGTTCCGAGATCATGAAGGCGGGCATCAGCGTGGTCAGCGGCAGGTCGGCGCGCGTCGTGGGCCGCTTGCCCGACATGTCGACGAACAGCCGGACATCCTCATCGCGCACGTGCTGCAGCATGAAGGCGTGAAATGGTTTGCTGGTCCGCTCGAACGCAACGGCTTCGCTGATCCGGCCCTCGTTATAGGGCTTGATGCCATCGCGCCACGCCACATCGAAGGTCGGCGCCATGACGAAGAACGACAGGAACAGCGCCAGGCTGATGATCACCGGATTGGGCGGCACGCCGGGTGCGCCGATGCCGGTGCGCAACAGCGACAGTGCCACGACGATGCGCGTGAACGAGGTGACCGTCATCAGGATGCCCGGCGCAAGGCTGAGCACGGTCATCAGCATCAACAGCTGGATCGCGCGCCCCGAGATGGAGCCCTGCCCGAGATCGGCGGTGACGCTTTGTGCCCAAGCCGCTTGCGGCACGACGAGCAGCGATAGCGCCACGCCGGCGAAGATCGCTTTACGCATCGCCGCGTGCCTGTTCCACGCGCAACGGCAGCGCCTCGAGCAACAACAAGCCTTCGGGCGCGATCATCACCAGATGTTCGCGATCGTCGCGCCGCACCAGCACGAGCGAGCGCCGGCTATCGAGCGGCAAACGTTCGATCAAGGCCAGCCGCCGCACCGGGGCGGTGCCGCTGAACTTGCCCAGCATGCCCCCCGGCAGGGTGAGGTCATACCGACGCACCAGCCACAACGCGCCGGCCAGCAATCCCAGCACGACGGCCAGCGCGCCGAGCGTGCGCAGCACGGAAAAAAGCTCCATCACACCGCCCGACGCATGACCTGGGTGATCTCCAGCGACATCACTTCGCCATCGACCAGAATCCGGCCCTGCGCGATCAATTCGCCGTTGACGTAAACGAGCGTCGGATCGTCATGATCGCAATCGAACGGGATCATCGCGCCGCGGCTCATCTTGAGCACCTGCCGGATCGGGATGTGGGTCGATCCGAGCACGATCGACAGATCGATCGGTATTCCCTCGAGCACGGACATGCTGGTTTCCTTCCACCAGCGTTATAGGAATTATTTACAGGAGCAGTCCGGCGCTAGGCAAAAAATGCCTATAAGGAAAAAGTCCGCAACACAGCGGCCGGAGGACGGGATGGACCTGCAATCATCGATCGAGGTTTCGGCATCGGGGCTGCGCGCGCAATCGTTGCGCATGCGCGTCATTGCCGAGAATCTGGCCAATTCGGATTCGGTGGCGCGGACCGCCGGAGGCGATCCCTATCGCCGCCGCGTCGCCACCTTCAAAGCTGAAGTGGACCGCGCGACCGGCGCCAATCTCGTCTCGGTCAAATCGATCGATGGCGACAAATCGGCGTTTCAGCGTGTCTATCAACCCGGCAATCCCGCCGCCGATGCGCAGGGCTATGTCCAGCGCCCCAACGTCAACGGGTTGATCGAGGCCGCCGACATGAAGGCCGCGCAGCGCTCGTACGAAGCCAATCTCAACGCCATCGAAGCCGCGCGCAGCCTGACCATGCGCACGATCGATCTGCTTAAATAGGGGTGATCATGTCCATCGGAACGCTCGATGCCACTGCGGCCTATGGTCGTGCGCTCAAGACGCTCGCCCCGCCCGCCGCGGCGGTCAGCGCCCCGGGCGACGCGCAGCCCAGCTTCGGCGGGATGATCCAGGCGATGGTCACCGATGCCACGACCTCGCTGCGCGCGGCCGAAAGCGAAAGCGTCAAGCAAGTGGCGGGCAAGGGCGACATGATCGATATGGTCACCGCGATCGGCGCTGCGGAGACCGCGCTCGACACCGTCGTCGCGGTGCGCGACCGGGTGGTCAACGCTTATGCCGAAATCATGCGCATGCAGATCTGACGCCGTGGATGCGCTGCAAGCGATCGATCTGGCGCGCGCCGGGCTGGTATTGATGCTGACCATTGCCGGGCCGATGCTGCTCACCTCGCTGATCGTCGGCGCCGCCATCGGGCTGATCCAGGCGCTGACTCAGGTGCAGGAAATGACGCTCACCTTCGTGCCCAAGATCCTTATCATGGGGCTCGTGCTGCTGCTGTCGCTGCCCATGATCGGCGCGGCGCTCTCCGCATTCATGATGCGCATCAGCGACATGATCATCACAGGCGGATGAGCGCGCTGCCGTTCGATGCCGCCGGCTTCCTCATTCTGTTCGCGCGGATCGGGGCGGTGCTGATGCTGCTGCCAGCCTTTTCCGAGGAAGCCATTCCGGCGCAGATTCGCCTGCTGCTCGGCATCGGCTTCACCGCCGGGCTGTTCGGCTTGCTGCACGGGCGGCTGACCCCTGCCCTGCTCGCCGATACCGCGCTGCCGGGCACGATCATCGCCGAACTGCTCGTCGGGCTGGCGATCGGCGGGATCATCTCGATCGTGTTCAAGGCGGCGGCCATCGCCGGGGGCATCATCAGCATGCAGATCGGCTTGTCCTCCGCGCTGGTCGCCGATCCGGCGATGGGCGGGCAATCGCCGCAGATCGCGCATTTCATCACCGTCGCCGCCACCGTGATATGCCTGGCGATGGACGTACATCACTTGTGGATCGCCGCGATGATCCAATCCTATACCGTGTTTCCGGTGGGGGGATTGCCACCGGCCGACGATTTCACCCGCTTGGCGGTCACCGCGATCGGCCAGGCGATGGCGCTGGGCGTGGGCATGGCGGCGCCGCTGATCGTCTATGGCATCGTGTTCAACACAGCGCTCGGCCTTGCCTCGCGCATGGCGCCGGCGATCCAGGTGTTCTTCATCACGCAACCGCTCAATCTCATGCTTGGCTTCGCCTTGCTGGCCGTCACGATCGGCGCGAGCCTGATGACCTTTGCCAACGCCATGGCCAGCTTCGTTCAGAGCGGCTGGCAAGGCTGAAGCGATGGCGGAGAGCGATCAGGAACAGAAAACCCAGGAGCCGACCCAGAAGCGCCTCGATGAAGCGCGCGACCGCGGCGAAGTGGCCAATGCTCCCGAAATGCGCCACGCGATGATGTTTGCGGGCATGATGATCGTCGCCGGGGGCCTCGGCAGCGTCATGCTGGGCAGCCTGACGACGATGTTCCTGCGGCTGTGGGGTAGCGCCGAGGATTATCGGCTGGAGCCGCTAGGCGCGCAGGATCTGGCGGCGGGCATCTTGCGGCAGGCCGCCATGTCGCTCGCGCCGGTGGGTGGATTGCTGTTCGCCTGCGCCGCGCTAACGCTGATCGTGCAGGGGCGGCCGACATTGTCGTGGTCGCGCGTGACGCCGAAATGGTCCAAAGTGTCGCCGCTCAGCGGGTTCAATCGCTTGCTCGGCAAACGCGCGTTGGTCGAATTCGCCAAGACGCTGGCCAAGTTCGCCATCGTCATCACCGTGGCGATGATCATCCTGTGGCCCAAGGCGATCGCGCTCGATCAGCTGGTCGGCGCCGGCACGACGACGATCGGGCGCACCGCAGGGCAATTGGTGTTCGATCTGATCAAGACCATCGGAGTCATGGTGCTCGCGCTGGGCGTGATCGACTTCGTCTATCAACACCGCGCCTTCCTCAAGCGCATGCGCATGACGCTGCAGGAGGTGAAGGATGAGATGAAGAGCAATGAAGGCGATCCGCAGATCAAGGCGCGCATCCGCGCGATCCGCATCCAGCGCTCGCGCCGCCGCATGATGGCCGCCGTGCCGCAGGCGAGCGTGATCATCACCAATCCGACGCACTACGCCGTGGCGCTCAAATACGAGCATGGCAACATGGCGGCGCCCGTGGTGGTGGCCAAGGGCGTGGATGCGGTGGCGCTCAAGATCCGTGAGGTGGCTGGTCTGAACAAGGTGCCGATCGTGGAAAATCCGCCGCTGGCGCGCGCGCTCTATGCCGCGGTCGAGCTCGACCGGACCATTCCGGTCGAGCATTATGCGGCAGTGGCGGAGATTATCGGCTTCGTCATGCGCATCGCCCGCCGCGCGGCGTGACGGGCGCGAAAATTACGGCCGCGCGGCGCGTGCGCGCAGCTTCATCCTATAAGTAGAGTATGACACGCTTCCCCAGCCGCTGGGCCAAGGCCCTTGCTCTTTTGGCCATGAGCCTGGCGATGCCGTGCGCGGCGCAGGCGGGGGCGACATCGCGAATCAAGGATGTCGTCGATGTCGAGAATGTCCGCACCAACCAGCTGGTCGGCTACGGGCTGGTCGTCGGCCTGCCCGGTACCGGCGATCGGACGCGCAACATCCCGTTCACCGAAGAGACGATGCAAGCGATGCTCGAACGGATGGGGGTCAACATCCGCGGCACCCAGATGCGCACGCAGAATGTCGCCGCGGTATCGGTGACCGCCACCTTGCCGCCGTTCGCGCGCGCCGGATCGACGATCGACGTGCAGGTTTCGGCCCTGGGCGATGCCACCAGCCTGCAGGGCGGGACGCTGGTGGTCACCTCGCTGCGCGCGCTCGACGGCGAAATCTATGCCGTCGCGCAAGGCTCGCTGGCGGTGTCCGGGTTCAAGGCGCAGGGCCAGGCGGCGAGCATCACGCGCGGCGTTTCCACCTCGGGACGCATCGCCGGCGGCGCCATCGTCGAGCGCGAAGTGCCCTATGCGCTGAAGAGCGCGCTGACGCTCAAACTTGCGCTCAAAAATCCGGACTTCACCACCGCCTCCCGCATCGCCGAGGCGATCAACGGCCAGGTGCCGGGCGCGGCCGAAGTGCTCGATCCCGCCACGGTGCAATTGACCCCCACCGGCGGCTTCAGCGGATCGGTGATCGATCTCGTCACGCAGGTGGAAAATCTGCCCGTGTCGGTCGATCAGCCGGCGCGCGTGGTGATCAACGAAGCCTCGGGCACGGTGGTGATGGGCAGCGACGTGCGCATCAGCCCGGTGGCAATCGCGCAGGGCGGGCTGACGATCAGCGTGCGCGAGACACCGCTGGCGTCGCAACCCGAGGCGCTGGCCGGGGGCGAGACGGTGGTACTGCCGCGCACACAGATCGGCGTGGACGATGGCGGCGGGCGCGCACTGGCCATGGTCGGCGGCGGGGCGTCGCTGCAATCTTTGGTCTCGGGGCTCAATGCGCTGGGCGTCAGCCCGCGCGATCTGATCACCATTCTGCAGGCGCTGCGCAGCGCGGGTGCGCTGCAGGCCGATATCGCGGTGCAGTGATGGGCCTGCCGATCACGCCCGCCGCTGCGCGCCTGCCGCAGCCGACCAACGATCCCGCCGCCACCGCGCGCGAGTTCGAAGCTGTTTTCATCGGCGAAGTGACCAAGATCATGCTGGAAAGCGCCAACACCGATACGGGCTTTTCCGGCGGGCATGGCGAGGAGATGTTTCGCGGCGTGCTGGCCGAGGAGCTGGGCAAGGAAATCGCTAAACGCGGCGGAGTCGGCCTCGCGCCCGCAGTGATGGATCAGATCATCCGGTTGCAGGGAGGCGCGTCCGATGCCCGCTAACGCGCTTGATATCATCGCCTCGCTGACGCTGATCATGAACGAGGAAACCGCGCGACTGGGCG
The DNA here is from genome assembly GCF_039614825.1 of Sphingomonas qilianensis. Classification (NCBI taxonomy): domain Bacteria; kingdom Pseudomonadati; phylum Pseudomonadota; class Alphaproteobacteria; order Sphingomonadales; family Sphingomonadaceae; genus Sphingomonas; species Sphingomonas qilianensis. The sequence goes on along the minus strand of NZ_JBDIMF010000002.1, from coordinate 50,974 downwards.
CGCACGAACGCGGCCAGGATATCGCCGAACTGGCCGCCGCGAAAATTCGGCTCGCCGGATTGCTCGATGCCGAACTCGCCCGGCTCAACCGCGTGCAGCCGGATTGGGCGTTGCACCTGCCCGAAGACGGCAGAGACGCGCTCTCCCATGCCGTGATTGCGCTCGGCGAGGCATCGACCGCCAATGCCGCGATTCTGGAACGGCAGATCGATCTGTCGGTGGAGTTGATGGCAGCGTTCGAGAATGAGGCGCGGCGCGCGTCCAAAAGCCGTGCCGAAGTCTATGGTATCAATGGCCAGCTGGCGCCGATCGACAATGCCACGCCGATTTCGGTCAACTCCGAATATTGATGTCTATTCGTAGATCGCGCCAATCACGGTCGCGACAGCCGAAGCGGGCAAGCCCTCCATGGCGATCTCGAGATCGGGGTTTTGGCTATAACCCATCATGCTGCCGTGACGATCGCACGTCACCATCAGCAAGCGGATTCCGGACTCCTCGGTGACCGCAGCAATCCCGCCCGATGCTGGGAAGCGGCCGGGATCAACGACGACCACCGCGCGCGCGGGCAAGCCCGGGCCCAACGTCGCCCGACACACGCGCAGCCCATAAGCATCGCGACCGGCGCTGCGCGGCGCCTCCACCACATCGCCGGTGGCGGTGCGCGCGATCAGCCCATCCGGCAGGGGCGCGCCAAACACGGGCACGAGCCGGACCATCTCGCTCGGCGCAGCATCCAGGCTTTCCGCGGCCGTGCCGCCGACGTCATTCACGGCAAACGGTATGATACGCCCCGGTTGCGGCGTCTTTGCGGGCCTGGGCGGCACACGGCCTTCCTGCAGATCGCGCCTCAGTGCAGCGATCTTGTCCCGGCTCCTTGCCATCCGATGCGCCGGATTGGCGATCTGCGCGAGATACGGATCGAGCAATCCCCCACCAAACAGCGTTGTCAGATGGGTCCGCAGCGCGGCGCCGTCGGCGACGCCGAACAGACGGCACAGCGCGTCGATCGTTTGGCGGTTCCAGCGCCCCAGTGGTTTGAACGCATTTTCGAGCCGCGACAGGATCACCGGCGCGATGCCGAAATCGCGTTCCAGTGCAGCGATCGTCCGGCTGCCGTCGCTGTCGCGCAGCGCGCGTAATGCCGCAGCAAGCAGCACGGCAAGGCGGTCTTCCTCGGGGTCGGCGGCTTCCCAATCCTGCAGACCGGCGGCCCAGGCAGCGATATCGAAATCCGTATCGGCAATATCGATCAGCAGATCGTGTGGCGGCACACCCAATTGATCGGCAATGGCGATCAGTTCGCTTGCCTTGGCCACGACTTCGCCGCGCTCGATCTTGGACAAGCGGACATAGGGGATGTGCGGCAGTTTGCCGGCGAGCTGCAACAGCTTGGCCATGCCGGCCTGGCGCCGCTGATCGCGCACCCGGTTTGGAAATACGATGGCGCGAAATGGGTCGGCGACGATCGCGGCAATATCCCGCCGTGAGCCCATGCGCGAAGACCCGATCGAAGTGGACTCCGCCAGCGCTCCCCCGTCGGCTTTCGCAGGCGTCCGCCGCATCGTTACACTCCTGAAATCACCAATATACCGGCGTGCCCGACTCGCCGGTCAATTTCAATAGTGCTGCGGCGCCGCGGCCTGAGAGCGATCTGCGGTAAACCCGTATGGATCGTAGATGCCGCCGCGCGCATGTTCGCCTTTCGACATGGGCTGTTCCATGCCGGATGGTAAAGGGAGGCGCGATTGCGCCAAGCGACGATTGCGGCGACGCTGCTGCTCGACATTATCCGCGTTTGGGACATTCCGGTGCGGGTGTTCAACACTGCGATGTCCTGGGTTGCGAGCATGACCGCTACACCCGCCGGGGCTCACGGCCATCATGCTTGAGCGGATCGCGCGGTTACGACCATGACCCGGCTTCCGGCTCATCACGAACGTCATCTCGTCTCGCGCATCGGCTGGCTGCGTGCCGCCGTGCTCGGGGCCAATGACGGCATCGTCTCGACCTCCAGCCTGATCATCGGTGTCGCCGCCGCCGCGGCCAAGCCGGGCGACGTGCTGATCGCCGGTGCGGCGGGGCTGGTCGCCGGCGCGATGTCGATGGCGGCGGGGGAATATGTTTCGGTCAGTTCGCAATCCGATACCGAACGCGCTGATCTCGCGCGCGAGACCGGCGAATTGGCGGCGCAACCCGAAGCCGAGGTGCGCGAACTCGCCGCCCTGTATGAAGCGCGTGGCGTCTCGCCCGAGACGGCGACAGCGGTGGCGCGCGAATTGATGGCCAAGGATGCCCTGGCCGCGCACGCGCATGACGAGCTGGGCATCTCTGCCGGCACCGCCGCGCGACCGATCCAGGCGGCGTTGACCTCAGCCGCCACCTTTACCGCCGGCGCAGCGCTCCCGCTGGCGATCGTGCTGCTCGTGCCGCCGCAGTTGCTCGTCCCCGCCGAGGCGATCGGATCATTGGTGTTCCTGGCGCTGCTCGGCGCGATCGGGGCTTATGCCGGCGGCGCGGCAATCGGCAAGGCGACGCTGCGGGTGACATTCTGGGGCGCGCTGGCGATGCTCGCCACGGCAGGGATCGGGCGGCTCGTTGGCACCGCCGTCTGATCCCGGCACCTGCTCCGCGACCGGGCTTAGCACGGCCGCAGCAGCGGAACGGCTCGCGCGCGACGGCGCCAACGAACTGCCTCGCGCTGGCCAGCGCTCGATGCTGCGTATCGCGCTTGAGGTGCTGCGCGAGCCGATGCTGGCGCTGCTGCTCGCCGGCGGCGTCGCCTATCTGTTGCTCGGGGATCGCGCCGAAGCGCTGATCCTGCTGGGCTTTGCGACGTTCTCCGTCATCGTCACGGTCATCCAGGAAACACGCACCGAGCATGTGCTGGAAGCGCTGCGCGATCTGTCATCGCCGCGCGCACTCGTGCTTCGCGATGGCGCCCGCGTGCGTATTGCCGGGCGCGATGTGGTGGAGGATGATCTGGTCGTGCTCGATCAAGGCGATCGCGTCCCGGCCGACGCGCTGCTGATCGAGGCGATCGATCTGCAGACCGACGAATCGCTGCTGACCGGCGAATCGCTGCCCGTCGAAAAAACGGCGGACGCGACGCCTGTTGCCGCGGCGCCGCACCGCCCGGGTGGCGACGGCCAGCCTTATGTCTATTCCGGATCGCTCGTCACGCGGGGTAGCGGCCTTGCCCGCGTGCTGGCCACGGGCCCGCGCAGCGAAATCGGCCGCATCGGGCAGTCGCTTGCCGCGCTCGATACCGAAGCGCCCAAACTGCGCCGCGAAACGATGCGCATCGTCACCTGGTGCGCGCTCGGCGGCGGCGGCGTGGCCCTGCTCGTGGTGCTGCTGTTCGGGCTGTTGCGCGGTAGCTGGATCGAAGCAGTGCTGGCGGGGATCGCCATCGGCATGTCGATGCTGCCCGAGGAATTTCCCGTCGTGCTCACGGTATTCCTGGCGATGGGCGCGTGGCGCATCGGCAAGGTCGGCGTGCTGACGCGCCGCGCGGCGGCGATCGAGACGCTGGGCTCGGCCACCGTGCTGTGCACCGACAAGACCGGCACGCTGACCGAGAACCGCATGTCGCTGACCGAATTGTGGTTGCCCACGGGGGAGACGGTGACGCTGGGCACCAGCGCGGACGTCTCGCCCGCGGCGCGCGCGTTGATCGATACGGCCGCGCTGGCCAGCGCGGCGCAGCCGACCGATCCGATGGAAATCGCGCTGCACGCCGCGCGCGGGGTCGCGCCCTCCGGCGCCACGCTGGTGCAGGCTTATGCCTTGCGTCCCGAGTTGCTGGCCATGTCCAACGTGTGGGCACAGGGCGATGCACTCGATATCGCCGCCAAGGGCGCGCCGGAAGCGATCGCGGCGCTGTGTCGCTTGGCCGGGCCGGCGCTCGCCGCCATGACCGAGGCGGTGGACGCGATGGCGACGCGCGGCATCCGCGTGCTCGCGGTCGCCACCGCCACGACGCCCGACCGCGATTGGGCGGAAACGCAGCACGGTTATGCGTATACGCTGGCCGGGTTGGTCGGCCTGGCCGATCCGCTGCGCGCCAGCGTGGCGCAAGCGGTAGCGGAATGTCGCGCCGCGGGCATCCGCGTGGTGATGATCACCGGCGATTATGCCGCCACCGCGCGATCGATCGCCACGCAGGCCGGGATAGCCGCAGGCGACGTGTTGACCGGCAGCGATCTCGCCGCGCTAGACGATGCAGCACTCACCGCGAGACTGAAGACCGTGACGGTGTTTGCCCGGATCATGCCCGAACAAAAGCTGCGCATCGTGCAGGCGTTCAAGGCGGGCGGCGAGATCGTCGCGATGACCGGCGACGGCGTCAATGACGCGCCCTCGCTGAAAGCCGCGCATATCGGAGTCGCGATGGGCAAACGCGGCACCGATGTGGCGCGTGAAGCCTCGGCCATGGTGCTGCTCGACGACGATTTCGGATCGATCGTCCACTCGGTGCGGCTGGGGCGGCGGATCTACGACAATATCCGCAAGGCGATGGCGTTCATCTTCGCGGTGCATGTGCCGATCGCCGGGCTGGCGCTGTTGCCGTTGCTGTTAGGGCTGCCGATCCTGTTCGGGCCGATCCACATCGCGTTGCTCGAAATGGTCATCGATCCGGTCTGCGCCTTGGTGTTCGAGGCGGAGCATGAGGAGCATGACATCATGCAGCGCCCGCCGCGCGACCCCGAGGCGCGGCTATTCTCGCTGCCGATGATCGCCTGGAGCGTGTTCCAGGGTGCGCTCGCCTTCGCGATGTTGGCGGCGGTGTTCATCGTCGAAACGCAAGCCGGCATGCCGGAGGCCGAATTGCGCGCGCTGATCTTCTTTGCGCTGATCGCCGCGATCGTGGCGCTGATCTTGGTCAACCGCTCGTACAGCGCCTCGCTCGGCGCCGCGCTGACCCGCCATAATGCGGCGCTGCGCTATGTCCTCGCGGCGATCGCCGGCGTGACTGCGGTGATCCTGTTCCTGCCGCAGGCGCAGACGCTGCTCAAATTCGCCTCGATCGCCTGGCGCGACATGGCCTTTGCCGCCGGTCTGGGAATTGCTCTGCTGCTGCTGCTCGAAGCGTTCAAACCGGCGATGCGATCCTGGATCGCACCGCGCGGCGACGCGGCAGGGAAGCGTCAGATTCCCGCGGCGCTCCATGAGGCATAACCGCTCACCTTAAGCGCGCGGCATCGTCACCCACCCGTCCACCGCAGCACGGCAGGGCGCAGCCGCTCCATCGTCGCCTTGCGTACTTCGACGGCGTTGATCGTGCGCGTGGCGCCTTCGCGGGACGGCGCCGCGAGATGCGCCGCAGCAAAGGCACGAATCTTGGCCGGCATCCCGGCATCGTTCGATCCTGCGGCCAGCCCCACGATATAGCGCGGACGCGAGCTTTGTTCGTTGAACGTATCGACCATCTTGACGTTCGCGGCGGCGAAATCGAACGCCGCATCGGGGTGACGATTGGCGATTGCGCGCAGCAGGCTGGCGCGTTGCGGCGCGCTGAACTCCTCGGTTTTGACCAGATCGATCGCGCGCTGCGCCAGCGCCGGATCCTTGGCATTGCCGAGCAAGGTGACATAGCCGTTCTTGACCACCGGGTTCTGCTCAGCGCGCGTCAGTGCAAGCAAGGCGTCCCATTCCGCCGGCGTGGCATTGGCGGCATAGACGCGCAGGATGGCCAGTCGGATGCCCGGCGGGATCGCGGTGGGATCGCTGCTGAGCTTGGCGACATAAGCACGCGCCGCCTGCGCCACAGCGGGATCGCCCGCCGCGCCGAGCCGCCCGATCAGCGATTCACGCAGCGTCGAAACGAGCGGATTCTCCCCCGTCACCGGCACGATGCCGATCTTGTCGAGCACCGGCCGCAGGATCGCGCGGCTGCGCGCGTCGATGCCGGCTTCAAGCGGCGTATCGTTGAACACGCCCGCGAGTCCGCCGATCTGGCCCGAGATCATGTTCCACACCAACGGATCGGCATCAGCCGGCACCGCTGCCTGCAGCGCAAGATAGCGCGACAGATCCTGATCCCCGCTCAGCGCCAGCGCCAGATCGTCGCCCAGCGTGCCGAGCTGATCCGCCAGCGCCAATCTGGTGAAGTCGCGGACGATCGCGTCATGGCCGGGCGCATCATATTGCACGCGGTAATAGCCCGCCTTGCCGCGATTGACGATCACCGTGCCGCAGCCCTTGGCGGTGAGCGTGGTGCCGCCGGCGCCGCGCACGATGGCATCGCCTTCGCCGCCGCCCAGCACCGCCATCGTCACCGGCACGCGCCAGGTGGTCGGTGCCTTGGACGCGGCATCGAGCCCGAAGCGCCCCTGGCTCAGCACCGCGCTGGTGCTGCCACCGGCGCAGCGCGTGCCGTGCACGGTGATCAGAGGCACGCCGCCTTGCAGCGTAAAATCGTGCGCGATCTCCGCCACCGGCTTGCCCGCCGCGGCGCCGATCTCGCTCCATAGCTGATCCGTGACGGTGTTCGAATATTTATACTTGGCCATGTAATTGCGCACGCCAGTGCGGAACGCATCCGCGCCGACATAGGCCTCGACCATGCCGATCACCGCCTGGCCCTTCTGATAGGTGATGCTGTCAAACGCCTGGCCGATTTCGTCGACCGTTTCGAGCTTGCGGATCACCGGATGCGTGCTGGCTACTGCATCCTGCGCCATGCCGCCTTCGCGCTCGCTGCCGACCAACGCCGCCGCAGCATTCCACTGCGGGTTGAGCGCGTCGGTCGCCTTGCCTTCCATCCACGAGGCGAAGCCTTCGTTGAGCCACAGATCGTCCCACCACGCCATCGTCACCAGATCGCCGAACCATTGATGCGCCATTTCATGCGCGATGACGGTGTAGATGCGCTGCTTCTGGCTTTCGCTGGCGCGCGCCGGATCGAACAGTAATTCATTCTCGAAATAGAAGATCGCGCCCCAATTCTCCATCGCGCCGAAGAACTGGCTCGATCCCGGGCCGCCGATCATGTCCATCTTGGGCAGCGGATAAGGCGTGCCGAAATAATCGTTGTAGAAGCTCAGCAGCCGCTTCGATGCGTCCAGCGCATAACCGCTCTGCGCGCCGACGCCGCGCCGCGTGATCACGCCGATCTCGGTTTTGCCCGCGGCGATCGTGTGGCGCTCGACATCACCCATGCCGAGAAACAGCAGATAGCTCGACATGATCGGCGTCTGGCCGAAATTGTATAATTGACTGCCATCGGCGCGCTTGGTGATCTTGGTGGCGGGCATGTTGGAAAACGCCGTTTGCCCCGCGGGGCTGACCGCGCTCAGCGTGAACTTGGCCTTGAGCCCCGGCTCATCCCACATCGGTGCAAAACGGCGCGCATCGGGCGCCTCGAACTGCGTGACCAGCAGGCGCGCAGGCTTGCCATCGGGATTGGCGTAATCGATCGCGAACATCCCGGCCGCCGACGTGTTGATCTTGCCCTTCCACGCGAAGGTCAGCGTGTGGCGACCAACGCTCGCCGCCGCCGGCAGCGCGACGGTCAGCTCCTGCTTGGCGGAATCGAGCGTATAGCGCGCCGGCCTGCCGTCGAACGTCGCCGCGGTCACGGCGAGCTCGGCCGCGTTCAGCGTGATGCTGCGCGTCGCTTGGCGGACATCGACGGTGGCGGTTTCGGTACCGGTGAACGTCATCGCCTGCGCATCGGGGGTGATAGTGATGTCATATGCGACGGGGACGACCGTCTTGGGCAATTGCCCCGCGGCCAGCGCCGGCGACGAGACCGAGACGGCCAGAAGAACGAGCGGGGCCATTTTCACGAGGATATTCCCAAGCAACTAAGATTACAGTCTTTGCCCCTATTGCACGCGCGGCAAAACGCAAAACCCGCGATGGCTGGATGCACCGCCTCGCCCGCGCGTCGGACCACATATCCGCAGGGTGGCGGTTTGCACCCCGGCGGCTTAAGACGCCCGACACCGTGGCCATATGGGCATTCCGCGGGACCGCGGACGTGCCGCGGCGGGAGCGCTTGTATGAACGATTCATCACCCGCAGCGCTTGTTCTTGGCGCGCGTGGCGGCCTGCCCGATGACATCGCCTTTTTGCGTGCGCCTTACCCGCGCGGTGGCTGGCGCGCGCATGCCGGTTTCGGGCAGCTGGCGGATTTCTGGCTTCAGGTGCACGCCAGCCTGCGCCATGAAGGCGGCGAGGTGGCGCGTATCGTCGATGCGTTTCGCGAACAGCGGATCGACGCTGCCCAGCTTCAGCGTGCGTTCGTCCCCGGGCTTGACGGCTTCCTACAGCATCTCGATCAGCATCATCGCATTGAGGACGCTGCCTATTTTCCCAGATTTCGCCAGTTGGACGATCGGCTCGTGATCGGCTTCGATCTGCTCGAGGGGGATCACCAGATTATTCACCAGCAGCTGATCGCTACCGTCGCTCAGGCCCGCGGGCTGATCAGCGCGTTGGCTTTGCCCGGTGACGACGCGCGCCGCGCGGCCGATCTTTATGCCGCCGACGCCGGAAAGCTGCTGCACCTGTTGCTCCAGCATCTTGCTGACGAGGAAGAGTTGGTCATCCCGGCCATGTTGAAGCACGGGGAGCGCACCCTCCGCTGAACAGCAGCACGACGTGGCGGCTCCCGTCACCAAAGGGCAAGTGACGACGTATACGTCGCGCCGCCTGGCATTACCTGCCGTTAATGGTGATTGTTCGGAACGAATAGATTGGCTGGCGGATTTCACAGTCTCTGAGGCTCATAATCACGACAGGAATGACAATGAACTCGAACCTAGTATCCGCCGTGTTCGACACCCATGCCGAAGCCGAGCGCGCCGTATCCGAACTCCGCGCGGCGGGAGTAAACGATAGCGCCATCTCGATCGTGGCGCAGCACGACGGAAAGAACACCACTACCGACGGCAGCGGCGCCGATACGCAGGAGTTCGTCGGCAAGGTAGCGGCGGGCGCCGGTATCGGCACACTGCTCGGCATCGCTGCGCTTGCCATTCCCGGTGTCGGCCCGCTGGTGGCGGCAGGCGCCATCGCCTCCGCCGCCATCCCCGCTGCAGCGGTAACCGGTGCCGCCCTTGGCGGTGCCGTCGGTGGTCTCGAAAAGGTCATGACCGATCACGGCGTGAGCCGCGTCGACGCGAGCTATTACGAAGGCCGTATCAACGAAGGCGGGGTGTTCGTTTCGGTCGATACCAACGCCGTCGGTGTCAGCCCCGATGCAGCCGCCGACATGCTGTACCGTTCAGGCGGGCACAGCTCGACCCGGACGAAGGTCGCGAGGGCGTAAGCTCCTCGCCCAATACCCGCTATCGAGGGGCGCTCCGAGTTCGGGGCGCCCTTTTTTTTGGTCCGCCCGCTGCGGCGTCTTCCCCACTAGAACTCATCCTCGATCGGTTCGTCCTCGGGCGGCGCGCGGTCGTCGCGACGGCGCTCGTCGCGGCGCGGCGCATCGCGATCGCGCGCGCGGTTGATCTCGATGCCGTTGGGCCCGACGCGCAGCCCGAGGCCCAGCCCCTCGATTTCGCCCTCGGGCAATTGCACCCCGTCCAGCCCGAGATCTTCCAGCCCCAGCCCGTTGCCGTCGTCCTCCTCGATCATGGCCGGTTCGGGTTCGGGCGCCACGGCCGGACCAACGTTCAGCGCGCGCATCATGAAATCGCGCCAGATCCGCGCCGGCAGCCCGCCGCCGGACAGGCCGGGATTGGTGGTATTGTCATCATTGCCGACCCACACGCCGACCACCAGATCGCCGGCAAAGCCGACGAACAGGGCGTCGCGGCTGTCCGATGTTGTGCCGGTCTTGCCATAGGTCTTGACCGACAAGGCCGCCTCGCGCCCCGTGCCCGTTTCGGGCGACGCGGAGAGCAGATCGAGCATCTGTTCGCGGAGCGCGCCATCCATCCGATGCGAGCGCCCTGTGAGATTGTCATACCAGGTGCGATTGCCCGCTTCGGCCACGCCGCGCGCGCGCACCGGATAGGCCCCCGCCGCCACAGCCGCATAGGCTGAGGTCAGCTCGAGCAACGATCCCGTCGCACTGCCCAGGGCGATGGTCGCTTCGTTGGGGATCGGCGTGGTAATGCCCAGATCGCGTGCCGCGCGGATGACGTTTTTCACGCCGACCTGCTGCGTCAGCCGCGCCGCCGCCACGTTGCTCGATTTGGCAAAGGCGCGGCGCAGCGTGATGTTGCCGGCATAGCGCCCATCGCTGTTCTTGGGGCTCCACTCGGCGATCGTGACGGGTTCGTCCTCGATCATCGAATCGGGCGTGAGGCCGCTGCGCAGCGCGGCGAGATAGACGAACAATTTGAACGTCGAGCCCGATTGCCGCCGCGCCTGCACTGCGCGGTTGAACGTGCTGGTCTTGTAATTCTTGCCGCCGACCATCGCCACGACACGGCCATCTGGGCGCATCGCCACCAATGCGACCTGCGCATCGCGCAGGCCGGCGCCGCGCACGACGCGCTCGGCGGCGGTCTGCAGGCGGCGATCCAGCGTCGTCGTCACGGTGGTTTCCTGCGCGATCTCGCCGGCCGTGTCGCGCGCCTCGGGCAGCACCCAATCGGCGAAGTAGGTGCCATCGGGCAGCGGCTTGATGCGATTGGTGGCGAGCCGCGCCGGGCGCACCTCCTCGGCCTGCGCCGCGGTGATGAACCCGGCATCGGCCATCGCGCCGACCACCAGCTTCTGCCGCGCGCGCGCGCCGGCCAGATTGACCGTGGGCGCAAGCCGTGACGGCGCCTTGACCAGCCCCGCCAGCATCGCCGACTGCGCGATCGACAGCTCCTCCGGCGTGCGGTTGAAATAATGCTTCGCCGCCGCGGTCAGGCCGTAGACGTTGTCACCGAAATAGACGTTGGAGAGATAGCGCGACAGGATCTCGTTCTTCGACAGCCACGCCTCCAGCCACATGGCGATCATCACTTCGCGAATCTTGCGCGCGGCGGTGCGATCCGAATCGAGGAACGCATTCTTGGCCAGCTGCTGCGTGATCGTGCTGCCGCCCTGGTTGCGCCCGTCGCTCGTCATATTATGCCAGAAAGCGCGCGCAATGCCGCGCGGATCGACGCCCCAATGCGTGCGGAAGCGCCGGTCCTCGATCGCCAGAAAGGCGTTCGTCACGGTGGCGGGCAGTTGCTCGGCATCGACCGGCCGGCCGATGATCGCGCCGCGCCGCGCAATCGGCGTGCCATCCGCGGCCAGCAAGGTGATGCTCGGCGGGGTCAGCGGTTCGAGCGACTTCGACAGCGGCGCGGTAAAGGCCAGCCAGATCACCGCCAGCACGAACAGTACGATGCCGGCCCCGGCGATGCGCACCGGCCAGCGCCAGCGCGAGCCGCGATAGGGCGCCGGCGCATTACCGTCGTAACGCCGATCGTCGCGCGGATCCTCTGGCTCTGGGCGATACGGATCGTAGCCGGCGGGCTCGCGCACAGCACCGCGATCGGGATTGACCGAGGGCGCGGTGGCCGGGGTGAAGGGATAAGGGCGCATGTCTGGTTCCGGATCAGTCCGCAGGCCGCTGAACGAGCGACTGGGCGGGCAAGTGTATTAGCGCCATATAACAGTAACGGCAAGCGACTGGACGGGTGCGACGGGCTGCGGCACATCCGGCGACGAATGGAGTGCCGGGGGTGATACAGTGCGCGTGACCATCAAGGACGTATCCCGCGAAGCGGGGGTATCGATCAAGACGGTATCGCGCGTGCTCAACAACGAACGCTATGTCGGGGCGGCGACGCGAGAGCGCGTGCAAGCGGCGGTGGCCCTCCTCAATTTTCGTCCTAGCGTGGCGGCGCGCGCGCTGGCGGGCAAAAGAAGCTTCCAGATCGCGCTGATCTGCGACAATCCCAGCCCTTATTTTGTCTATGAGATGCAATCCGGGATCCGCGATCGCTGCGCCAAGGAAGGTGTACGGATGATTGCGCAACCTTACGATCGCGATTCGGCCACGTTGATCGAGGATATCGAAAATCTCGTCGATGCGACCAGCGTCGACGGGCTGATCCTGACGCCGCCGGTGACCGATTATGATGCGGTGCTGGATTTGCTTGCGCGACGCGGGGTGCGGTTTGTGCGCGTGTCCCCGGGCGGCGATGTGGCGCTGAGCGCCTCGACCTTCATCGATAACGAGGCGGCGGCGCGGCTGATGACCGAGCATCTGCTGGCGCTGGGGCATCGCCGCATCGCGCTGGTGCGCGGCCACCCCGATTATGTCACCAGCGCGCAGCGCTTCGACGGCTATGCCGCGGCGCTGGCGGCAGCGGGCATTGCGCTCGATGACGATCTGGTGCGCGAAGGGCGCTATGATTTCGCCTCGGGCTCGGCCGCTGCGGACGCCTTGCTCGATCTGCCCATCCCGCCCAGCGCGATCTTCGCATCCAGCGATGATATGGCGGCGGGCGTGCTGGCGACGGCGCATCGCCGCGGGATCAAGGTGCCGGAGCAATTGTCGGTCGCCGGGTTCGACGATAGCGCGCTGGCCAGCGTGGTATGGCCGCCGCTGACCACGATCCGCCAGCCAACCCGCGCAATGGGCTATGCCGCCGCCGATCTGCTGCTCGCAGCCGCAGACATGCCGCCCGAGCGGCGCGAATTGCCCTATGAGTTGGTGGTGCGCGGATCGACCGGGCTTATCTCCCCTCGCTGAAAGGAGGAGCCGCTACCCGATCAGCAGAAGCGCCGCGCCCAGCGCCAGCACGAAGGCAATGATCGTCGCCACCAGGATCACGAACAGTGGTTTCGGCCCCGCCTCCAGCAATTGCGACAGAGGCGACCGGATCGCGGTCGCGGTCACCGCGGCAGCCAGCAACCCGGCGGCGATCTGCTCCGCCCCCTTGGCCACCACCGCCGGGATCACGCCGAACGAATTGATCCCCGCCAGCACGAAAAAGCCGACCACGAACCACGGAATGCCCGGCCCCTTCGCCCGCGTCCCATCGCCGCGCAGGAACAGCGCGACGATCGCCAGTACTGGCGCCAGCAACGCGACGCGCGTCAGCTTGACGATCGCGGCGATGCCGCCCGCCGCATCGGAATAGGAATAGCCCGCGCCCAGCGCCTGCGCGACATCGTGGATCGCCGCGCCGAGCAGGAAACCGGCTTTGAGATCGCTCAGTTGCAATGCGTGCGCGGCGATCGGGTACAGCACCATGGCCAGCGCGCTGAGTGCCGAAATGCCGACCAGCACCATGGTCAGTTGCGCCTGGCTGGTGCGCTTCTCGCCCAATGTCGTGGCCAGCGCCATCGCTGCCGACGCGCCGCAGATCGCCACCGCGCCGCCCGCCAGCGTGCCGAATGCGGTATCAAAGCCGAAGCGTCGCGCGGCGACGATGCCCGCTCCGATCGTCAGCGCGACGATGGCCAGTACGCAGAGCAACGCCACCGGTCCGAGATCGACGATCTGCCCGAAAGTGATGCGCACCCCGACCAGCACGATGCCCCAACGCAGCAGCGAGCGTGAAGCGAAGGCCAGCCCCGGCGTCAGCCGCGTATCGGCACTCAGAAAATTGAGCGCGAGCCCGATCAGCAGCGCCATCAAGGTCAGCGGCGCACCATAATGATCCGAGATGAACGCAGCCGCCAGCGTGCCCGCGGCGACAATGGCGAGGCCGGGGAAATAGGTCTGCCAGGTTCCTTGCGGCGACGGCTCGATATCGCCGTAGAGATCGGCGGCCATCGGCAGGGGACGTTTTATACTGTTGGCCAATTCCGCTCCCCTCGTCACCCCGGGCTTGTTCCCGGGTCCACCGTGCCGCACACCAGCCCCCGCGCCGTTCATGCCGGCGGCAACCAGAGATTAATCTCTAGCCGAGTGCCGCAGGGTATGACAACGTTATCGGAAAGCACAATGGGAGTGGATGCATGACGGAGAAGGCGCTGGAGCGCAGACGGTGGATCATCGTTGCGTTGGTCTTTTTCGCGATCATGCTCAATTATGTCGATCGCCAGATCCTGGCGCTGCTCAAGCCTACGCTGGAAGCGGAATTCCGCTGGAGCGATGGCGATTATGCCAACATGATCTCGGCTTTCCAGTTCGCCGCCGCCGTGGCCTTTCTCGGCACCGGCTGGTTCATCGATCGCGTCGGGCTCAGGCTTGGCTTCGCGCTGGGCGTGGGCATCTGGAGCCTGGCTGGCATGGCGCATGCGCTGGTCAGCACGGTCGGCGGGTTCGTCGCCTCGCGCGTCGTCTTGGGTGCCGCGGAATCGATCGGCACACCTGCCGCCGTCAAGACCGCCGCCACCTATTTCGCGCAGAAGGAGCGCTCGATGGCGCTCGGCATCGGCAACACCGCGCCCAATATCGGTGCGATCGTCACGCCGCTGGTCATTCCCGCGCTTGCCGTCGCATTCGGTTGGAAGGCGGCGTTCCTCGTTGCCGGCGGTCTCGGGCTGGTGTGGGTCGCGGTGTGGCTGATGGTGCGGGTCGAGCCGGTCGCGGCGGATGCGGTGAAGCCCGCGCCGATCAAATGGCTCAGCCTGGTGCGCGATCGCAAGACGCTCGCCATCGCCATCGCCAAGGTGCTGTCCGATCAGGTGTGGTTCTTCATGCTCGCCTGGCTGCCCGATCTGTTCCATCGCATGTTCGGGCTGCCGCAGGGCACCGTGGGCCTGCCCATCGCGCTGGTTTACGGCATGGCAGCGTGTGGTGCGCTGACCGGCGGCTGGTTGCCAACGCGGATGATGGCGGCGGGCTGGAGCGTCAATCGCGCGCGTAAAGTTACCATGCTGATCTATGCGTTGCTGATCCTGCCCGTCACCGGCGTGTTGTTCGTCGATAGCGCCTGGGCCGCGGCGGGTCTGCTTGGTCTCGGGCTGTTCGCGCATCAGGGCTTTTCGACCAACGTGTTCGCGCTGACCACCGACGTGTTCCCGGCACGCGCAGTCGGATCGACCATCGGCATCGCCGCCTTTTGCGGCAACATGTGGTCGATCGTGCTGATCCAGCTGGCCGCCGTCTCGCTAGCGCATGGCTATGGCTATGGCCCGCTGCTGGCGATCTGCTCCTGCTCCTATCTGCTCGCCTTGGGCTTCGTGCAGCTGCTGATCCCGGTGATCGTGCCGGTGGCGGACGATGGCAGCGATGCGCTGGTGATCGCCCACTAGGCTAAGCTATTTTCCTCGCCCCTTGCACGTATATCGCTGATGATCGTGCCGGGCACACGCCGCATCGCGCGAGACACGTCGCGCGCGGTTATCTGGGGGCAAGGTGACGATCGAGCCAAGCGGCGAACAGACTGGACCAGTGCCCCCAAGGTTTGTCCAGCGGGCCAAGCCCGAATCCATGCCCGCCTTCCTCGAACAGATGCGTTTCTACGGGGCGCTTGGCGGCTTGCAGCGCGCGCAGCATGATCATGCTGTTTTCCACCGGTACTGCGCCGTCATCCACTGCATGGACGAGGAATACCGGCGGCGTCTGCGGCGTGACATGCAGCGCCGGCGAACGTCGTGCGACGAGATCGGCGCTGGGCACAGTGCCGAGCAGGCGTAAAGCTGATTCGGCATGCGTTACGGGCGCAGTAACGCTGATCACGGGATAGATCAGCCCGATCGCCGCCGGCCGCGCATCCAGCGCATCGATCGCGTCGCGCGCGCGATAGACCGGCTCGGCAAAACAGGTGGCCAGCGTCGCGCCAAGATGCCCGCCGGCGGAAAAGCCCACCGCGGCGACCGTCGCCGGATCATAGCCATATCTTTTGGCCTGGGCGCGGATCACGCGCATCGCGCGCTGCGCATCCTGTAGCGGCACATCGGCGCGCCCGGCCCAGCCCTCGTCGGGCAGGCGATAGGTCAGCACGAACACGGTGTAGCCGCGCGCCGTCATCGCACGCGCAATATCCACGCCTTCGTTGAGGATCGAGACGAAGGTGTAGGCGCCGCCGGGAATTGCCAGCAAGGCGCGGCCATTGGATGTGCCCGGCCGGAACACGCGCAGCACCGGGCGCTCAATGTTGCGCACCATGATATCGGGCCACCCAGGCGGCAGCGGCTTGGCGGCGAAACCGCTGGTCGGCGTGCCCTGCGGCCACAAGGGCAGCTGTTCGGCGTCGGTCCAGGCGGCGGGCATGGGCGGTGATTCCGCAAATTGCGCCTGGGCGGCAACGCCGATACCGGCCAAGCCCGCCGCGCCGGCGAGGAAAGATCGACGGCCAATGGCGACGCCACGCTGCTCGAATTCCGCTGTCATACACGCTCTCCCTTGGTGGCGGCGCACGTCGTCTCGCCCTGCACGACGCATCGCGTCCTCAAATGCCTGCCACATTAATGATAGCGCAAACAAAATCGCCGGCAGTCGTTGCGCGCCGCAATCGAGCGTTGCGAGCAACGATGCGCGGGGCACGGCGAGGGCGCTTGATGATGGCTGCGAAAACTGGGAGATGCGTCCTGCGATGATCAGCCATGCTTTCAACCCCGCGGGGCCGACCGGCCGGACAGCCCTTTGCCACGTATGCAAACGACGGAGAGGTCTGGATCGCCACCGCGCCCTGTTGGCCGCGGCGGCATGACGGACGGGCGCTATGCCGGGGTCGAGCTCGGCGGTACCAAGGCGATTGCGGTGCTCGCGGAGGGCGACCGGATCGTCGCCCGGCAGGTGATCCCCACCACCACGCCTGGGGCGACTCTGTCCGAGCTCCGGGCACAGCTGGGCGACTGGCACGCGGCGGCGCCGCTCACCGGCCTGGGCATCGCCTCGTTCGGCCCGGTGCAGCTCGATCCCGCGCACCCCGATTTCGGCCACATCCTGCCTACCCCCAAGCGCGGCTGGGCAGGCGCGGCGGTGGCGGCAATGCTGACCGAGGCGCTGCCCTGCCCGTGGACCATCGATACCGACGTCAACGGCGCGGCCTTGGCCGAATATCGCTGGGGCGCGGGCGCGGGTTGCGACAGCCTGTGTTACATCACCATCGGCACCGGGCTGGGCGGCGGACTGCTCATCCGCGGCCGACCGCTGCACGGCGCGATGCATCCCGAGCTCGGCCATCTGCGCTTGCGCCGCGTGGTGGGCGATGAATTCACCGGCGCCTGTGCGTTTCATGGCGATTGCACCGAGGGACTCGTTTCCGGTCCCGCGCTCCGCGCCCGTTTCGGCATGGATCCCGCCGCCGCGCCGGATACGCATCCGGTGTGGCATCACGTCGCCGCCGATATCGCCGAATTATGCGCCGCGATCCTGCTCACCACATCGGCGCAGCGCATTCTGTTCGGCGGCAGCGTCGCCTTGTCGCGCGCATTTCTGTTGTCCTGGGTGCGCGCCGCGGTGGTCGATCGGCTCGCCGGTTACTTGCCATTCGTTGACGGCGCCACCGTTGTGCAGTTCATCCAGCCCGCCGGACTCGGCACCGAGGCTGGCCCGCTCGGCGCCATTGCGCTCGCGCAAGCGGCGGCGCGCAAACGCTGACGCCACCAGCCGCACCAGCAGGCGCTGGACGACACGAGAAGCATTTCCGGACTGCTTCAACCGCTGGTGTGGTCAGGGGCGGCAACACCGCCGGGGCGATCGGCCAACTCGGCCCTGCGCACCTCGCTCGATGGTGTCACCAGCCCCTGTTCTGGAGACGGCGATCTCGCAGCGCAGCGCTGCCGGTCTGACGACCGGCGGCCCTGCGCTATTCCCAGGATTTAGCGATCAGGCTTCAGCGAGCGCCCGGATCTTATTGGTAAAGTTTGCTTCCGACACACGGATCCTGCGGCGCATTGCCGCACCGACGAAACCAAACCCAAGCACCATCATCGCCCAAGTGGCGGGCTCGGGAACCGCGGTGATGACCGTCAAATCTGAGATCTTGAAGCCATCATTTTTCTGATTGTGAGCGGCCGATATGAACCACACCGAAGCCGCAATGCTGGAGCCAAGCTTCGTCGTGCCCGATGAGCCATTCCCGGTTAGCGTTGTGAAAATGCTTTCATTGAACTGACTGCTGGTGAGACTGAGGTTCGCGCTCAAGGAAGGCGCGCCGAAGATGTTGGACGTGTCGGCCCAAAAAGCGGCATCGCTGTCGCAGCAGGCGACCCCGCTCATCCGGTAAACGTTGCGCGATAGACTGTCGATCGTCACGTCCCTGTCGAACTGCAGCATCACGAAGTCAGCGCCCGCACCACTGCCCGCATTGTCGATCTGGTGCATACCGTTAGCTGCACTATCGGTGCCATAGATCACACCCAAGCCGCCATTCGACCAGAAGCCGAGTTTCGCGCGAGAGATCGTGTCCGTCGTTACCGCCGACGTATTGCGGTCGTTGGCGTGCCAGGCGGTCGCTTTCACCGACATTGACCCGTCATTGGACGCAAAGGTGTAGGAATTGACGCCGGCTGCGGACGTGCTGCCCTTGTTGGTAAAGCTAAATACCGTTGCGGCCGACGCTGACTGTGCAACAAACAGCGTACCGGCCACCATGGCCCCGATCGCAACTGCGCGACCAATGGAACGGATCATGAAAAGCCCCCCTGAGATTAATACTGCTTTTACCAACTGAAGAGCGCTTACTGCGGTCGGCGGCATTGAAGCAACGCTGTTATCCCTTTGTTAACCTTTTTTTCGGCAGTTAATCAAGCCTCGGCCTTGCGATACAGCATTAATGTCCCGATTTGGGCCATAATACCTGCTGTTTGCGCCGACGATCTGTGTTCTCGAGCCGCAATAGGCACCGGCGATCCCATTCGGCAGCGTCGCAAGAGCGATAACCGCCCGATAAGCCCGGCAGACGGGATGCGGAGCTTTACCGCAAGTTGAGCAGACTTGCTGGCTTGCAGACGCAAGAAGTCAGCGGTTCGATGCAAAGATGCCTGGCAACAGTCCGCAGCGCGCTGTTTAAGCTAGCGTTCGTCGATCAGCGCGAAAGTGAGCGCGGTGTATCGCGGGACTCCCAACCATGACGATTCCACGGTCGCAAGCGGTTGTGTTGCCCGCTACCTCCGTCAGCACAACCGGACGCCATATAAACCGGAGGCGGCGGCAGCGGCTCAAATCCTGATGTAGCCAGCTAGCCGAATAGGAACGAACCGAACGCCTTTGCCATCTTCTAGGAAATAGGAAAGATGCGCCCGCCGCGAGGAAAGCAATCTCGGCAGCGGCCAATGTCAGAACCGCCCCGCCCGATCGACAAACATCTGTTCGCCTTCAACACGTTGGGTTGAAAGCGATGGTGCCCCACAGGGGACAAAGATGGGCACTCAGATCACTGAATAATTTCCGTGACGCGCGGCTAATATGAGCCCGTTAGGCCGGAATCGCCCGACACCGAACGCTCCTCGACTGCTTCAGCGCATTGGGCGCGACGCTTGCTGTCGCTTCAACACTTCAAGCGAGCCCATTGCCTTGGCAAGAGCGACCTCCACCGCTTGGACGTCAGTGGAAAGCGCGAGTTCAGGGCGCCCACTCAACGCCAGCATCGCCGCGAGAACCGCATTCGACTCGCGGGCAAGACAGATGAGATGGTAACCGCTTGGTCCGGCGGCGCCGCTCATCCAGTTTCGCGCGGTTCGATCCGACGCTCCGGTCCAGCGCATGGTCGACACCAGGATGACGGAGACGATCATCACGAAACTGGCCAGGTCGCCCGTCGCGCCGGCGATCGACGCCGCCACCAGCAAGATCGCGACCAGCGGGTTGGCGATGCGCGCAGCAGATCGCGGATCGGCCGGCGCACGCGTTTTAGATCCGATGCATTCAGTCCGTCGCTTGCCAGCCGCGCCGCCGCCTGCGCAGACGATAGCCTCGCCTGACTGGCGTAGAGCGCCGACAGCGTATCGGCGGTCGAACGCTGCCAGAATGCGGGCAGGGGCGCGGCGAGCGGCGCGGCGCGAGCGGACCGCCGTTTCGGTACCCTCGCGGCTATGCGTAGCTTTGCGGATGATCGACGTCGCGGCGTTACGGTATCTCGGGCGGACCGCGATGCCGCGCATGGCCTGGGAGACGCACCGATGACCGCTTTCCCTGGTGACGACGGCCCTCGGCTGCTTCTGCAACCCGACGCCTCGCGCGTGGTGCTCCGCCCGTTCATCCCGGCCGACAATCCGTTCCCCAGCGACGCGGTGCCGCGCACCCGCATCGTCCACGTCGTTCGCCGCGTGTTGGGGCTCGACGCCGCGACGGTAGCGGCCGACCTGGGCGAGTTGCGCCGCCATCTCCGCGAGCGTCACGCCGACGTCGATGCGCTCCTGTCGCAACGGTTTCAGGACATCGTCCCGCCGGATGCCGGGCTCGGCGCGATTACGACCGAACAGCGGCTGCTCACGGGCGGCTATCTGCTCAATGAATATGCGGTCGAGGCGGCCGCCTTATTCAACCCGAGCATGGCCGCGCACCCCGATCAAAGCGGCGTTCCAGATGGCTCGCTGCGCGTGGTGATGGCGTTGCGCGCGGTCGGCGAGGGGCATATTTCCTCGATCGTCTTTCGCGTCGGGTTGGTTGACGCGGCGGGACGCGTCACGATCGGGTCCGCCGGCAAGAAGATGGTGTCCCCTAAGGTCGCGTGGGTAGCAGGTCGCACGCCCGACGACCCCGGCGTGCGCCTGGTCTTCGAACCGGGTACCGATCTTGCCGCAATGGTGCTTTTCCCGATCGGCTACCAGCATCGTCATGGGCTCGAGGACCTTCGCCTGACCCGGTTCGTCGAGGACGATGGCAGCGTCACCTATCTGGGGCCCTATACCGGTGTCGGCCAGGAGATGGTTCGGCAGGAACTGCTGAAGACCAGCGATTTCGAGACGTTCGCGCTGACGGCACTCGAGGGGCGATACGCCGCGACCAAGGGGATGGCGCTGTTTCCGCGCCGGCTGAACGGCGCGTACGCGATGCTCGGCCGCCAGGATCACGAGAATATCTGGCTGCTGACCTCGAACGATCTCCACCGGTGGGAAAGCGGCGCCGCGGTGATCCACCCCCGCTGGCCCTGGGAGTTCGTCCAGATCGGCAATTGCGGACCGCCGATCGAGATCGACCAGGGCTGGCTGGTGATCACCCACGGCGTCGGCGCGATCCGCACCTATTGCCTGGGCGCATGCCTGCTCGACAAGCGCGACCCGACCAAGCTGATCGCCCGCACGCGCTTGCCGATCGTAACGCCGACCGACAGCACGCGCGACGGCTATGTCCCGAACGCGGTCTATAGCTGCGGCGCCGTGGTCCATGCGGGCCGGTTGATCCTGCCCTATGGCGTCGCCGACAGCTACACGACGCTCATGACGATGCCGCTCGACGATCTGCTGGCCAGGATGGACTGACATGCAGGGGTTCCGCGCGGCGCGGCCGGGCGGAACCGTCTGGTCAATCAATGACGATCTGGTCGCGGATCTGGATTACGCCCGGTGCGGCCCATGCGGCCCGTCAGCCTCGAAGGTCGCCTGCCGGCCGAGCGCCTCGATCGCGACATCGAAGCCGCGCCCGCGCGTCAGCTTCAGGATTTCCGACACCGGATCGACCTGTTCGAAGTCAGTCACGTGATCCGCACCCATCAGCCGCGGGTCCGGGGCCGCGCACAGGCCGATCGGCCCTTGCGCGACCCCGGTCGATAGGATGTCGGGGCACGGCAGCACCTGTTCGGCAGTCAGTCCATCGGGCACCGGGGACAGGTTCGCCATCGCGTCGGGCATCAGCAGATTTTCGGTCTGCGCGCCGTCGATCGTGTTGCCGAACCGCCAGCCGCCGAGTGGCTCCCAATTTGCCGATCTTGTCGATCAGGTCGCGGTGCACGGCGATCGTCAGATGGTCGAGCGGCTGGCCGTCACCAGAATTGCTTTGTACCGACCCAATCCTTGTGCGCTACCGCTGCCAACCGCAGCAGCCGTTTCCTCCTGCCTTTGCCCGATACCTTTGCCGCGTGGCGATTGCCCGCGAGACAGAGTGTCTCCAGCATGCTTTTTGCGGTCGCAAGGTCGTTGAGTGCACCAAGCCGGTCCTGCAGCGTTTCCAGTGCGGCAAGGAACCGCTTGTAGCGCCGTGACTGACGCGGTGTTTTAAACAGGGCGGCAAAAAATTCGGCCGTGTAACGAAGCTTTTTCGCGGTCTTGCGAATCTCGTGCCGCGTCTCATCGGTCGCGTTGGCGAGGTGCTTACGGCGACTCACCTTGCGCCGGAAGCGGGTCAGGGCAGCCTCAGCACATTCTTGCAACGGCCGATCGTTTGCCGCTCCGTTGCCTGTTGCGCTCAGCCCGCCCCCGGTCGTCACCCATTCCGTGAGGTCGAGAAAGAGGAGACGCGCGCGCGGCAAAGCAAGGATAACGGCCACGCGATCATAGGCACGATTTCGCGCTGCTGCGAGCTGGTCCTGTAGCGAGCCGGGCTTCGTACGCTCGATCAGCACGTCGAGATTTCGTGCGTCGCCGAGTTCCGATGCCAGCCAGCGAACCTCGTCGGCGAGCCCGGCGCCGCGATGGTCGATGTCCGCCTTGAATACGGCGAAGGCCGAACCCAGCCGCCGCAGCGCGACGCGCGCCTGATGGAGCGCGGCGGCCCGGTCATCGCCGCAAATGAGAGGCTCGTTGAGGCGGAAGTGTCGCAGGCACGACTGTACAATGTGTTGAAACGCTTGCGCTGAGCTCATCTCATTGCTGATCAGGATCGGCGCGGCCGTGACCGCTTTCATGACCGGCCCGGCCAGCCGGTAGCCGCGTTCGGCCTTGGTCAGCACCCCGATCCGCACGGGCGCGACAGCGGCGAGCCGGCGCGCTATCGCGAACAGCGCGGTGGGGGGGCCGTGCTTCAACTCTAGCTCGAGTTCGCAGATCGGCGAACGGCGTTCGCCCGCAATAACCTCACCCCGGTCCAGGACCAGTTCAATCTCCGCATCATGCTCGTTTAACGTCCAGGTGCGCCGCTCGATCTGCACTTCAAACACCGGAGCGATCAGGTCGGCACAGTCCTGCAGCACCGGTGATATCAGAGTGGCGTCATCGAGGACCGGGGTGTCGTCCTGAACGGTCCGCTCCCGCTCGGTTCGCGTAAAGAGACCGGCGGCATTGCCACGGTCCGACTTGATCGTCTGGACGCGCTTCCCGCCCGACTCGCGAATGCGAAGGGAAAGGCCGGCCTTCGCCAATCGAGATTCTGGTGTGTCGAAATAGATCGAGCATTGCTGCGATATTTTTGGCGCATTGGCGAGCACATCCGATACCGCAATCGCGTTGGCGGCGTCGCGCGTCAACTCTAGCTTGAGCTCAATTTCTTGCGCCATCACTCCGCAATTTTCATCATCAGTCACCAGATTGCAACCGCTCCGCGAATGGATCGCCGCGCATCGTGAGCGTCAGCCAGCGCGGTGGCCTAGGTTCCGAATGCCTTCGATGAACCTGGCGCGGCGATTCGGTGCCCAGGTTGATGTTGCGATAGAGCGCAGAACGCCGCACCGGGCAGAAGCCATAGTGTCGCAGCACGCACAGCGAAATCCAGCGCCAGGAGAGATCGCTACGGAAGATGAAATCGACGATGCGTGGCGAATGCTGGGTAGATCACGCGCGCCGATCGCCCTTTGAGCAGCGGCTCTACTTAGGGGAAGCGGGCGATACTGCGTGGCGAATCCGAGCAGAATACGCGGTCGACATAGCCCTGAGCAAGGCGGCGCCCACCACCAGTTTGGCGAGACGATGACGGGATGCTCGCACCACCCGATCAGCGCCGGTTGGCGAGCTATATCGGGCTCGAGCGGCGTCTGGCCATTGAACTCGCCGCGCAGCACGAGGCCGAGGGCCAATCGCGCCAGGCGATGCTCGCAACGTAATGTCCTACGACCCGAGCGCCAGCGTTGTACGCCGCGGCCAGGGCGTCGGAAAGACTGCCCAAGTCTGAATGGGCATGAGCAGCAGCACCTTTACGGCGCGCCCTCACTACATTTCGAGGGTGTGCGTGCGATTTCGGAATGGGACATGCGCGCCACGGCAAATTGTTTTGAGCGCTGCACGGGCCGTCATCAAGCCGCTGGGCAGCCCGCCACCCGGCTGAATCCATTGACCGACCCGGATGAAGCGGTCGAGGCCGGGCAAGGTGGCGGGGATGGCGCCAAGGCCGGTCTCGGGCGTGATCAGCCAGCCCTGCATGCTCCCCTTCCAATTGCGGGTGTAGCGGATCACCGTGGCGGGGGTGGAGATATCGATCACTTCGATCGCGCGCCTAATTCCCGGGATCCGGCGTTCGAGGACGGCGATGACGGCTTCGCCGATGCGCGCCTTCTCGGCATGATAGCGCGCCGGATCGGTCGATCGGAGCGCGGTCCAGTGCCCGAAGTTCGCCGTCGGCAAGAAGCATGTGACCGCCGTCTTGCCCGCGATCGCGCAGGTCGGATCGTAATGGAAGATGCGATAGGAGAGCTGCTCGAGGCGGGTTTCGGGATCAATTGCGATGGGGGCGTCGAGCACGATCGTCAGATAACCGGGCTCGGTCGACAGATCGCGCGCCACGCCGAACGAAACCTGGAGGTAGGAGGGAAAGCTTTCGTAGCGATCGAAGACGGATTCAACGCTCGCGTCGGTATAACGGCCATCGAGCAGCTGATAGATGGTTGCATGGCCGTCAGCCGCCGAAATAACCCAGTCGGACCGGATCGTCTCGCCGCCAGCGAGCTGCACCCCGACGGCCGCGTCATTCTCAACGAGAATGCGCTCAACGACGGCGCCACATCGCAGATGCCCGCCGAGATCGCCGAGGCGCTGCGCGATCGCGCCGATCACCGCCTGCGATCCACCGATCGGATAGCCCGCATTGTGCTGGCTCTGCCACGCCAGCGAGAAGGCCAGGGCAAGTACGGACATCCGCGCCGACGGGCCTTCACCAAAGAAGCGGCGCAGCAGCGGATGGGTGAAGCGTGCGCCATAGGATTCCGCGCTGAGGCGCGACAGCCGCGCGAGCAGCGGAATCTCCGGTAACATCCGCAGCATCGTCCAGCCGCGCTCGATCCAGTCAGCGCTGGGATCGGGAAGCGGCAGATCGGTGAGGTGCCGGACAGCGGCGGTGAACTGGCGGATCTCAACGGCGTCCTCGGGCGCGACGCGCAGAAACTCGCGCTCCAGGCAATCGACATCGGCGAAGACGCGCAGCACCTCACTATGCTCGGTCTCCAGCCGCACGAACTCCTCGTGATACACGAACTGGAGCAAGTCGGTGTCGCACACCTCATCCCACATGTCGTGCAGCCGCCCGTCGGGATTGGAGCCGAGCAGCCAGTGCAGACAAGTCTCGAACGCGTAATCGCCCCGCCGCCAGCGCGTGGCGAGGCCGCCCGGCGTTTCGTGCTGCTCGATCAGGTCGACGTCGAAGCCGCAGGTGCGGGCGTAGACCGCAGCGCAGAGCCCCGCCACGCCGGCGCCGACAATAGCGATCTTCTGAGTTTCCCATGTCATCGGCCGATGCTTCAACCCAAGGCAAGCGATGCGCCAAGTGTGCCCGTTCGTGCGCGAGCGGCTCAATTCGGAGAGCTACGTATGGTGCCGCGGTGACACCGCGCTGCGCTCAGGGATTCCGGAGCCGCTCAGCAACCGCTCGTGCAACGTGCGCTGGCGGCGCGGTCGCGTCGAGCGGCTGCCAATCGCCCAGGCGGCTTGAATCTGGCGCCTTCTGCGAGACTGCGACCACCGCGCCAGCGTCCGACGCGTCGGGCCCCCGCTCGGCAATGCGCGCCGTGCGCACGCCCGGCGGACATTCCAACCAGAAGCCGTCGAACCGCGCGCTTTTACGCTGCGCGGCGATTTCGATCGCGGTGCGGTCGTCTTCACTGGTAAACGTCGCGTCGGCGATGACGCTCACCCACTCACCAAGCGCACGCGCGGCGTGCTTCTCCAGCTGGGCGTAAACGCGACGCCCGAATCCCGGTTCATAATGCTGCGCCGACAAGCGGGTTTCAGGGCTCACGCCAGCGATTCGTTTGCGCAACACGTCGCTGCGCAGAATGCGGGCCCCGGGCGCGCGACCGATAATGCCGCCGATCAGCCGCGCAACTGTCGATTTGCCACTCCCCGAAAGCCCGCCGACCGCAACGAGCCGCAGCGGACTATCACCGCGCTGCTGATCCGCTACCGCGTCGATCACCTCGATCTGATCCGTGCGCTCAAGACCCGGGAATGATCATGAAGATGCGCCTCAGCGGACCGACGATCATCGGCATCCTTGTCGCACTGGTCGTCGGGCTTGCCCTGTTCTTCGCGACGCGGCCGGCGGTGCTCGAGGTCGAGCTGGCGAGGGTCACGCGCGGGCCAATGCGTGTGACCGTTAACGATCTTGCGGAGACTCGCGTCCACGATCTGTATACCGTGTCGGCACCGGTCGCCGGGCAGATGCTCCGGGTGCCGCTGAAGCCCGGCGCAACCGTGATCGCTCATCGAACGTTACTCGCGCAGATCCTGCCGGTCGAGGTCGGCCCGCTCGACGCCCGGACGCTGGCCCAGACCAAATCGACCGTGGCCGCGCTCGCCGCGCAGGCATCAGCGACGCGGGCTGAGGTGCAGCAATCGCTCGCCGCGCTGAACCTCGTCGAGCGCCAGTTGGCGCGCGCGGCGCAATTGCGCGCGCATGGTTTCGTGGCGCAGGCGGCGCTCGATCAGGCGCGGGCCGAAAAGGATCGCGCCCTCGCCGCGACCGCTGCGGCGCGCGACGAGGCTGCGGCGGCGCGACATAGTCTCGATGCGGCGCGCGCTGCGCTGATCGTGCCGGGCAGCGCGGCGCGCGGCCGCGGCGTCGTGTCGGTCGTCGCCCCCGTTTCTGGGACCGTGCTGACGGTGCCGCAGGAAAGCGCGCGCGTCGTCACCGCTGGTATGCCGCTGGTCGCGATCGGCGATCCCGCGCAGCTCGAGATGGTGACCGATCTGCTGTCCGCTGATGCCGTCGAGGTCCGCCCCGGTGCCACCGTTTCGATCGAGGATTGGGGTGGTGCCGAGCCGTTGATCGGCCGCGTCCGGCTGGTCGAACCCTATGGTTTCCTAAAGGTTTCGGCGCTTGGAGTGGAAGAGCAGCGCGTCAATGTCGTCATCGACTTTGCCGAGCCGCGCACCGCGTGGCGGCTCCTCGGCCACGGCTTTCGCGCTGCCGTCCGGATCACGGTCTGGTCGGCAAAGGACGCGGTGCGCATTCCGATCAGTGCGCTGTTCCGCACCGGAAACGCGTGGCAGACGTTCAAGGTGGAGCGCGGACGTGCGCGCGCGGTGACGGTCGCGCTCGGGCGAATGAACGACAACGTCGCGCAAGTGATTGCCGGCGTACGATCCGGCGATGATGTGATCGTCCATCCGGGCGACAAGGTGCGCGCCGGAAGCAAGGTACGGCGCCGCGCCGTCAGTCCGATAGAAGAGAGCAATGCAGTCAACTGAGAACGTGTAGCAGAGGACTCCACTTTCGGTATGATCAGCCGCTTGACGATTGACGAGTCGGCGCGTGGTCTGTGGCCAGGACTGATGAGCTCGCGCAGGATGTCCGTCCTAAACCGCCGGGTTTGCCGGAGGCTCCAACTCCTGAGATCAATATTATGCTGCCGGAGACAACATCGATATGGCAGTGTGACTCACGACCCAACGCCTCCGGTAGACCCGGCGCGGTTCAAACCGTCGGAAGCCCCTATTTGATCCGGTATCGCGCAAGAGCATCAAAGAGCGGAAGTTCCGGATGCCGCCGCCATCGCTCACGATCGCCTACGCGTCGGAACAAAGATGCGACTGACGGCCGTTTCGGTCGGGTAGCGTAAGGATAACGTAATGACCTTGCACGACACTGCTGAGGCCCGGGCACATTGTCGAGCGCCGGTCGACACAGCCACCAAAGCGATCGATCCCGTCTGCGGCATGACCGTGAGCGTGACCGCGGATACGCCGACCGACCTGTTCGGCAGCGACAGCTACTATTTCTGCTCTGAAAAATGCCGCACCAAATTCAGCGCCGATCCGTGGTTCTATGCGTCAGGCCACGCAAAAGGCCGCAAGCCGAGCGCTTCCACAGAAGTGCGCTACACCTGCCCGATGCATCCCGAGATCGTGCGCGACGTGCCGGGTGCCTGCCCGATCTGTGGCATGGCGCTGGAACCGATGACACCATCGGACGCGCCGAGCGAGGAACTGACCGAATTCACGCGTCGGATGTGGATTGCCGTCGCGGCTTCGATCCCGCTCATGGCGCTGACGATGGGCGGCATGGTGGGCCTGCCCGTCCGTGACTGGATCGGCAACCAGATCGCCAGCTATCTCGAATTCGCGCTCGCGACGCCGGTTGTCCTCTGGGTTGCGCAACCGTTCTTCCGGCGCGGGTGGGACTCGGTGGTGAACCGGTCACCCAACATGTGGACGCTGATCGCGCTCGGCGTAGCAGCGGCCTATCTCTACTCACTGGTCGCGACCTTCCTGCCCGGCGTGTTCCCGGATGCCTACCGGATGGAACACGGCGTCGGCACCTATTTCGAGGCCGCGGTGGTAATCGTGGCGCTGGTCTATGTCGGACAGGTGCTGGAACTGCGCGCGCGCGAACGGACCGGCGATGCGGTACACGCATTGCTGGACCTCGTACCAAAACAAGCTCGGCGTATCCTGCCCGACGGTTCAGAATATGACGCGCCGCTGGAAAACATCCTGCCCGGCGACTGCCTGCGCATCCGGCCAGGCGACGCGGTGCCGGTCGATGGCATGATTGCAGAAGGGCGTTCGTCGCTCGACGAAAGCATGCTGACCGGCGAGGCGATGCCCGTCGAAAAGGGACCAGGCGACGCGGTAGTCGGCGGCACGATCAACAAGAACGGCTCGCTGGTGATCGAGGCGGGCAAGGTCGGCGCGGAGACCGTGCTGGCGCAGATCGTCGCGATGGTGTCGAGCGCCCGCCGCTCGCGCGTGCCTATCCAGGGCCTCGCCGACCGGGTCGCGGCGGTATTCGTGCCCGCCGTGGTGTCGATCGCGGCGCTCGCCTTCGTCGCATGGCTGGTCTTCGGCCCCGAACCTGCGCTGGTCTATGCGCTGGCGTCGGCGGTGTCCGTGCTGATCATCGCCTGCCCCTGCGCGCTGGGGCTGGCGACGCCGATCTCGATCACCACCGCGGCCGGGCGCGGCGCGCAGGTGGGCGTGCTGATCAAGGACGCGGAGGCGTTGCAGCGCATGGCCGGCATCGATACGCTGATCGTCGACAAGACCGGCACGCTGACGATGGGCAAGCCGCAACTGACCGACGTCGTCGCGCTGGCTTCGTGGGCCAAGGCCGACCTCCTGTCGCTCGCCGCCGCACTGGAGCGCGGATCGGAGCACCCCTTGGCCGAGGCAGTTGTCGACGGAGCACAGGCCCGGGGCGCTGCAACCGCCCAGGCTGCCGACTTCGAGGCGATCACCGGCAAAGGCGTGCGGGGGCGGGTCAACGGCTCCGCCGTCGCGCTCGGCAACGCAGCGATGATGGAGGAGCTGGAACTGTCCACAGCCGACGCGAACACCCGCGCCGACGGGCTGCGCGCCGATGGCAAGACGGTCATGTTCATCGCCGTGGATGGCACGCTCGCCGGTCTTGTCGCCGTGGCCGATCCCATCAAGGACAGCGCGGCGCAGGCGATCCGCGAACTGCACACGCTCGGCCTGCGGGTCATCATGGCGACCGGCGACAACGAACGCACCGCCCGCGCCGTCGCGGCCAGCCTCGCCATCGACGAGGTTCGCGCAGGCGTCCTGCCGGCTGACAAGAAAGCGCTGATCGATCGGCTGCGCGCCGAGGGCCGCAAGGTCGCCATGGCGGGCGACGGCGTCAACGATGCGCCCGCGCTGGCGGCGGCCGATGTCGGCATCGCGATGGGCACCGGGGCGGACGTCGCGGTGGAAAGCGCGGGCATCACGCTGCTCGGCGGCGACCTGATGGGGATCGTCCGCGCGCGCCGACTTGCCCGCGCCACGCTGCGCAACATCAAGCAGAACCTGCTGTTCGCGTTCGCCTACAACGCGCTGGGCATACCGCTCGCCGCCGGGTTGTTGTATCCCTTCACCGGCCTCCTGCTCTCGCCGATGATCGCGGCGGCGGCGATGAGCCTGTCGTCGGTGTCGGTCATCACCAACGCGCTGCGGCTCCGGCGTGTCGCTCTGTGAGTCCCCCGGTAGATGCCCGCACGATCGTTGAGGATGAAATGATGACGCCATCCATTCTCGTGTTTCTCGGTTCGGAACGTGTCTCCGGCGCACCACTGCCGACGCGCCTGGGCGCATGGGTTGCCGCGGCCAGCCTCCGGCGCCTCGCCGACAAGGGCGTGGCAGCAACGCTGATCGACCCCATCGAGGTCGACCCACCCCATCCGTTCAAGCCGCTCTTCGCCTATAAAGCGGGCAAGGCGCCCGCGGCGCTGGACCGCCTCGCCGACCAGATCCGCCAAGCCGACGGCTATGTCATGATCAGTCCGGAGTATAATCATCTCATGAGCC
Organism: Sphingomonas qilianensis; assembly: GCF_039614825.1. Taxonomy (NCBI): domain Bacteria; kingdom Pseudomonadati; phylum Pseudomonadota; class Alphaproteobacteria; order Sphingomonadales; family Sphingomonadaceae; genus Sphingomonas; species Sphingomonas qilianensis. The sequence goes on along the minus strand of NZ_JBDIMF010000002.1, from coordinate 20,635 downwards.
CCGCGCTCAGCGACCTGCTCAACCACTTCGGCAGCTCGCTATTCTCGTACAAGCCGAGCGCGATCGTCACCTACTCCGCCGGCCAGTGGGGCGGCACCCGCGCCGCGGTCAGCATGCGCACGTTCCTGTCCGAACTGGGCTGCCTGCCGGTTTCGGCGATGATCCATGTGCCGCATGCGCAGGACGTGTTCGACGAGGATGGCGAATATCGCCCCGGCGTCGACGGCGACCGCTGGGCCGGCTATTTCGATCGGACACTGGATCAGCTCTGCTGGTGGGCGAATGCCGCGGCGCGGCAGCGATCCGGCGGATCCGATCGGCCCCAGGCCTTCGTGACCAGCCCCGCCGAACGCAATGCCCCTTAGGAAAGGGAGATCGATGACCAGGGATGAGGACTTACACGACCGCCGCACGGGCCAGCTGCAACGCCGACGCGAAATTCTCTGTATGGCGGACTCGACCGTCGGACGGGCCTTGACGGATACGGGCAAGCCCCACGGGATGCGGGATGAACTTCACCAGGGCGCCGAGCCGCAGAAATCCGGCGGCGGCCAGGATGACGCCAGCGAGTAAGCTCGCGAGCACGAGGCCGTCATACCCATGCTGCGCGATGACGTTGAAGACGATGACGACGAACGCGGCGGTGGGGTCGCCGATCTGCACCCGCGACCCACCGAGCAGCGAAACGATCAGGCCGGCGGCGACCGCCGTGATCAGCCCCTTGTCGGTGTGGCGCCGCTGGCGATGCCCAATGCCATCGACAGCGGAAGGGCGACGATCGCGACCGTGAGGCCCGCGACGACATCCGCGCGGAGCCGGGCGACGCCATAACCCTCCTGCAGGATCGAGAACAGCTTCGGCGTGAACTCGACGGGAAAGGCCTTAGGCAGCATTGGTCAGGCTTTCCAGTCGAGCATTGGCATCGGGGTTCGGGTCCGATCAGACCGGGGCGGCCATCGACGCCGTGCGGACCAGTTTCTTGTTCACGAACTGCTGGATGCCCATGTCGCCGAGTTCCCGGCCATAGCCCGAGTTCTTGATCCCCCCGAACGGCAGCTCGGCATCGGTCCAGTCGATATTGTTGATGAACATCATGCCGGTATCGACCCGGCTGGCGACGCGCGCGCCGCGGGCGGCATCGCCGGTCCAGACCGAGCCACCGAGACCGAAGTCGGAATCATTGGCGAGCGCGATCGCGGCGTCCTCGTCCTTCACGCGGTAGAACGATGCGACCGGGCCGAAGAACTCGTCGCGAAAGGCCGGATTGCCGGGTGCGATGTCGGTCAGGATGGTCGGCTGCATGAACGCGCCCGCCCGATCGATGCGCGTGCCGCCCGTGACCACCGTGGCGCCGGCGGCCACCGCGGTATCGACCTGTGCGACCAGCTGGACGAGGGCGGCCTCGCTCGACAACGGCCCGAGCGTGGTTGCGGGGTCCAGCGGGTCGCCGGCCTTCAACGCCTCCAGCGCGACCTTGAACCTGGCGAGGAACGCATCGGCGAGCGAGTCCACGACGATGAACCGCTTGGCCGCGCAGCAGGTCTGGCCGGTGTTATACATCCGGCCCCACACCGCCCAGGGGATGACGTGATCGAGATCGGCATCGTCGAGCACGATGAATGCATCGCTGCCGCCGAGCTCCATCGACGAGATCTTGAGGTTGCGGCCGGCCCGCGCCGCAATGCTCTGGCCCGCCGCGACACTGCCGGTCAGCGCGACGCCCTTGATCCGCGGATCGTCGATGATGCGGTTGGACTGGTCATGCGTGATCAGCAGGTTGGTGTAGAGGCCGACCGGCGCACCGGCGTCGAGCAGCAGCTGCTCGAACGCGATCGCGCAGCCCGGTACGATCGCGGCATGCTTCACGACCAGCGTGTTGCCCGCCATCAGATGCGGACCGGCGATCCGCGCGAGCTGGTAATAAGGGAAATTCCAGGGCTCGACGCAGAAGACGACGCCGATCGGGCTGCTTTCCATATGCGCCGCGCCGACGATCGGATCGAGCTTCGCCGGCGCCAGGAAGCGCTCGGCGTTCTTGGCGTAATAGCGCAGGATCTGCGCGCTGTACGCGACCTCGCCGCGCGCCTCGCCGATCCGCTTGCCCATTTCGAGCGTCATCGTCCGCGCAAGCGCGTCGGCCCGTTCGTCGAGCAGGTCGGCGGCGCGGTTGAGGATGACGGCACGGTCGGCATAGCTCGTATGGCGCCACGTTTCGAAACACGTCTGCGCCGCGGCCAGCTTCACCTCGACGTCGCCATCGGACAGGTCGGTGAACGTCTCGATGATCGTGCCGTCGAACGGGTTGAGGCTTTGATAGGTCATGGTGTCGATCCTTTCGGGATTCAGATGCTGTTCAAGGGCGACGGTCAGGCTTCGATGATGACCTTGAGCGCGCGCGTTTCCGCCGCGTTGCCGAAGGTGTCGTATGCCTCGATCATCTGGTCGAACTTGAAGCGGTGGGTGATCAGCAGGGTCGGATCGATCTTCTTCGATCCCACGATCTTGAGCAGCATCGGCGTGCTGGACGTGTCCACCAACCGCGTCGTGATCGCGATGTTGCGATCCCACAGCGTCTCCAGATGCAGCGCCACCGGCTTGCCGTGGACGCCGACATTGGCGATCACGCCGCCGGGGGCGATGATCCGCTCGCACATCTCGAAGGTCGCCGGCACGCCGACCGCCTCGATCGCGGTGTCGACACCGCGATTGCCGGTCATCGCCATGATCTGCTCGACCGCCGTGCCGTCGGTGCTGTTGATCGTGGCGGTCGCGCCGAAGCGCTTGGCGATCTCGAGGCGGCTGTCGTCGAGATCGACCATGATGATCTCGGCCGGCGAGTAGAATTGCGCGGTCAGCAGCGCCGCCAGCCCGATCGGGCCCGAACCGATAATCGCGACGGTCGCGCCCGGCTCCACCTTGCCGTTCAGGACGCCGCATTCGAACCCGGTCGGGAGGATGTCGCTCAGCATTACCAGCGCTTCCTCGTCCGCGCCCTCGGGGATCGGATACAGGCTCGTGTCGGCATGCGGCGTGCGGACATACTCCGCCTGCGTGCCGTCGATGGTGTTGCCCAGGATCCAGCCGCCGGTCGTGCAGTGCGAGAACATGCTCTTGCGGCAATATTCGCACTTTCCACAGGCACTGACGCAAGAGATCAGCACTCGGTCGCCCGGCTTGAAGGCGGTGACCGCGGCGCCAACGGCATCGATGATCCCAACACCTTCGTGGCCAAGGATGCGACCAGGCGTACAGGTGGCGACGTCACCCTTCAGGATGTGCAGATCCGTTCCGCAGATAGTGGTTCTGGTGATCCTGACGATGGCGTCCGTGGGGTCACGAAGCTCAGGCTTTGCATGATCCTCATAGGCTTTTTGACCGGGGCCTTTGTAGACGAGGGCTTTCATAGATTTCATCTTCCGCATCCGAGGACGCCTGTCGGCGCGCGATCGCCTCCAAGCGAATCCTGGCGATTGAAGCTCAGGACCTGGACGTTCTGTTTAATCTATCCTGGGGCCGGTCATGCAGCCTCGGAAACTACGCAGCTACACACTGGCGGCACGACCGCGTGGATCGCCATCGACCTGCCCAATGTTGAATGATAATCCCAATGAAGAGGGCTGTCTCGGCAGTTTGGGCGACACGCCGACGGCTTCGTTCAAGCTATGACGCGCCTAGGTCGCATCCCGTTCCACTGACGCCCTACGTGATTTCCGATCCTGCCCCGAAAATGAAATATCGGTAAGTCTCTTCTCGACAGGAAAGTGGCGGAGGATCCCGCGAGCCCCCCTGTATTGCAGCTCGTCCGCTGACGGGTATCCCTGCCAAGGACAAACTACATGGTCAATTCCGTCCTCACCCCCGACGCACGAGCGCTCGAAATCGAGCGGCTCGCGGAGCCGGTTGTGCATCACCATCCAAGCGGCTTTTCCGATCACTTTGCGCTCGGTTTTACAAAGTTGCTGCGGTTTAGTGCCGACACCTTCTTCGCGAAACGCTACGGTCACCGGGCTATCGTCCTCGAAACCGTGGCGGCAGTCCCCGGCATGGTCGGCGCGATGTTTACGCACCTTACCTGCCTGCGCCGGATGCGCGACGACGAAGGCTGGATCCGCACGCTGATGGAGGAGGCCGAGAACGAGCGCATGCACCTCATGACGTTCATCGAAATCGCCAAACCGACCTGGTTCGAACGCATGGTGATCTTGGGCGTCCAAGGTGTCTTCCTCGTCGCGTTCTCAATTCTTTATCTGCTGTCGTCCCGCACGGCGCACCGGGTCGTCGGCTATTTCGAGGAGGAGGCGGTCACAAGCTACACGCTCTACCTGCAGGAGATCGACGAAGGCCGCTCGCCCAACGTGCCGGCGCCCGCGATCGCAAAGCATTACTGGCAAATGCCTGACAATGCGACCTTGCGCGATGTCGTGCTCGTCGTCCGAGCGGACGAAGCCCACCACCGTGACGTGAATCACGGCTTCGCCAGCAGCCTCAGCGGCGATGCCGAAGTCCGAGAGATTGCGCCTTACCCGATCCATGCCACGGAACTGCGCGAGGCGGCATAGATCTTACCGACCGCCCAGTCGCCGTGCTGACCGCCCGCTCGATCCTTCGCGTGCTCCTGAGCGACGCGGAATATGAGGAAGCGCAGCTCGTCGATTACGTCAGGGGCGTCGCTTACCGATGAGCCACGCCGAGATACCAGCAAGCTCGCAAGAGGATATCGCATTGTCAGAAACAGATGATCCGCCGAGCGCGGCCGAGCTCCGACGACGGGCTCTTTCCCGCTGGGATAACGAAGGCGGAGCAATTTCGAGCGCACGATCGCTACACGCGGACCTTACGCCGCTCTCGTCCACCGAACTGATCCAACTGCGCATCCGCGTCATTGCGCTTGAGAATATGCTCATCGCGGTTCTGGCCGAAGGTAGCGTCCGCCAGCACGACGTTGCCCGGGACATGGCCGCCTACATCGCACCGCGGCCAGGCTCCACTCATCATCCGCTGACGATCGAAGCCGGCAGACATATGACGGCGCTTGTGGATCGGGCGATGCACTATCGAACACTCGAAAGCTGACAAGCATCGCTTGTGCCGGGGTACGTTTTCTCGATCGCTGGCCAAGCTGGTGCGCCGCCATCGCGAGACTGCCGCGCACGGCGCCCCCCCACGCCGAGGCTCTCCCGAAGGAAGTGACGATGCATCCGCACGAACTAACCGAGCAAGATCTCGCGAACCTCATCCCGCGTTTTTATGAACGGGTGCGGACCGACGCGCAGCTGTCTCCGATCTTCACCGCCGCGATCTCGGACTGGCCGGGACATTTGGACAAGCTCATCGACTTCTGGTCGTCCGTGATGCTGGGAAGCGGGCGCTACAAAGGCCAGCCGGTTCCAGCCCATCTACGCCATGCGAATGTCATGACGACAGCAAATTTCGATCGCTGGCTGGCGCTCTGGCAAGAGGTTACCACCGAAACGCTGTCAGCCGCCAAGTCGAACGCGCTCCAGATCACTGCCGCACGGATCGCGCAGAGCCTTCGCCTCGCCGCCCAGTATCGTCCTGCGGGTGCCACGCCAGCGACTGCCCCCCCGCCTGATCAGGCCGACAACGGAAGACACGCTATGTCCCAACCCCTTTCGCCGCAAACAATGGCACTCGTGAAAGCGACCGCGCCGGCGCTGCAGCAGCACGGCGTCGCAATCACAACGCTCATGTATCAGCGCCTCTTCGTCGATCCCTCCATGAAGGCGTTGTTCGATATGGCCGAACAGGAATCCGGCACGCAGCCGCAGCGACTGGCCGCGGCAATCCTTGCATTCGCGCAGAACGTCGACAGGCTCGATGCGTTGAAGGGAGCGCTCGAGCGTATCTCGCGACGACATATCGCAACCCATATCCGGTCCGAACACTATCCCGCCGTCGCAGATGCTTTGCTGCCCGCGATCCGTGATGTCTTGGGCGATGCTGCAAGCGACGAGGTCCTAGCAGCGTGGGGAGAAGCATATTGGTTCCTTGCCGACATCCTGATCGCCCGCGAACAAGAACTCTATCGCGAAAGCGAACTGGCATGAACGCGGCGAGCCCACCGTTCCCGGGAGGGATGCAGCGCTACAAGCGCACGCCTTTGTTCAGCGAGGAAACGGTACCCGTCGGCTTGCGTCGCGATCATGCAACGAAGGATGGAACCTGGGGGCTGATCGAGGTGGAAAGCGGTCGCTTGCTCTATAGTATCACCGATCCCCGGCGCCTGCCGACAGAGAGGGTCCTGACCCCAGACGACCCGCCGGGCGTCATTGAGCCGACGATCCTTCATCACGTCACGCCTGTTGGGCCCGTATCGTTCTACGTATCATTCTGGCGATAGCCGTCTCGTTGATCTGCGCATGATCGTCCGGGGAAGTGTAACTGCTCGCTAGAAGGCCCGGCGGGGCTGCTCCCCCGATACCTCGACCGGGGACAGCGGGTATCGCTTCGCCGCCCGCTGGAGACCGGATATGACATACAGGTATCAGGGCTGTTCTGCCTCTATAATCGTCACCGCCGTGCCGGTCCCGGCGCTGAGCAGAGTCTCGCGCGTGATCAGCAATGTCGCACCTGGGGTAAGGACCGTGCCCAGCGCACGCCGAAAATCGTCGGGCAACCGACCTTTGGCACGATCCTCGACGCTCAGCTCACCGCTCCTGGTTTCGCCGGGAAGCGGCAAGCGCAGCCAATGCTCACCTTGTGCGTCGACCGACTGAAGCGTGAACGCTGCGGTGTGCTCGACTGGTCCGTCAAGCGTGATCGGGCTCGATCCGATCTCTATGCCGTTGCGCAGGACGACCACCCGCTTGTCACGACCGCTGACGACGATCGATACGGGGCCATTCGGTGATCGCGCCGGTTGCCACGCGAACGCGTCCGTCGGGGCGGGACTATTGCGGCCTGCCTTCAGCAGGGAGGGGGTAGCGACCACGACGGGAACGAGCGCATCCTGCGTGATGACCACGGTGATGCCCGTCTTGGTCAGGCCGAACAGCAGTTTCGCGAACGCCAGCGGCATGCGGATGCAACCGTGCGACGCCGGATAGCCGGGCAGGTTGCCGGCGTGCATCGCGATCCCGTCCCAGGTCAGCCGCTGCATGAACGGCATCGCCGCGTCTTTGTAGAGATTGGAGATGTGGTCCGCGTCCTTCTGCAGCACCGTGAACACGCCGGTCGGCGTCGCATGCGACTCCATGCCGGTCGACACCGTCGACACGCCGATCGCCACGCCGTTGCGATAGGCATAGGCCTTCTGCGTCTTCAGGCTGACGATGATCATGACGGGCCCGGCCGGCGCGATCTCCGGTGCCCAGAGATATTCGCCTGGCTTCAGCCGTTCAATTTGGCCATCGGCAGCGACGAGCGGCGGAGTCTGGGCCACCGCTCCTGTCGTAACCAGCGAAGCGGTCATCAGCGCAGGAAGCACCAGCTTCAGGAAGTTGCGCACACGAAATGTGGTCATAGCTTTCGGATTCCGGGTCGGAGCCATATCATGCGAGCCAGGCGGGCGGGCAGCGGAGGTCGACGGACCCTAACCTCCGGATCTGCACAATAGCATCATCGGAAACTACGCAGTTTCACATCTGGGGCGGACACGACCGATCAGACGGCCGCGCCGATCGCACGCCCGATCACAGCGGTGATCGGTAGGGCGACGACCGCGAGCAGCGGCATCGCTGCGCCCACTATGAAGCTGGCGCAATGCGTCGCGCGCTGACTGAGACATATTCTCCTGCGGCCATTTATAGCGCGCCGGCGACGAGCCCGGCGGTGCCAGCGATTGCGATGTAGATAGACCGGCTTCCTGCAGCAGCTACGCCTACGATCAGGCTGGCAGCCACCCGATGCGATCGGCGACATGGCTTTGCCGGTGCGGTCCGCCGTGCCATTTCGCCGAGCGATCCCGATAGCTAACTGCAGTAGCGACACGCCGGGAGCTGCAGTCGGGTCGATCTTAACGTACGTTGATGTTTCCGCAGGCATTCAGCGATAGAGCAACCCCTCCATCGCGTGGGGTTGCTTGCTGATAAAGGCTTGGGATCTAAGTATTTTCTTCAATATTCAATGCCAGTCCAAACTCCCTCCGGCATGCGAATCGCCCCAATAACGATCGAATTGCGCAACGAGCGAAACGTCCTCGATCGTTGAGGACTAACCATGATCAAGGCAATTCGCGCGTCCCTTTATGCAGTGAGGGGGATGAACCACAGGACATTTATCGGCGGCGGAGGGCTGATGCTGCTGATACTTGGACAAGGCAATATCTCTCCTCGCCGTTCGCCTGACATGGGCCATAACCCGCGACGAGGCGTTGGCGTGTGTTGGGTTATCGATGCAGTTGTCCCCATCCGTCGAAAGGTTGCCGTCTTGAACGATCAATCCATTCGTCACATGCCTGCTTCGCTCACGTGAGCGAAACAACGCGCCGGAATGCTGTCATGGCCGAGGAACTCGGTCTGTTGATCGACGGTGCCTCCGGCTACGCCATCTATATGATGGACCCGGAAGGCCGGGTCACGATCTGGAACCGCGGTGCCGAGCGCATGAAGGGCTGGACCGAGGCCGAGGTCATCGGCTGCAACTATTCGATGTTTTACACGCCTGAGGATGTCAATGCCGGCAAGCCGGCTGAAGATTTGGCGCGCGCGGCAGCGCAGGGGCGCATCGAGGAAGAAAGCTGGCGCCTGCGCAAGGACGGATCCGAATTCCTGGCCAGCGTCACTATCACAGCGCTGCGCGACGAGACGGGTGCGCTACGTGGCTTCGGCAAGGTCAATCGCGACATCACCGACCAGAAGGCATCCGGGGCGGCCATATTGCGCCGGGAGCAGCATTTGCGTTCGATCCTCGCCACGGTTCCTGACGCGATGGTCGTCATGGATGAACACGGCGTAATTGCGTCCTTTAGCCGGGCCGCCGAGCAGATGTTCGGCTACGAGGCGACTGAAGTGGTTGGTCAAGACGTCGGTATGCTGATGCCGCCGGCCGAGCGCGGCAAGCATGGCGAGCACCTGCGCACCTATCTCACGACCGGCATTCCGCATGTGATCGGCACCGTTCGTCCCGCCTCCGCGCAGCGAGCGAATGGCGAGATCTTTGCAATCGAGATAGCGGTCGGCGAAGCGTCGATTGCAGGCGAACGCATCTTCACCGGGTTCGTTCGCGATCTCACGAACCGTCATGAGACTGCCCGAAAGATGAAGGAGCTTCAGTCCGAGCTCGTCCATGTCTCGCGAGTCAGCGCGATGGGAACCATGGCATCGACCCTCGCGCATGAGATCAACCAGCCGCTGACGGCGATCGCCGCCTACCTCGAAACCACCCGTGCCATGATCGGCGACAGCGAAGACGAGATGCTCGTCGAAATCGCCGAGGCGCTGGAACTCGCTGCCGCCCAATCATTTCGGGCGGGGACGATCGTCCGGCGGCTGCGCGCTTTCGTTGACGGGAGCGATACTGGATTTCAGGTCGAGCGGCTCGATGCCTTGGTCGAGGAGGCCACGAGCCTGGGGCTGCTCGGCGCGCACGAAGCGGGGGTCAAGGTGACGATGACGATTGCAGCAGGCCTGGACCGGGTGCTTGTCGATCGGGTTCAGATCCAACAGGTCCTCGTCAACCTCATCCGCAATGCGATCCAGTCGATGGCCTGTTCATCCTGCAAGGAACTGACGATCGCCACCGCGCCCGATCGCGCGGGATGGGTGCGGGTCACCGTCGCCGATACCGGGATCGGCCTTGCCCCCGGCATCCGCGATCGATTGTTCGAGGCGTTCGCGACCACCAAGGAAGACGGGATGGGCCTCGGCCTGTCCATTTGCCGCACCATCGTCGAGGCGCATGGCGGTAAGATCTGGGCAGAAGCGGGTGCCACTTCGGGGACGGCATTTCACTTCTGCGTCCCTCTCGCAGGAGACCATGATGTCTGACACCTCACGCACCGTCCATATTGTCGATGATGATGAAGCGATCAGGCAATCGATCGGCTTCACGCTGCGCAAGGCAGGCTACGACGTTGAGACCTATGCCTCTGGTATCCAGTTTCTCAAACAGGCGTCGCGCAGCAGGCTAGGCTGTGTCTTGCTCGATGTTCGCATGCCCGAGATCGACGGACTCGAAGTCCAGGCGCGGCTTGCGGCGCAGGGGATTATGCTTCCGATCGTCATGTTGACCGGACATGGCGATGTGACCCTTGCCGTCCGCGCCATAAAAGCGGGAGCGATCGAGTTCCTGGAAAAGCCTTTCGAGCGAACCGCACTACTGGCCGCTATCGACGAAGCGTTGCGGCATGCTGGACGGGACGACCGCGCCCAACTCGCTGCGGCCGAAGCGACCGTACGCCTGGCCGCATTGACGGCGCGGGAGCGAGACGTGCTGGAGGGCATGGTGGTCGGCCAGCCCAACAAGCTGATCGCATACGAACTCGATATCGCGACACGCACTGTCGAGGTCCATCGCGCCAATTTGATGGAGAAATTGTCGGCGCGCAGTTTGTCCGACGTATTGCGGATCGCCTTTGCCGCCGGACTGGGTGAGGCGGAGACTACAAAACCCGTGCCGCCCTCGTTTACTACGTAAAGACGTGGCGCACACGACCTGCGATCCTTGGGGAACGCCAAGGATAGTTCATGACGAATGATATCGGGACGACTTCCGAGCGCGAGATCGGGGTCTCTCTCGTTGACGGAGAATCCACTGTCCGCCACACCCGACAGCTGATGCTACGGTCGGAAGGCTATGCGGTACGGTCCTATCCGACCTGCGCCGCCATACTCGCCGCCCCCCGCACCGCGCTCGGGCGGCGTCACCGCGACGCGCGCCTGGTACACCGGCCCAAGGGCGGGCGCTATGCCTATTACACCTGCAACGACAAGGTGAACCGCGGCGGCAAATGCAACTGCCCGAACATCCGGCGCGAGGTACTCGACGACATGGTCCTCTATGCCATCGAAGGCCGTCTTCTCGAGCGAGATCGATTGCGTGGGCTTCTGGCAGGCGTGTTTGACGTCTCTCACCAGCGAACGCAACAGCGCGAAGCGGAGTTAGCGCGCGCTCAGGCGGAGCGCACCAGACTCATCACCGCGATCAAAAACCTACTGATTCTCGTCTAACAAGGGGTCATGGGACCTCGCGATCCGGCGTTTGCCGAGCGTATGGCCGAGAACCGCGCGGCACTGGCGGGCGCCCTGCGCTCGGCCTATCTCAAGATGTTCATCAGCGAAGTGCGCGTATCTCAGGACGAGATCGTTATCGCGAGACCGGTATCGGCACTGGAGAACGGCGTTGCCGTGGAACTTCCCGTCAAAGAGGGCGCCGTGCCCATCTTTGACCGAAAGTGGTGCCCGGAAGAGGCATCTTATTAGCTGACCGCCGGTGTTCGCCGTTGATCGCCCAACCCACAGCGTTCCCGATTGATTCACGTTCGGCGTTTCGCCTTTGTTCGTTGACGTTCGCCGCTAGCCGCGTAGAAGTGTGGGAACGAACAGGGGAGCGGAATGGGCAAGCTGACCGCCATGACGGTGAAGAGTGCAAAGCCAGGGCGGCATGCCGATGGCGACGGCCTCTACCTGCTCGTAAAACCTACTGGCGCCAGGTCATGGCTCATCCGAGTGCAGGTGAATGGCATCCGCCGGGATGTCGGTCTTGGCGCGGTTGATACGTCGGCAAGGGCAACAGGAAAAGCAGAGCCGTCGCCGATCCCGATACCTATACTTCAGCGCAAATTGCTCACGTTGAGCGAGGCGCGGGAAAAGGCCGGTCTGCTCCGCGGCGCGGCGAAGGCCGGCCTTGATCCTGTCCTTGAGCGTGATCGTGGCCGGCGGACTGTGCCTAAGTTCCGAGACGCGGCCAAGGATGCGCATGAGGCGCTGAAGGAGGGGTGGACTGCCAAGGGCGCGAAGACCTTCATCAACTCGCTGACCAACCACGCCTTCCCGACCATGGGCGACACGCGCGTCAGCGACATCACGTCGGCCGACATCACCGCAGCGTTGGTGCCGATCTGGACCAGCAAGCCAGACATGGCACGTAAGGTGCGCCAGCGGATCGGCACTGTGCTGAACTTCGCCCACGGGAAAGGCTGGAGAACGACGGAAGCGCCAGGCAAATCGGTGACGGTTGGGTTGCCTCGCCAGCCCAAGGCAGGGAACTACGATGCGATGCCCTATGCGGACGTTCCAGCATTCGTGGCCGACATGCGGGCGAAGGCGGCCACCGCAGGACGCTCAATGCTGCTGTTCCAAATCTACACGGCGGCTCGCCCGGGGGAGACTCGCGGAGCCCGGTGGGGTCAGATCGATCTGGCCAAGCGCGAATGGAAGCGGCCCGCCGAGTTGATGAAGGGATCCGGCTCTCCGGCGCATACGGTCACCTTAAACGACGCTGCGATAGCGCTGCTAAACGAATTAAAAGGCGATCGAACGCCGAAGGCGACCGACCTGATATTCGCGGGCCAGCGCGGCGGAATGATGTCCGACATGACGTTGAACAAGGTGCTGCGAACCGCAGACCTGCCTCACGATGCACACGGTTTTCGCAGTTCGTTTCGTGATTGGGCGGCTGAGCAAATGGCTCATATACCGGATCCAGTGGCGGAGGCAGCTTTGGCGCACGTGGTGCCGGATAAGGTGGTTGCCGCCTACAAGCGAACGACGTTTCTGGAGATGCGGAGGACGCTATTGGATGCCTGGAGTTCTTTCCTGTCTGAGGCAGCACAGCTAGACGCGAGCTACTAACCGCAACGCCGCAATTGGGTGGCAAATCGAAACCCCAACTATACCCCAACCCAGCTTCTGAAATTATGTTGTAGCTGGTTCGTTGCCCGCCGGAGTTCACCGGCATTCTTTGGAGGCAACGACATGGACGAGCCCTTCTTCTCGATCACCCAAGCCCGGGCCGAACTTGGCAACATTGGCCGCACCCTCACTTATGACCTCGTCGCCCGCGGAGACCTTGAACTGGTCAAGCTCGGTCGCAAGAGCCTAATCACGGGGCGCTCGATCAACAGGCTCAAGAGCAAACTGCTCGAACAGATCGCAGCTTGATCAGCAATGTTCAGCACAGCGGGAAGCGTCGCCCTTAAGACGCGAAAGGGCCGGACCGCCACAGTCCGACCCTCCACGAATTTGCTCAGCAGCAGCAGCGAAGCAGATACCCTTAATCAGCTCAGGTTTCAACGGTTACGCGCTATCGGAATCATCGGTCATCGCGCTTGTTTAATCGCTGACTTGGCTTGGGGGATGTCGCATGGCTGACCCTCGCAAACTGACAGACATGTTTAGTCTGCCCCCTCACCTCGTTGCCCTTCAGATGTTGGTCGACCGGTGCCCGGATGCGGTTTCTCGGAAGTGGCTGATCGTGACAGCCGGGTCCTGCGAAGCGATTGACCGTCACGAAGGCTTCGTGATGGTCACCGCCAATATGCTGGAGACGGCATAATGGCGCGCATTTTCACAGCCGACGCTTGGCGTGCTGCGGAGCGCCGGCGGGCCGAACGCGAGCGCGCGATCGAGCGGTCATATTATGAGGGCAAGCCACTGGCGAGGCGCCCGTCGCTGGACGCTATCATGGCCACCGGATGCTGGCCCAATCAAGGAGGGGCGGCATGACGGCACGTTTATACTCGCCCACCGATTGGGCCCGCGCTCGTGCCCGGCGTGCGATCCGTGGCAAGGCGCCGCGTTTGGCCATCAGGCGTTCGATCCTGATGCGCCAGTCGAAGTCCGGGGCTTGGAGCGTCGGTATTTTCGAGTGGCGCTTCGGCAAATGGCAAAAGCCCCAATGGCTCTGCGGATCCGTCAGCTTTCAAGACGCGCGGGAAACGGTGAGCGATGCGTGGCAGCAATACCGCCTGCCAGTGGCCTGGGGATATGCTGCCGACGACCGCCTTCGGCCATTATTATTCGGCTTTAGCGAGCCGATCGGGGGTGCAGCGTGAGCCGGGTGCTGCCAATGCGGCTTCCGCATCGCGACGATCGCGGCACGGTTCACGTTTACGGCGACGCCCTCGATGGCTTCCACGTGTCGCACGAATCGGCCTCGGGCAATTCCTGGGGCGAGCAGCACGGGCCCTTCGCCCGCGGTGCCGATGCGATCACTGCCGCCTATGCGCTCAACCGCGACGTCTATCGTGGGGAATGCAACGTCGCCGTGAGCGACAGCGCCGTGCAAGACGGCTGCCCCGGCGTCGGCCTTCCCTCAGTGCCAGGAGATTTCTGATGCTGATGGATCCCTATGCCGCCTATGGCCGGACCAACGAAAGAAACCGCGTGACCGACCTGCCGCGCATCTGTGCCGACATCCGCAACCGCTTCCCGGTCTCGGGCGTCGCCGCACAGGCGGGCGTCAAGCTGCAGCGGGCCGGCCGCGAGTGGAAGGGCTGCTGCCCATTCCACCCGGACAAATCGCCCAGCTTCACGATCCATGCCGACGATCGCCGGTTCCAGTGCTTCGGGTGCGGTGCCGAGGGCGACGTGCTCGACTTCGTGCAACGCGCATACAACGTGAAGCTGCTGCCGGCGATCGAGATGCTGGACGGTGGCGCATTGCGCGAGCTCGAGCAGCAACGCGCGCCAGCGAAGCCCAAGACAGATATGCGGCCGATCGCCCAGCGCATCGTGCGCGACTCCGTGCCGATCAAGGGGACGCCGGCGGAGGTCTATCTGCGATGGCGCGGGATCACGATCGATCTGCCCCATACGCTTCGCTTCGCACATCTGCCGCCGCCCAAGATCGAGGGTAACGGCGTGCTCGCGGCGAATGGGTCCGGCTTGCTGCCGACGCTGGTGGCGATCGTCACCGATCCGTCCGGCGAGTTGGTCGGGCTGCAGCGCACCTATCTCACCCAGGACGGCCGGAAGGCAGCGACGACCGATCCCAAAGGCAAGGTAAAATACAGCCTCGGCAATGTCATCGGTGGAGCGATTCAGATTGGACCGCCGGCCGCTAGCATGATCGTTTGCGAAGGGCTCGAGGACGGGCTGACGCTCGCCCAAGGGCTTGGCCGCTCGGTATGGGTCGCGGCTGGCACGTCGATGCTGCCGCAGATGGTGTTCCCAGAATTGGTGCGCGCCGTGGTTATCGGCGCCGATGGGGATTCCAGCGGCAAGGTGGCGGCTGACAAGGCTGCCGCGGCGTTCACCGGTCGAGGTTTGGCCGTCCGCATTATGCTGCCCAAGCCACCGCACAAGGACTTCAACGCGGAACTGATGGCCGCCAATGATGGGGTAAACCGGTCATGACGGCGATCCCTCTTCACGACCGGTATGAGTATGCCGAGCCATACCTTGCCGCCAACGGGCCCGAGCCGATCAAGGTGTCGGCAACCCCCTATCAGTGGCGTAATCCCACGCAGATCAAGCCGCGCCAATGGGTGTATGGCCGTTCTATTCAGCGCGGGCACCTCAGGGCTGTCGTCGCGCAGGGCGGTGCAGGCAAAACCATCCTGAGTGTCGGCGAGGCGCTGTGCATGGCCACCGGTCGGGATTTCCTCGGCCACACCGTTCCGGGTGGACCGAAGCGCGTGTGGCTCTGGAACCTCGAAGATGACGGTGATGAGCTGGCGCGCATCGTCCAGGCGGCGTGCAAGCATTGGAATATCGTTGCCGCAGACTTTCAGGATCGCTTGTTCATCGACAGCGCGTTGGACGGTGCGCCTCTGAAGCTGGCGACGTCGACCGGCGCGGGCGGCTTGGTAATCAATCGTCCGTTGGTCGACGCGCTGACGGACGAGATGAAGGGGCGCGGCATCGATTACCTGCATGTGGATCCCTTCGTCTCGTCTCATTCGGCCAACGAGAGCGACAACATGGAAATTGATGCAATCGCCAAGGAATGGGCGATGGTCGCGAAGAATGCGGATGCCGGCGTTGGTTTGGCGCACCACATCAGCAAGGCGGGTGCGGGAGAGGCGACGGCGATGCATGCCCGCGGCGCGACCGCGCTGATCAACGCTTGCCGCTCGGTCCTGGTTCTCAACCGCATGTCGGACGAGGAAGCCAAGCGCTACGGTATCGAGGACGAGCGGCGCCGGCGGTATTTCCGCGTCTATGACGACAAGAACAATCGCGCGCCGCCGAGCGACATGTCCGACTGGTATCAGATGTGGTCGGTCAGCCTCGAAAACGGCGTGACAGACGACGGCGACAATATGGGCGTTGTCGTCCCTTGGTCGCCGCCAGACGCTTTTGAGGGTGTGACCGCCGACCACCTCTACCAGGTGCAAAAGGCGGTCGCTGCAGGCGAGTGGCGCGCGGACGTTCAAGCCAAGGCATGGGTGGGCAAGGCAGTGGCCCAGGTGATGAATCTCAGCCCGGAGTCGTCCGTGAAGGGGGACCGGGCGCGGATCAATTCACTCCTGCGCACGTGGATTGCGAACGGGGCGCTCGTCAAAGTCGAAGGCAAGGACAACAACCACAATGCGCGGACCTTTGTCGAGGTTGGCGAATGGGCAGTCCATGGCGTCGCCCCCACCTCCAGAGGTGAGGTGAGGACAGGTGATGGAAGTGAGGGCCTGCAGCGCCCCCACCCCACCTCCCCCCCTTTAGGGGGAGGGGTGGGGGAGACTGGTCCGGCGGCTAAGATTGAAGGTGGGGGAAATCGAGGTGGGGGCACTCCGGCGGCCTTCACCGCAGGCAACCCCGCGCTGGGTCGCACTATCGGCAGCGGCATTATTCTAGCGCCTGGCGAAAATGGTGATGAAGTGGATTTTGACGCATGACCAATGTGCGTAACGACGGCGAAATTACGCGCGGACGGCCGTTCCAGCCGGGCAACCCCGGCAAGCCGAAGGGTGCAAGAAGTCGCGCAACGCTGGCAGCGGAGGCGCTCTTAAATGGCGAAGGCGAGGCGCTCACGCGCAAGGCGATCGAGATGGCGCTTGAAGGCGACACGGTTGCGCTTCGTCTGTGCTTGGAACGCCTAGTGCCGCCCCGCAAAGACTCGCCAATCACGATCGACCTGCCGCCGATCACGACCGCCTCGGATGTCGTCGAAGCGTCAGCCACAGTGCTGAGCGCCGTCGGCGCCGGCGAGATCAGTCCGGACGAAGCAGGCCGCGTCATGGCCTTGCTGACTGCGCACAAGAACATCGTCGAGACCGGCGATCTGGAACGCCGCATCGCGGCTTTGGAGGTGAAGTGATGACCCGATCTCTCAACCGAATCCGCCGCCTCGAAGAGCGCGCAGGTGCTACGGACAAGCATCAGCAGCAGATAGCCGACGATGCCCAGACGTTCCTTGCGCGCATGACTACTCTGGCAGGCAATTTTGCGGACGGCGATCACGCCGTTGATGACGCGATTCGGGCGGAATGGTCTCCGGCGCAGAATGTCGCATGGGCGATCCGATTTGCGCCCAACCGGGTCAGCATAATCCTGCAGGAGCATGCGTGATGACCAAGGCTGCACTCGGTCGCCGTCTTGGCCTGCTGGAACAGACCGGCGCTGTCGTTCTGCCATTCGCGCTTCAGCGGTGGTTCGGTGAGCCGCTCTCAGATGATCAGCGAAGGCTGGCCGACATGGAGGACATGGCGACCGCCCGCTTCGTCGGCCCACCCGATCTTAGCCGCGTCGATACCAAGGCGTTGGCATGGCTTGTAGACCGGGGTGTGCGCCGAGCGGGCGGAACCGTCAGCGACCCCTCGCATCTCGTGGCCGGCCGGCTGCTCACCGACGGCGAAATCTGAAAGGACCGACCAATGACGATGACAAACATGATCAACCGGCTGGGAAAGTTAGAAGCCGGGTCACTCGATGGCGGCCCCAAAGTGAAGGTCGCCTTCATCCGGAACGACGAGCCTACTCCGACGCCTGACCTCGATCCCAGCCAGAAACTGATCGTGGTCCGCTTCGTCAGCGCGAGCCCGGAGGATGCATTAGGCGGCACCTAACGCACGCAGTGATCTGTTTCGATCGTCGACGCTGACGCGACCGCTTACATCTCGAGCTTGCTTTCAAGATCGTCGACCCGAGACTCCAGCGCATCAATCCGAGCGATCGCGTTGCGAGAATTAACGTCGGCAACGTCCAGGCGATCTGCATCGCTGGCATGAAACGTCTTGGGAATATCGCAGCTGCCGAGGGACAGTCCGGCGATCACGAGCAATTCATAAGGCAAGCGTTTCGGTATAATCTGCATTCTAGCGCCTCCTGTCTGACGCCACCAAGCAAATTGCTTTGGGTTGGTATCGGCCAGGCTTTAGGATCTGGCCGCGTATCATTCTTGTAAAGTCCCCCTAGCCTTGATAGATTAGGCAATCGGTAGCTGAACGCCTGCACCGGGGCACATCTCCTCTTTCGGAGGGTGCTTTGCCGTTGCCCAGCGAACTCGACACAACCTCGCCCCTCCTGACCGCCGCTCTTGCAAGCGGTCGGCGAGCTTTCCTGACTGAAATCAGCCTAGCGGCGAATGTGCCATACATCTCGGTTGAGAGGCGCCTGGAGGGATTGCCATCGGCATCCATGCCGCTGTTGCTCGGTGCAGCAGGATGGGCGATCATCGCGCGCGCCATCGGCATCAACTTTGCGCCGACGGTGCACTGATGGGCTTGTTCAGCGCCATCGCGGGCGTGTTCGCCGGCAACTCGCAGAAGAAGGCGGTCGACAAGGCGGCCGCTGCTCAGACCGCGGCCTTGAACCGCGGCATTGATATTCAGAACCAGCAGTATGAGACGACCCGGGCCGACTACATGCCCTACACGCAGGCCGGCACCCAAGCGATCGGCGGCTATGGCAATTTGCTCGGCACGAACGGTGCTGATGCGCAATCGACGGCGATCGATGGTCTGAAAGGATCGGCGTTTTACCAGCAGTCGCTGGACGACGCGAACGAGAACCTGCTGCAGACCGCCTCGGCAACCGGCGGCGTGCGCGGTGGCAACACCGCAGGGGCCGTCGGGCAACTCAGTCCTGCGCTGCTCGCGGCATATTATCAGCAAGCCCTCTCAGGATACGGCAACCTCGCCCAGCTTGGGTTGGGGGCCACGGGCTCGGTCGCTAACGCAGGGCTGGCCAATGCGAACGCAGCAACGGGGCTCACGACGGAAATCGGCGACACCGCCGCGAGGAAGTATATAACCAAGGGCGGCATCAATGCCGCGACCATCAACAATATAGGCGGCTTCCTCGACCAGGCGGCGTCGTCGTTCATGGGAGGGTTTGGCATGCCGAGCTCAGCGTTGGTCGCGGGCTTAAATCCTGCCGCCCAGCAAACGATCAAGGCGAACCCCGGCATCTTCTAAGCCCTGATCCGCGGTGTTGGTCGCCCACAACGAACGCAGAGGGCGGCGGACATCTTGGGTCCGCCGCCCCACAATCAATCTCGTAGCGCTTTACCGGATCAGGCCGGCGAAGATCTGCGAGATGATCCCGCCATTGCTCACCAGAACGACATTCCGGTCCGACTGGACGTAGCGGTAGCCGCGCGGGGGCGCCCGTAGGCCGCGATACTGGCGATAGTCGATCTGGCGGTAATTGCGTGCCTGGTGCTGGTCGAAACGCTGGCCCTTGCGCCAATCGTTACGATACTGCGGCATCTGCTGGCGGACGGCCGTCCGGTGCACGACATTGCCGTTGCGCTGCTGCACCACAGTGGTGTGGCGTTCCTGCTGGCGACCCTGCGCGCTGGCTACAGAAGCGGCCATCGGGCTGAGTGCGACCGAAGCGGCAAGCGCTGCAAGAATGAACTTCTTCATGATCGGTCTCCGAAATGTTCGGCGCCGTCGTTGGCGTCGAGAACATATCTAGGGGTGACCTGTCGCAGCCCTGTCCCGGAGC
Organism: Sphingomonas qilianensis; assembly: GCF_039614825.1. Classification (NCBI taxonomy): domain Bacteria; kingdom Pseudomonadati; phylum Pseudomonadota; class Alphaproteobacteria; order Sphingomonadales; family Sphingomonadaceae; genus Sphingomonas; species Sphingomonas qilianensis. The sequence continues at coordinate 845 of NZ_JBDIMF010000002.1, read as the reverse complement.
ACACGCTAAATTGTCGCAAGGTGTCGCTGTGCCGAAAACCGCATCGCGATCTCCAACCTGACGCAGAGCAGGTGGTTGTCATCTGCCTCATTGAGAGCCAAGCTGCGGCCGCCTTGGGGGAGGTTTGGGGTGCTTCGAGTAATTCTGGCCATTGTCGCGCTTGGACTATCGACCGCCGCCGTAGCGCACGGCGGCGGACTGAATGCCCAAGGCTGCCACAACGATCGCAAGCGCGGCGGATTTCATTGCCACGGGAGGCCGGTGACTATCCCGTTATTGCCGGGCTCACCGGCTCGAAGCGAAGGGATTACCGCACGCGCGACCGGCGATGTTGTTTATCCCAACTGCTCAGCTGTGCGAGCGGCAGGTGTGGCCCCTATTCGTGCAGGCCAAAACGGCTATTCGCGCCGCCTCGATCGGGATGGTGATGGGGTGGCGTGCGAGTAGCAGGATGCGCGCCTGTGCAGCCGTGCCGCCGCAGCTATGCTGTCTCGAGCAAGACGATGTTGGTGCCGCTCGTCGGATCCGCTGCCGGCAAAGGGAAAAACCCGGCAGCGCCGTGATCGGCACCAACCGATGCAATATGTTTAAGGGCGGGTTAAGGTTCCCTAATCGAGGCTTGGGCAATCAAACGCGATCAGTCGCGCGAGATGCCGGCTGGCGCTAAAGCTCGCGGTTAGACGGGCGGGCAGATTTTCTTCGATTCAATGTTCCCTAAACGTTCCGCCTCGCGCTAAATGGGCTGCCTGAAAGGGCCAGCCTTATGTATGCGTTGCGACTCCACGAAATCCCATACGAACTGGTGCCGCGAGAGGTGCCGCTATTCCTCTGTCGCACCCCCGCCG
>NZ_JBDIMF010000010.1:0-5892 GCF_039614825.1 Sphingomonas qilianensis | reverse complement strand
ACCCCAAAACCCGCGGAATTCTGGGATTTTCGGAAAAAGTGTAGGAAAAATGCAAGAAAGGGTTTGACGGTATTGGAGGTCGGGCCTAGAGGGGTGTCACCGCAGCGGTGGGCCACACGGTTCGCTTCTACGGTCACCAAATAGCCAGGCGCCGGACCGCCCCACTAAAAAGGGGTTAGGTAAGGCGTCGGTCTTTTGCGCTCTTTGACATTGTCGGTTTAGATGAAGGGACATGTGGGCGGCGGCGCCCGGGTCCAGCGTTTTCAAGGCGCTGGGTGCTCGGTTAAAATATGCCGTTCCTATATGTCCTTCACGTATCCATACGTAAATGGGTGTCGTGGGGTTTTGCCTCATGGAACCTGAAGAAAATGTGCAGGAACGGCTCCTTGAAATGAGCGGGGTTATCGTGGAATTCCACTGCGATGATTTCGGACATAAACTTGAGAGTTTGATCATGGCTCAGAATGAACGCTGGCGGCATGCCTAACACATGCAAGTCGAACGAAGGCTTCGGCCTTAGTGGCGCACGGGTGCGTAACGCGTGGGAATCTACCCTTGGGTTCGGAATAACAGTTAGAAATGACTGCTAATACCGGATGATGACGAAAGTCCAAAGATTTATCGCCCAGGGATGAGCCCGCGTAGGATTAGCTAGTTGGTGTGGTAAAGGCGCACCAAGGCGACGATCCTTAGCTGGTCTGAGAGGATGATCAGCCACACTGGGACTGAGACACGGCCCAGACTCCTACGGGAGGCAGCAGTGGGGAATATTGGACAATGGGCGAAAGCCTGATCCAGCAATGCCGCGTGAGTGATGAAGGCCTTAGGGTTGTAAAGCTCTTTTACCCGGGATGATAATGACAGTACCGGGAGAATAAGCTCCGGCTAACTCCGTGCCAGCAGCCGCGGTAATACGGAGGGAGCTAGCGTTATTCGGAATTACTGGGCGTAAAGCGCACGTAGGCGGCTTTGTAAGTAAGAGGTGAAAGCCTGGTGCTCAACACCAGAACTGCCTTTTAGACTGCATCGCTTGAATCATGGAGAGGTGAGTGGAATTCCGAGTGTAGAGGTGAAATTCGTAGATATTCGGAAGAACACCAGTGGCGAAGGCGGCTCACTGGACATGTATTGACGCTGAGGTGCGAAAGCGTGGGGAGCAAACAGGATTAGATACCCTGGTAGTCCACGCCGTAAACGATGATAACTAGCTGTCGGGACTCTTAGAGTTTCGGTGGCGCAGCTAACGCATTAAGTTATCCGCCTGGGGAGTACGGCCGCAAGGTTAAAACTCAAATGAATTGACGGGGGCCTGCACAAGCGGTGGAGCATGTGGTTTAATTCGAAGCAACGCGCAGAACCTTACCAGCGTTTGACATGCCTAGTATATTTTCCAGAGATGGATTATTTCAGTTCGGCTGGCTAGTGCACAGGTGCTGCATGGCTGTCGTCAGCTCGTGTCGTGAGATGTTGGGTTAAGTCCCGCAACGAGCGCAACCCTCGTCTTTAGTTGCCATCATTTAGTTGGGCACTCTAAAGAAACCGCCGGTGATAAGCCGGAGGAAGGTGGGGATGACGTCAAGTCCTCATGGCCCTTACGCGCTGGGCTACACACGTGCTACAATGGCGGTGACAGTGGGCAGCAATCCTGCAAGGGTGAGCTAATCTCCAAAAGCCGTCTCAGTTCGGATTGTTCTCTGCAACTCGAGAGCATGAAGGCGGAATCGCTAGTAATCGCGGATCAGCATGCCGCGGTGAATACGTTCCCAGGCCTTGTACACACCGCCCGTCACACCATGGGAGTTGGGTTCACCCGAAGGCGTTGCGCTAACTCAGCAATGAGAGGCAGGCGACCACGGTGGGCTTAGCGACTGGGGTGAAGTCGTAACAAGGTAGCCGTAGGGGAACCTGCGGCTGGATCACCTCCTTTCTAAGGATATCGGCGGAAAGCGCCTATCAGGTACGCCTGGTGGGAAGAGCTTCCTCCATTCCAAAGAACATTTGCCGCCGTCCTCATGTCCCTTCATCACTAGGTTAGTCACACAGCCGGAACAGATTTGCTGTTCTGGTCGTGCGACAAGCTCGGTCGGCGCCTTAGGCGCGCCCATCAGGCGCAGCTCAAGCTGCGACGGACGGGCGCAGCAGGTGCGGGCCTGTAGCTCAGTTGGTTAGAGCGCACCCCTGATAAGGGTGAGGTCGGTGGTTCGAATCCACCCAGGCCCACCAGCATAACGAGTAGGGGGCCTTAGCTCAGCTGGGAGAGCGGTTGCTTTGCAAGCATCAGGTCATCGGTTCGATCCCGATAGGCTCCACCACTCGCCACGATAACCTAGAGATGAAGAGAAACGGTTCCGCTTCGGCGGAAGACTGAGGAGTACGCTCCTCGTATTTGACATTGTGAATGGGTTCTTAAAATCGATGCCGTAACGGTCATCGGTTTGGACGAGAAGATTTCGGGGTTCGCCTCGATGTTGGATCGGACAGATCGATACCAATAAGTTATTAGGCTGAGCATTTTTAATCATCCGCACCAATCTCCATCACTTCGCTGCTCTGCCGAGTTTTGGTTAGGTCCTTCGGGATTTAACCCAGCGTTGTCGTTGGTGGTGCGGACTCTCAAGCGTGAGGTAAGGGCAATTCGTGGATGCCTTGGCGCATACAGGCGATGAAGGACGTGGCACGCTGCGATAAGCTTTGGTGAGGTGTGAGCAACCTTTGACCCAGAGATTTCCGAATGGGGAAACCCACCTATCCTGATTATCTTTGCAGTGGCGCAAGCCAGTGCGAAGCTAATTGGGGCAAGGTATCACTTAGCTGAATACATAGGCTTCGTGAAGCGAACCCGGCGAACTGAAACATCTCAGTAGCTGGAGGAAAAGACATCAACCGAGATTCCGTTAGTAGTGGCGAGCGAACGCGGACCAGGCCAGTGCCTGAATTTCAACTAGCAGAACACTTTGGAAAGAGTGGCCATAGCGGGTGACAGCCCCGTATGCGAAAGTGAGAATTCAGGACTCGAGTAGGGCGGGACACGTGTAATCCTGTCTGAACATAGGGGGACCACCCTCTAAGCCTAAATACTCGTATGCGACCGATAGTGAACTAGTACCGTGAGGGAAAGGTGAAAAGCACCCCGATGAGGGGAGTGAAACAGTACCTGAAACGGATTGCCTACAAGCAGTAGGAGGGCTTTTGTGGCCTGACTGCGTACCTTTTGTATAATGGGTCTGTGACTTAATGTATCAAGCAAGCTTAAGCCGTTAGGTGTAGGCGCAGCGAAAGCGAGTCTGAATAGGGCGATTTAGTTTGATGTATTAGACCCGAAACCCGGCGATCTAGGCATGACCAGGATGAAGGTGCGGTAACACGCACTGGAGGTCCGAACCGATTAACGTTGAAAAGTTACCGGATGAGTTGTGTTTAGGGGTGAAAGGCCAATCAAGCCGGGAAATAGCTGGTTCTCCGCGAAAACTATTGAGGTAGTGCCTCGGATGGACACCGCAGGGGGTAGAGCACTGGATGGATGCGGGGGTCGCGAGACCTACCAACTCTAACCAAACTCCGAATACCTGCGAGTGATATCCGGGAGACAGACGGTGGGTGCTAAGGTCCATCGTCAAAAGGGAAACAGCCCTGACCTACAGCTAAGGCCCCCAAATCGTATCTAAGTGGGAAAGCATGTGGGACTTCCAAAACAACCAGGAGGTTGGCTTAGAAGCAGCCATCCTTTAAAGAAAGCGTAACAGCTCACTGGTCTAAATAAGAGGTCCTGCGGCGAAGATGTAACGGGGCTCAAGATACGTGCCGAAGCTTAGGGTGTGAATTTATTCACGCGGTAGCGGAGCGTTCCGTAAGCCTGTGAAGCGATCTGGTAATGGGTCGTGGAGGTATCGGAAGTGCGAATGCAGACATGAGTAGCGATAAAGAGGGTGAGATGCCCTCTCGCCGAAAGACCAAGGGTTCCTGCGCAAGGCTAATCCGCGCAGGGTGAGCCGGCCCCTAAGACGAGCCCGAAGGGGGTAGTCGATGGGAACCACGTTAATATTCGTGGGCCTGGTGGTGTGTGACGGATCTCGTGAATTGTTCTCCCTTATTGGATTGGGAGGGCTTTGAAGAGGTTCCAGGAAATAGCCCCACCGTATAGACCGTACCCGAAACCGACACAGGTGGTCAGGTAGAGTATACCAAGGCGCTTGAGAGAAGTGTCCTGAAGGAACTCGGCAAATTGCCTCCGTACCTTCGGAAGAAGGAGGCCCTCATCGTGCGCAAGCATATTGAGGGGGCACAGGCCAGGGGGTAGCGACTGTTTAGCAAAAACACAGGGCTCTGCTAAGTCGGCTTCAAGACGACGTATAGGGCCTGACGCCTGCCCGGTGCCTGAAGGTTAAGTGGAGGGGTGCAAGCTCCGAAATGAAGCCCAGGTAAACGGCGGCCGTAACTATAACGGTCCTAAGGTAGCGAAATTCCTTGTCGGGTAAGTTCCGACCTGCACGAATGGCGTAACGACTTCCCCACTGTCTCCAGGACATGCTCAGCGAAATTGAATTCTCCGTGAAGATGCGGAGTACCCGCGGTTAGACGGAAAGACCCCGTGCACCTTTACTGCAGCTTCAGAGTGGCATTAGGAAAGAACTGTGTAGCATAGGTGGGAGGCTATGAAGCGTTGGCGCCAGCTGACGTGGAGCCATAGGTGAAATACCACCCTGTTGTTTTCTGATGTCTAACCTCGATCCATGAAACTGGATCAGGGACCCTCTGTGGCGGGTAGTTTGACTGGGGCGGTCGCCTCCTAAAGAGTAACGGAGGCGCGCGAAGGTTGGCTCAGGACGGTTGGAAACCGTCTGTTAGAGTGCAATGGCATAAGCCAGCCTGACTGCGAGACTGACAAGTCGAGCAGAGACGAAAGTCGGTCATAGTGATCCGGTGGTCCCTCGTGGAAGGGCCATCGCTCAACGGATAAAAGGTACGCCGGGGATAACAGGCTGATAACCCCCAAGAGCTCATATCGACGGGGTTGTTTGGCACCTCGATGTCGGCTCATCACATCCTGGGGCTGGAGCAGGTCCCAAGGGTTTGGCTGTTCGCCAATTAAAGTGGTACGTGAGCTGGGTTCAGAACGTCGCGAGACAGTTTGGTCCCTATCTGCCGTGGGCGTCGAAATTTGAGAGGAGTTGACCCTAGTACGAGAGGACCGGGTTGAACATACCTCTGGTGTACCTGTCGTTTCGCCAGAAGCGCAGCAGGGTAGCTATGTATGGACGGGATAACCGCTGAAAGCATCTAAGCGGGAAGCCTCCCTCGAGATAAGATTTCATAGAGCCGTCGGAGACCACGACGTTGATAGATCGGATGTAGAAGTGCGGTAACGCATGGAGCTAACCGATACTAATTGCTCTATTCGCGCTTGAGAGTCCCACCATCAATGACAACACTGGGTGACCAGCGACTGTCAGAAGATAGTGCGGATGATTAAGAGCAACGCCTAATACAACTACGCCTACACGGTAATCGTGCATCGATTTTGGAACCCATTCGCAAACGCCCCCGGGCGCGTGCGTCTGGGTTCCAGTGAACCCTGGATATATGTTTACGCACCGGCTTCATTGCTTGGTGGCTATAGCGTCAGTGCCCCACCCGATCCCATCTCGAACTCGGCCGTGAAACCTGACTGCGCCAATGGTACTATCGCTTAAGCGATGGAAGAGTAGGTCGTCGCCAGGCATTGTAGCCGGTGCGTCAAACAGCATCCAAGGATCATCAAGAACCCATTCACATGTCATACCCCTCGCACTCCATGCGAGCGGCGTACCGTGGCGCGGGGTGGAGCAGCCCGGTAGCTCGTCAGGCTCATAACCTGAAGGTCACAGGTTCAAATCCTGTCCCCGCAACCATCGG